>JAFSDP010000001.1 GCA_017436185.1 Alistipes sp. | reverse complement strand
GACTGCTGCGTACCGTGAACGGGGATACAGGTGGGGTGAATCTGCGTGAAGCAGGGGTTGGCAAAGCCGGCACCCTTGCGGTAGCACTGGAAAGCGGCCGAGCCGTTCGAGCCCATTGCGTTGGTCGAGAGGAAGAATACGTTACCGTAACCACCCGAAGCCAAAACTACGGCGTGAGCACCGTGGCGCTCAATCTCACCCGTAACGAGGTTGCGGGCAATGATACCGCGCGCCTCACCGTTCTCCACAACGATGTCGAGCATCTCGTGGCGGGGGTAGCTCTTCACCGAGCCTGCGGCGATCTCCTTATTCAGGGCAGCGTAGGCACCCAGCAGCAGCTGCTGACCCGTCTGACCACGGGCATAGAAGGTACGCGATACCTGGGCACCACCGAACGAACGGTTGGCCAGCAGACCGCCGTACTCACGGGCAAAAGGTACACCCTGTGCTACGCACTGGTCGATGATGAGGTTCGAGACCTCGGCCAGACGATATACGTTGGCCTCACGGGCACGGTAGTCACCACCCTTGATCGTATCGTAGAAGAGGCGATAAACCGAGTCGTTGTCGTTCTGGTAGTTCTTGGCTGCGTTGATACCGCCCTGAGCGGCAATCGAGTGGGCACGACGGGGCGAGTCCTGAATGCAGAATACCTTGACGTTGTAGCCCAGCTCGCCGAGCGAAGCGGCGGCGGCGCCACCACCCAGACCCGTACCGATGACGATGATGTCGAGCTTGCGCTTGTTGGCGGGGCTTACGACCTTGATTGCTGCCTTGTGGCTGCTCCACTTATCGGCGAGCGCACCGGCAGGAATTTTAGCATCTAATTTGAAAGCCATATTGTTGTGTGTTTTATTTGTTCAAACTTTTACAAGGGTGGATTAGCAGCAGCCGCACAGCGACTTGATGTAGAATACCACTACCACAGCGGCGAAGCCTAGGAAGATGAGCGTAGCCACAATGTTGGCGATGCACTTCAGGCGGGGATACCAGGTGTCGTTGGCGAAGCCGGCCGTCTGGAACATCGACCATACGCCGTGCGTCAGGTGGAGCCACAGAGCAACAAACCATACCAGGTAGATGACTACGTTGTACCACTGCGAGAAGGTATACTGAATCAGGGCAGCACCATCCGTAGCGTGAATCATCTGACCGCCAACCATCGTCTCGTGGCCGCCCAGCAGCTCAACGAGCATCATCTTCGACCAGAAGTGAACGAGGTGAATAGCCAGACCGAACAACACTACGAAGCCCAGCACCAGCATATTCTTCGACGACCACGAAACACCGGGCTCCTGGGTCGTCACGGCGTAACGCTGCGTACCACGGGCCTTGTAGTTCGACCAGGTCAGCCACAGAGCATAGCCGAAGTGTACCACTACGAGGGCACCCAGACCGGCCGTAGCAGCTACGGCATACCAATTCGCACCCAGCAGCGCACAAATCATATTGTAAGCCTCTGCCGAGATGATTGCGACCACGTTCATAGACATATGGAAGATGATAAAGAGCACGAGGGCGCAACCCGAGATACTCATCACCAGCTTCTTGCCTACCGAAGAATTGCAAAGAAAACAGCTCATAAAGAATTAAATTTTGTTATTTTTGTGAATGATTTGAATTTTCCGACTACAAAGATAGGAATTGTTTGTCAAATAACAATAGCCCGACAGGGGTTTTTATTACATAAAATGAGCCGTGATGAGCTAAAAAAGGGGGTACGTCGCAAGATGCGTGCCCAAAACCGAAGTCTGACACCCGACGAGCGCCAAAGCGCCTCCGAGCGGCTGTGTGAGCGGTTGGCAACGATCATCGACGAGGCCGAGGTGCAATGCGTGGCCCTCTACGCCGCCCTTGCGGACGAGCCGGAGAGCCGACCGTTGATCGAACGTCTGTACCAAAAAGGGGTGCGGGTAGCCCTGCCGAGGGTCGAGGGCGAGGTGATGCGTTTCTTCTATTTCGACCCCGAACGGGTCGCTTCGGGAGCCTTCGGCATCGAGGAGCCCACCTTCGAGGCGGAGCTGTGTCGGCCCGACGAGATTGAGTTGATGGTGGTCCCCGGCGTGGCCTTCACGTCCCGAGGCGAGCGGCTGGGTCGAGGGCGAGGTTATTACGATAAATACCTCGCGCAAAGCGACTTTCGAGGGCGCACGGTGGGCGTCTGCTATCGTCACCAATTGTGCGAAAGTCTCCCCACCGAGCCGCACGACATCAAAATGGAGCAAGTGGTAACAAGCTGACAATTAAAAATTAAAGATTAAAAATTAAAGATTAAAAGTTGAGAAGGACTCTCAACTTTCAACTTTCAACTCACATAATCGGGAACCACACAAAGACCGCCGCATCCCACAGGGCGTGCGAGATAACGATGGCGGTAAAGTGTTGCGGGATAAGGCGATACAACAATCCCCACGCTGCACCGCAGACCAACGAGGCCATAACGAGCATAAAGTTCAGCGACGGCACGTGGACCAACGTATAGCAGGCCGTAGCGACCAGAAAACCGACATTGCCGCCCCAGCGTCGTGAAAAATTCTCCTGCACATAGCCTCGCCAAAAAATCTCCTCGGCAGGGCCAATCAGAAAGAGCAGCAGAGCCGACAGCAACCAGGGCGACACCCCCTCCTTGATGCCATAGATAGAATCGACCTGCGGTCGGGCAAAGGCAAACATCCACGATGCCGCCTTATCGCCGACCCAGAAAACTCCCCACAGCACCACCGCAACGACAATACCGAGCACAAGGTTACGCCCATCCAGGCGCAGTCGCTCCCACCAAGGGGGCGTGAAGAGGGTCACCAGCGCCGTCAAAACCAAGGCCGAGCCGGCCATCATCTGCCAAAAATCAACCCGAGGGGCCGTCCAGGGCGAGAACATCACAAACCATAGCACCGCAGCTACGGCCACAGCAAACCACGTGCGTTTCATCGAATCCACAGATCAATCCCCATAGCGGCTACCATCGCCACCACGAAGAGCATTTGTACTTGTGCCGAAAGTTGGTCGAGCGGGGCAATGATGGCGGGATCGCCCGTCTCACCGTATTCACGCATCAGGCGGGTATTGCGCAGCGCAAAGCGCATCACCACCACCGCCAAGAAGGCCGACAAGGGGAAAACACCGAAGGGAATCAGCACCACCACCCAGACAAACGGAACGAGCTGTTCCAAAACGTAGAGCACTACCGAGGCCCGCACGCCCATCTCCATCGCCATCGTGCGGATGTGGGCACGTCCATCGCTCACCATATCACGGGTATTGTTGGCGTGCAGAATGGCATCGACCAACAATCCCACAGGCACAGCCATCCACAGCACTCGCCAATCAACCTCACCCAGCGCCACATACGACGTACCGAGGGCGGGCAGGAAACCATAGGCCAACAGAATGACCAAATCGCCCAACGCACGGTATTTCAAGGGCGGATACAGCAGCGTGCAGAGCAGACCTCCCACGCCAATCAGCAGCAACCACCAGCCCGACTGCACCATTAGGTAAAGTCCCACACCGATGCCGAGCAGCAGCAGCGTAAGCGAAAGGGTGCGAATCTCACCGGGCGAGAAGTGCCCTTTGGTCAGGGTGTCGATGCAGATCGCCTCGTCGTTATCGACCCCCTTCTTGAAGTCGTGGTAATCGCTCCAGGTGTTGCCCGCTGCGTGGAACAGCACAATGCCCACGATGGCCAAAACACCCAGCGTCCAATCCACTTCGCAGCCCAACCAAGCCAGATAAACAAGGGCGGCCAATACGCTCAAACCCGATGCGGTGAACGACCAGGGGCGAGTGGCAAAAAACCACGCCTTAAGACTCTTTTTCTGTTTCATATGCGTAAAGTACTATTTGGTTTCAAAGTAGTTTTTGATGCGTTGCGCCTTGGCCTGCCCCACCACCTCTTGCAGCTCCTCGAGCGTGGCTTTGCGGATGCGTGCCACCGAACGGAAGCGACGCAGCAGGGCCTCAATGCTCTTCGGGCCGATGCCATGAATCTCCTCCAACTGGCTACGCACCAATCCCTTATCTCGCTTGTGGCGGTGGAACGTGATGCCGAAGCGGTGGGCCTCGTCACGCAGGTGGCAGATGACCTTCAGCGGCTCGCCCGTACGGCTCAAATAGTAGGGCTCGGGGTCGCCCGGATAGAAGACCTCCTCGATACGTTTCGCCAGGCCGATGATGGGGATGCGGTTTTGCAAATCGAGAGCACACAGCACCTCGTAGGCACTCGACAACTGTCCCTTGCCGCCATCGACCACAATCAGGTCGGGCAGTTCGGCCCCCTCCTCCAATAGGCGGCTGTAACGACGGTAGAGGATCTCGCGCATCGAGGCAAAATCGTCGGGCCCGACAACCGTCTTGACGTTGAAGTGGCGATACTCGCTGCGGGCGGGGCGACCATCGCGAAAGACCACACAGGCCGCTACGGGATAAGCACCCTGCATATTCGAGTTATCGAAACACTCGATGTGGCGGGGTTGTCGTTCGAGGCGCAACTCCCGTCGCATCGCCTCCATCAATCGTTCGGTATGGCGTTCGGGGTTCTTGATTTCGAGGTTTTTGAGCTGCTCGGCACGGTAGATGCGGGCACTGCGCTCCGAGAACTCCAAGAGGGCCAACTTATCGCCACGCTTCGGGATGGTGAAGACCACCCCGTCGAACAGGCGGGTCGTCGAGGGGAGGAACGGCACAATCACCTCACGAGCCAGGCGACCCTCGCCCACCTCCTCGGCCAGGTGTTGGATGGCCAGCGTCAGCACCTCCTCACGGGTTGATTCGACACCCTTCGTGAGGCGGATGGTCGTCACACCGACAATCGAGCCGTGGCGGATACGCACAAAGTTGCAGTAGGCCACATCGTCCTCCTCCAAGAGCGAGAAGACATCCACCTCCTCGATTTTGGCACTCACGATGACCGACTTACCGGCGTAGTTATCCAACGCCTCCAAGCGTTGTTTATAGCGTTGAGCCACCTCGAATTTCAAGGCTTCGGCAGCCTGCGTCATCTCCTGCTCCAGATAGCGGCGCACGGGGCGCAGATCGCCCTTCAAGACCGAGCGCACCAACTCCACATCGGCCTCGTAGGCCTCCTCGGTTTGTGCCCCGACGCAAGGGCCTTTGCAGTTGCCCAGGTGGTACTGCAAACAGACCGAGTAGTTGCCTCGGGCGATGATGTTGGGGGCGAGGTTGTGTTTGCAGGTGCGCAGCGGAATCACCTCGCGGATGAAATCCAAGACGCTGCGCTGCATCGAAATCGAACTGTAAGGGCCGAAGTATTGCGAGCCGTCACGCACCACCCGACGGGTCGATTCAATGCGGGGAAAGGGCTCTCGGCGGATAACAATCCAGGGGTAGGTTTTGTCGTCTTTTAGCAGGATGTTGTAGCGAGGTTGCAGGCTCTTGATGAGCGAGTTCTCCAACAGCAGGGCATCCTGCTCAGAATCGACCACAATGTGGCGAATCTCGACAATCTGCCGCACCAGCACCCGCACCTTGGCCGAGTGCTCCTTGCTATCGACAAAGTAGGAGGAAACACGCTTGCGCAGGCTCTTGGCCTTACCCACATAGATAATCGTTCCGGTGTGGTCCAAAAACTGGTACACACCCGGCTGCAGGGGCAATTGCGCCACCTGCTCCTTCAACGACTCACGATTGCTTGATTTCATCCGAAGGCAAAGATATAAAAAAAAGAGGAAGAAAAAACCTCCTCTTTTGTTTTATTGGTCACCGAGACCGCTATTTGTCGTAGTTCTTCGAGAGCTCCTCGGCACGACGGATGGCCTTGTGGATGTGGTCCAAGACATTCTCCTTGCCCACCATCGTCACAATGCCGCCACGTTCAATCTCACGGTAAACCGACTCATTCACACCCGAGAGAATCACCTGCTGGCCCTGCTTGAGCGAGGCCGAGACAAAGATCTCGAGGTTGTGCAGACCCGTAGCATCGATAAACGACACCTTACGCATACGCACGATGCGAATCGGCTCGGCATCACGCAGATGGGCCATCTCCTCGAACTTGGTGGCAATACCGAAGAAGAAGGGACCGTCGATCTCATACACCTCGGTGTGGGCCGGAATCGCCAGACGCTCGTCGCGCTCACCATCGTGGTGCACCTCCAACTCGTTGTGCAACACCGAGATATGGGTATTCTCCATCACACGCTTCATAAACATCACGATGGCCATCACAAGACCCACCTCGATAGCGATCGTAAGGTCGAAAATAACCGTAAGGAAGAGGGTCGTGAAGAGCACCAGCACACCCGACATCTCCAGACGGCACATCGAGCGAATCGTGCGCCAACCGCTCATATTGTACGACACCATAATCAGCACACCGGCCAGGCAGGGCATCGGAATCATACCCACCAGACCACCCAGGAAGAGCAGCACCATCAACAGTACCACCGTATGTACCACACCCGCTACGGGCGTGCGACCGCCGTTGTTGATGTTGGCCATCGTACGGGCGATGGCACCCGTGGCAGGGATACCGCCGAAGAAGGGGACCACCAGGTTGGCAATACCCTGACCAATGAGCTCGGTGTTCGAGTTGTGGCGATCGCCAATCACACCGTCGGCCACCATCGCCGACAGCAGCGACTCGATGGCACCCAGCATCGCAATGGTGAAGGCAACGGGCAGCAACTGCTCGATCGACTCAAACGAGGTGAGGGCCGACAGGTCGGGCAACTGCAACGACGGAAGACCCGAAGGCAGCGTGTACAAATCGCCGATGGTCTTGATCGAATCCACACCGCAGAAGCGCTTCAGCACCCAGCAGATGAGCGTCATCAGCACGATAGCGGCCAACGAGCCGGGAATCTTCTTCGAGATTTTGGGCATATAGCAGATAACCAGGATGCTCGCCACACCGATGGCAAAGGCCCACCAGTTAATCTGGTCGAGGTGTTGGAAGTAGCAGATCCACTTATCGATAAAGTTGGCCGGCACCTCCTCGATCCCCATACCGAACAGGTCGTTCATCTGGGTCGAAAAGATGGTGATGGCGATACCGCCCGTGAAACCGACGATGATGGGATAGGGCATAAACTTGATGATGGTGCCCAGCTTGAAGACACCCATCAAAATCAAGATGATACCCGCCATAATGGTGGCAATGGCCAGACCACCCAGGCCGAATTGCTGGATGACGCCATAGATGATGACAATAAAGGCACCCGTGGGGCCGCCAATCTGTACCTTCGAGCCGCCAAATACCGAGATCAAAAGACCGGCAATGATGGCCGTCACCAGACCCTCCGTGGGGCCTACACCCGAAGCGATACCAAAGGCGATGGCCAACGGAATGGCCACAATACCCACAATGATACCCGCCATCAGGTCACGCGACAAAAGCTCCTTGTTGTACTCCTTCAGACAACTCAGCATCTTGGGCCGAAAGTCGATGGTGCTGCGCAAATTCATAACAGCAGAGAAATTAAAAAATTTTATTAAACTGATTTAGAGGTGGCAAAGATATGTTTTTTGGATTTAATTAGGAACTAAAAAGAGAAAAAATGTAAGTCGGTGAATAAAAAATGCCGATAGATTTTGTTTTTTGAAAAAAGCTCCCTATCTTTGTCGTCCCGATTCGAAAGGTTATCGGCCTGCCCGGATGGCGGAATCGGTAGACGCGTTGGTCTCAAACACCAATGTCAGCAATGACGTGCCGGTTCGACCCCGGCTCCGGGTACAAAAAAAAGGAGAGGTTTTGCCTCTCCTTTTTTTGTACCTGTGTGTTACCTATCCCCCAAACCCCCTTTCTGTAAAGGGGGCTTATTGCTTACGCGATATAAATCTTCGATTGATGCTCCACTCGGGTTTGCGCTCGGCTGCTGCGAACGTTCGACCCCTGAAATCGTTGCACACTTTTGAAAGGGGGCTTATTGCTTACGCAGTATCGGTAATAAAGAAAAAGGAGACCCCGAGGTCTCCTTTTTTATTTTGCTTCCTTCGCCGTTAGAACACAATCGGCGAGACGATGTTTTGCAGGGTGGCCACGACCGACCAGGCGGCGATTTCGGAGGTGGCGCTATAGACATCCACGACGGCACGCACCTGCGGGTTACGAATCTCAACACGCTGGGTATCACCACGGAAGTAGGGCGACGACTGCATCGTCACCTCCATTCGCTCGGGACCCACCGAGGCACGTGAGGCGGCCACCGTCACATTCACACGGGTCGGAAATTGGGCAATGGCCTCCGTAGCCGTACCGTGAAAAACCACCCGCTGCTCACACTGCAACGACTCGTCATAGACGGGCGTACCCTTCAATCCGTTGGGGCCCTTCTCGTTGAAGAACTGTGCCGTAGCACCGCCCATCAGGGCCGCCGTGCGCAACACGTCGAAGCCGCCCGTAGCACCCGAAGCCATATAGACCTTTGTGCCGTGTTTAGCGGCCGTCTCACGCACCTCGGCGTAGAAGGCATCGTCGGCAAAGGCCCCAATCGAGAGGCAGACAATCGAACACCCGTTTTCGAGGCACTTCACCGCCACGGCACGCATACCTGCAGGGGTTGCTGCCTCGGCCACAATGTCGGGTTGAAGGGCCAACAGTTCCTCGATGGTCTGACAAGGTTTGCACGCCAGGCCACGCTCGGCAGCCTCGGCAGCCAACGTTTCGGCACTTGCGTAGGTGCGCGAATAGCACCCCACCAACTCATATTCGGGCAGCAGGCCATCGGCCACCGCACGGGCCACGATACGGTTCAACCGTCCGCACCCAACAATTCCAAGACGCATCTTTTTCATAATGGACAAAGGTACGAAAGAAATTCAAAATGTAAAATTCAAAATGCAAAATGATTGTGCCGCCCTCCCCTGAATAGTTACCCCACAAAAAACACGGGTTACAAAAATGTAACCCGTGTATAAGACGTCGAGCGGTTTAAGTTCGGAGGTTACCCACGGTTCATTGCCTGTTCCAGTGCCAAGTAAAACGCTTCGCTCTCGCCCATCGTCTTTTAAGCAAGGGAAATAAGCGTTATAAAGGTTATTAAAGGCTGCCAAGGAGTTTTCATAGCCCCTTAGCAGCCTTTAGTCGTCTTTCAGTTCCGTTTATCGGTGTTTCTACTCCGCCAACACCTCTTGGATGGTTTCATAGATTCGCTCACCGCGCAAGCCGCGCTCGATGATGGTGCCATCGGGGCCAAAGAGTACCAGGAACGGAATACCGTTGAACCCATATACCTCACTCGGAATACGTTGGGCATTGAGGATTTGCGGCCAAGGAAGATGCAACTCCTCGATGGCGCGTTGCGTAGCCTCCGGCGCATCGCGTACCGCCACGCCGACCACCTCGAAACGCTCGCCCTGAAACGCATTCCACGCCTTACGAATAAAGGGAATCTCCTCACGACACGGCACGCACCAAGAGGCCCAAAAATCGACCAACACAAACTTCCCGCGCCCCACATAGTCGGAAAGTTTCGCCGTCGAGCCATCCGGATTGCCCCCTTCAATCGCAAAGTCGGTAAACATCATACCGGGCGAGGTGTGTTTAATAACCTCCATCTCCTCGACACATTTTTGAATGGGGCTAAACCCTCGAAGATAGTCACCGGCGAGGGCATAAATCGCATCAAACTCCTCGGGCGAAAGGT
>JAFSDP010000008.1 GCA_017436185.1 Alistipes sp. | reverse complement strand
GCGTGTGTCGAGTTCGGAGAAATCGCCAAAACGCAATTCAAAATTGTTTACTTTGCTTTCAATGAATGCGCACTCTCTGTGGCTGGGGGGGCGTGCGACTTTTGTCGCACGAGCCACAGAGAGTGTGTCAAAATCGCAGATTTTGCCAATTCAAAGTTAATTAGTAATAATACATAAATAAACCGCGCCCGTATTGAGCGCGGTTTTATTGTGAATTGAAGATACTACTTTTTGAGTTTTTCGACTGCTCGGCATAGGTAGGCGTCGATGTCGTTACTCAATTTGTGATAAAGGAAACAATCCGTATAGTTCTCATTATCAAGTAGTACATCGCGCACGTTTCGCAGCTGGTTGCTATAATTGCTCAGTTCGTTGCTCAGCGCCTGACCACGTTGCGACGAGGAGTTGATACGCGACACCGACATACAACGCAGACGCTCGCAAACAGCATTCAGAGTAATCATCACCACGTTGTCCATCAGCGTATGGCCGTGCATATATAAATAGGTATCCTCGGGATAGACGCCCATATCCTGCAACTCGCGGGCGAAATCGTCGATACGCTCAGCAATATCGGGACGCGCGTTTTCGAGCGACGTGCGACGACGCGACACCTGACGCGACAACCAATCGAGCGTTGTACGGGCATTGTCGTCGGGTTCGAGATAGTTGATTTTCACACTATTACGGAAGTCTACCAACTGGAAAACATTGATATCGCTATCGCGTGCCGAGAGTGCATACCACAAAAACAGCGGGTAGATCGTGCGCGAATACTCAGCCATAAACTTCTCGAAATCGAAGATTCGGGTATCGTTCTTAGTGGCACGCACGCAGACATTGTGCAGCGACGGAGCGTAGCAGACGTAATTCTCGGTGGCATAGGCGTATGTGTGGAACATAAACGGAGCCTCGACAATCTTGCGCGACTCGGCACGATGTTTCTGGAAGAGGTAGTCGAAGTCGCCATCGACGCACAACAACATCTGCTCGTTGCTCTGCGGAATGAGTGCTTCGAGCACCTTTTTACCCTTAGCCATATCGGGGCGATTGGGCACCGAAATTTCGAATACGTAGTAGGGATTATCGAAGTGGTCGAAGATACCACGCCAGAAGGCAACGTCCTCATAACCTTCGACATAGACCCTCACCAAACGCTTCGACGGATCGATCGGCAGGCGGTTGTAATTGACCGTCTGCACTTCGCGCTTAGAGCGGTTGGCGCGCCCTCTATTGAATACCACCTTTGTCATACTTGCACACAAATATATGAAAAATTCGTATATTTGCCAAAAATTATTTAGGCCCAAATGAGCAATAACGATTGGAAAGCGCGATTAAACGTAGTTTATTCCACAAACCCTGACTTTCAGTACACCACCGATGAGCCCGAAGAGGCCTCGACCCTGCCCCCTGCGCAGCAGCAGTTGCGCGTGTGGCTCGACCGCAAACAGCGTGCGGGTAAAGTAGTTACGCTGGTACGTGGTTTCGTAGGTTCGCACGACGATTTGAAGGAGCTGGCCTCGCTACTCAAAAGCCGTTGCGGCGTGGGTGGCTCGGCAAAAGATGGAGAGATTATCATTCAGGGCGACTTCCGCGACCGCATTGTCGATATTCTGACGCGCGAAGGCTACAAAGCCAAAAAGGCCGGCGCATAATTTTTGCCCTACGCAAACGTTATCACGATATGAGGCAGCTATTCAAGATATTTCTCTGGTTTGTCGCGCTGATCGGTGCGATCGGTGCGCAGGGACAATATTACGATTGGGGAGCCGATCCCGCTTCGACGCGCTGGCAGCAGATCCGCAACGATCGTTTTCGAATAGTCTATCCCAACAATTTCGATACGATGGCTCGCCGCGCAATGCACTACCTCAACGCAGCGGGGCAGGACATCGACTACGGTTTCCGTCGCGGAGCGATGAAGATTCCGGTGGTGATGCACACCCAAAACTCGGTGTCGAACGGAATGGTGATGTGGGCACCGAAACGAATCGAGGTGCTTGCAACGCCCGACGTCGAGAGCTACTCGATGCCGTGGCTCAAACAGCTTGCGGCACACGAACAGCGCCACGCCGTGCAGTACAATAACCTCAACCGCCACACCTTCCGCGCGCTCTACTATCTTCTGGGCGAACAGGGTGCATTCGTCAGCCTGATCGGACTGCCGTTGTGGGTCATTGAGGGCGACGCGACGATGATCGAAACCGATATGAGCACCTTCGGGCGCGGACGCCAGCCCTCGTTCTCGATGATCTACCGCGCCAAGCAGGGTAAAATTGTCGATGGACGCAACCCCGACCGCTGGTTCTGCGGCTCGTACCGAGAGGCTATTCCCAATCACTATGCGCTTGGTTATCAGATCTCTGCCTACGCCTACAACAAATACAACCGAGTGATATGGGACGAGGTGGCGGACTACTCGTCGCGTTATCCGTTTCTGATCGTATCGAACTACATCGCACTCCGAAAGCGCGTCGGAACATCGACGAAAGAGCTCTTTGGCGAAACGTTCGATTCGTTGCAGGCATATTGGAGTGCGCTGCCCAAAGTCGAGCCTTCGACCCACGTAATCGCCACTCCGACAACAGCATATACCACCTATTCGCACCCGCAGGCGATAGACTCCACGCACATCGTTGCCGTCAAAAGCGACTTCGACCGCTCGGCACGCTTGGTCGAAATTGACCTCCGTACGGGCGAGGAGCACCTGATCAGCCATATCGGCTCGGTCAGCACCCGTCCCGCACTCGGCAGCGACGGTCGTTTGTGGTGGACCGAGTATCGTCGCAGTCTGCTGTGGGACGAACGTTACGACTCGCGCCTCTGCTGGGCTGACCTCAACACCGAACGCACTCACTCGATTGTAACCGATGCAAACATACTCTACCCCACCCCGATCGAGGGCGATTCGTTGGCTTGGGTCGAGTATGCACCCGAGGGTCGCTACACGATCGCAACGGGACACGCAGGCAAGGGTAATACGTTGATAAGCAAACCTTTGGGCGAGGAGATTCACGGTCTTGCGTGGGACAACTCGACCGCCCGTCTTTACTACATCGGTCTGGACGACGACGGTATGTATTTGGGCGAGGTTGATCGTGCGGGCAACGACCGTCGATTGACACGCGCGGCATACGTTACGCTGAGCGACCTGCGAGCCAAAGATGGACGACTCTACTTCGGGTCGATCCGTTCGGGACGCGACGAGGCACACGCTCTCGACATCGCATCGGGTGAGGAGTGGCAGCTCACCGAATCGGAATATGGCTCGTTCGATCCTGCCCCCGCCAACGACCAGCTGGTGGTTACCACATACGACGATCGCGGATATCTGATTGCGACCCAACCGCTCGACAGCTCAATCGGCAAGGTCGAGTGGGCACCGACACCCATCGAATTGGTCAATCCGCCACGACGTCGTATGCCCGTCGTCAATCTCGATACGGTGCGCGTCGATACAGCAATGCTCCACGCTCAGCACGAGCAACTGCCCTCGAAGCGTTATCGTAAGGGGCTGCATTACTTCAAGTTCCACAGTTGGGCCCCCGTTTCGATCGACCTGTTCGAGGCGATCGAAAACTTCACGTTCGATCCGCAGTGGGGCATAACCCTCGCCTCGCAGAATCTGCTTTCGTCGGTTACGGCATACGCCACATACGGTTGGCGACGCGATCGTGGGTCGATGATTCGCGGTGCGATCAATTTCCGCGCCCTCGGTCCTCACATCGAGTTGCAGGGTCAGTATGGCGGTGCGATGCAACCCGTCTATAAACCCTCGGACGAGGTGGCCGATCCTACGCAGAAACTCAACCGATACTATATGGTCGGAGCGCGTCTTTCGTTGCCTATGCAGCTATCGAGCGGGCACCATCTGCGTTACCTCACGCCCTTGGTTGATTGGCAATACTTCAACGGCTTGACTTACAGCGAACGTTCAAAGAGCTATCGCCAGGGTGTCAATCGTTTAACCTCACAAATTACCTTTGGCGACAACGTCCGTTCGGCCTATCGCAATATGCGTCCTCGTTGGGGCTATGCCGTGCGTCTGACCCACTCGTTCAATCCGACCAATAGCGATTTTGCGCACTCGTTCTCGATCTTTGGACAGGCTCTCACGCCCGCCATTGCCCGCAACCACTCGCTACGTCTGCGTGCCGCGTTCCAGACCACCGAGCAGGGCAAAAGCTACTCGTTCTATCAACGCGAGTTGTATCCCCGAGGTGCGGAGTACAAACTCTCGTCGAGCCCCTCGCACTATGTGGCTACGGCCATCGACTATCAGTTGCCGTTGTGCTATCCCGATTTCGGAATACCATCGGTAATATTCTTCAAACGCATCGCTCTGAACGTCGGGTTCAACTACGCCACAATGCGTACGTTCGACAGCCAGATGCAAAAGTATAATTGGCAGAGTGTCAATTCGTTCGGTGGCGATTTGATTATCGACTTCAACCTTATGCGTTCGCCCGCGGCTTCGACCTTCACGATCAATCTCTCGCTCTACAAACCGAGCAACCGCAAGGGCGTTCATTTCTCAGCCGGCGTAGGACTGCCCATCTGATCGCTCTGAATGCGAGGGCAAGTGTAGGCACTTTTCGTAGAAAAGTGGCTCGGCATTTCGTCATTTCAGTAGAAAGTTGTAACTTTGTACGATAGTTCAAAGTTCGATTACGTTATTCAGTTAAAAAGATATGGCACAAAAGACCAATAACGCAAAACCCACGACACAGCGCCCACGTATGGTTAAATGGCTGTGGATCATCGCAATGTTCCCCTTTGCATTGCTCTTTTTCCTGCTTGTGCTGACCGCCTTAGGTCTGTTCGGCAAGCTACCCTCGTTCGAAGAGCTGGAAAACCCCAAGAGCAACATCGCAACCGAAATCTACTCGGAAGATGGCAAGGTCATTGGCTCGTTCTTCGTGCAGAACCGTTCGTATGTCGAGTATGCCGAGCTCTTCCCCGAAGATAGCACCCAACTGCTGAGACTCGATGGCGAGGAGGTGCCCGCCGTTGTGGCAGCACTGATCTCGACCGAGGACGAGCGTTTCCATTCGCACTCGGGTATCGACATCAAGGCGTTGATCCGCGTGGGAGTCAAGACCATTGCGCTCGGCAATTCGGGTCAGGGCGGTGGTAGTACGATCACTCAGCAGGTAGCCAAGAACCTCTTCCCGCGCGACACGACCTCGGTCGGTCCCGTGATGCGCAAGATGCGTCTGGTGATCTCGAAACTCAAAGAGTGGATCACAGCCGTAAAGCTCGAATACAACTACACCAAGGAGGAGCTGGTGGCGATGTATCTCAATACGGTCGAATACGGATCGAATGCCTACGGCATCAAGTCGGCAGCGCGCACGTTCTTCAACAAGACGCCCGATCAGCTTAATGTTCAGGAGGCTGCGGTGTTGGTTGGCGTTGTGAACAAGCCCACGCGCTACAACCCCGTTCTGAACTACGACCACTCGATTGCACGCCGCAATACGGTGATGTCGCGTATGCGTGCCAATGGTTGCATCACACGCGAGCAGTACGATTCGCTCTCGGCACTGCCCATTCAGCTCAACTACCGCCCCATCTCGCACAACGACGGTACGGCAACTTACTTCCGCGAGATGCTGCGTCTGGTGATGAATCAGCCACGCCCCAAGCGTTCGCAGTTCAACAACGATTGGGATTTCGATCAGGCGCTCGATCAGTGGAATAACAACCCGCTCTACGGCTGGTGTCAGAAGAATCAGAAGGCCGACGGTACGGATTACAATATCTATCGTGATGGTTTGAAGATCTATACCACGATCAACTCGTCGATGCAGAAATATGCCGAGGAGGCTCTGTTGGAGCATATGACCTCGGACGTGCAGCCGCGAATGGATCGTCAGGTGAAGAATACGGGTGTGTTGTTCCGCAACCAGAGCAAAGAGGACATCGAGCGCATTCTGCGCAACGCAATGCGCTACTCGGATCGCTACTATCAGATGAACAAGGCGGGTGTGCCCGAGGAGGAGATCTATGCCTCGTTCGAGCGTCCGTGCCGAATGAAGATCTTCACCTACAAGGGCGACCGCGATACTACGATGACACCGCGCGACTCGATTCTGCACCACAAGCAGATTCTGCGCGCCTCGTTCGTAGCAATGGACCCCACGACGGGCCACGTCAAGGCATACGTCGGAGGTCCCAACTTCCGCTATTTCAAGTACGATTTGGCTAAGCAGGGTAAGCGACAGATCGGCTCGACGATCAAGCCCTTCATCTACACCTTTGCCATTGACCACTTGGGACTTACGCCCTGTACGCAGGTGATGAACGAGCCCGTAACGATCGAGACCGACAACGGTACTCCTTGGACTCCGAAGGAGGCCAACCGCGATCCGTATGACAGCAAACTTCACCCGCTGAGCTGGGGTCTGGCAAATAGCCGCAACAACTACTCGGCTTGGATTATGAAGCAGTCGAAGCAGCCCGCCGCCGTAGCCGATTTCATTCATAATATGGGTATCGACAGTTACATCGACCCGCAGTGGGCACTGTGCCTCGGCTCGTCGGAGGCGTCGCTGTTCGAGCTGACGGGTGCATTCTGTACCTTCGCCAATCGAGGTGTTCATACCGATCCCATCTTCGTAACACGTATCGAGGACCGTCAGGGCAACCTGCTGGCTACGTTCATTCCGCCCACCGAGGACGCCATCAGCGAGCAGACCGCATACACGATGCTCGGAATGTTGCAGAACGTGGTTCGTGCAGGTACGGCAGGACGTCTGCGCTGGGCCTACAATGTTACGGGCGAAGTGGGCGGCAAGACCGGAACATCGAACGAGAACCGCGACGCTTGGTTTGTGGGCGTAACGCCCAACTTGGTTGCCGGTGCTTGGTGCGGTGGCGAGGATCAGTCAGTACACATTTCGGGTGCAGGCGAAGGTGGTGCGGCGTTGGCTCTGCCCATCTTCGGACGCTTCATCACGAAGGTCTATGCCGATCCGCGTCTGGGCGTCAAGCCGACCGATACCTTCTCGCGCCCGAACAACGTGGTGGTATATGACTGCGACGAGGAGAACCGCGCACAGCAGGCCGAGGCCGCAGCCGAAGATGAATTTTTCGATTAACACTCAAATATTTATATCGTAACAAAAATGAAAGTTGCTATCGTAGGTGCAAGTGGCGCAGTCGGACAGGAGCTGATGCGCATCTTGGCCGAGCGTCAGTTCCCGATCGACGAACTGCATCTGTTCGGATCGGAGCGCAGCGCGGGCCGCGAATATATGTTCAACGGCAAGGCGGTGCGTGTCAAACTTTTACAACATAACGACGACTTCCGCGATATCGACGTGGCTTTCACGTCGGCAGGTGCAGGCACCTCGCGCGAGTTCGCCGAGACGATCACCCGCTATGGCGCGTTGATGATCGACAATTCGAGCGCATTCCGTATGGAGGAGGACGTGCCTCTGGTTGTGCCCGAGGTGAATGCTACGGACGCAGTGAATCCCCCGCGAAGAATCATCGCCAACCCCAACTGCACCACGATCCAGATGGTCGTGGCTCTGCAAGCGATCGAGCGTCTGTCGCACATTCGTCGCGTACACGTTTCGACCTATCAGTCGGCAAGTGGCGCGGGCGCCGCAGCGATGGACGAGTTGGTTGAGCAGTATGCCGAGTTGGGTCGTGGCGAGGAGCCGACGGTCAATAAATTTGCTTTCCAGCTGGCCTACAACGTCATTCCGCATATCGACGTCTTCACCGACAACGGCTACACCAAGGAGGAGATGAAGATGTTCAACGAGACCCGCAAGATTATGCACTCGGACGTGGCAGTGAGTGCTACGTGCGTGCGCGTGCCCGTTATGCGCGCCCACTCCGAGAGCATATGGCTCGAAACCGAGCGCCCGATCTCGATCGAGGAGGCTCGCAAGGCATTTGCCGAGGCCGAGGGCGTGGTGCTGATGGACGAGCCGCAGGATAAGATCTACCCGATGCCGCTGTTTATGGCGGGCAAGGATCCCGTTTATGTGGGTCGTATCCGCAAGGACCTGACCTGCGAGAATGGACTTTCGTTCTGGTGCGTGAGCGACCAGATTCGCAAAGGCGCAGCGCTGAATGCTGTGCAGATTGCCGAGTGGCTGGTGCGCAACGGACATCTTAAATAACTGAAATACAAGTAACTATGTTTCACTTCGATAGCGACTATATGGAGGGTGCGCACCCGCGGATTCTCGAACGATTGACCGAGATCAACTTCGAGAAGATCGGTGGCTACGGCTGCGACGAGTATTGTGCGTCGGCCGTGCGTCGTATCCGCGAGGCGTGTGGTGCGCCCGAGGCCGATGTCCGCTTTCTGGTGGGTGGAACACAGACCAATGCAACGATAATTCGCTCTGTTCTACGACCTTACGAGGGCGTTATGGCGGCCGATACGGGACACATCGCCGTACACGAATCGGGCGCGATCGAGGCGACGGGACACAAAGTGCTGACCATCGAGAATGTCGATGGCAAACTCACGGCCGAGCGTTTGGAGACGCACCTCGCTCGCGAACGTGGCGACGCAAACCGCGACCACGCCGTATGGAGCGGTATGGTCTATATCTCGCAACCGACCGAGTTGGGCACGATATACTCGCTCGCTGAGTTGGAGGCGCTGAGCGCAGTCTGCCACCGTTGGCAGTTGCCACTGTTTATCGACGGTGCGCGATTGGGATATGCGCTGGCAGCTCCGTCGGCCGACTTCACACTTGCCGATGTGGCTCGATTGTGCGATATATTTTATATAGGTGGCACTAAGGTCGGGGCGCTGATGGGCGAGGCGGTGGTCATTCCGCAGGGAGAGCGAATAGCCCACTTCACGACCCTCATCAAGCAGCAGGGCGCGCTGTTGGCTAAGGGGTGGCTGCTCGGTGTGCAGTTCGACACGTTGTTCACCGACAATCTCTACCTCGAGATCGCCCGCAATGCCGTTCGCCAGGCCGAGCGACTGAGCCAAGCGCTGATCGAGCGAGGTTACACGCTGACCACGCCGACGCTTTCGAATCAGGTATTCGTTACGCTCGACAAGGAGCAGCTGGCACGCCTCTCCGAAATCACCACATTCAGCACGTGGGAACAATTGGCTAATGGGCTGACGGTGATACGTTTGGCAACAAGCTGGGCCACGACCGATGAGCAAATCGACGAGTTGATCAAAGCACTATAAACGAACGATCCCCCACCGAAAGATGGGGGATCATTTTTACTATAGGGACACACTATCCTACCAAACGAACATCTGCAAAATCTTCCAAGTTGCAACCATATGGCACACATCGCCAAGTATCACAAACAGATGAAAAACCGAATGTATGTATGGCACTTTCTTGAAGCTATATAGCACTGCGCCAGCGATGTACGCCACACCCTCGCCGACAACCCACAGCACAACCTCCAATCCACAACACTCATAGAAGGGTTTGAATGCCACCAGAATCGTCAGTCCCATCAAGCAATAGCACGCCGTTTCGAGATAGCTCTGCGACTTCATCTTTCTGAAACTCAACGCCGTTCCGACCAACGCACAAAGCCAGACAAACGAGAAGATCACCAAGCCCCACATTCGTTCGCCCGAGCCACACATCGCAATCAGCGTCACGGGCGAGTAGCTACCTGCGATATGCCAATATATTGCTGCGTGGTCGAACTTGCGAGCCAACGCCTTGGCGTCGGGTTTGCTCGCGGGGATTGCGTGATAGATAGTCGATGCGGCATACGAACTCGCCACGCCAAACAGATGGAGCAACAGGCTGATAATCACCACCGAAGAGTCGGCGGCAGCGCTTCGGACAATAAACCACAAACAGACCGCGACGCTCATCACAAGAGCCGCGGCGTGCGTTGCGACGTTTACAATCTCCTCGCTAAACGAGTATGCCGTTTTTTGCTTTTTCACGTAGTGCTAACGAATGCCGTAACCACCTCTATCCCTGACGCTTGAATCGCGAAGGCGAGTAACCCGTATGCTGCTTGAAATATTTACCGAAGAACGACTGTGTTGAGAAATTAAGCGCATTGGCGATCTCCTGAATGCTCATTCCCGAATACTTCAACAGCGTCTTAGCCTCCAAAATCACATACTCGTCGATCCATCGGGCAGCCGTCTTGCCACTAATATCCTTGATCACCGACGAGAGATACTTGGGCGTGATATTCATCTGATCGGCATAGAAGCCCACGTTGCGTTCGCGTTTGTGATGCTCCTGCAACAGACGAGTGAATTGCTCGAAAATCACCTCGCATCGACCCTGCTTGGCGTGCAGCTCACGACGCTGGTTGATATCCGACAAGATGTAGAAAACGGTAGTGAAAAGCGTCTGTATAATACGACTCTTGTGCAACTCCTTATCCGAACGCAACATCGTCTTGATCAGACCAAAGAGCTGACGGATCTCGGCCACATCGGTATCGGTCAGGTCGATACAGGGCGACTTGCCGAAACGCAGATAGACAGGCAACGAGGTCGAAATATCGACCGGCACGTCCGAGATAAATTTATGCGAAAAGGCAACAAGATATGCACCCGCGTCGTGGCTGCACTCCACACGACGCAACACGCTGTCGCTATGGATATAGACCAACGTATTGGGTTTCAGATCGTAAGTTTCGGTTCCGAGCGTTACGCGCGCCGTACCCTGCATCACGATCATTGCGACAAAACCATCGAATTGGGTCGCAGTGAGGGGTGCATTGCGGTGGTTGATGTAGGCGATCACAAGATCGTCCGAGTAGTAGAACGGGTCAGCAACAAGGCTGCGAATCTTTGGAACTGAAAGCGTTTTGAAATTTGAGGTTGCCATCTATCTCTATTGGGTATTTTTATAATAATATTCAAAATGTTTAGGGGCGGATCACACGCAAAGCACCCGCACGACAATACATCTCGACGGGCAGCTCGGGACCCGGCTGACCATCGACATCGGTCGGCTCGC
The DNA here is from genome assembly GCA_017436185.1 of Alistipes sp. Next base: position 169,642 of record JAFSDP010000008.1, on the reverse strand, counting down.
TGAGCAACGAACTGATCGAAATTCGGCTGCAACGGAAGTGCAACACATCGCGCGGAGGCTCCTCACCCCCACCGAAAATGTAGTGCAAAAATGCCGGCGCCGCAGCCAACGCGGGTACCACACCCGCCTTCAAAACCAGCACGTCGAGGTAGCCATCATCTACCTCTGCCATCTTTGCCAATGGGAAATTACCGGCTGTCTTACCATTGAATACCAGCACGATAAGCGCGTTGCCACTCCAATCGCCATCGTCCGAAAGGATCTCGATCGGAATGGGGTGCATTTTGACAAAATCGATCGCACCACCAACAACGTACGCCGCCTTGCCTATGGCATTTTTGAGCAACGTAGGTGTGTGTTGCGACACGTTGGTAAATAGCCCGAAACTGAACACATTGACAAAACATTGGCCATTCACCTCGCCAATATCGGTCAGCTGAGGCTTGCATTCGAGGACCTGACGGCACGCATCGATCGGATTCGACCGCATACCGATCGCTGACGCAAAATCGTTGGCCGTACCCGACGGAATGATACCAATCGGCAGATCCAACCCCTCGCGCAACATCTCGCTCACAACGTAATTGACCGTACCGTCGCCACCCGCAATGAGCAGATGGTCGTAGTTCTCGTCCAACCCCGCGAGCAATAGCGCAGCCTCCGACTCGAAGTCGATCTCGCGCGCCTCCAACTCTATGCCGTGCTCGGCATAGAGCGCAACGATACGTTCTAACGACATCGTAATCGAGGTGATCCCCAGACCCGATCGGGGATTGTATATCAATCGAGCACGTTTCATCTGCTACTTCATAATCAACTCCGCCATTGCAGGCGTGTACCACACCACAAAATCCTCTTCGGCACCTTCGGGAGCAGCCGAAATCAGATAGGCATCGACACCCGAAATACCCTCGATAACCTCCTTCGCACGCTCCAAACCCAACGACATACACATCGTACCCAATGCGTCAGCTTCGGCCGACGTCGGAGCGATGATGGTTGCCGACAACAGGTCGGTAATGACGCTCTCGCCCGTCAATGGATTGATCGTGTGAGCGATCTTACGACCGTCATTATCAATATAGTAGCGACGATAGTTGCCCGAAGTAGCCAGCGCGCGATCGGTCATCGAGATCACCACTTGGCAATTCTCACCGGGGTTCATATTGCCATCATAGGGCGAATCGACCGCAATGCGCCAATCGCCCCCCTTGGGATTGCGACCACGACAGGCGATCTCACCTCCGACCTCGACCATATAGTCTTCAATATTCAGCCGTTCGATCTCCGATGCAATACAATCGACCGTATAACCCTTGGCAATCGAGTTGAAATCAAGTTGCAGACGCGGATCGTCCTTGACAATTCGCTCCTCCTCGACACGCATCTTGTCCATTCCGACAAACTCCAACAGCGAATCGATATTGGGCTCTGCCTGCGCCTCACTCCCCGCAAAGCCGTATGCCTTGGTCAGCGGTGCAACCGTTACGTCGTACATTCCGTAGCTGATAGCGTTGATGCTGCGCGCCAACGACAACACCAATCGAATATGCAGGTCGGTCGAGTCGGTCTGGTTGCGGTTGATACGGCTGATGAGCGAGGTCGAATCGAAGATCGACATCGAGGCCGTCATCTCGTCGAAGACCCGATCGACCGACTCCTTGATTTCGGGGATTCGATCACTCTCGGCACGTGCAATGATTCGGTATGTTGTGCCGATCCCAACACCTTCGATACGCACGTATTCGTCCGAAGAGGTGGGCGCACAAGCGACCATCGAAATCAATATTACGACAGCCGCCAAACGGTTTATCAAGCTAAAATTCAGGGTTCTATTCATCTCGTAAGCAACTTGTTCGGACACCGCAAACCTCCGACAAATAGGGCGCAACGTCCAAAATTTCGGACAAAGATAACAATTTTGGTACAAATTTGCAACTCGCGCACAAAAAAATAGGTGCGAGATTGGTTGTTTCTTACAAAAAAGTAGTATCTTTGCGCCCACGCTCTGGTGGTATTCGATAAGGCGAATCCATCGTAGAGTGGAACCATAAAAAACACAAAAAATTTATGAGCTATTTATCAGCAGAGAAAAAGCAAGAGCTTTTCGGTCAGTACGGCAAGTCTAACACCGATACCGGTTCGCCTGAGAGCCAGATCGCACTGTTTTCGTACCGTATCAGCCACCTTACAGAGCACCTCAAAAGCAACAAGCACGACTACGGCACCCAGCGCGCACTGCTGCGCTTGGTAGGTAAGCGTCGTAAGTTGCTGATGTACCTGAAAGAGGTCGATATCGAGCGTTACCGCGCTATCGTTAAGGCCCTCAACCTCCGTAAATAAGAGGCAGTACACGAGGCAAAGTCGCAATGAAGGCAATTTGCAAAGAATTGCCTTCATTTGCGTACTTACACAGACCGTCCCGAGAGCAACAAACTTGCCGACGACGACACACTAAGATGACAAAACACAAGAGGTAAAAAAATAAACAAAACAAGATGTACAACGCAACACAGAAGGTGATCAAATTGAGCGGCGACCGCGAGATTATCATCGAAACAGGTAAGTTGGCTAAGCAGGCCGACGGTTCGGTTGTGGTAAAGCAGGGCGACACGATGTTGCTCGCTACGGTTGTAGCTGCAAAAGATGCTAAACCCGATACCGATTTTATGCCCTTACAGGTAGATTACAAAGAGAAATACGCATCGTGCGGACGATTCCCCGGCGGCTTCCTCAAACGTGAGGCTCGCCCCGGCGACAACGAGATCCTCGTTGCTCGTCTGATCGACCGCGCTCTGCGCCCCCTTTTCCCCTCGGATTTCCACGCTGAGGTATATGTTACGGTCAATCTGATCTCGGCCGATAAGGATATTCAGGCTGACGCTCTGGCAGGTCTGGCAGCATCGGCTGCTCTGGCAGTTTCGGATATTCCGTTTGGCGGCCCCATTTCGGAGGTTCGCGTAGCTCGCATCAATGGCGAGTTCATCATCAACCCCACCTTCTCGCAGATGAAGGATGTTGATCTGGATATTATGGTCGGCGGTACGATCGACAATATTCTGATGGTCGAGGGCGAGATGAAGGAGGTTTCTGAGGAGGTTATGCTCAACGCAATCAAGTTCGCTCACGAGGAGATCAAAAAGCACTGCGCAGTTCAGATCGAGCTGAGCAAGGAGCTGGGTAAGGACGTTAAGCGTACCTACTGCCACGAGGTGAACGACGAGGAGTTGCGTCAGCAGATCATCGCCGAGACCTACGACAAGGCATACGCAGTTGCAACCAGCGGCACAGCTAAGCACGAGCGCGCTGAGGCATTCGAGGCTATCGAGGCTGAGTTCGCAGCTCGTTACACCGAGGAGGAGTTGGAGGAGAAGTTGCCGCTGATCAAGCGCTACTTCCACGACGATGTTCAGAAGAAGGCTATGCGTAATATGATCCTCGACGAGGGTCTGCGTCTGGACGGACGTAAGTGCAACGAGATCCGCCCCATCTGGTGCGAGATCAACTATCTGCCCGCAGCTCACGGTTCGGCAATCTTCACCCGTGGTGAGACTCAGTCGCTTACAACCGTAACGCTCGGCACCAAGCTCGACGAGAAGCAGATCGACGAGGTGCTGGTACAGGGCACCGAGCAGTTCGTACTGCACTACAACTTCCCCCCGTTCTCGACCGGCGAGGCTAAGGCTGCACGCGGGTTGAGCCGTCGTGAGATCGGCCACGGCCACTTGGCTTGGCGCGCATTGAAGCCGATGGTTCCCGTTGGCGAGGAGAATCCCTACGCAGTTCGCGTAGTGAGCGATATCTTGGAGTCGAACGGTTCGTCGTCGATGGCTACCGTTTGCGCAGGTACGCTGGCACTGATGGATTCGGGTTTGAAGATCAAGAAGCCCGTCTCGGGTATCGCAATGGGTCTGATCACCGACTCGGCAAGCGGCAAGTATGCCGTTCTGTCGGATATCTTGGGCGATGAGGACCACTTGGGTGATATGGACTTCAAGGTTACGGGTACCCGCGACGGTATCACCGCAACCCAGATGGATATTAAGGTTGATGGTCTGTCGTATGAGGTGCTGGCTAAGGCATTGCAGCAGGCTAAGGAGGGTCGTCTGCACATTCTGGACAAGATGACCGAGTGCATCGCTGAGCCCCGCGAGGACTTCAAGCCCTTCGTACCCCGCATCGTACAGATCACGATTCCTTCGGAGTTCATTGGCGCAGTGATCGGCCCCGGCGGTAAGGTTATTCAGGAGATGCAGAAGCAGACCGGTACCACCATCACCATCACCGAGGCTGACAACAAAGGTATCGTTGATATCTTCGGTCAGGATAAGGAGGCTATCGACGCAGCTCTGGCTCGCATCAAGGCTATCGTAGCTATCCCCGAGGTTGGCGAGATCTACAACGGTAAGATCAAGTCGATCGTAGCATTCGGTGCATTCGTTGAGATCCTTCCCGGCAAGGACGCTCTGCTGCACATCTCGGAGATCGGCCACCGCCGCTACGAGACGATGGACGAGACAGGTCTGAAAGAGGGCGATATGATCGAGGTTAAGCTGATCGGTATCGATCCCAAGACCAACAAGCTCAAATTGTCGCGCAAGGTGCTGCTGCCCCGCGAGGAGGGTGCCGAGGAGGAGCGTCGTCCCCGCCGCGAGCACAACCACAACGAGCACCGTGGTCCCCGTCGCGAGAACCGCGAGCGTGGCCCCAAGCGCGAGGAGTAATCGCACTGAAAACGTGTTGAGCAGCGATTAAACTCGGCTCGACCATAGAAAAAAAGCAACCGAAGATTATATTTTTTAGTCAATCGGTTGCTTTTTTTTCAATTTTGGATTATATTTGCATATTCTATTGTGCGCGCATACGCCCCCGCAACGGCTAAATTAGCAGCGACGAAGGGTATTGATGCGTGGAGAATAGAGCGCAAATGATTGTGTAACAGAGAGAAACAAAACTTAAATAATTCAAAACATTTTAATTTAACACTCACTATGAAAAATTTTGCAAAGGTAGCTTTGACTCTTGCAGTTGTTGCTTTCGCTTTCACCAGCTGCGATTGCTACAAGAAGATGGGCAAGAAAATCGATCAGGTAGAGTACAGCTGTACTCCTGAGGTTCTTTCGCTGAACAATGGCGAGGTAACGGCTAACATCACCGTTAAGTTCCCTCCCAAGTATTTCAATGAGGGCGCAGTTCTGAAAATCACCCCCGTTCTGGTATTCGAGGGCGGCGAGATCGCAGGTACTCCTAAGTACGTTCAGGGCGAGAATGTAAATGACAACTACACCGTTATCTCGTGGGCTAACGGCGGTCAGTACACTCAGACCGTTACTTTCCCCTACGACGAGCGCGCTAAGATTTCGAGCTTGGAGCTCCGCACCGAGAGCAAGTGCAGCAGCAAGTGTAGCGAGAATTACAGCAACTTCGTTCCCTTCGAGTTGGCAACCGTAACCGTTGCTAAGGGTATCAACACCTTGCAGGACGACCTGAACTATGCAGCAGCAATGCAGTATATGGACGACAACTTCAAGAAGTCGGAGACCGTTGATAGCAAGCTCTACATTCTCTACAACATCAACCAGGCTAAGGTTGGCAAGAAGGCTCTGAACGACGAGCAGACTCAGCTCTTCAAGGAGTTCGTTCTGGCTAACAAGGACAAGGAGAACTCGCAGGCTGGTAACATCTTCGTTGAGGGTTACGCATCGCCCGATGGTCCCGAGAAGTTGAACAACGACCTGTCGGTTAAGCGTGGTAAGGCTGGCCGTGAGGCAGTTGAGAAGAAGTTGGCTGACATCGAGGGTCTGACCTACAACGACGAAGGCTTCGGCGAAGACTGGGAAGGCTTCCAGGAGTTGGTTGCTGCATCGGATATGGAGGATAAGGATCTGATTCTTCAGGTTTTGAAGCTCTATGATTCGCCCGTAACCCGTGAGGCTGAGATCAAGAATATGTCGGAGGTTTACAGCGCATTGAAGGAGGACGTTCTGCCCGCATTGCGTCGCGCTAAGGTTGTTTCGACCGCTGAGTTGGCAAGCAAGACCGACGATCAGTTGAAGGAGTGCGTTGCTTCGAACTTGAAGGATTTGGAGTGCGAGGAGATGATGTACGCTGCTACTCTGTATGAGGATCCCGCTATGAAGGCTAAGATCTACGAGGCTTGCGCTAAGAAGTACAACGACGCTCGCGCTTACAACAACTTGGGTGTAGCTCTGGCTAAGATGGGCGAGTACAAGAAGGCTGCTGACGCATTCAACAAGGCTGCTAAGTTGGCTGCATCGAGCGAGGTTAACAACAACATCGCTATGGTTAACGCTGCTCAGGGCAACTTGAAGGAGGCTAAGAAGTATGTTGCTGCTGCTTCGGACGAGGCTAAGGCATTGGTTGCTGCTGCTGAGGGTAACTACACCGACGCTGCTAACAAGCTGAACGGCTACAACGCTGCTATCGCTGAGTACCAGAATGGCAACTTGGCTGCTGCTAAGAAGGCATTGCAGGGCGACAACTCGGCTAACGCTGAGTACCTGCGCGCTGTAATCGCAGCTAAGGAGGGTAAGGTTAGCGAGGCTGCTGCTTACTTGAAGAACGCTATCGCTCAGAACAAGGATCTGGCTGCTAAGGCTAAGAACGATGTTAATCTGGCTAACGTAATGAAGGCTATGTAATTAGCACCTCAGCTCTAAGCTGAAAACAAAATCGAGGGTCGGTCCTGAGTGGATCGACCCTCGATTCGTCTTAGAACGCACCGAGAAGGCAATACAAAGGCAACCCACAAGGAAATAGATACTCCACAAGGACAAAGGGAATGCCACAAAGGCACCGACGCTCCACAAAGGCAAAGGAAATGACACAAGGGCAAAGGGAATGCCACGAAAAAAGAACCGCGCAATGAACTATGCGCGGTTTTTGGTTATAATCAAGTTTCCATCGACAAATCCGACTGCTACGCCCTCGGCGGCATTGAGGATTGCGGCTCGACGCCCCTCACGATGATAGCGATGCAGGAATCCTGCCACCTGTTCGAGGGCATTGCGCCAATGCTTGTCGCCCCGCCAACAGAGTGAATTGTGTCGCGTCGAGAAGAGTTCGTCGCACGCCCAATCACTATTCTGTTCATCAAACGAGGCACACCCCACCAATTCGATCGACCAACGTCCATTGCCTCCGTCGTAAATATTGATACAATAGGCCACCACCCCATCGGGAATTGTCTGTCGCAACTCTCGGTCGAGCCAATGCGCAAAGCGTCCATATTTCAAATCAAGATGACGCTGAACAGCATCATACAGCAAATACAGCATTGCGTTAAAATAAGGTTTCGGGGTTAGATTATCACAAATTTAGACATTATCCATCAAAATAAAAACAACTAAATTTTCAGATTTGTGCCTAATCACCTACCCCACCTCCATATCGCAATACCAACACAACAAAAAAAGGTCGTGTCCCAGCGTGGGGACACGACCTTTTCGTGCTAAGTTCGCTAATCGAGCGAATTAAGCAACTGCACCCGAAATAAGGAAGGTAGCAGCAACGGTCAAAATTGCATACAACTCGGGGAATGCAGCGAGGATCAGGGTCTTACCCATCACGTCGTGGCCATTACCGATTGCAGCGATACCGCTTGCACAAACCTTACCCTGATAGATTGCAGCAGCCAAGTTTACGATACCAACCAGCAAACCTGCACCGAATACAGCAGCTGCCTGCAACATCGACATATCAGCCGAGATCAGACCCTGAACCATAAAGAAGCATACGAAACCGTACAGACCCTGCGAACCGGGAAGTGCCGACAGAATCATATAGCTACCGAATGCGCTACCGTTCTTCTTCATCGATCCTACTGCTGCCTGACCGCAGATTGCAGTACCTACTGCCGATGCGATACCAGCCAAACCTACCATCAGTGCTACGCCTACATAGGCCAAAATCAAAGTTGTGTTCATAATTTTTTAAGTGTTTTTGTTTGTTATTAAATTACTTTCTTTTGTTATTTCACCTCTTTTTTCAATGGCTCGAAGTTGCGCGAGGTCATCTCGAAGCCTGCATTTTTGTAGAACTCTACGAAGGTCAATCGCATCGGGTGAACGAACGACGAAATGGCCGACATAAAAAGATTGATTCCGTGGCCAACCAGCAGAATTGCGGCTGCACCCAGAATCTGGAAAATGGTGCCGACACCAAACTGCTCAATACCGCTGTCAAGACCCGTCAGACCAAATGCCAGCTGGTTGAACACCTGCGCCAGCACACCACCCGACAGACCGATTGCAAACAGACGAATGTAAGAGAGTACGTCCGACAACAGACCCGTTATATTATTATAGGTATCCCACAGACCCGACAGAATACTCATAATCGGGTTCTTGCCGTTGAAGAGCAGCATAAATGCCAGACCGATGGCCACCGCAACATAGAACGCCACCGACGAGGTGGTGAAGAAGGGGATCACCCACTTCTCGTTCAACATCGGCAGAGCCACAGCCAGCACGCCCGACAGCAGCACGATGAACCAACCGAGCAGAGGCATTGCGCTCTTGAATCCGAATAGGCGACTCTTCATCACGATATTGATCGCCATACCGAACATAATCTGCAACACGCCAATAGCCAATGCTATCGAGAAGAAATCGTTCTGGAAATCCAAGAAGGGCGACTTCTCGATGCTCTCATAGCCCAGCATATCGGGAATACTCATTCCAAACAACGAACCTGTATAAAGACCGAACAGCGTCGTTGCACCACCGCAGACCATCGTCAGCAGCGATGCCATACGCATCTTCTCGCCACCCTTCAAGTAGAGCGCGATGCCCGCAGCGAGCAGAATCGCACCATAGCCGGCGTCGTTCAGACAGATTGCAAAGAACAACATATAGAACGGACCGAAGAACGGTGTGAGGTCCAACGTGCCATACTTCGGCAGAGCGTACATACCACCGATCAGCTCGAACAGACGCGCAAAGCGGTTGTTCTTCAACTTCACGGGGGTCTCGTCCTCCTCGGTTGGCTTACGCTTCAAGTAGATCATATTGGGGTACTCTTCGAGCATTGCATCGACCTTCTCAGCGGTCTCTTCCTCAGCCCAACCCTCCATTACAACCAACTTGTCATCGGCAACCTTCTCGCCCGAAGCTACGACCTTTGCCAAGTGCAACTTCTCGCGCGCCTCAGCAGCCTCAGCCTCAACCTTCTCGATGGTTGCCGCTGCACGTGCCACAACCTCGTCGGTCGCTGCCAACGCAGCCGTCTTCTCGGCCACCAAAGCCTCAGCCTCACGATAGTTCATCGTGGGAGCTTTCACCTCCTCGGCGTCGATCTCGATCTCAGCCTCGGGCGTCGCAACTACCACAAAGTAGGTCTGACCCGACTGCTCCGAGATCTTAGCCAACGTGTAGTTCTCGCCCCACGCCTTCTCGTTCTCGTTGTAAGCGTTTGTATTACAATTGAAATAACGCAGAACGACTCCCTGCTCAGCCATCTTGGCGATGGTTGCAGCCGAGAACTCACCCCACGGCAACAACTCCTCGGCACTCTTCGCATAGCGAGCAATCTCGCCTCGCAGTGCCGCAGCCTCAGTCGTAGCCGCTGCATAGGCAGCAAATGCCTCCTCGCCCGTAGCGTAGGGCTCACCGGCCTTGAAGTCCTCCTCCGAGAGTTTGGTTCGCAGAGCCTCGACAGCCTTGGTCTTAGCCTCAGCGTCGGCAATCAGTCGCAGGTCGGCCTCCGAAGGCTCCCAACCCGTTACCGTTACATCGACCAGACCCAACTCCTGCAAGCGCTCCAAGAAACGCTCGTGTTCGCCACTATACAGGACGAAGTCGTATCGTATCATCTTGACTATCATACCTTCTCGCCCTCCTCGGCTTGCTGATGTTTGGTTTTGACGATCTTCTGAGCACTCTTCGAGAGGTTCTCCTCGTCCTCCAAGAATCGTTTGATTTTACGTATAGCGTCCTCGTACCCGGGTATCTGTACCTTTTCGTAGAGGTTCACTTTTTGAGTAGTTTTCTTGCGGGCGTAGTCCAGCATTTCGCTCTTGCGATCGGCGATCTGCGATTCCAGACCCAGCGTAGCCAACTCCTTCAACAGGGCTACACCGTCCGAAAGCCAGATCGGCGAGCTGAACAGATCATAAGATTTCTCCTTGAACTTCACGCCTTGCAGGACAGGTATGCGAACTCCGGCAATCTTCTGTGTGGAGAGCTCCACATCTTCGACGGCCAGCAAGTCGGCATCAAACTCACCCCACAGCGCAACCATATAGTCGTAGCGAGCCGACAACTCGGCCAGACGACGCTCAAATTCCGCCGCGGTACCCTTCGCTTTCTTGACTTCGAGGCGCAACGCACTCTCCTTACTCTTGATGGTAGGGAGCGCCTTCTGCCTCATTTTGAGCTGCTTACCCAGCTCGCCAAGCGAAGTCTTGTTATATTGAAATTTAATAGCCATTTGCCTGTCGTTTACGTGGCTTGGTTACTTTTTCCAATACTTCTCGATCAACTCCTGCTTGATAGCAACCTCCGACGGAGTAAAGTACTTACCGAACAGAGTCCAAGCGATGTCAAGCATCTGAGTGATCTCGATATTTACGTCGATCGACAACAGCTTCTCCGAGTAGTCGTGAGCAAACTTCAATGCACGCTCGTCGTAGTCCGACAGGTCGAAACCGTTCTCCAACTTGGTCTTAGCGTTAGCTGCATCGGCATACAGACGCACGCAGGCATTCATCACCTGAGGGTGATCCTCGCGGGTCTTCTTACCGATTACCAACTGCTTCAAACGCGACAGCGAACGGAACGGGTCGATGATAACCTTACCCGTATCCGAGTCGTTACGCAGGAACAACTGACCCTCGGTGATGTAACCCGTGTTATCGGGCACAGCGTGGGTAATGTCGCCACCCGACAGAGTGGTTACGGCGATGATGGTGATCGAACCACCATTAGGCAGCTGAACGGCCTTCTCGTAGATCTTTGCCAGATCCGAGTACAACGAACCGGGCATCGAGTCCTTCGAGGGAATCTGGTCCATACGGTTCGACACGATAGCCAACGCATCGGCGTAGAGGGTCATATCGGTCAGCAGCACCAGCACCTTCTCGCCCTTATCGACTGCGAAGTACTCAGCAGCGGTCAGTGCCATATCGGGAACCAGCAGACGCTCTACGGGAGGATTCTCCGTAGTATTCACGAAGCTGACGATACGGTCCAACGCACCTGCATTCTCGAACACCTGCTTGAAGTACAAGAAGTCGTCGTTGGTCATACCCATACCACCCAGAATAATCTTGTCGGCCTTAGCTCGCAGAGCCACATTTGCCATTACGGCGTTGTAGGGCTGATCGGGATCGGCAAAGAAGGGGATCTTCTGACCCGACACGATCGTATTGTTAAGGTCGATACCTGCGATGCCCGTTGCGATCAACTCGCTGGGCTGGATACGACGGAAGGGATTCACCGTCGGACCACCGATCACACGTGCCTCGCCCTCGATCTGCTCACCGCCCTCGATAGGCTCGCCGTAAGCGTTGAAGAAACGACCTGCCAAAGCGTCGCTAACCTTCAACTTGGGGGGCTCACCGTGGAACACTACCTCCGAGTTGGTAGCGATACCCTCGGTGCCCTGAAAAACTTGAAGCGTAACGTTCTCGCCGTTGAGCTTCACAACCTGCGCCAACTTACCACCTACGGTAGCCAGCTCATCGTTACCTACGCCCGTAGCGCGCAGCGTTACGGTCGCTTTGGTAATATTGTCGATTTTGGTATATATCTTCTGAAATGCTCTTGTTGTCATAGCTTTCTCTCAAATTATTTGATTTTCTGCTCAATCAGCTCGTCGATCTGCTTGTCGTAAGCATAGTACTGCTCGCTCTCATAGACCGAATAGTTCATCTGACGGAAGAGGTTGATCAGCTGCTTGAAGTAGCTCGAACACTCGTCGAAATCAACAAATTCGAACTGACGCTCGCAAACCGACAGCACCTTCTCGTACATATATTTCTGACGCTCGATGGGGCAGTTAGCGTCGATCGAGTCGAATGCGTCCTGCTGCAAGATCACGAAGTCGATCAACTCGCTCTTCCAGAAACGCTCGTGGTACTCAACGGGCACACCATCATCACCCAAGATGTTGATCTGCTCCGATGCCTCCTTACCGCGCTGAACGATGGTCTTACCCTTATAGACCTTCTCAACCCAGCCCTTGCCGATACGCTCGTCGAGATACTCGCTCACCTCGGGATACTCCAAATACTTCGAGTAGCTATCCAGCGGGTCGATTGCGGGATAACGCTTCGAGTCTGCACGACCCTGCGACAGCGCGTAGAAGCAACGTGCAGCCTTCTTGGTCGATTCGGTTACGGGCTCCTTCAAGTTACCACCCGCAGGCGATACGGTACCGATGAAGGTTACCGAACCCGTTGCACCGTTGTTCAACTCAACCAAACCTGCACGAGCATAGAAGTTCGAGATGATTGCCGACAAGTCCATCGGGAATGCGTCCTGACCGGGCAACTCCTCCAAACGGTTCGACATCTCACGCAGTGCCTGTGCCCAACGCGACGTCGAGTCAGCCAGCAACAGCACCTTCAAACCCATTGCACGATAGTACTCTGCCAGCGTCATACCGGTATAAACCGACGCCTCACGAGCTGCAACGGGCATATTCGACGTGTTGCAGATGATCGTCGTACGCTCCATCAGTTTGTGGCCCGTGCGGGGGTCCTCCAACTCGGGGAACTCAGCGAAGATCTCCACAACCTCGTTTGCACGCTCACCGCACGCAACCATAATGATAATATCGGCCTCAGCCTGCTTCGAAAGCGCGTGCTGCAACACCGTCTTACCTGCACCGAACGGACCGGGGATAAAGCCCGTACCACCGTCAGCGATGGGGTTGAACGTATCGATCGAACGGATACCCGTCTCCATCACACGCGACGGACGCGGCTTGTTGGCGTATGCACGGATAGCCTGCTTCACGGGCCACTTCTGTACCATTGTGATCTGGTGCTCCTTACCCTCAGCGTCGGTAACAACTGCTACCACGTCAGTAACCTTATATTCACCTGCTGCCACAACGCTCTTCACGGTGTAGGTCTCGGTCATTACGAACGGAACCATAATCTTGTGAGCAACCCACTGCTCCTGAACCTCACCTAACCAAGCACCAGCCGAAACCTTATCGCCAGCCTTAGCCAGAGGTTTGAACTCCCACTTGCGCTCGAAGTCGATCGGATCGGTGATCGAACCGCGCTCGATGAACAGACCGTTCATCTTTTCGAGGTCATTCTGCAAACCGTCGTAGTTACGCGACAAAATACCCGGAGCCAACGTTGCCTCCAACATATGACCCTCGAACTCGACCTTATCGCCGATCTTCAAACCGCGCGTACTGTCGAATACCTGAACGTAGGCATCATCGCCTACAACTTTGATGACCTCGGCCATCATTCGGGTCTCACCGCACCATACGTGGCAAATTTCGTTCTGACCAACTGCGCCGTCAGCCTTCACGATCACGATGTTCGAGATGATACCCGATACTCGCCCTGTTGTCTTCATTAATTCTATTTTTTGTTGTTATTTATTCTGCATTAAATACTCTCAATGGCCTTGCTCACAACCTCACGACCGCTCAGCGAGGCGATCAACTCGTCGTACATCGCGCGACCTACACGCTCGTCCAGAGCAAACCAGCGCTGTACGATATTCAGTTTCGACAGGTAAGAGAGAATCGTATTGATATTAAAGTAGTCCTTCTCGGCAAGCGCGTCGGACATCGACCAGCGGATACGGTCGATCTTGCGCTCCTTCTCGACGAGGTTCTGCTCGTCAGCCACGGCTGCCATCACCTCGTCCAGATAATCCACTTCGCCCTTCAAACCGAAGTCCGAAGCCGAACTGCGCGACAGCGAGTCGGTGATGTCGTCGTGTCCAACAACAACGCCCTCGACCTCCTGACCCGCACGACGAGCTGCGTATGCAGCACACACATTACGGAGCGTACGATCGAACTCTGCCCACTCACGCAAGTAACGGCAACCCGACTCGGCACAAGCCGCATAGTAGGCTGCGTAGAGGTTACGCTCGATAGGCAGCGAGGTATCAATGCTCTCGGCCTCCTCACCCTCAGGATCGGCATAGGCGCGGAGCACATCAGCCATATACGAAGGCAACTTGGTCGGTTGCGCCACCTGCTGCTCCAACTCCTCACGCGAGAAGTTACCCAGCAGATTGAAGCGCGAGCGAGCCGCCTTCAAGCTGATGATATTCTCGATATCGTAGTAGCCATAGAACAATTCGAGCGAGTGGCGATCGTGCTTCGAGAGTTCCTCGCGGATCTCGTCGATCACCTCGCGCGCATCGAAGCCCTTGTTATCGGCATCGAGCGTGTACTCGCGCAGGCCGGCTACCAGACAATAATAGTTCTTTTCAAACATACCGACGGCTATTTACCGAAGATCAGCGTTGCAACCTTATCGCGCAGGTACTCACCCAGCAGCGCGTTGAAATCCTCGTCCGAGAAGCTGATGTAGTAGCCACCATTCTTGGCACCCACCTTGAAACCGCTCTTGACACTCTTCGAGTAACCAACCTCGACGCCAGCTGCGAGCAGCTCCTTAGCGCTCTTCTCGATTGTAGCGTCCAACTCAGCCTTCTTTGCCTCAGGCAGCAGAGCTGCGAGCGATACGCTCTCGCTCGATGCGCCATTCCAATTCTTAGCCACCGTGAGCAGCATATTCTTAATGAACTCTGCATCGAGATTAGCAGCCTTCACGCCCTCGACGGTTGACTTTGCGATGATCATCTCCGACACCTGCTCTTTGAGTTTAGCCACCGCCTGCTTACCTGCCAACGAGATCTCGGTCATCGAGTTCTTGCGCAGATCCTCAGCCTTTGCCTCAGCAGCCTTAACGATTGCCTCTGCCTCGGCCTTTGCCTCAGCTACCAGACGTGCAGCCTCAGCCTTAGCATCGGCAACGAGCTTGTCGGCATCGGCACGACCCTTTTCCAGACCTTCGTCATAGAGTTTGCGGGTCAATTCTTGAAGTTTGTTTTCCATATTCGTAAATCAATTTAGATATTTATTTTTGAGTTATTTTCACTTTGCATCAAACAATCTGCAAATGTACAAAACTTATTGCTAATGAGCCAATTTTTCAGGCGCTTTTATTACGCTTTTGACCAATTTCGGAGCGAAAAAATTCATCTTCGATTTTTTCGGCGCAGATTCTATCATTTTTCGAGCTCTTCACTCCGCTCGTGCCTAAATTTCACCGACAAAAAAAGCCGCGCCCAAATGGAGCGCGACTTAATTTTGAATCTTGAATCTTGAATTACTGATGCTCGGGACGGAGCAGGTCATTCACAACCTTCACGGGCGAGAACGTTGCCAGAGGCACATCGACAAAGATGGTAGTCCAATCGGCCATTGCACCATTCCATAAACCGGGAAGTTCCTGAGCTCGCAGCTCACGACCGTCCTTCGACTTGCTCGAAATGAAGCCCGTAGCGGGATCGGTGTACTTCGTCAGGTCGAACTTCGTGCCGTCGTAACGTGCGGGAGCACAAACCAGATCAACGGGGTTGAAGTGGGTTGCACCGCTCATCATCGGAGCGTCCTCGGGCGAGATCTGGCTCGACTCGGCGATTTGCAGAGCGCACTCACCTCGCTTACCCTCAACCCAGAACGGACCACCACCCGGCTCACCATCGTTGCGAACCATACCGCAGACGCGGATCGGACGATCGAGCAACTCGATGAGCAGTTCGGGAGTCCATTCATCGGGCAACTTGGTGCAGAGCTCCTCCTCGATCATCTGAGCGATCTCGGCAGTACGCATTGCCGACGCGCCCTCGCGCAGCTCCTTCAAAGCGGCAAAAGCACGCTCCTGCATCTCAACGAGCAGACCCGCCAAAGCCTTCTTATAGAGCACCGTAGCCTCACGACGAGCGTCGGTGGTTACGTTGTCGATATTCTTGATAAAGATCACATCAGCCGCGATCTCGTCCAAGTTTGCGATCAGCGCACCGTGGCCCGCGGGACGGAACAACAGCGTACCGTCGTCGTTGCGGAACGGAGTGTTGTCGGGATTTACAGCAACGGTGTCGGTCGATGACTTCTGCACCGAGAACGAGATGTCGTACTTCACACCGAAACGCTCCTCGTACTTAGCCACAACGCCTTCGAGCAACGAGCGGAAACCCTCGATATGCTCGGGCGAAACGGTGAAATGGATAGCCACCTTACCGTCGCAAGCAGCATACTGAGCGCCCTCAACCAGATGCTCCTCGATAGCCGTGCGAGCCTCGTCGCCATAGCCGTGGAAGAGGATCAGACCCTTCGGTTTCGAGCCGTATGCCAAGCCATCCTTGATGATAGCCGCAACGGTCTGCTCGTCGGTCGCGTCGGCGGGCAGCAGCTCGCGCAACTTCTTGCCGAATGCGAACTTATCGACATTCGCAATCAGCTTGTCGATGTCGGCACCACGCTTACCCTCGTTCACAAATTCGAACAGCGACTTGAACATACGTGTAGCAGCACCCGATGCGGGAACGAACTTTACGACGCGCTTCGAGCCACGCGCTGCATCGAACTTAGCAGCATACTCTGCCGCCTCGCTCTCGGTAAGTTTCTTCACACCGCCATTGTCGGGCGACGCAGCAGCCTTGACATTGAGGAAGGGAAATCCACGACGGAAGTTTTCGATCTGATGCTCAACAGCTTCGGGCGTCAGACCGTGTGCAGCGATCTGCTGCAAATCCTTTTCAGTAAACATTGTTTTAGATAGGTTTTTATTGTTAGTTGTTTTCGTTAGTTTGCACACTTTGGCATTGTAAATATAGGATTTATTTTCCAATCTCGCAACTTTCGATAGGAGAATTGTGCCTTTTTTCATACCTTTGTACTCTGATATGGTACGTATTTACGAAAATATTGAGCTGGCCGCACGCAATAGTTTTGGCGTAGCAGCCCGCGCCAAACGCCTTGTCGAGTTCGACGAGGCCGAGGATCTTGTGCAGATTTTTGCCGACCCGACGATGACCGACGAGCAGTGGGTTGTGTTGGCCGGCGGTAACAATACACTCTTTACGCGCGACTTCGAGGGAACGCTCATCTGCCCCCAAAATCAGAGTATCGACATCGTCGCAACCGAGGGCAACACGGTTCACGTGCGTATCGGAGCAGGTGTCGAGTGGGACGATGCCGTGGCTTGGAGCGTCGAGCAGGGGCTGTGGGGAATCGAAAACCTCTCGCTCATACCGGGCAAGGCAGGCGCTGCGCCGGTGCAGAATATCGGCGCCTATGGCACTGAGGTTAAGGACGTTATCGAGCAGGTCGAGATGTTCTGTCCCGAGACGCGCAACACGCTGATTCTGGCGAACGAATATTGCGAATTTGGCTACCGCGACAGCATTTTCAAACGCTCGTTGCGTGGTCGTGTCATCATCACCTCGATCGTCATTCGACTCAGCCGCACACCCAATCCGCGACTGCGCTATGGCGACGTGCAGCAGCGTGTCGATGAGTTGGGTGGTCCGACTCTTGCGAATATCCGCGAGGCGATCGTTGTAATCCGCAGCCACAAGCTCCCCGACACGAAGGTAACGGGCAACGCGGGCAGCTTCTTCAAGAACCCCGTTGTCGAGCGCGAGCTGGCCGAAAAGTTGCTTGCCGAGTACCCCGATATGCCGCTCTACCCCGCAGCCGAAGAGGGTAAAGCGAAGTTGGCGGCAGGCTGGTTGATCGACCGCGCAGGCTGGAAGGGCAAGAGCGACGGTCGTGTGGGCGTCCACGCTCGTCAGGCGTTGGTGCTCATCAACTTAGGAGGCGCAACAGGTGCCGAAGTGATGGCGTTGGCGCACCGTATTGTGGGTGATGTCAAGGAGCGTTTTGGCGTTG
The DNA here is from genome assembly GCA_017436185.1 of Alistipes sp. Next base: position 151,738 of record JAFSDP010000008.1, on the reverse strand, counting down.
AGCTGTCGCCCGAAGTGAATGTTTTATAACAACTTACTGAAAGTATGCCTCAAAAGAATCTACTTTTCGAGAATTTCAAACGATATATCGCCGCTAACGATATGCTCGAACCGAGCGACCGCATACTGTTGGCAGTCAGTGGCGGTGTCGATTCGATGGTGCTGATGTCGCTCTTCTATCAGAGCGGCTACCATATCGGTGTGGCACACTGCAACTTTGGTCTGCGTGGCGAGGAGAGCGACGAAGACGAGGAGCTGGTGGCACGTGTGGCCGCAAGCTACGGCGTGAAGATCTACAACAAACGATTCGATACGGTGGGCGAAATGGAGCGCACGGGCGAGTCGATGGAGATGGCGGCACGCCGTCTGCGTTACGAGTGGTTCGAGCAGTTGTGCATCGAGCACGGTTACGATAAAATCGCCATCGCTCACCACGCCGACGACTCGACCGAGACCTTCTTTATCAATCTGCTGCGCGGCACAGGTCTGCGTGGTTTGACGGGTATCAGCAGCACCAACGGACGAGTGTTCCGTCCGCTGTTGTTCGCCTCACGACGCGAGATCTCGGAGTATGCCATCGCAAACCGTATCCCCTTCCGCGAAGATTCGTCGAACCGTTCGACCAAATATCTCCGCAACAAAATTCGCCTCGGATTGATCCCCCGTATCCGCGAGATCAACAAGAAATTCACCGAGATAATGAACAGCAATATCCGCCGACTGACCGATACACAGCTGTTCATCAATCGCGCTATCGAGCTGATACGCAATGAGGTATGCACCGAGCAGGAGGGTATCCACACCATACATATCGACCGTATCGACCCTCAGATGCCGCGCGGTTTTGTGATCTACGAACTGCTCAACTCGACCTTCGATTTCAAGGGCGACGTTACCGACGCTCTGTGTCGCGCGTTGGAGAGCGACACGGCAACGGGCAAGCGTTTCTACTCGCGCGAGTGGGTGGCTACGATCGACCGCGGCAATGTGGTTGTGGCACGCATCACCTCAGACGATCCGTGCGAGGTTACGGTCGAGGAGGGCACACGCAAGAGCTTCTGCGGCAACTCACGACTGATGTTCGAACGCGAGGCGATCGACACCATCGAGAACTTCCGCACACCCGAGCACATCGCCCAGATCGACGTCGATAAGTTGCAGTTCCCCTTGAAGTTACGCCGCTGGCGCGAGGGCGACTGGTTTGTACCCTACGGTATGACGGGACGCAAGAAGATCAGCGACTATCTGACCGACCGCAAGGTGTCGGGACCCGAACGCGAACGCCAATTTGTACTGCTTTCGGGCGAAGACATTGTGTGGGTTGTCGGCCGACGCATTGACGATCGCTACCGACTGACCGACGAAACCGAAACCGTACTGCGCATAACACGCGAAACGATCTAAATATCAACCAAATGGCTAAGAGCAGCAAACCCAAATTCCGCGATAGCGTGGCCGCCTATGAGCGACTGCGTAGCCATATTGCGGCGCGTCGTTTCGCCCCGATCTACCTCTTGATGGGCGACGAAGGCTACTTTATTGACGCGCTGAGCGAGCAACTCGGCTCGACGATCCTGAATGAGGCCGAGCGCGCCTTCGGGCAGGTGGTCGTCTATGGCAAAGATAGCGAAGTGGGGGCGATTGTGAATCTCTGCCGCCAAATGCCGATGATGGGTCAGTATCAAGTGGTTATCGTGCGCGAGGCTCAGCAGTTGCGACAGATCGACCAGCTCTCGCTATACACCTCTGCACCCTCGCCGACGACCATTCTGATCATCTGCCATAAGGAGAAAACCATCGACAAACGTACCGCACTCTACAAACATTGCGCGGCTGTGGGCGAGGTTTTCGAGTCGGTGCGTCCGCGCGACTACGAAATTGGCAGCTGGTTGAGCGAATTTGTGCGTTCGAAGAGCGGCTGCACGATCGAGCAGAAAGCGCTCTCGATGCTGACCGACCACCTCGGAACCGACATCTCGAAGATCTCGAACGAGCTGTCGAAATTGATGCTCTCGCTACCCGAGGGCACACGCTCGATCACCGCCACGCATATCGAACAAAATATCGGTATCAGCAAGGATTTCAATAACTTCGAGCTGATGAAGGCGATCACCTCGCGCAACCTTTCGCGTGCGTTGCTCATCGCCGATCACTTTGCTCGCAACCCCAAAGACAACCCGCTGGTGGTTACGCTGATGGCGATGTTCCGCGAGTTCCGACAACTCTTCACGATCAACTACCTCAATTGGCAACTGCGCACCAAGGGCGTCGCATTGCCATCGGATCAGGAGCTTTGCCGAATGTTGGGCGTGCCCGCGCCATTCCTGTTGGCCGAGATCAAGCAGACCGCCACTCGCTGGCCTAACAATCGAGTTTTCAACGTGTTGGGCATTATCCGCGAATACGACGCCAAGTGCAAAGGTATCGGCACGGGCGGTCTGAATGATGGCGAGCTGCTGCGCGAAATGATCCTCAAAATCCTCGTATGACCCCTACGGACTATATATCTGTAAATGGCGCTATTGTCGCACCTACGACCTCGATTGATACATTCGAACGGTTGCGTGCGGGATATGTGCACCAAGATATGCGTGTCCGCGACCGTCGTCCCCTGCACGTAGCTGCACACCTTGCGTTGCTCGGCCGAGCATTCGAGCGCGTATATGGTCGTCGTGTGGTCCTTTCGCCCGCAATGGTCGCGGCGTGGTGTGCCGATCTGCTCGCCCGAAATCGCTATCCGTCAGGCGGTTCGTGCCGAGTTTCGGCCCTGCTGATCCCTTCGGAGCGAGGTGCCGATTTGGTGCTTGTCGGTGGCGAGATCCTGCTCGACGAGGGCTACTCGGTACGTCCTGTGCGCCCGTCGGCTTCGGTCGATTGCTACGACGTCGGCTTCGGCGAAATGCCCACATCGGCAGCTTTCGAGGCAGCCGAGGCGGCTCTCCTGCGTGCCCGAAATCGTCATAAGGTGCAAGGCTCACACGTAGTTTTACGCACTGATGATGAAGGAGTTACACTCTCGGCAGGCACTGCTCCGCTCTTTGCCGTCGAAGGTCATACCATCATCACTACTCCACTCGCATACGGCGCTCCCGACACCGTCGAACGACAACTCACACTCGACGCCATTGCACGCTCGGAAATTGCTATGCGTGAGGACGTTGTAGTGGCAGATGCGCTCGATCGTTATGACGAATTATTCTTTGCCGATTATCGCGGATTGACCTCAATTGATCGAATCGGCCAGACCAACTATATGTCGCTCGTGGTCGATCGCATTGTGCGCTCAATGCGCTGATACTCAACATTTGAGTAACTACCACCCCTCTACGCCTCCTATCTTTGCGATCGAAATCAAACCGATCGCAATCCAATGAAAAAAGCACTCTTGATCTATGCTCTCACCACGACCGCACTATTGGCAATGGTGAGCCACAATCGTCGCACGTTACGTGCCGAAAATCAACGACTTAATCAAAACATCGCAACCCTCACGACCGACGTCGAAATCTACCGCACCCGAAGTGGCGAAAGCGCTGCCGAGGTACGATCGTTACGCCTCAAACAGAGCGAGTTGGAACAAACCAATGATCTGCTTGCCGATCAAATTCAGGACCTCAAAATTCGCCTCCGACACATCAACTCGCTCGCCACCGCCACGACCCAGACCAAGGTTGAATTCGGCACGCAGATTCCCGACTCCGTGCTACAACGCCCCATTGTCGATACACTGCAACTTCCGCTCTACTCCGACACGTGGAACTCACTGCAAGCCACACTGATAGGCAACCGCATCGAGGGACGTTTCACGTCGATCGACACGCTACATCAAGTAGTCTATCGCATTCCTCACCGCTTTCTGTTTATCCGCTACGGGACCAAGGAGCTACGCCAAGTGATCACCTCGTCAAACCCCTCAACGCGGCTTGTCTATTCGTCGCACATCACCATCGAACGCGGTCGAAAACGCAAGCGTTTTTAGGTTTTGCGTCCCATTTTTGGGCGAAAAATGGATAAAATTCACAAAAAAGCGAAGATTTCGGCGCGAAATTTTGTGGAATTAGAAATTATGCCTATATTTGCACGCTCAATTAGGAGTACGCCCAGATGGCGGAATAGGTAGACGCGTTGGTCTCAAACACCAATGGAGAGATCCGTGCCGGTTCGATCCCGGCTCTGGGTACCAAAAGAGAAGTTCGAAAGGACTTCTCTTTTTTTGTTGCCATTACCCAACAATACTTTCCCAAAAGTCGATTATACGGTCCTATTGGTCGAATTTCGGGGGGGGAGTGTAGGACAGATAATTTTGTTGCAGATTAAAAGTTTTATTGCTAACTTGCAGAATCTTAAAACAATTATCCAGACTATGAACAGCAAAACCATCACCATTTTTGCCACAATGTTGCTACTTACCGTAGCAACAGCTTGCGGTCAGGCGCCCGCCAAGACCGAAACCGAAGCCACTCCTCACCCACTGCCCGAGGGTGCCGTGGCGTTCAACTACGATAATCATCTTTACTTTGACGTCGTAATCCGCGACTCGATCCCCGCACTGCTGGTTTTCGACACGGGCAACACCTCTCTGCTCCTCGACTCGACCTTCTATGCCGAGCATTTTGCCGCGCAAGGCACTCTGCGCAAAGCATTTGTAGGCGGTGCAGGCGATGGACGACAGATGGCGAGCGTCGATATGAGTGGTTGGGAGTATCGAGTGGGTGAATTTGCCCATAAGGACCAGACGGCGGTGGTGCTCAACCTGCGCAAGATCCTCGGCAACAACGTGAGCGGAATGTTCGGAATGGAGTTCGTGCGTGGGCGCAAGGTCGAGTTCAACTATGCCGACCAATATATGCGCATTTTGAGCGACGAGCAGCCCGACAGCAGCTACACCTGTATCGACTGCAAGTGGCTCGACGACAGCAAGACACGCATTCTCGTTCCCGTAAAGATCGCTCTCGACGCAACGACCTCGCGCGAGGGGCTGTTTTTGGTTGATATGGGTTCATCGGGAACGATCGCCATAAATAGTAGCAGCGTGGTGAAGATGGGCTTGCAGAACCATTCGGGCACTCAGAAGATGGTCTATGCGGTGGGTGGCATTGGCGGTTCGCGCACCGACAATCTCGTCAAGTTGGCAAGCGTCGAGTTGGGCGGGCTGAGCGTAAGCAACATTCGCGCAGACTACTCAGGCAACACTACGGGAGCATTGGCGGACAAACGCTATGACGGATTGATCGGCAACGAACTTTTGGAGCGTTTCGATGTGATTTTCGACTTTGCGGAGTGCAAGATGTACCTGCGCGCAAATCGCAACTTCGACACTCCGAGCCGCTATTTCTTCGGCATTGCGCTCACTCCGCAACGAGATCATTGGACGGTCAATGGTCTGCTCGAAGGGGGCAAGGCGGAGAAGGCGGGTGTGAAGCGTGGTGATCGCATTGTGAAGATCAACGGCAAAACGCCCTCGGAGATGAGCGAGGCGGAGCGCAAGGCATTGACCCGTTCGCGCGAGCCGTGGCACGCAACGATCGACCGCAACGGAACGATCACAGAGATCGTAATCGAGTGTGAGGATTAGCGCACGTCGCACAACAACAAAAAAGGTGTTCGCGAAATTCGTGAGCACCTTTTGTTTTATAATCAACATCTTACAATATCCTTAGCGCGATTGCTGCACACGCCTCGGCATCGGCCAGCGCGTGGTGGTGCGCCGAGAGATCGAAGTCGCACGCCGCAGCAACGGTATGCAGTTGGTGGTTGGGCAGTGTGCGCCCGAAGGTGCGACGCGACGCCGCCAGCGTATCGAAGAATTGGTATTCGGGATACTCCATTGCGAAATATTCGTGCACAGCGCGCAGGCACCCCTCGTCGAAACGGGCGTTATGCGCCACAAGAGGCAGCCCCTCAATGCGGGGAGCTATCTGCGCCCACACCTGCGGAAATTGCTGAGCTGAACGGGTATCACGGTCGCAAAGTCCGTGCACACGCTGGCAGAAATAGGCGTAATAGTTGGGCACGGGGCGGATCAGTGAGTAGAAACGATCGACCACCTCGCCACCACGCACCACGACCACACCCACCGAGCAGACGCTGGTGCGCGAGCCATTTGCGGTTTCGAAATCTATTGCTGCGAAATCTCTCATAACAGCACAAAAATACAAAATTTTGTTGTTCCGCAGCACCCCACTCCGCACTTTACGCACAAAAAAATCCCGTCGGCACGCACGCACCGACGGGATACTTATATTATATATACGACACTCGATTAGTAGCCGAAGATCTGCTCCTGCGAGAGGAAGGTGATCGGACCGAGCGTGCGCAGATAGTTCAGGTCGAGGTTCTTCGAATCGCCCAAAATCAGGTAGTAGTAGTTGCGATCCTTAACCCACTGCTGCTGAACGGCCTTCACGTCGTCGAGGGTCATCGTCTGCACCTTCTCGAACACGTCGCGAGCGCGGTCGTAATCAAGACCCATATCGCGAGCATTGATAAAGGCATAGAGCACGCTCGCCTTGGTGTAGCGCAGCGTACGCACCTGGTTGATATACGACTCCTTAGCCACGTTGAAGGCAGCCTCACTCTCGGGCATCGTGTTGATAATCTCGTCGAATGCCTCGATTGCCTGCTTCATCTTGTCGTTCTGCGTAGCGATGTATGCGGTGTAAGAGTAAGTACCATCGGCATAGGTAGGCGTGCTCATATAGGCACGTGCCGAGTAAGCCAGACCGCGTGCCTCGCGCATCTCCTGGAAGACGATGCTGCTCATACCGCCACCGAAATACTCGTTGTAGAGGTCGAGGTTGGCGTCGTTGGCAACGTCGAACTTCTCGCCACGATTCGAGTACTGAATGTAGTAGATCTGATTTGCGTCGTACTCAGCGATGAAGACCTTATTCTCGGGCGTCGGAACGTTAGCCAGACGCTTGATTTCGAGCGGCTGCAACTCCTCGGGAACATTGTGGTGCTCGTTCAACGACGCAAGCAATTCGTCCTTGGTTGCGGGACCGTAATATACAACGGTGTGCTGCTTGGTGAGCAGGTCGCGCACCTTTGCGAGCAGCTCCTCCGAGGTGAGTGCCATCAACTCCTCGTTCGACAAGCGGGCATTCATACCCTCCTCGCCATAGATCACATACGACTGCAAAGCCGAGAAGTTGCTCGACTGATTCAGCTTAGCGTTTGCGCGCGATTTGAGCATATCCTGCTTAACGTTTGCCAGGATCGCCTCGTCGGCAACAGCGTTAGCCACCAGATCCTCAACGACATCCATCGCCTTGTTCATATTCTCGCCCAGACCGCTGATCGTAATTCGGCAACGCGACGTACTTGCACGCAGGTTAAATCCGCAAGCCAGACCATAGAGCTCCGACTGAATCTGCTCGGCGCTCTTTGCCAGCGTACCCAAGTACTCGGTATAGTCAAATGCAAGACCCAATGCGGGATCGTTCAACGTACCCAGATCGAACATATACTCCAACGAGAAATAGTCGGTGGTGGTGTTCTGCTTGTAGAGCACCTCGATACCCGACTGCGCCTCGAAGCGGTCCATATCCTTCTCGAAATCGACAAAGCGCGGCTCGATAGGCTTCACCTCCGACGCTGCAACAGCCTTGAAGAAGTCGCTCTGAGCGTCGCGGTTGGTTACGATCGGAGTGATCTCGGGCTTAGCGATCTTCTGCTCGTTGGGATCCTTGCCCTGACGCTTGTAGATGATGGCGTAGTTCTGCTCACCCAGCTTCTCGTTAGCGAAACGAACAACGTCCTCCTTGGTGATCTTCGACAGGCGGTCGAATACCTCAACCTCGTCCTTCCACTCGGTGCGGTTGATGAACGACTGGACATACATATCGGCACGACCATCGTTCGAATCGAGATACTGCATAGCCTCCAACTTATAGTTGTTCACCGCCGCAGCGATCAGAGCCTCGTCGAACTCGCCTGCACGCAACTTAGCAACCTCGCCGAGCAGCAGATCACGCACCTCTTCGAGCGACTGACCCTGCTTGGGACGACCTGCCAACTGCATATAACCATAGTCGGCCGAGAGCGACGGATAGCCGTAAGCGCTCAGCGTCTTCTGCTGCTGATTGATATCGAGGTCAATCAGACCTGCCTGACCGTTGTAGAGAATGCTACCCACGATGTTTGCCAGATCGGCGTCCTCCGATGCTGCGCCACCCAAACGCCAGCCGATAGCCACGTTTGCAGCGTCCAGACCCCAAACCTCCTCAACGATAGGCTCGGTGATGGGCTGCTCGGGCTCGAACTCCAATACGGGGATCTCGGGATTGGGCTGCATATCGCCAAAGTATTGGTCGATGAGCGAGATCATCTGCTCGGGATCGAAATCACCCGACAAACAGATTGCCATATTGTTGGGCACGTAGTACTGATCGTGGTAGTTCTTCACGTTGGTAATCGAGGGGTTCTTCAAGTGCTCCTGCGTACCGAGCACCGTCTGCTTACCGTAGGGGTGGTTGGGGAACAGCGCGCGATTCATCGCCTCATAGACCTTGCGACCGTCCTGCGTGAGCGACATATTCTTCTCCTCGTAGATGGTTTCAAGCTCGGTGTGAAAACCACGAATCACAACATTCTTGAAGCGGTCAGCCTCGATTTTGAGCCAATTCTCGACCTGATTCGAGGGAATATTCTCGACATACACGGTCATATCGTAACCCGTGTAGGCGTTGGTACCCTGCGCACCGATGGTTGCCATCAGCTTGTCGTACTCGTTGGGGATAGCCAACTTCGACGCCTCGTAGCTGATCGAGTCAATGCGCTTGTAGATCGCCTTGCGCTCAGCCTCGTCCTCGGTCTTGCGATAGACCTCGAACAACTGCTCGATCTCGTCGAGCATAGGCTTCTCGGCTGCATAGTCCTGAGTACCGAACTGCTCCGTACCCTTGAACATCAGGTGCTCGAAGTAGTGAGCCAAGCCGGTGGTCTCCGAGGGGTCGTTCTTACCACCCACACGCACAGCGATATAGGTCTGAATACGAGGTTCCTCCTTGCTTACCGACATATAGACTTTCAGACCGTTATCCAGCGTGTAGATACGGGTCTGCGTGGGATCGCCCTTGACGCTCTCATAGGCGTACTTCGATCCGCAAGCCGCGAACAGCATTGCCGCCACGACCATCATCAGTGTTAAAATCTTCTTCATTGTTTGGAGATAAAAATATTAATCGATCTAAAAATTCACTTAGAAAATATTTGCCACCCAAGTGGTTATCGTGCTCCACCAGCCGCCCATCGTATCGCCCCAGCCTACGAAAACACCGCCCATATCGCCAATGATATAGATGAGCATTGCGATCGAGGCGATCATCTTCAACCCCGTGCCGACGATGAACGAGAGAAATGCTCCGAATCCCACCTTGAACGCCTTGGCCGAGTCGTCGCGATTGACCGACATCTCACCCAACACCGCACCAATGAACGGACCGAGCACCAACCCCGTCGGCACGAAGAACAGACCCACGAGCATACCGATTGTGGCACCCGTTGCGCCACGTTTCGAGCCGCCAAATCGACGCGAAAGCCACGCTGGCAGCAGATAGTCGGCCACCGAAACCAAGATGGTAACGATCAGAAAGGTTACGAGGATCGGTTTCGAAAGGGTCGAGTATTCGGTGCAAGCCATCACCAGCATACCGACATAGCTGATCGGCGTACCGGGCAACACCGGCAAAATGCACCCCGCAACGCCCACAACGGCGAGCAGCAACGCGATAATAGCCAATAGTGTATCCATCTCACATCATTCTATTGAACGCACCAAACACCAAAAAATTATAAGGCGCGGTGCATAAAATTTGCTTTTAATATACAAAGGTATGAAAAATGTTCGAAATCGCACCCCTCCACCACACTAATTTTGCAGTTTGAGCCATTAGCGCGCGGTGGGAAGGATTGATTTTTCGGTTTTTATGTGTATATTTGCGACAAATTAACACACAAAATCCGAACTAAGATGAAAAAAGTTTTATTGCTGATTATGATGACATCAATCTTTGCGTCTTGCACGCAAGAACAGCAGACCGAAAGCGATTTCCAGTGGGTTATCGACCGCTTCGATGACGTGAAGGTGATTCGCTATCAGGTTCCCGAATTTGACGCTCTGCCTTTGGAGCAGAAGCTGATGGTTTACTATCTGGGCGAGGCCGCTAAGTGTGGCCGCGACATTATGTTCGACCAGAACTTCAAGTACAACCTTGCTATCCGCCGCACCCTCGAAGGTATCTATACCAACTATATGGGCGACCCCAACCACGAGGAGTGGCAGAAGGTGGTTAAGTATCTGAAAAAGGTGTGGTTTGCCAACGGTATCCACCACCATTACAGTATGGATAAGTTCCAGCCCGAGTTCTCGCAGGAGTACTTCGTGAAGCTGGTCGAGGCTACGCCCGATGAGGCTCTGCCGCTCGATTTCGGCACCCGCGAGGAGCTGCTGGCTGCTATCGTACCCGCAATGTTCGACTCGTCGCTCTATGCTCGCCGTTTGGACCAGAGCGAGGGCGTGGATATGATCACTGCATCGGCTAACAACTACTACGACGGCGTAACGCAGAAAGAGGTCGAGAAGTTCTATGCCGATATGATCGACCACAACGATCCCCAGCCCATTTCGTATGGTCTGAACTCGCAGCTGACTAAGGACGCAAGCGGCAAGGTCGTTGAGCGCGTTTGGAAGCAGGGCGGTATGTATGGCGAGGCTATCGACAAGATTCTCTACTGGTTGGAGAAGGCTTCGGAGGTTACCAACGATACCCAAAAGCCCATCATCGACGCTCTGTGCGAGTACTACCGCAGCGGTAACCTGCGCGACTTCGACAAGTATAACGTATTGTGGGTACAGGACGTAGAGTCGCCCATCGACTTTGTGAATGGTTTCATCGAGGACTATGGCGATCCGATGGGTCGCAAGGCGTCGTGGGAGGCTAACGTGAGCCTGCGTAGCGACGAGGCTACCAAGCGCACTCAGATCATCAGCGAAAACGCTCAGTGGTTCGAGGACAACTCGCCCATCAACCCCGCATTCCGCAAGCCCGAAGTTAAGGGTGTTTCAGCAAAGGTTATCAACGTGGCTATGCTCGGTGGCGACTGCTACCCCGCTACCCCGATCGGTATCAACCTGCCCAACGCCGACTGGATCCGCCGCGACTACGGCTCGAAGTCGGTAACCATCGACAACATCACCTACGCATACGATCAGGCTGCTAAGGGCAACGGCTTCGACGAGGAGTTCATTCTGCGCGAGGAGGACCGCGCCCGTATCAACGAGTTCGGCTCGCTGGGCGACAACCTCCACACCGACCTGCACGAGTGCCTCGGCCACGGCTCGGGTCAGCTGGCTCCGGGCACCAAGGGTGGCGAGTTGAAGAACTACGGCTCGACCCTCGAAGAGGCTCGTGCCGACCTCTTTGGTCTGTACTATCTGGGCGACGAGAAGCTCGTTGAGTTGGGTCTGGTTCCCTCGCTCGACGTTGCTAAGGCTCAGTATGCAAGCTACATCGTCAATGGTATGATGACCCAATACTCGCGCATCGAGCTTGGCAAGGACGTCGAGGAGGCTCATATGCGTAACCGCAAGCTGATCGCTGAGTGGTGCTACGAGAAGGGTAAGGCCGACAACGTGATCGAGTGGGTAACCGAGAATGGCAAACGCTACCTGGTTGTAAACGATTTCGACAAGCTGCGCGAGCTGTTTGGTCAGATGCTCTACGAGGTGCAGCGCATCAAGTCGGAGGGTGATTTCGAGACTGGTAAGGCTCTGGTTGAGAACTACGGTGTGAAGATCGATCCCGAACTGCACAAGGAGGTTTTGGAGCGTTACAACGCACTGAACATCGAGCCGTTTGGTGGTTTCATCAACCCCGAGTTGGTTCCCGTAATGAAGGGCGACAAGATCGTCGATGTTAAGGTTGAGTACGTCGATAGCTACGTCGATCAGATGCTCAACTACTCGAAGAACTACTCGTTCCTGCCTACTCGCAACTAAACCGCGAAAGGACAGCAAAAGCAAACCGCGCTCCGACGATTCGGGGCGCGGTTTTTTGTTAATTCAAAATGCAAAATTCAAAATTCAAAAATAATTGGCAAAATCAGAGATTTTGACACACACTCGCGGGCTCAGCCTTCGGCTGACCCCCGCAGCCCGCGAGTGTGCGTATTGTCTGTGCTTTATCTTCTTTATTAATTTGTTCTAAACGCCTCAAACAAAAAAAGCCACGTCCGTCGGGACGTGGCCTAATTTTGCATTTTGAATCTTGCATTTTGAATTAGAACAAGCGTTCAGGATACTCGCCTGCCTCAACCAGAGCCTTCAATTTCTCGATCACACCTGCGCGATCCTCAGCATAGGTTACACCGAACCACTGCGAGGTGGTATCGAGTACCTTCACGCGAGCTACACCCGTCGTGATCAAGTGATTGACCATATGGGGAATGTAGAACTCAGCCTTCGGATTCGAGATGTTGTTGCGCAGATACTCCGAGAAATACTCCTCCGAGTAGCGGAAGTAGTCGGGCGTAAAGCCCCACATATTCATCGATACGGGGGTACGCTCGTCGGTCGATACCTTGAAACCATTGTCGCCCGTGAATGACACCTTGCCATCGACACGGCAGATGTCGGTACGCTCGACAATACCTGTCAGGTAGTTGTACTCGTTGGTCGAGCAGACACCGCGCGACACCGTACCCGACTCCGAGAGGGTGTTACCTACGCGAAAACCGACCATACAGTAGTTGTTCTCGCCCTCGGTGCGTAACAGCTCACGACCGATCACCGCGAAGCTGTCGCGACCATAGAAGTCGTCGGCATTGATCACCAAGAAGGGTTCGTTGATCACCTCCTTACCCATCATCACGGCGTGGTTTGTTCCCCACGGTTTGGTGCGGCCTTCGGGTGCTTTGAAGCCCTCGGGCAGTGCGTCGATCGACTGGAAAACCAGCTCGACAGGGATATGATTTTCGTACTTGGGCAGCACCTGGCGACGGAAGTCCTCCTCGAAATCGCGTCGAATCACAAATACCACCTTACCAAAACCCGCACGTATCGCGTCGTAAATCGAATAATCCATAATGGTCTCACCGCTGGGGCCCACGGCGTCCAGCTGCTTCAAACCTCCATAGCGCGAGCCCATACCCGCAGCCATAACCAAAAGTGTTGGTTTCATACTCTCTCTATCTTTCTCTAAAAATTCGTTTCTTAAATCAATGATTCTCTCCCCATTTGGGACGGCAAAGGTACGCTTTCTTTCGGAATTTCCGCAACTTAACCTATATAATTATTTGTTTTATATATAGAAAACAGAGCCAAACATTGTTCTGAGCGCAAATCTATGCCCCAAAAAAACTTCGCGTTGCGGATTACTTTACTCACTCTTTGGGCAAACGATAGCGAAAATTCGGACGAAAATTCGTATCTTTGCCGAATGTTTTGATACTAAACGGACGCGCTGCGCCGTTTGACGGGTCGATTGAACCCGATTTATTAAACACAAAGTTAGGAAAATTAGGCAATGAAAGATTTTATTTCGCAAGCAAGCGACCTTATATGTGGTTATCCGCTCTTTATCGTGCTGATCGGAGGCGGTTTGTTTCTCTTCTTCTATTCGCGAATGGTACCATTTCGCTATTTCGGTCGCTCGATCGAGGCTCTGCGCGCAAAGGATAGCGGCGAGGGCGAAGGCGGTCAGATCACCTCGTGGCAGGCTCTGTGTAGCGCAATCGCAGCTACGATCGGTATGGGCAACATTGCAGGTGTGGCAATCGCACTGAGCATTGGCGGCCCGGGCGCAATCTTCTGGATGTGGGTGAGCACGGTGGTCGGTATGGCAACCAAATTCTTCGAGGGTACGCTGGCGTCGATGTACCGAGGTCGCGACTCGGAGGGTAACCTGCAAGGCGGTCCGATGTATATGATCGTCGAGGGTCTGGGTAAGAATTGGCGTCCGCTGGCACTCTTCTTCTCGGCTTTCGGTTGTATCGGTACGCTCTGCCTGATGCAACCCAATCAGCTGGTTGAGGCGATTGACGCAATCTTCCTTATACCGCGAGGCATCGAGCCGACATTCTGGCTGCATTTGGCTATGGGTGTGGTGATTACAATCATCACAGCTATCGTAGTTTTGGGCGGTATCGAGCGCATTGCAGCAATGGCGTCGAAGCTCGTTCCTGCAATGATTGTGATGTACTTCCTGCTGGTAGGCTACATTCTGATTCGCAACTATGAGATGATTCCGAGCGTCTTTGCCTCGATCTTCGAGGGGGCATTCTCGATGAAGGCAGGCATTGGCGGCATCATCGGCATCGCACTGCTCGGTGCCCGTCGTGCCGCACTGATCAACGAGGCAGGTACGGGTACAGCCTCGATGATGCACGGCTCATCGCGCAACAGCGAGCCCGTGCGTGAGGGTTTCGTGGCGATGATCGCCCCGCTGACCGACTCGGGTCTGGTCTGCACGCTCACCTCGCTGGCAATTCTCTCGACGGGATACACCGCAGGCGAGGGTATGAAGGGTCTGCAAATCGCAATCGACGCCTTCGGTAAGGCAATTCCGGGTGTGGGAGAGTATCTTTTGTTGGCAATTTTGTTTATCTTTGCATTCTCGACGATGTTCTCATACTCGTACTACGGTATGAAATGTACCTCGTTCCTGTTCGGTGCGAAGTATGGCAAATACTACAACTACTTCTACCTTGCGCTGCTTGTTGTGGCCTCGGTGATGTCGTTGCCTACGGTGGTGGGAATCATCGACATAGCCTACGCCTTTATGGCCTTCCCGACGATGTACACGCTGCTGCGTCTGGCACCGAAGGCTAAGGCTGCGCTGGCGAAGTACATCGAGGAGAACCCCAAACGAAAGTAAAACAAAAACAAGAAAAACCTAAACTATAAAGCTATGAAAAAGATCGGTTGCATTACGGCTCTGCTCGTGATTTTGGGCGTTGCGATTTTCGGCTACGTACGCTTCTACTACCCCTTCGGTGAGGGCGTCAAGAGTGGCGAGTTGAACTACGTTGTACATAAGGGCGTGCTGTTCAAGACCTACGAGGGCAAGTTGATTCAGTCGGGTATCCGCGCCAAGTCGGCCGGTGCGATTCAGTCGTACGAGTTCGAGTTCTCGGTCGAGAACGAGGAGGTAGCACGCGAGCTGATGCTCAATAGCGGCAACACCGTTCAGTTGCACTATACGGAGTATTTCGGCGCACTGCCTTGGAGAGGTTTCACCAAGTATATCGTCGACAGTATCGTTACGGTTCACCCCGCAGTGGAGGAGTAAAGGACTGCTACACAACAAAAAAATCGGCCCGAAATGCGAAAAAATTGCGTTTTGGGTGTCGGAATATTTGGCAGTTCGCAATTTAGTTCGTACTTTTGCGCGCTGAAAAGTGTGAAAATCACATTTTTCGTGCAGTAACAATAACTAATTAACAACTTAAATTTTTTCAGACAATGCCTGTAAAAATCAGATTGGCTCGACACGGTAAGAAAGGTTATGCTTTCTACCATATCGTAGTTGCAGATAGCAGAGCGCCACGTGATGGTAAATTTATCGAGAAGATTGGTACCTACAATCCTAACACGAATCCTGCTACAATCGACCTGAGCTTCGAGAAGGCTCTTGATTGGTTACAAAAAGGCGCACAACCCACTGACACCTGCCGTGCGATTTTGTCGTACAAGGGTGTGTTATATAAGAAGCACCTGCTTGGTGGCGTAGCTAAGGGCGCGTTCTCGGAGAGCGACGCTGAGGCTAAGTTCAACAAGTGGCTCGGCAAGAAGAACGCTAAGATCGAGGCTAAGACCAACAAGATCTCGGGCGCTGCTGCTGCTGAGGCTAAGGCTCGCAAAGAGGCTGAGGCTAAGGTGAAGGAGGCTCGCGCTGCTGCAATCGCAGAGAAGAAGGCCGCCGCTGCCGCTGAGGCTGCTGCCGCTGCTGCTGAGGAGGCTTCGGAAGAGGCTGCCGAGAGCGCAGAGTAACACAATGGGAAACCTGTTGCCGGTAGGAA
Organism: Alistipes sp.; assembly: GCA_017436185.1. Next base: position 135,719 of record JAFSDP010000008.1, on the reverse strand, counting down.
AGGTCAATAAACTCTTCGGCCGTAAGGGCGAAGTGGCAATTACGCTGTATGACACCTTTCCCGACAACTTCTCAAACGAGGAACCGTTATTGGTGGAGATCGATTCACTGACGGTTCCTCTTTTTTTCGGTAGCTTCGAACGTCGCGGTGTGAGCGGCGCAATCGTTGCGTTCGACGATCTGGATACCCCGGAGCGTGCTGCCGAATTGATCGGACGCGAACTCTCAATCGAAATCGAGGCCGAGGAGGCGAACGACGATGAATTCTATATGGATGATCTCATCGGTTTCGCAGCTGAGGTGGTCGATGAGCAGGGCGCAAGCGTGGCCAAAGGTCGCGTGGCAGACTACTACGACAGCGAGGCTAACCCTCTGTTTGGGTTGGAGTTGGACGGTCGTGAGGTGCTGGTGCCTGCGGTTGAGGAGTTTATCGTGCATATCGACTTCGAGGGTGAGCGAATTGTGTTCCTGCTGCCTGAGGGGTTGATGGAACTTTGATTGATTCAAAATTCACACGCCATTGGGCGTGTTTTACCATTACTTTACTACCAAAAACAAAAATGAACGATGGCTAAGCGCGTTGTTATAGGACTTTCGGGAGGTGTCGATTCGTCGGTGGCGGCCTATCTGCTCAAAGAGCAGGGCTACGACGTGATCGGACTCTTTATGGTCAATTGGCACGACACGACAGGTACGCTCGAAGGCGACTGTCCGTGGCACGACGACCGCGTTTTTGCCGAGCTGGTAGCCAAACGATTGGACATTCCGCTGCACGTGGTCGATCTCTCGGAGGAGTACAAGCGTCGTGTGGTCGATTATATGTTTGCGGAGTATGAGCGCGGACGCACGCCCAACCCCGACGTGCTGTGCAACCGCGAGATCAAGTTCGATGTCTTTCTGAAAGAGGCACTTAAATTGGGGGCTGATTACGTTGCTACGGGACACTACTGCCGTCGCGACGAGGTGGTGGGCAGCGATGGGCAGGTGCACTATCGCCTGCTGGCGGGTAGCGACCCGAACAAGGATCAGAGCTACTTCCTCTGTCAGCTGTCGCAGGAGCAACTCTCGCGAGCGATGTTCCCCGTTGGCGGACTGCTCAAACCCGAGGTGCGACGCATTGCCGAGGAGCAACATTTAGCGACGGCCAAGCGCAAAGATTCGCAGGGCATCTGTTTCGTGGGCAAGGTCGATCTGCCCGTTTTCCTGCAACAGAAACTCGAAAAACGCAAGGGCAACATTCACGAAATTCTGCCCACGTGGCGTGGTTACGAGCGTAAGATTTCGGAGGACAATCTGCGTGCGCTGTCCGAGCCATACACCTACACGGTGCGCGATGGCAAGAAGATCGGCGAGCACAACGGCGCCCACTTCTACACCATCGGTCAGCGTAAGGGCTTAGGCGTTGGCGGACGACCCGAACCGCTGTTCATTATCTCGACCGACGTTGAGCAGAATGTGATCTATATGGGTCAGGGCGACGACCACCCCGGGCTCTATCGCCGAGCGTTGCATATCGTTGAGAATGAGATCCATTGGGTGCGTCCCGACGTAGCGATGGAGGCGGGCGAACGACGTCGCTATGCAGTTCGAATACGCTATCGACAACCGTTGCAAAATGCCGAACTGATCCGCACCGAAGGGGGGCTTTACATACGTTTCGACGAGCCTCAACGTGGCATCACGGCAGGACAATTTGCCGCGTGGTACGATGGCGACGAGTTGGTCGGCTCGGGCGTAATTGAACGATAAAAACCGCACTCTTTTCGGAGTGCGGTTTTTTCAATTCAAAATTCAAAATTAACCTGCCTCATTTACCTGCCTCATTAACCTGCCTCGTGGGCGGGTTTTGTTTTTTATTCGTTGGGTTGCCTCTGCCCGCGAGTGTGTCGATTCCAAAGAAATCGCCAATTTACAATCCCAAATTCACCTTCGCCACCACTGATTTTGCAGGCAAGAACAAAAAACTGCAAGACCCGCCCACAGGGTAGTCAAACAAGCCTGCGCAATCGAATTTAGGGTCAAAATCGGAGTGATCTGCAATTTTTTACAAAAATTCCATCGTGATTCTTTGGCATTTGCAGAAAAATTGTTAATTTCGCAAACTTGAAGCGTAATAACGACAATTAACTAATTTCATTAAAATAATCGTTACAAAAAATGTCAAACGTAAAAAGAGTCTATACCTTCGGTAACAAAGAGGCTGAGGGTAATGGCAAAATGAGAGAATTGCTGGGTGGCAAGGGTGCTAACCTGGCTGAAATGAACTTGATCGGTATCCCCGTACCCCCGGGCTTTACCATCACTACCGACGTATGCTCGGAGTACTACCAGTACGGTAAGGAGAAGATCGTTGAGATGCTCCGTCCTGAGGTCGAGAAGGCTATGAAGGGCGTTGAGGAGCTGACCGGCCGCAAGTTCGGCGACCCCGTTGCTCCGCTGCTCGTATCGGTTCGTTCGGGTGCTCGCGCATCGATGCCCGGTATGATGGATACCATTCTGAACCTCGGTTTGAACGACGACGCTGTTGAGGCTATCTCGAAGCTGTCGGGTAACCCCCGCTTCGCTTGGGACTCGTACCGCCGCTTCGTACAGATGTACGGCGACGTTGTATTGGGTATGAAGCCCGTTAGCAAGGAGGACCAGGATCCCTTCGAGGTTATTATCGACGAGTTGAAGGAGGAGCGTGGCGTGCAGAACGACACCGACCTTACCACCGACGACTTGAAGGTGCTGGTTGCGAAGTTCAAGGCTGCCGTTAAGGAGCAGACCGGTTCGGACTTCCCCGTATGTCCTTGGGAGCAGTTGTGGGGTGCAGTTTGCGCAGTATTCGGTTCGTGGATGAACGAGCGCGCAATCCTCTATCGTAAGCTCAACAACATTCCCGCTGAGTGGGGTACCGCTGTGAACGTACAGGCAATGGTATTCGGTAATATGGGCGACAACTCGGCAACGGGTGTTGCATTCTCGCGCGACGCTGCAACAGGTGAGAACATCTTCAACGGTGAGTATCTGATCAACGCTCAGGGTGAGGACGTAGTTGCAGGCATCCGCACTCCTCAGCAGATCACCATCGAGGGTTCGAAGCGTTGGGCTAAGGCTCAGAACATCTCGGAGGAGGAGCGCGCATCGAAGTATCCTTCGCTCGAAGAGGTTATGCCCGAGGTTTACAAGGAGCTGAACGAGATCCAGCACCACTTGGAGGAGTACTTTACCGATATGCAGGATATCGAGTTCACTATTCAGGACGGTAAGTTGTGGATGTTGCAGTGCCGTAACGGTAAGCGTACCGGCGCAGCTATGGTGAAGATCGCAATGGATATGCTGGCTGAGGGTCTGATCGACGAGAAGACCGCAGTTCTGCGTTGCGAGCCCGCTAAGCTCGACGAGCTGCTGCACCCCGTATTCGATAAGGCTGCAATGAAGAACGCTAAGGTTCTGGTGAAGGGTCTGCCCGCATCGCCGGGTGCTGCAACGGGTCCCGTTGTATTCTTCGCTGAGGACGCTGAGAAGGTTGCTGCAAGTGGCCAGAAGGCTATCTTGGTTCGTATCGAGACCTCGCCCGAGGATTTGAAGGGTATGTTGGACGCTGCCGGTATCTTGACTCAGCGCGGTGGTATGACCTCGCACGCTGCCGTTGTTGCACGTGGTATGGGTAAGTGCTGCGTTTCGGGTGCAGGTGAGTTGCAGATCGACTATAAGGCTCGCACCATCAAGATCGGTGAGTACACCATCAAGGAGGGTGATTGGATTTCGTTGAACGGCTCGACCGGTGAGGTTTATCTCGGTCAGGTAGCTACTCAGGCAGCTGATCTGAGCGGCGACTTCGGCAAGCTGATGGAGCTGGCAGGCAAGTACGCTACGATGAAGGTTCGCGCTAACGCTGATACTCCGAAGGACGCTGAGCAGGCATTTGCATTCGGTGCTGAGGGTATCGGTCTGTGCCGTACCGAACATATGTTCTTCGAGGGCGACCGTATCAAGGCTGTTCGCGAGATGATCTTGGCTGACGATGAGGACGGTCGTCGTGTAGCTCTGTCGAAGTTGTTGCCTATGCAGCGTGGCGACTTCGAGGGTCTGTTCAAGGCTATGAAGGGCTATCCCGTGATCGTACGTCTGCTCGATCCCCCTCTGCACGAGTTCGCTCCCAACACTCCGAAGGAGCAGCAGGAGATGGCTGACGCACTGAATATCCCCGTTGAGAAGGTTGCAGCACGTGTTGAGTCGCTGCACGAGGTGAACCCGATGTTGGGCCACCGTGGTTGCCGTCTGGGTAACACCTATCCCGAGATTACCGAGATGCAGGCTCGCGCTATCATCGAGGCTGCAATGAACGTAAAGGCTACGGGTATGGACGTGAAGGTTGAGATTATGGTTCCGCTGGTAGGTAACCACAAGGAGTTGCGCTACCAGAAGAACATCATCGACCGCGTTGCTAACGAGGTATTCACTGAGCGCAACGACAAGATCGACTACCTGGTAGGTACGATGATCGAGGTACCGCGCGCAGCTGTTACCGCAAACCAGATCGCTGAGGTTGCCGAGTTCTTCTCGTTCGGTACTAACGACTTGACTCAGATGACTCTGGGCTTCTCGCGCGACGATATCGCTAAGTTCTTGCCCGTATATCTCGACAAGGGTATCTTGAAGAACGACCCGTTCCAGATCCTCGATCGCAACGGTGTTGGTCAGTTGATCCGTGAGGCTGTATTCAAGGGCCGTGGCACTCGCGAGACCTTGAAGTGCGGTATCTGCGGTGAGCACGGTGGTGAGCCTTCGTCGGTAGAGTTCTGCCACCACGCAGGTCTGAACTACGTATCTTGCTCGCCTTTCCGTGTGCCCATCGCACGTCTGGCAGCAGCTCACGCAGCTCTGACTGAGAAATAAGAGGTTAGCATTAACCAAATATTGAGAATAAGGCCGTCCCACATAGGACGGTCTTATTTTTTTATACAAAACAAGATTTACACATTATTCTGATTAGAGCGCACACGGCGGCGTGGGGCGGCGCGACTGAAAGTCGCGGGCGCCGCCGTGCGCGACGATTTCTTCGAAATCGCGTAAAATAATTTTGAATTTCGGGTCCTTTGAATTAATAAAAAAGCCGCACCAAAAAGTGCGGCTTAATTTTGAATTTTGAATTTTGAACTTTGAATTAGAAGTACTTAACCTCCTTGCCTTCGATTGCCGAGATCAGATTGTTGGCAACCGAACTTGCACCGATACGGAACAATTCGGGGGTAAGCCACTCCTTGCCGAGCGTCTGCTCGACGATGGTGTAGTAGAGCGCTGCGTCCTCAGCCGTGCGCACGCCACCTGCCGCCTTGAAACCAACCTTGCGACCCGTCTTCTCGTAGTAGTCGCGGATAGCCTCGCACATCACAACAGCAGCCTCGGGCGTTGCTGCAACGTCGATCTTGCCGGTCGAGGTCTTGACAAAGTCTGCACCCGCCATCATCGCCAACAACGACGCCTTGCGAATCAGCTCGGGAGTTTTCAGCGCACCCGACTCGATGATCACCTTCAAAACCACCTCATCGGCCTCCTCACGCAGCACCTCGATCTCCGACGCCATCTCATCGACACGACCTGCCATCAGTTCGCCCACGTTGATCACGATGTCGATCTCGTCGGCACCGTTCTCGATCGCCATAGCCGTCTCCAAAACCTTCACTTCGAGGAACGTTTGCGACGCAGGGAAACCGCCCGACACGCTTGTAATGCGCATCGGAGTACCATCTACGGCCAATCCAACCGTCTCAACGAAAAGAGGATAGACACAAATCGACGCCACGTTCGGGATATGCGGATAGTCGATATAGAACTCCGCAGCACGACGCGCAAAACGGGTTACCGACTCCACCGAATCGGTACAAGCCAACGTCGTGAGGTCGATGGTCGAATAGCAAAATTTATAGACATCGGTCGTCTCGTTAGCCTTTGCGGCCTCGCGTGCCGCCGCCACCTTCTCGGCTACCTCCTCAACGGTCGGAGCCGCAGCATATTCTTGAAGTTTGGTTAAGTATTCCATATCTGATCACTATTTTTGTTGCACATTAGGTACTCTACCGCAAATATAGCACTTTTTTCGAGAAAAAGCGCTACCCCCGCGACGTTTTTACTACTCTTCCGAGATATTTGCCAGCAAACTACGCATCGAGGCTACGAATTTTTCGGGCGAGCTCGATCCGACTAAACGACCTACCACCTCACCATTGCCGTTCATCACCAAGCAGGTCGGGATACTACGCACACCATTGGTTCGCGCAAGCAACGCTCCCGTAGCCTTATCGACATCGTAACGCACTGATACAAAGCGTGGATTCATATACGCACCCACCTCATCGGTTGCCAACGTGCGCTCCATCATTCGGCACGGACCGCACCACGTTGCAAACAATTCGACAAAGAGATATTTCTCTTCTGCGGCAGCCTCAGCCACCATATCATCGAGCGCTCCATCGCGGAACTCTACCCCACCCTTCGCCATCGCCGACGCGAAAGTCGCCAACGCGAAAACGAGAATTAAAAGATACTTTTTCATACAATAATTATATATAAAGTTACCCGCACCATCGTTCAAATCACGTGCCCGAGCTACGCCTTATCGACCCCGAGCGTCGAGAGCAGACCGCACGCCGCCTTGATATCCTCGCCACGCGAACGGCGGATTGTGGTCATAATTCCCTTGCGGATCAGCGCATCACGGAAGGTCTCCATCTGCGGCTGCGGAGGGCTGAAATAGGGCGAATCGGGGATTTTGTGGAAACGAATCAGATTGATACGACACGCCACACCATTGAGCAAACGAGCCAGCTCGGCCACGTGGCGGGGCGAATCGTTCAACCCACTCATCACGATATACTCGAAGCTGACACGTCGCTGGTGAGTGAAATCGTACTGACGCAGAAGCTTCATCACCTCGGCAATCGGATAGGGTTTTTCGATAGGCATAATCTCCTGACGCTCATCGTGAAACGGGTTGTGCAGGCTGACTGCCAAATGCACCGACGACTCGTCCAAAAAGCGCTTCAACGAGGGCAACACACCCGCTGTCGAGAGGGTTATTCGCGTGGGACTCCAACCGTATCCCCACTCCGAGGTGAGCACTTCGAGCGAACGCAGAACATTGTCGAGATTATCCAACGGCTCGCCCATACCCATATAGACCACATTGGTCAGTCGGTCGCGTTCGGGCAGCGAGGCGATCTGATTCAGGATTTCGAGTGTCGAGAGCGAGTGATGCAATCCCTGACGCGAAGTCATACAGAAACGGCAGCCCATACGGCACCCCGCCTGCGACGAAACGCACAACGTAGCACGCTCACCATCAGGGATATATGCCGACTCGATGTGGCGACCCGACGTTTCGGTCGCATAGAGATATTTTCGTGTTCCGTCCTCCGACGCGCTGACCGCCAACGGGGCCGTCAAACCGATATCGTAACGCTCGGCCAATCGCGCACGCGCCACAGCCGAGAGATCGGTCATCGAGGCGATATCCGTAACGTGGCGCTTGTAAAGCCAACGCGCCATCTGTCCCGCAGCAAATCGCGGTAGCCCGTACTCCTCGGCCACAACTCGCAGCTCGGCGAGAGTTTTCCCGTACAAATGTTCCATAAATCGTCTTCAAAATGCCCCTCTACGAGGCTCACGAGTGCAAATATATGTATTTTTTGAGTTTTTTTTGAGCAAAACTATTTTTTTTCGGATATTGTTACTATATTTGTAGTGCAACAAATGATGTTTTTCGACGAAAACAATTAAAATTAATTAATAATGCAAATCAAAAAATCACCCAAAGCTGACCTTAACAACAAGAAAGGTCTGTTCCTCGAAATCGGCTTGATCTTCGCTCTGTTGCTGACCATCGCCGCTTTCGCTTACACTCAGAAGGAGCGTAACGTTGAGATCATCGAAGCAAGTATGGAGGTTGTCGAGGAGGAAATCACCGACATCACCACTCAGGATCAGAAACCGCCCGAACCTCCCAAGAAGGTTGAGATGCAGGTTCTGTCGGACGTGCTGAACGTCGTAACCAACGACACCAAGATCGATACCGAGTTTGACTTCTCGGAGTTCTCGGAGGATATCGAGATCGTTCAGAATATCGAAGTTGTCGAGGAGGCTGCTGAGGACGACGCTCCCTTCATCATCGCTGAGGAGATGCCTAAGTTCCAGGGTGGCGACTTGATGAAGTTCCGCTCGTGGGTTCAGGGTAAGTTGAAGTACCCGCAGATCGCTCAGGAGAACGGTATCTCGGGTAAGGTAACGCTGACCTTCGTTATCGAGCGCGACGGTTCGCTCACCAACATTCAGGTTATGCAGAGCCCCGACCGCTCGCTGGCTGATGAGGCTGTTCGCGTATTGCAGTCGTCGCCCAAGTGGACCCCGGGTAAGCAGCGTAACGCCCCCGTGCGTGTACGTTACACTCTGCCCGTTGAGTTCCGTATCCAGTAATCGAACGGATTACAATCGACAAAATATGAGGGTGTCCCAAGCAAGTGGGATACCCTCGTTTTTACAGGAGGTAATACCTTGTTTATAACTCAATTAGCCAATGGCTGACAGCAAAACAAAGAATACAAACAACACCGCAACCGAGGTCGTCGAGGTCGATCCGCGTCGTCGCGCTGTGCTCGTTACGGTCATCACCGACCGCTCGAAGCAGCGTCAGGCCGAGGAGTATCTCGACGAGTTGGAGTTTCTGGCCGAGACCGCCGGAATCGTAACCGTGCGCCGCTTTATGCAGATGCTGCCCTCGCCCAACTCGCGTATCTATGTGGGTCCGGGTAAGTTGGAGGAGATCGCCGCATTCTGCGAGGAGAACGCCATCGACGTAGTGATCTTCGACGATGAACTCTCGCCCTCACAGACCCGCAACATCGAGAAGGCACTCCCCTGCCTCACGCAGGACCGAACACGACTCATTCTCGATATCTTTGTAGCGCGCGCACAGACCGCCTACGCCAAGACGCAGGTCGAGGTGGCGCAGCTCGAATATATGTTGCCGCGACTGACGGGTATGTGGACCCACCTCGAACGTCAGCGAGGCGGCACGGGTACACGTGGCGGTGCGGGTGAGCGCGAGATCGAGACCGACCGTCGTATTGTCCGCAATCGAATCTCGAAACTCAAAGAGGATCTGAAAAAGATCGACCGCCAGATGGCTGTGCAGCGTAGCAACCGCGGACAGATGGTGCGTGTGTCGTTAGTCGGATATACGAACGTAGGCAAATCAACGCTGATGAACCTGCTGAGTAAGAGCGACGTATTCGCTGAGAATAAGCTCTTTGCGACGCTCGATACGACAGTGCGCAAGGTGGTTTTCGACAACCTTCCGTTCCTGCTTTCGGACACCGTTGGTTTCATTCGTAAGTTGCCTACTCAGCTGGTCGAGTCGTTCAAATCGACCCTCGACGAGGTACGTGAGGCCGATCTGCTGCTGCACGTTGTCGATATTTCGCACCCCGGATTCGAGGAGCAGATGGACGTGGTGAAGCAGACCCTGCGCGAGATTGGTGCAGGCGACAAACCAACCTTCATCATCTTCAACAAGATCGACGCCTACACCTATATTAAGAAAGACGAGGACGACCTGACTCCCGCAACGCGCGAAAATCTCTCGCTCGACGATCTAAAACGTACCTATATGGCCTCGACCGATGCGCCTTGTATCTTCATTTCGGCGCTCGACCGACAGAACATCGACAAGTTGCGTCAGGACCTCTATTCGATGGTGCGCGAGATTCACGCAGGACGCTATCCGTTCAACAACTTCCTGTACTAATTGACTAACCTTCAATAACTTCGATACGATTATGTTACACATTCTCAACCAACAAAATTCGATCGTCAATAAGTTTATCGCCGAGATGCGCGATCGTAAAATTCAGGTCGACAGTATGCGTTTCCGCCGCAACCTCGAACGTATGGGCGAGGTAACTGCATACGAAATCAGCAAGACGCTCGACTACACCCCCACCGTTGTCGAGACTCCGCTGGGCGAGGCTGCCGTGATGCAAGTAAGCGACGAGGTGGTCGTTGCGACAATTCTGCGTGCCGGTCTGCCCTTCCATCAGGGTTTTCTGAACTACTTCGACGACGCGCAGAACGCCTTTGTTTCGGCCTATCGCAAGTATAGCAAAGATGGTAAGTTCAAGATCAAGGTTGAGTACATCTCGTGTGGCAGTTTGGAGGGCAAAGTGCTGATTTTGGCAGACCCGATGTTGGCAACCGGTTCGTCGATTGTGCTCACCTACGAGGCTCTGTGCGAAAAGGGTGGCACCCCCAAACACACTCATATTGCGGCAGTTATCGCCAGCGAGGAGGGTGTTGATTACGTCAAGCAGCATATGTCCGAGAAGACCACTACGATCTGGTGCGGAGCGGTCGATGAGGAGCTGACCTCGAAGTCGTACATCGTGCCGGGCATCGGCGACGCAGGCGATTTGGCCTACGGCGAGAAGTTGTAAAACGAATACCTATATTAATAAAAGCCACTCCGTCGCTGGGGTGGCTTTTTTGTTATGAAGGTTGAGTAAGCAATTGGTCGGTTATTCACAAAAAAACTGAATTGAAATGATCACGCCGTTATGCGGCGTGTCATCATTGGCGGGTCGCCCTTCGGGCGAGCCCCCCCACCCGCCAATGATGAGCCACTAAGTGTGGATTATAATGCAATTTGTGAATCAAAAAAGCCGCCCTTTGCAGAGCGGCTTAATCATTGAGGAGCAACAAATTACACGGTCATAATCTCCTTCTCCTTAGCGTCGAGCATTGCATCGAGCTTCTTCGAATACTTTTCGATCACCTTCTGTGCTTCGCCCTCGCCCGATTTTGCCTCGTCCTCGGGCATACCGTCCTTCTGCGCCTTCTTGAACGCATCGACAGCATCACGACGAATGTTACGCAACGTTACGCGAGCATTCTCGGCACTACTGCGAACCTGCTTAACGAGCTGCTTACGACGCTCCTCAGTCAGAGGGGGCATCGTCAAGCGGATCTGCTCACCGTTGTTCGAGGGAGCGAGGCCGATGTTCGAGTCGATAATTGCCTTCTCGATGGCACGAATCAGATTCTTCTCCCACGGCTGGATAATCACCGTCTTAGCGTCGGGAACGGTTACGCTAGCAACCTGCGACACGGGGGTCGGTGCGCCATAGTAATCAACCATCACGCCATTCAGGAGGTTGGTGCTGGCCTTGCCTGCACGTACGTTCGCCAATTCATCTTCGAAATAGTCGAGCGCCTTCTGCATCTTCGACGATGCATTGTCGAGGATCTGTTTGGTCTGTTCTGTCATAACTGTATCTGTGTTTTAAGTAATTATTTCTTAGCGTTTTGGATCGTTTCGTCGATCTTATTCACAAGCTCGTCAAAGAGCTCAGCATCGTAGCCGACCTCGTAATAGACGATCGTTCCGTCGGGATCGATCAAGTAGTTGCGAGGAATATAGGTGCGGGCAAACTGCGGGAAGATCTCGGTTGCGATATCAAGACCTACATCGAACTTGTATCCCTTCTTCGTGCGCCACGCGCTGACCACCTCGGGTTTCTCGCCACGCGAAATGGGCAGGAAGACAAATTCCTCGTCGGCAAAACGCTCGACAATATCCTTCTCAACGCGCTCCATCTCCTCGTTGCAGGGCGGGCACCACGTAGCCCAGAAGTTGATCAGGACGGTCTTACCACGCAGCGAGTCGATCGAAACCACATCGCCGTCAAGCATTTGCACCTCAAACGAGGGGCACTTGTCGCCAATCACAGCAACCGCAGCGTCATCAACCGGCAGGCGCTGTGCGCGAATCACTACAAAAGATGCCAGCGCAATAGCCGCAATAAACAACACCGCAACAATTATCTTCTTCTTCATCGCACCACGAATTAAAGTTTAACCAACGTACCTATCTTCTCGTCCGACAGAACGCGCGCGAGGTTGCCCTCGGTGTCCATATCGAAGACGATGATCTGCAATCCGTTCTCGCGGCAGAGCGTGAAAGCGGTCTGATCCATCACCTTCAAACGACGATCGAGCACCTCGTCGAACGTGATTTCGTCGAACTTCGTTGCGGTCGGATCTTTCTCAGGATCAGCCGTATAGACGCCATCGACACGGGTACCCTTCAACAGCACCTCGCACTCCAACTCGACGCCACGCAGAGCCGATGCCGAGTCGGTCGAGAAGAAGGGATTCGACGTACCGCCACCGACGATCACCACGTAACCGGCCTCCATCAGTTCCAGCGCGCGAGCCTTCGAGTAGTACTCGCCAATGGGCTCCATACGGATCGATGTCAGCACACGAGCCTTGACGCCTGCGTCCTCCAATGCCGACTGCAATGCCAGCGAGTTGATGATCGTAGCGAGCATCCCCATCTGGTCGCCCTTCACGCGGTCGAAACCACGGCTCACGCCACTCAAACCACGGAAAATATTACCGCCACCGATCACAATACCGATCTGCACACCCGTTGCAGCCACGTCGCGGATCTGACGTGCATACGAGGTGAGTACGTCGGTCGAAAGACCATATTTCTGTGCGCCCATCAGCGATTCACCGCTGAGTTTGAGCAATATACGTTTGTATTTCATAGCATTTATTCGTTATTTGTTGTTTCCATCAATTTCATCAATTCGTCGTATTTCGGGGTCAAGATGATCTCCGTACGACGGTTCTTGGCACGCGCCTCGGCCGTCTTGCCCTCGGCTACGGGCAACGACTCGCCACGTCCAGCGGCAACGATTCGCTCGGGTGCTATCTCCTTGTTTTCGAGCAACAAACGCACCACGGTCGTCGCACGCTTGGCACTCAGGTCGAGGTTATCTTTGAGATAGGCATTGGGCGTATAGCGCACGTCGTCGGTATGTCCCTCGACCATAACGTTGATGTCGGGGTTGGCCGCCAGCACCTTCGCCAGATCGCGCACCGCCTTCTCGCCATCGCGACCGATCTCGTAGCTACCCGAACGGAACAGCAGTTTATCCTCCATCGAGACATAGACCTTACCGTCGCGGGTCGAGATCGTAAGTCCCTTACCCTCAAAGCCTAACAAAGCGTCGCTCACCTGACGACGGATTGCAGCGATGGCCTCCTCGCGCGCCTTCAACAGCGACTCCAACTCCTCGACACGCTGCGAACGCTCCTCCAAATCGGCTTGGTTGCGCTGCAACTCCTGCAACATTCGCGACGCCTCGGCATTACCTTTGTCGAGCATATCGCGCAGCTGATCCAGATCGCGAGCAAGTTTGGCGCGATCGGCATCGAGCGAGGCATACTGCTTACGCAGCGCATCGTGCTCGGCAGTGAGCGCCGAAAGGTTATCCTGCAAACCGAGCTTCTCGCCATTGAGCTCATTATTAAGCTGTTCGAGAGCCGAGTGGCGGGCACGCAGAGCCGACAGCTCACTTTCGAGACGCATCACCTCGGCACGCGAAGCGTTATAGACTTTGTTCGACACGCACGAGCTGCAAATGAGGCTCAATGCAACGAACATCAACAATTTTCGCATCATTCAATCGTTTTTATTCTGAATCCTTTTGCGAAGATAAGTATTTTTCTCCAATATTTAATTATCTTTGTCGAGAGAAAATGCAACTAATGGGAACGAAAGAGTATAAATATCTCACCAACGTCGATTCACCGACTGAACTTCGCGCACTGAGCGTCGATGAACTTCCGCAATTTTGCGACGAATTGCGCGACTACATCATCGAACAATGTGCCGTAAATCCGGGGCATTTGGGATCGAGCTTGGGTACGGTCGAACTGACTACGGCTCTCCATTACGTGTTCGATACGCCTGACGATCAGCTGATTTGGGACGTTGGCCACCAAGCCTATGCCCACAAGATCATCACCGAGCGTCGCGACGCATTCACCTCGAATCGCAAGTTGGGCGGACTGGGCGGTTTTCCGCGCCGCAGCGAGAGCAAGTACGATGCCTTCATCGGTGGCCACTCGTCGGTTTCGATCTCGGCAGCACTCGGTATGGCCGAGGCAATGCGACTGAAAGGCGACGAGCGTAACGTAGTTGCGGTTATCGGCGATGGAGCGATGACGGGCGGATTGGCATTCGAGGGGCTGAACAACGCAGGCGCCAGCAAGGCAAACCTGCTCATCATTCTCAACGACAACAATATGTCGATCGACGCCAATGTCGGTGCTTTGAAACATTACCTGCTGCGAATCACCACCTCGCGCCACTACAATCGGTTCAAAAATCGAGTGTGGAATATGCTTGCGTCGATGCCCTCGTTGCGACGCGCGATGCAGAAGGCAGGAAACGTCATCAAGCAGGGTATCTTGCAGAATAGCAATCTGTTCGAGAGCTTCGGATTCCGTTACTTCGGACCCGTTGATGGGCACGACGTGATCTCGTTGGCGCGCACGCTGAGCGACCTGCGCCAGATCAAAGGACCGAAATTGTTGCACGTACTGACGGTCAAGGGTAAAGGCTATGCCCCTGCCGAGCAGAACCAATCGGTGTGGCACGCACCGGGACATTTCGACCCCACGACGGGCGAGCGATTGGATAAAACCGCGCCCGACGCATCGGCACGCTATCAAGATGTTTTCGGTCAGACGTTGCTCGATCTGGCTCGCCAAGACAAGCGTATTGTCGGCATAACTCCCGCAATGCCAACGGGTTGCTCACTCAATATTATGATGGCCGAGATGCCCGAACGTTGCTTCGATGTGGGCATCGCCGAGGGACACGCCGTAACTTTTGCAGCGGGATTGGCTACGCAGGGGTTAGTACCGTTCTGCAATATCTATTCGTCGTTCTCGCAACGCGCTTTCGACAATATTGTTCACGACGTAGCGATTCAGCAACTACCTGTGGTGCTGTGTCTTGACCGTGCAGGATTGGTTGGCGAAGATGGAGCGACACACCACGGAGCATTGGATCTGGCAACGTTGGGAAGTGTGCCCAATCTGACTATTGCAACCCCGATGAACGAGATCGAACTGCGAAATATGATGTTCACTGCCTTGCAAGCCGAGCGCCCCGTTGTGATCCGCTATCCGCGTGGTCGTGGTGTGGGCACCGAGTGGCGCGAGCAGCCTTTCACAGCACTCGAAATAGGTCGCGGACGTCGCCTCGCTGATGGCGATCAGGTGGCTGTGGTGAGCTTTGGTACGGTCGGCAACTTCGTCGCAAAGGCGATTGCGCGCGCAGCAGAGGAGGGGATTTCGGTGGCACACTACGATATGCGATGGGCTAAACCGCTTGACGAAGAGCTGCTTGCAGAGATCGCTGAGCGTTTTGACCGTGTGATTACGGTCGAGGACGGCGTTGTGCGCGGTGGCGCAGGTAGTGCGGTCGAGAATTGGCTCACCGAGCACGGGCACATCAAGCAGGTGCGACGCCTCGGAATCCCCGATCAATTTGTCGAACACGGTTCGCCTGCCCAACTATATGCGATGTGCGGCTACGATGCCGAGGGTATCTATCAAGCGATCAAAGAGATGATATAATAAAGAAGGCGTTGCCGCAAGCAACGCCTTCTTTATTATCCCGCTACCGAACATTCAATGCCCAACGCCTCGACCCGTTCGGCTATCCGTCGCAACTCCTCGACCGATACCTTCGCGAGGGTTTCGAGTGGCGTATCGCGGTCGATCGTATATACCATAACTCGCTGAGGACGAATACGCTCCACAATCTTCAACCACGCCTCAACCTCTCGCTCGGTCGTATTGTCAATCGGGCACTCCCCCACTCTGCCACGCAGGAACATCGTCTGCAAGATCATTCGACCCTCGAAACGCTCCATCTCGCGCACCGTTCGCTCGACCGTATAGTCGGCCTGCTGCGGGTTGTTCATCAGTTGCACGGTCGCGTCAAATGCCGAGTCGAGCTTCAAAATATTGTTATCGACACGCTCCAACGCACGACGCACCGACTCGCGTCCGATCATCGTCGCATTGCTCAACACCGACACTCGTGCCGACGGGCAAAGCTCATCACGCAGAGCGATCGTATCGTCGATAATCGCCTCAAAATCAGGGTGCATCGTCGGCTCGCCATTACCCGCGAATGTGATCACATCGGGCGGTGTCCCCGCCTCGGCCATCTTGCGCAGTTGCTCGCCAAGCAGTTCGCGCACCGTCGCTCGGTCGTTGAATCGACGCGATCCACGATGGTCGCCATTCCAACCGCACTCGCAATAGATGCAGTCGAAATTGCACAACTTAGCCTCCGTAGGTAGCAGATTGACACCCAACGAAAGTCCCAATCGACGCGAATGGATCGGCCCGAAAATTACGTCCGAAAAGAGTGAAGTTGCCATAAAAATCGTTATCTCAATTTATTCTTATTAAAATGGGGCGTTACGCGCACCACAAACCATACCAACGCCAGCACAACCAACGCCGCACCTACGGCATAGCACAACGCAAAACTACGCTCCGAAAGCCAGCCACCGAGCAACATTCCGCAACCGATACCTACGTCCCAACCCGTCAGGTAGGTTGCATTTGCCGTCGCACGACGCGAGTTGGGCGCAAGGTTGATAAACAGCGTGTTGTATGCCGGAAACATCGTTCCATATCCATAACCAATCAGCAGCGCCGACGCAAAATAGAGCACATATCCTGCCGTCTGGTTCCACTCGGCCACGGTCGATAGCAGAGCCTCGCCCGTAACACCAACAAGAGCCACAACAATACCCGCACGAATCGTCTGCGTAACCAATCCGCGATCGACACGCTTACCCGAATTTAGACGCGACGACACCAAACCCAATGCCATCACCGTAAAAAACAGTCCCGAACTCGACGTGATACCCGACTGCTCGGCATAGAGCGCCATATACGACGAGGTCATACCATACGGAATTGCCAACATAAAGAATGCTATGCTGGCAGGGATTCCCTCGATCAGGAAGAAACGGTCGATCGACAGCGCTCGATTGGGTTGCGGAGCAGGCGCCTTGCGTGGCGCGCGCACCAACGAGCCGAACATCAATCCCAGACCGCCTGAGGCGATCGAGCTCCAAAACAGCAGATCGTAGTTGCCCGACGATATGATAAACAGACCCGCCATCGGGCCAAACGCCATCGCCATATTACCCATCACGCCATAGTAACCCAAGCCCTCACCTCGGCGCGACGAGGGCATAATATCGATCACGAGCGTATTACCCGTGGTCGTCAGAGTACCGAATGTCAAACCGTGGAAAATTCGCAACGCAATGAATATCGACAACGCCGTCGTGATGGTCAGATAGCCGAAGAAGGTCGCCACAAAGAGCGAATAGGCTATCACATACATTCGCTTTCGCGGAAACGTATCGGCCATAAATCCCGAAAACGGGCGCACACACAGCACCGCAATCGTGTAGCACGACAGCACCACTCCGACCATCGACTGCCCAATCCCGAACGTATCACGCAGATAGAACGGCAACGTGGGCACTAACAAGAAGAACGAAAACGACAGCAAAAACGCTGCTGCACATATAAATATATAGTCGCGCGTCCAAAGGCGATCCTTTGCGGGGGCGCAATTTGGAATCTGTTGCATAGTCCAATCGATATTTATCGACGACAAAGGTACATAAAATTTGGCTTTGTTGCGTTATATTTTTTACGCCACAAAGCCAAAAAGCACAATTAGCGGCAACGTTTCAGCACGCTAACCGTAGAGCACCTCCCCGCCCGACATCTATCATTTGACGACATTCGCCAACTCCGTATAGAAGCCCGAGTCTTCGCCAACAAATATCTTATGAATCTCGCCCTCGGGCGTTATGATGATCTTGGTCGGGAAACCCTCAATGGCATACTTCACACTCACATTGTCTGCGGGCGCCACATCATTCGAGTTAAACAGCTGCACCCAAGGCATCGAGTACTTATCCAATGCAGCAAGCCACGCGTCCATCGTGTCGTTACAAGCAATACCAATAAACTCGCATTTATCCTTAACCTCGTCATACGCCTGCAACATCTTCGGAATACCGTTTATGCAATAGCCGCACCAACTTCCCCAAAAATCTAATACGACCCATTTCCCACGGAACGACGAGAGTTCAACCGCACGACCATCGTTGTCGCAAAGAGTAAACTGTGGAGCCACCGCACCCTCCTTAACATTCGCCTTCGCTTGCGTCGTCGCAACCTGCATATCGGCCGCCTGCTTACGTTGCTTGACAATAGGAGCCAGCTCCGAGCACTCGATCATCGGCAACAAACTATCATAATACTCCAAAAATACATCTGCTGCAACCTCCGCTACCAATACATATATGGCAGCCGGACTATCCAAGTTATTCTTCAACCACTCCGCAGCCATTGCACGACGCTTGTCATACAGCGGTCGTATAATCTCCCAATTCTCCACTACACCACGATCAATACGATCAATTTCGAGCGCTATTGGCAATACATATCGATCAAAATCTGCAACACCTTCGGCATAGTCGCTACCCTTCGCCTCATACTCAAACTGCTCAGCGGTGCGCCACACTTTGTACTTGATACGATCCTTCGGCTGAGTTATGACGTCGATTGCACGACGTGTAAAATTCGGGCTATTATCGTCCGTCTCCTTAAACGAGAAGTGCCAATACATCGACTCGTCAGCAGCAGGAATCTGCAAAAGATTATTCTTGATGAGAAGAGTATCTATCTTTAATTCTGAGTCCGAGGAGGCACTTACATAATCTTTGATAGGGGCGCTGAAAAGTATTACCGTATCATTCGTAAACCCCTCAAAAGAGATCTCAATTTGCGCTTTGGAACACGACGCCAACCCCAAGACCAACATCGCACAATAAAATTTAATGAGATGTTTCATAACTATTAACTTTTTGGATTAATTCAGATGTACTTTATATCACAAAAGTAAGAAAAAAATTGACTCTGCAACATTATTTTCAATCAAAATCTATCAACATAGGGGATATTAAAAGCGGACGAACGGTACTTTTACGTATGGATTATTATGCGAGCAGGCTTCGTTTTCCGCAGGAGGTTTGGGACAAAAAGTGCCGAAATGGAGGGCTCGGAGGGTGTTTTTCGAAAAAAATGCGATTTTTTTGTATTTTTTTTGCAAAAAGTTTTGGAGAATGAAAAAAAGCTACTACCTTTGCACTCGCAAAACCGATAAAGGTTGAGCGGTTCAAAAACATAATGCGGAAATAGCTCAGTTGGTAGAGCACAACCTTGCCAAGGTTGGGGTCGCGAGTTCGAGTCTCGTTTTCCGCTCCAAGTCCAAAAGAATTGAGGACAAAATCAAGCAAAACCCTTTGAAACATCGTTTCAGAGGGTTTTTCATTTGTTGTCGGTCGGTATCGTTTCGACACCGTGGAGCCCCTACCCGACATAGCCAGAACCTCGAAGTGTCCCTCCGAATATCCACCGTGAAAATAAGGGACACTTACTTCGAAATGAGGGGACACTTTGATATTTTTTCGGCTTTCTACAAACTTCTCAACTGGCAGTTGCCTACACTTTCTAAAAAACAGTCAGATGAAAAGTACATTCAGAATCCTATTCTATGCAAAGTGGGAGGCAAGCGACGAGGCGAAGATGCTCCCAATCTATGTTCGCATTACAATCAACGGCACAAAGGCTCGTTTCAGCCTTAAAATTCGTGTTTCAGAGAAAATCTGGGACGCCAAGAGTGGTCGAGCCATTGGGCATAGCCACGAGGCACTGCAAGCCAATCGTTACCTCGATAGCGTCGTTACACGCATAAATACCATATATTATCGCCTGTGCGAGCAGAGCGAGGCCGTAACGGCTCAAATGGTGCGCGATGAGTTCCTCGGCGTGAAAGCACCCAGCAAGACGCTACTTTCGGTGTTTGCCGAGTTCAACGATAGACAGGAGAACCTTATTGGCGTGGATATCACGCAATCGACATTCAATAAGTTCGACTTGACTTTCCGCAGGTTGGAAGAGTTCCTGCGAGTGAAACGCAATCGTCCGGATATCCCGGTATCTCTTGTTGATAGAGATTTTGTGCTCGACTTTGAGGCCTATTTGAAGGTTGATTACCACCTGCAAGCCAATTCCGCCGAGAAGTTGATGCGTATCTTCAAGCGAATTACCACGATGTGTTTCAAGAGCGGACTGATGGCGAAAGACCCATTTTGCGATGTGCGATTGAAGAAGGTCAAGAAGGATAGAGGCTACCTAACTCGCCACGAATTGGAGCTGATACTCAACTATAAACCAACGAAGAAACGATTGGAGAAGGTGCGCGATGTCTTTGTGTTTTGTTGTTTTACAGGCTTCGATTACTCGACCACCGCATCATTGACCGAACAAAACCTTGTTTTGGCTGATGACGGCTCGATGTGGATTGAAACACACCGCGTCAAGACTGGCGTCGCATCAAAGGTCAAATTGCTCGACATACCGCTTTCAATCCTGAAAAAATACGAGCCGACACGCATTAACGGCTATCTCCTGCCCGTGTTGAGCAACGCCAAGTACAATCTCTACCTCAAAGAGATAGCCACCACATTGGGCATCCAGAAACGCGTAACCTCGCACCTGGCCCGCCACACATTCGCAACAACCGTAACCTACGCTAATGGCGTGTCCATCGAGTCAATCAGCAAGATGCTCGGACATACCAAACTCGCCACCACGCAAATCTACGCCCGCATCGTTGATCAAACAGTCAGCCGAGAGATGGATAAACTCTCCGCCAAACTCAGCGGCACAAGCTTCAGCCTTAGCGGAGGTGAAAGTGAGGAGGAAGGAACTGATAATACATAAACAGTAGGAGCCCAAGGTTTTGGGCTCCCTTCTAATTTTTTCATCAACATCCTCTTATACTATGATAATAGTTTCTTGAAACATTCTGTAAATGCCCTTATTACAACAATTCACTTACCTCATCGTATTCTAAAGATGGATGTTTAAGGCCTTTTAGAATTCCAAACTTATCATACCCTTTCAGTTTGTTGTTTTCTATCACCAATGAATGAAGACAAGTATTATATATTATACTTGCCGTATATCTAGATAATCCTAAATTCTGCAATGCTATTACAATTCTATTTTGTGTTCCATACTCAAGCAATGTCGCCCAATTTTCTCCAGCACTTCCTTCTCCTAAGATATGTTTGACTATTAAAAAATAATGATTAAAGTATTTTTCAAAGTAGAATCTAATAACCTTCTCTATATCTCGAATGATATCACCTATTAAAATATTTACATGCTCTTTATTATCTGAGTTAAATATCTCGCTATTTCCTGATGCCAATCGTATATATGAAGGATTCTCTGCTTTGTATTTAATAGAATCTGATATTATTTGATTTAAGCTAATCCCATTAATCCATTGATTCATTATAAACGCATAATATCTTAAGCTATTTTTATTATTCAGTTCTTTGATATGAGCATCTTCCCACTTATATAGTTCATAGAAATCCTCTAATATACGCCTACAATTCTCATAATTTATCTCATTGGGCAATTTAATCTGTTCACCTCTTTCATGTAATTTAAGTATATGGCTATATACGGAATCTTGAACTTTAACATCTATAGATTCATTAGAATTTAATAGTGAATATGGGACTTTTACATCCTTTCCCTTGCTCTTTGCCAGTTCTATTAGTTCAGACTTATTTTTCCTTATTAACTCATCAATTATGGGGCTGCTATAGCCACTTTGAGGTTCTAATGTGTCAATACAAATAATATTGGCAATATAGCGCAGGATTCTTTTCTCTTCCTCAGAACCAGACTTTATTTCATTGTTCTTAATTAAATTTTCAATCCTTTTTAAGTTGCGATCGATACGATTATATATAGTAGGAGTAAGTTCTATCCTCTTATCTTTAATGAAAGTCCGATCAGACCAATCACAATCTTCATGCTTTACACAAAATACATTGCCTTGCAACTCCTGAGACATACGCCCTGCGCGTCCTGCAAGATTCCAAAAATCAATAGCTTTAAGACTAGACCTATGCTTTCTATTATCAAGAATAAATAAGTTCTGGGTTGGCATATTCACGCCCTCCAACAATGTTGATGTACAGAAAATGTATTGGATATCTCCATTTTTATATAGCGTCTCGATTAAATTACGTATCAACTGTGGCATATTGCCAAAATGATATGCTACCCCTTTTTTAATAATATCTGCTAGATAATAATCTGGATGAATATATTCTCCAATAATTTTAGAGGCCTTTTTTAAGTTCTTATTAGCACATTGTTTATTATCTATTTGTAGGGCTTTAACAAATTCGGTTGCATAAGCAATTGTACGACTTACGCCATTGCAATATACCAAATTACTCTCTTTACCGTATGTACATAAAAAACCATTGATTGTTTTTGCAGTTTCTGGAATGGCCACAGAAATAATCTTGAATTCGTCACCATTCAAGTATGAAAACACACCATCAGTTAAATCCGAAAAAAATATATTCTGAGCGACAGTTGTTTCTTCTGTTTTAAAACAATTGCGTTCATTCTTCCTAAATAATCTCATTAGGATCTCCGGATTTGACACATTAGGGGATGAGAAATATAGTTTTGTTGTAGGGTATCTCTTTAACACCTTTTCAATTGCAACATATGTCGTAATGCTTCTAGTATCATCTTGTGCAATTTTATGAGCCTCATCAATAAACAGAGAGCCTATTGCAGGGTTCTCCTCTTGTGACAAATAGCTAATAAGTCTTTCTGGGGTTAATACCAAAATTAGATTGGTATTACTCTCTATAATAAGCTCTGATATATTTGAATTTGTAACAACTTTATATTTATTATTTTCTAATTGTTCTCCTAGTTCCCTCTTTATTTCGAGAGTAAATTGACTGATTAAAGCTCTAGTTGGCACAATTATAGCCAAATTCTCCGAAGGCCTATTATGTATTATTTTACGAATAAATGCTTTTATAATAAATGATTTACCCATAGATGTTGGTCCCGAGAAACTGAACTCACTAGATTCACTTAATCCAGAATATAGTTCATATTGGATATCCGTAAAATACACCCCTTCTGTATTAGGAACTTCTTGTAGAGTTTTCTTAGCTGCAATCTGCAATGCTTTATCCAAGGGAAGGCCAGTATTATTACCATCTTCTTTAGTTAAATAATTAATAGCAGGGAAGTTACCTAAATTATAATATACTGATTTAGCCACCATACAATAGTATGGATCATTTTTATACGAGGCATTAAGATATGTTACGATTTGATATGCATAACTACGGGACTTTGAAATCGTTGAAAGAGATAAAAGCTCAGCAAATCGCAATAAGTCTTTATATTCTTTTTCAGAATATAAAATAGAATCGTCTAAATTTAATAATTGATAGAATGAATACTCTACGCATTTATTAAAAAGCGATTGAAAATAGTTGCCACCAATAACGTCTTGGGCTATTTTATCTGCTAAAATCATAATTACTTATTGTTTTAGCTTATCAATAACATTTACTCTAACCTTTGCTAATTCCGAAAAAGGCACAATATAAAAGTAGAAATTATAACCAGCAAATTTATTATCCTTTAGTATTTCATTGATTGTTGGAACAATATCAAATATGCGTGTTTTAATTTTCTCTAATATATTATTTCGGAATTCGCTATTGCTAACTCTACGCTCATCATCTGATATAGGGATATCAAAGCCAAGAAATACTCCAAACGAATTATCTATATTCAAGTCTTCGTCATTTTCACTTGGTATTAAGATTTTCTTTAGTATCTCATACGAATTCTCATCTTGTATAGTTTCTTTTAATAGATTCGCATTTACTAAATGTATTTCATATCTCATTTTGTCAAGACCATTATCCAACATAGTCTTAATTGACTTAAATGCGGAGGTAATGCCACTTTGCAAGTCAGCATGTAATTTAGATTCTCCAAATACAATTTGATATGAAGTGTCATCTATTTTTAATAAATGTACTCCGTCCGCACCCTTAACATAATCATTAGCAGCAGTCTTAAGCTCTAACTTTGTCAATAATTTTGGTGCTTGCAAGTGAGATTCCAATAGACAATATAAAAGCAGTTCTCCTAATTCTCCGGTATTGTTTTCTGCCGCCTTTAATTTTTCCCTAGCTTGCGCAGATAAGTTTCCGTACTTCTGTTGCTTAATAAGTTCATCACAAGTATGACGAGACAAGGCATATGTAATGAGCGCATTCTGCAACTCTTCACTTAAGCCGCCATAGTTAAATTGATTATTAGATATCTTTAACATAAAGGCATTTAACTTATTCCCATATTCTAAGTCATAATTTTCAAGAATCTTAGTAAATAGGTTTAAGAAATTACTTTGTATGTCAGTCCTAATCAACATTGTATATAACTATTAATTAATGATACTTAGACAACCTATGGCAATCTCGTACCTCGCTATTTCTTATCTATTATATTTCACCTCAATATCTGCCACGAGTCCCAAGCTTTCTGACTCTGGCTGCTGGAAAATGTACGCATAATCAACGCTCCACTTAGGACTGCTGAAATATTTTTCAATACATCCGTATTCAGACTCTCGCTCGCAAATGTGTAATGGGGCGCTCACTTGGGCATCTTGGGCAAGAATGTCAATGCTTGGATATTCTCTGTCGCTCTCTACTCCAGCTGCTCGTTCTTTTTCAAGTGCCACCCAGATAGTATCATCTTCGGGGCTCTTATACATTCTGCCTGCAAATGTGTAGAAATGGGTTCTAACCAATTCTTCAAGGCTAATTCCGCCAGCCTTCTGTTTAACCTTATAGAATGTATAAGTCTTGTCAAGTGATTCTATGAGATCGTTACGGAATAGAGTTCTCAATCTATGTGTTCGACTTTCAGAATCAATGTGTATAGCATAAGTGGACAGCACATACAAGAAGTTGATGTTATACTCCTTTAGTATGAGCGTATCTCTATCAAAGAGTCTATTATAGAAATGCTTATTGAATCGCAGCATATCGCTTTGCTCCTTGATATTTTCATCGTAGGAGATGTTTTGCGAATCAACTACTCCTCGAATAAAGAAGTTTGGCGTGATGTTGTAACCTTCCGTCAGACTATCTCTATATGGCAAATGCTTATCGTTGCTCTTATGCTGTGGTTTCCAGTGATGCAGGAGATTTATATTGAATTGAACGATATTCTTTGCATATGTAAACTGCTTATAAATGGAGTTAGCCCCAACATCATTCCACGCAGCATAGTATTTACTATCTCCTACATAGTAAATATCGTTATCGTCAATTAACGATTTTGCCTTAAAGATGTGGTCAACTATCTTTCCGTCAGCTTGATTCTTCAACTCGTCAGGTATACCCTCCGTTTTGCTGCCAATGAGATAGTCTATCATATCCTCAAATACGATATTGAAGTTCTTGACCAGCAGTCTATCTTCGTGATATTTGTGGCTCCTGATATTCTCGGCCATATCAAAGAAGGTGTATAATAGTCGCCATAGCTTTACGAATTCATCCGTAAAATACTTTCGGCGAATCTTCTTCAATAAGCGAGTACCTCGTTTGGTCACTATCAAGTCGCGTATCTTCTGCGATGGCAACAACTCATACTGCACATCACTCTTAATCCTAAAATTATAAGTATCGCACAAGTACTCCAATGTAGAGTAAAACAAAACAATCAACTCCTCATCGAGATTGACCGCCTTGTTTTTGTTCCTAAACTCAACATAGTAAGGTGTCCTCTCTTTGATGATTGGCTGCGTTTTGCTGATGGTCTTAGCCCAATGGATCTTATTATTTCCACTGGCATTGATTATTGAGACATAGGTGAATAGGTGGCGATGTTTCTTGTGAAAATCCAACAACTGCAAGATGATATCAAGCATTGTTTGCGATCTCTCACCATTGGCATCCGTCGGGTTCTGTATTATGGCATCCTCAACTATATCGGTATCAATATTTCTGCTAATAAATTGAGTTATGGCACGATAAATCCATACCGACAACTCAAATACTACATTGTGATCGCCGTCTTCGATTAACCGCTTTACGACACCCTCTTGGTTTGCACTAATGCTGACAATGTCCTCGGGAACATATTTACCAAATGCAAGCTTTGCCTTCTCTTGCTCCTTAATAAACACTTTCGGAAGAATGAATACCGAATCTCCTCTCTCTTTGGAGAAAAAATACCCCACATACTGAACTTTTGCTTTGCCATTCTTAAGTTCAGTAGCCAAGTGGCCATAGCCGCCTAACACCTCTTTCAGGAGCTGTTTGGGATAGTGGTATTCTTCAAATAAAAGTATCATTATTCAGCTGCAGGTTCTTCGGTTTTCTTTCCAATAGGCTCAACGCCCAAACTTGTCATAAACTCTTTTAAGATTGTCGCTTTGTTGTCGCCAAACAATTCCGTAAACTTAAACTCGGTTTTGCCCTCTTTGCCTTTGCGGAAGAAGTTGCGCTGAGTTCCATACTCCTCTTTGCAGACCTCATTCCATAGGTAGAACATAACTTTGTTTACAAACTCATTGGCTTTGATGCTCTTCTTAATAAAGAAGTTACCCATCTGCTTGTCCTCTGAATTTGTGGCGTCATATATCTTGTCATTTACGCTCTCCAAGAATTCAACCCAACTATACTTTGTGTCATCATCAATCTCGATAACAAACTTGCCGGAATCAATATCCTTGCTGTAATTGATAGGCACATACTCCCAATCCCAACGACGCTTGAATGCGCTATCCATTGGGAACAATGATTGGTCTGAGGTGTTCATCGTAGCATAGATGAAAAGGTTCGAAGGCAAGCACAACTCGCCGTTCTTGATTCCTTCGTGGCCAGCACCCAACACCTTCTCAATATGCGCAACCAAATCTTTATCAGCCTTTATCGGATACTCCGATTTGCCGGTTTCCTTATCTCTATCAAGCAGCTGGAATAAATCTCCAAATATCTGAGCACAATTACCTCGGTTAATCTCCTCAATAATGAGATAGACAGGTTTCTTAGTATTCTCCCATGCGGCAATATATGCATTAGTAAACACTTGTGGAGTGAATGAATATTCTATAACGCCGTCGTTCATACTTGGCTTATAACATCCTACAAATGCGGCATAGTCTGTGTCAGGATGGAAGGTGGTTCTAAATACTGCGTCTTTGCGTGGCTCGGTATTAAGGATTTGGTCTTTGAGGAATTCTCCGTAACTCTTTAATCCTGTTTCCCAATGGCATCCGCTACCTTTAGTAATAGAATCATTTTGGTACGCCTCGCATCCCTTTAAGGCCTCTATTATGGCATTGAAATCTTCCTCGTTTGAGATTTCAAATAAGCTATTAATCTCAAATTCCGTACACAAAGAAATATATTCCATGAGTTTGGGATGTGTTAGCGCATCTATGTTAGTTCCACCTCCTTTATATGTTTTCTTGTGTCCGTGTTTATTATCCAAGAACTTCTGATACGCTTGTCTTCTTTCGATACTGCTTAATCCAGAGAATCCTTCGGTATTAGAAGTATTTGTTATTCTTTTTACCTCGTGAGACTTACCGCTACCAGGGCAACCATAATACACTTTCTGAAGAGGATTATCTTTTGGCCCATTGGTGTCCAAATTGATTCGCATGGTTTCTATGAGAGGCAAACTGGCTGTATCCAAAAAATTAACCGACAATCCAATCGGATTAGTTAAAACAGTTTGATACATATGCACATCTGTTACTACAAACTTCATCATATTGACAAAGCTAGTGTATGCTCCGTTAAAGAAATAACCGAAGTAGTGTGCGAACTCTGGCTTAATAGAAACTGTTGTAGCAGTAAACTGTATTAGATTAAGATTGTTCTGAATCAGAGTTACAACACGACTGTCGCTTTTATAGTTTGCAACATAAGGGGTCTCTTTTCTATTTGGATCAAGCAAATGTTCAACACACTCATCGATTTCATCATGAGTTTTACAAGTCATCACATAAGTATAGAAGTCACCTAAAGATACTTCTGTAACACCTTTTGCTTTTAATCTCCAGAATACCTCGTATGTAAATAGTACAGGAGCTATATTATAATCAGCACTCTCAGGTCTAGTATCTGTAATGGCATTCATCCTTAATTTTAGCAACTGCTCTGTTTTTAGAGCATTGTATTCAGGAGAGCCAATAGCATATCTGCTGATTGCTCTATACACAGGTGTAGGAGTTTCGCTTTTATATTGGCTCTTTCCAAATGGATTATTCTTGGTCAACAGACCTAATAATTGAGCAACAGACAATATACGGTGATTGGAATCCAACCCCTTGCTTGCAGCTTTCGTACTCCAAGCTGTTGTTCCGTCATCTTCCCACTGTTGACCTAATTCATCAACTATATGAACTGCTTTGAAAGCGTTATCAAAGTTTGTGTCTTGTTTGGCAAAATACCAAACACTAGTAGCATTTAGACTTGCTAATTTTTCTTCAATTGTTCTCATATAATGCGTATTTTACCAAATTTGCTAAAAAATATGAAAGTTTGGGAGGCACTGCATTGCCAATTTGCTTACATACTGAACTTTTTGTGCCTACAAATTCAAAATTGTCCGGGAATGATTGCAGTCGTGCAGCCTCTCTAGGTGTTATTGTTCGATCAGCTACTGGATGTATAAATCTTCCCCCAGAAGGAGTATCAAACCTTGTAGTGATGGTTGCAGCAGGTTTATCTTTCTCAAGTCTGCCGTATGCACCACTATGAACAGAATGTATTGGTTCGTTTAATTTGACCCAGTTTTCTCCTTCTTGTATTTGTTTCATTCTTTTGCAAGATCTTTTATTGTGCTCGGTTGCAATATGATTCGTCGTTACCGCACATCCACAACGCAATGCCTTTTGATAAGGAGTCGTTGGCTCTAATAAAGTCGTTATCCCCGACTCTGTAGGTGTCTCTATATCAGAAATGGCTTCCCAGACTGATACCGGCTCAAAAAAGTGAGGATTATTTATATTAATCTGTTTTTTTACCTCTTCAAACATCAAATCAATATCAAAATCAGTATTAAGCATACCTATTAAGACAACTCGTTCTCTCTTTTGAGGAATGCCAAATTCAACAGCACGAACCACTTTGTAATGAAGATAATATTTATCCCCATTAAACAACTTTTTATCTGAGAATGTTTTGAGAATCTCGTTAAATATCTCACCTTTCTGCATTGTGAGAATGCCCTTAACATTCTCGAGTATAAACATTTTAGGTCGAACAATATTTACAATATTTACATAGTGCTTGAATAAGTAATTGCGAGGGTCATCTAAAAAAGCACCATTCCTTATTCTTGCACCCGCCATTGAGAATCCCTGACAAGGAGGGCCTCCAATTATCACATCGCTTTCGCCTCTTTCAAAAAACTCATCGGTGTCAACTTTTGCAATATCGTCAATGTACAGTTTGGTTTCCTTATGATTATGTAGATATGTTTGAGCTATCTGTTTATCAAATTCTACGGCCTTGACAATATTAAATCCAGCCTGTTCAAAACCGACAGAAAAGCCTCCACATCCTGCGAATAAATCAATAACATTATATCGTCCCATTGCTCATTCTGTATTTTAATTTATACTCCTTCAAGAAGGCTACTTCGTCATCTGTTAAACCATATATTTCTTGTAGGGCATCATCAATAGCATCTATTTCTGGCTTACACTCCCTATGCTTATACTCATACTGTGTTTGTACACTACCAATATATTTTTTGGTTCTTTCTAACTTACGCTCAAGTTTTGATGTCAATATTCTGAACATATCTAAACATACGCCATTTGTTGGGACAAAAAACTCCGACAATTCTTTATTTGTGATATGCCAGCAATCTGAAACAATTGTCCAATACAAAAAGAATAAGTTGGAATTCAATATGGCCAGCAAGTATGGCTTCAATTCACTTGAGCATCCAAACTCTTTATATTCTTTAGATCCAGGATTAAACGAGAATGCCTTCATCCAGAAACACGCACGCATATTAACATATACTAAACTTTGCTTATTCTGAGTGTTCAATAAAGACAACAGACTTTCTCCTTTTACATTGTTTATTTTCTCAAATATACTAGACTCATACACATTGCCGATCTTAGGTATGTATTGATTCTTAGGCGAGCTCGGGAATATCTTGCAATTATTCAACAAATCTCGTCTTTCGCTATTATACCAATGATAATAACTTGATGTATATGTTACACACTTATGTGCACCTTTTATTCCGAACAAGATTGATAGTTTTTGATGTACACCATCAAAAAGACAATCTGGTCTATCTGCATAGTTTAGGATAAAAATACGATTCAAATTTTTGTACATATCCTCTCTAATAGATTGCATTCTCGATGTTGCCACAAATGACAATGGAATTACAAAACCTATTACTCCTGAACTCTTCAACTCACACACTGCATTACATAATATATCAGCGTATATATTACCATAATTTGAATTAGGTTTTACTGGTAATTTACCATACTCAACATATGGAGGATTGCCAACTATTATATCATACTTAGGTCGGGCTAATTGTACCGTAATATAATCGTTACAAGTAAAGTTTTTATTTAAAATCTTTGCCAGTCGTTTTGTGTGAGTTTTGTCCTTGAGGCGACTAACTATTGTAAAATATATGCGTATCTTAGATAATAATATCGATTCAGGGGCAATGTCATTACCAAAGATAGACGATGCAAGTGTCAATAAATCTTCATCATTAAAAGACCTCTTCGGGTTTAATAATGCTAATTTGATTTCAATAGCGCTAAGTAAAAATTCCGCTGTACCACATGTTGGGTCAAAAACTTTTGCAGTAAATAACTTATTGACTCCAATTTCATCAATACGATGAATACATTCATCTTGAGCATATACCTGAGAATTATTTCTATCGGTATAATTTAGATATGTGTTTGCAACAATGTATTCTGTTACATCTTTGGGAGTGTAATATACTCCTTGATTCTTCCTGCGAGCTTCCTTTTCATTAATCTTAGATAACGCAAACTGAAAATCACTTAGGCTAATTGCATCTATTTGATCGAATGTATAATCCAAAGATTTATTAAGAATGCAATAAAAACCATCAAGAATGTTTTGACATTCTTGAGCGGGATAGCAACATATATGCTGATATACCAATCGTACGATTTTATCAATCAATGTGATATCGTTCTTCATGTATACAAATGTTATCACACAATAGCATTTGTAGTGCTATTCGCTAATTATTAGTTCTTTAGGATCCACATTCAATATCTTTGCTATTTCAAATAGCACATCAAGGCTAGGTTGGCGGCGGTTGCAGACATAAGAGTTCACTATGCAGAAACTCTTGCCAAGTCGTTCAGCCAGCCAAGTTTGTTTGATGCCGCGCTCTTCAAGCACCTCTTTTATGCGATTTTTGGGCTTATCCATATTGTTTATTTTTACTTTTTACAAAAGAAATCTATTGCCAAATCAACCATAATTGCAGTTATAGTAACACCGCGCTTAGCCTCATCATCCTTAATAGACGATTTTACGACAGATGATATAAAGCTTGTGGCTAAATGCAACATTTTGTTGACAGGCTTATCTTCAGGTTTGTTGTTGAGTATTGCATCAATGCCTTGAAAAACTGTAATTGCAGCACTAGCTTTTGCATACTCCTCATTGCTGGGCTCTATGGCCTCGGCGACACTCACAGCATACTTCGACACAGCAAGGAGATCTGCAACCTTTAACTGGTAACCTTGGGCGTTCTGATATAGCACCTCTTCCTGCTGGAAAGTATGAGTTGGTCTATATAAAACGCTTTGAGCATATGTGTATTGGGTAGAATATATATTGCGTCTGCCAAGCTCGTATTGTAGAGCTTTTAGGCAGCCTTGAATATTCATTTGCAACAAAGCGTCATCCTTAATGTCGTATATAGATGTTGGTAGTACATTGGGAATGACTCCGTTATCAAGCATTGTTTGCTTAGTATTTAGATAGATGCTATCTGTGAAGTATGGGATGTTCACATTCCCTACGGCAACATACTTGGCAATCATATCCTCTCTATTGCCAGACACATATGCCTGATATAGATTAGAATATGCTATTTCTAATCTCAAAAACTCTTCGTTTTTTTGCTGTATATATGTATCTATAGTCATCATTTGTATTATTTCAACCCTATTTGTTTACAAAGATATAAAATATTATGAAATAAAAAGAGAAAAAGCCGAAACTTTTTCTCTTCACTCGCAAACCTCAAGGTTCTCCTCAATATGTTTGCCCCTAAATTCTGGTAAGATTATTTTATCACAAGGCAATATCAAACAATCACACTGCCTCGACCGTGCGTGTGCGGAACGACTCGCGGGCCTTGCGGATATAGAGCTTTACAACGTCTTCGGGTAGGTTTGACGAGTGGACAAACGCCCTCGTTGCATCGGGGAACTTCGCTAGCGCAGTCGCCAGCAACCACGCAACGCCCATCCGCACATAGTACGGCTCCGCGCCCTGCACAGTGCCTTGCTGTGCCACCTTCGGCTTGCCTTTGACGGTCTTATACGTTGACTTTATGCGCCCGAAATCGAGCCTGTTGATGCGCTCAAAAACCTTGTCGAGCCACTCATCATTGAGGAAATAACACATCGCCACGACCACCGCAAAGCGCACCTCAAACTCGTGTTCGGAGTCAAACCAACGCTCCAAAAACGCCCACAGAGCCTCCTTATCGGCACGCGCCATCCACTTTGCGTGAGCACAGTAGGAGTCGCACACCGCCCAATTATCGAGCACGGGCACATAGCGACCGAGCATCGCCAAACGATCATCCAACGAACACTTTTCTAGGTTGATAAGGTAGCCCCAAATGACGGTCTCCTCGTAGCACAGGCTCTCGCTCGGCACCGCCTCAAACGCACGAATAGCCTCGGACCCATTGGCGCAAATCCGATGCACTCCATCGGGCATAACAACCTCGCCACCCTCGCGTGTGAGTTGCTTTGCGACCTGCTTAATCTCGGGCGAATGAAGTCCCATAACACGCCTCTCAGGCAACGCATTCACCACTCGCAAATGCCCCTCCCGATACCGCTCCTCCGTGCGAAATCGCTCACAAACCAATGGATGTAAAAGGTGGTCGATCATAAGACTATTGCATTGTTACTCGTTTGAAACTATTCTCTGAGGTAAAGGCTGACAAAATGTTTTATTCACTACTCGATCTCGCATCTTCTGCGCGTTGCTGAAATTTCTGGATATATTCTGTACAATCTCGATGTAATTATCTTGGCCTTCATCGTTTTGGTAATAGAACGGTTTTATCGATACGCAATTTGGGTGCTCAAATAGAGTATTTAGCAATGTCCTATCCGAAGTTCCACAAGAGTGTCCCATGATGTAAATCTGGTATGGAGCTGATTCTACGAATTCAAGAACATTTCTATAATTCACATCCTCTAAATAGCGAATAGACTTAATATTCTTTAATAGTTCATTGTTGTTGAGGCTGCTAATCTCTTGATATTTATTATCTATCTCATCGCCATATCCGAAAATAACACTATCCGGATTATCCAAATGACCGTGTATGTGATTGATAGGGAAATGATGTTCATCAGCCGGCATATACATATCAGCTGTTTTGGTATAGTTGAAATTTAAGAGCATAATTCTATCCGGGTAAAGCATAGCTGAAGGCAACACGTTACCATTGATAGAGCCAATTCCCATATTGTCTATTTGTCCCCTCTGTGCTTTCTTGAATTCTGATACTTGTTTTATTTTTTCACGGGCTTCGGATTCACCATACAACTTTATTGTATCCGATAAGTCCTCATCTTCAATTCTGCATTTTAGGAATTCGTTCCATTTTGCTCGACCCTCGATAGAAACTTCATTAGCGCAAAATGGAGCCATCATACATTCTCTTGTAGCTTGATTTACTATAGAATTGTTGATATTACGATTTTGTATAGATGTTAGATATTCTATGAGTTTAGTGCGCACAATGGCAAACTCATTATTCAATTTCTCCGGCGATGATAAATACACAGAATTAAGCATGCGGTAATATTCTGCTTCAATATCAACCCACCCTTTTTCTTCTATAGCTTTGCATATCTCGGTAAAAAAGTGACTGTGCATTTCAAAGTTACACACTTTGGTGTCTGATTTGACATGCTCTACAAGATCTCGCAACGAATATTGTTTTGGAGATATTCCATAATGATATCCCCAAACTAAAGCCCATCCTGCAAGATGAACTTCTTCTTTTAGCTTAAATGAACACAAGCCATCATCTATATGATCACTCCAGGATCCTACTAAATATGATCCTCTGTCTTCCCAATACCAATTTATAAAATCCTCATATCTAGTGGCAAGTAGATGTGCTAAATCAAATCCATTTCCAACAATTATAATTCTATTCATATGTAGTAGTTTTCAATAACTTCGCTGTAATGTACCTCAAAGTTAGTTAATATTTCAATTCAGCGTATTTAGGGCACTAAAATTCCTCCTCATAATCATCGTAGTCGTATGACGAATCATAGTCGCGAGTGTTGTCGTGTGAGGTGGTGCCCGAGTCATCATCGAACAACTCCTCATAAATCCACGCTGCAAGCAGCCAATCCCAAAGTGACATAAGTATCAATTTTAATTTTATCAATGTCTTATTTCGTTACCGCTAAAACAAATTTAAGGGTTACTTTGCGACAAAGTAACCCCTAGTTTTTGACAACTTCTGACAATCGCCAATAAAAAAAAGAGAAAAAGCCGAAACTTTTTCTCTCTATCTCCAAACTACAACTTCTTACTGCCCCGCCATCTTGCGACCGGCATCGTATGCCCGTTGCAAGTCCTCTTCCCAATGCTCATCGCGCCAAGCGTGCTTTGCCTCCTCGGAGAAACTGCCGAGTTCGTAATTGTCGTATTTCGCCACCTGGCAAGTGTTGTAACCGATGATGCGTTCAGGCTCACCGAGTGCCGTTGTGAGGCACCACTCCATCGTGCCGAAATGGTTGCTGTTGTTGCGCTCGGGCATGCCGTTCATCGTCTCGACAAGCACCACAGGCATACGCTTTGGCGCGGTCAGACTGTAATCGTTGTACGAGAGCCACGGGAACGCCAGACGCTCCAAGAAGGCACGCATCTTACCCGTCACCTCGCCGAAATAGATAGGCGAGCCAAGCACCAAGCCGTCTGCCTCGGCAATCTCGTCCAAGAGGGGCGAGAGCGCATCCCGAAAGCGGCAGATGTTCGATGATTTACCTTTGAGTTTGCAAGCCATACACGAAGTGCAACCCTTATAATCAATGTCGTAGAGTCGCACGCTTTTCACCTCAACATCCTCGCCGACAGACTTCGCACCCTCGGCAAATTGCTGCAACAGCTGCGCGGTGTTCATATCCTTTCGCGGACCACCATCCACAATCACTATCTTTTTCATATCGCTCTGTTTTTATTCCGAATCATTCAAGATGTATGCCACGTAATGCATCTTACATCCGTAAGTCAATGACCGTAAAAAGGTGGTCAATCACTAAATATAAATCATGTTATTCTTTAATAGCAGAAATCATTTCTTCATATTTATCTTTGTTACCAATTTGGATTTCATTCCATATTTGTAGTATCTTTTTTCTGTTCTCATAGATCCAATCCCTTACAGATTTATCATATTTCTTATCTAATGAGCCCTCTATGCGTTCTCCTGTTTCAATATTATACGATGCTATATGATTATTATTTTTGCCATAATCAATATGAAGATGTGGCATTTTATGACCTGGTTCTTGATAAATTTTTATTTTTAGGTTCTTAATTTCTCTTATTAAGACTTCTATCAATAATTGTCTATGCCCATTGCTCCCTTTAGTAAATAGATCAATATTGGCAAACTGGTCTTGCAAAGCTAGTAGCTCATCGTGTAAATTCTGCTCCATCTGTTAATAATTTTTGAATATGATTACAACTTACAAAGTTAGGAATTTTCTTCAATCCACTCTCTATGATCAAGTAAATACTTTTCTTGCAAATTCACGCTTTCTCAAAATTTTTCTATATCTTTGTAATGGCTTATGGCTTTTGCCGTTGAGCCGTACATATTTGATTGGATATTTTTTGACGATTCTTCCGAACTCAAAAACTTGGCGGTTTTAACTTGCGAGGAGAACGGCAACAAGATATCCACGTAAGATGTATATACTCACTACTGACATTGGCTCAGTGTGTGCATATATCATCCGGCGTGGGTGTTTGTGTTGCTTATTCTTGCGAGTGGGCAGCCAAGGCCTTGAGTTCGGGATAAGTTAATGCAGCGCCTGCGCTTTTTTATGGACTTATCCGGAAATACGGACTTGCTCGATAGACGATTAGTGGCATTCTTCGCATCGCGGAAAGCAACGCCGCACGACACGCAATTGGCGCTGCAATGGGCTGCTGACATCTGCCAAACCGACAAAGTTGTCATTAGCGGCTTTCACTCCCCACTCGAAAAAGAGATTCTGAATTACCTGCTCGAACGGCATCATCCCGTGATTTTCGCACTCGGACGGGCTCTCTATAAGAAGATCCCGACACACCTACAAACGTCTTTTGATGAGGGGAATTTGCTATTTATTTCGTTTCGTGGCTACACACGCCACAGCTGGAATACTGCCCAACAACGCAACTGGGCCGTTGCCGACCTCGCCGCCGAGATCTATTTCACCCAATTCGACAACACCAGCTCCCTCAGCACCCTCTACTTCACCCTCGACAGGTATAGCGATAAGGCGGTGTATATCTTGCGGTGAACACCAACTGTGAAAATAATTGTACTTTATATTCAAAAGGAGCACAAGTCGCAAAGAAAGTAATATGCGGAACAATAACAGCACGTTCAAAATCATTAATAAACCTTAATAGCCGTTAATGCGTGTTGGCTCGTACTTTTTTAGGATTGAAAGCGGTATATCGAGCAGCTTGACTTTTGATGCAACGCCGGTCTTGACTCGGTGCGTCTCAATCCACAACGAGCCGTCGTCTGCCAAAACAAGGTTCTGTTCGGTCAATGATGCTGTGGTCGAGTAATCAAAGCCCGTAAAGCAGCAAAACACAAAGACATCGCGCACCTTCTCCAATCGTTTTTTCGTTGGTGTATAGTTGAGTATCAGATCCAATTAGTGTCGTGTTAGATAGCCTCTATCCTTCTTGACCTTCTTTAATCGCACATCGCAAAATGGATCTTTCGCCATCAGTCCGCTCTTAAAGCACATCGTGGTAATTCGTTTGAAGATACGCATCGATTTCTCGGCTGAGTTAGCTTGCAGGCGGTAATCTACCTTCAAATAGGCCTCAAAGTCGAGCACAAAATCTCTATCGACCAATGACACCGGGATATCTGGTCGATTGCGTTTCACTCGCAGAAACTCTTCCAAACGACGAAAAGTCAAGTCGAACTTATTGAATGTCGATTGCGTAATATCCACGCCGATAAGATTCTCTTGCCTATCGTTGAACTCGGCAAACACCGAAAGGAGCGTCTTGCTCGGAGCCTTCACGCCGAGGAACTCATCACGCACCATTTGGGCCGTTACAGCCTCGCTCTGCTCGCACAGGCGATAATATATGGTATTTATGCGCGTGACGACACTGTCGAGGTAGCGGTTGGCTTGTAGGGCTTCGTGGCTATGCCCGATGGCTCGACCACTCTTGGCGTCCCAGATTTTCTCTGACACGCGGATTTTAAGGCTGAAACGAGCCTTTGTGCCGTTGATTGTAATACGAACATAGATTGGGAGCATCTTTGCCTCATCGCTTGCCTCCCACTTTGCATAGAATAGGATTCTGAATGTACTTTTCATCTGACTGTTTTTATTAAAGCGTAGGCAACTGCCAGGTGAGAAGTTTGCAAGAAGTTGATTTTTCTGCCCCAAAATATCAAAGTGTCCCCTCATTTCGGAGTAAGAGTCCCTTATTTTCACGGTCGATATTTGGAGGGACACTTCGTGGTTCTGACTATGTCGGGTAGGGGCTCTACGAAGTCGGAACGACACCAACCGACAACAAATGCAAAACCCTCTGAAACGATGTTTCAAAGGGTTTTGCTTGATTTTGTCCATAAAACTTTTGGACTTGGAGCGGAAAACGAGCCACGAGCCCGCATTCGCGGGCATTTCTCGCGAACTATTTTTTACACCCCCTAACCCCCTAACAGGGGGCAACTTGGGATCGCTCGTGGCGAATCTCGTTTTCTGCTCCAAGCGAAGCCTCCCTTATCAAAGGGAGGTTTGGAGGGATTGTCTATATCGATGCGGAGAATCCGCTCAAAAAACGATATAAAAAAAAGACAGCCTTTTGGGCTGTCTGTCGTTTTTTGAGCGGAAAACGAGACTCGAACTCGCGACCCCAACCTTGGCAAGGTTGTGCTCTACCAACTGAGCTATTTCCGCAAAATATATTTCCCCGACTTTGCAATTGCTCCTTGCCAAGGTTGGGGATGTTTATCCTTTTGGGGCAAGGTTGTGCTCTACCAACTGAGCTATTTCCGCAATTGCGAGTGCAAATATAGGGCAAAAATTGTTACCTGCAAAATTTTTGGCTATTTTTTTTCAAAAAGGTGCGTTTTACGTCCCAAACACCTATCTTTGTAGGGATGAAACACACCATAGAATTATTCAGCGCCCTCTCGGAGCGGCTCGCTTACCTGCCCGAAAGCATCGTAAAGGAGGCCATAGCCGAAAATCCGTGGTACACCCCCGAGGCCATTCATACGGCTGTGGAGGCGATTCGCCGTGAGATGCTCGACCCCGAGCTGCTCACCCGTTGGCTCTCGGCCTATCGGGTGCCTGTGGCCAACCCCAAGCGGGTCTTGGTCATTATGGCGGGCAACCTGCCGTTGGTGGGTTTCTTCGATCTGCTGTGTGTGGTAGCGGCAGGGCACCATTGCATTGTCAAGCCCTCGTCGAAAGACAAGGCGCTGACCACCCACATTATCAACGAGTTATCCAATATCGACCCAAAGGTGGGGATTTCTTATTACGATGGCCACACCCTTCCCGATGCGGTCATTGCCACGGGCTCGGACAACACAAATCGTTATTTCCGTGCCCGCTATGGCACCATCCCTACCCTGCTGCGTGGCAGCCGACAATCGGTAGCGGTGCTGACGGGCGAGGAGAGCGAGGCCGAGTTGCGGGGGCTGGAGGAGGACATCTGGCTCCACAACGGACTGGGGTGTCGCAATGTGTCGATGTTGTTTCTCAAGGAGGGAATGGCATTCCCCGCTATCCGCCCCGCCTCATCGCACCCCAAATACCGCAACAACTACCTGCAAAACAAGGCATTGTTGGAGATGACGGGCGAGCCGTTTATCGACCTGGGGGGTGCTGTTGCGATGGAAAGCGATCGTTTTCCCGCCCGCCTATCGACCCTCACCTATCGCTATTACCGCACCACGCAAGAGGTCGCCGAGTGGCTGACGGCGCACGACAGCGAGCTGCAATGTGTCGTAGCACACGAAAAGCTGCATCCTCGGGCCGTGCCGTTTGGTCGTGCGCAGCATCCGACGCTGACCGACTACCCCGATGCGGTGGACGTGGTTGCATTTTTGGAGCAAATAGCCTATATTTGTGATTAGAATTTCAGAAACTTAACTTTGAATACCTATGTCAATGGTTTTTCGATTCCGTATGTTGAGCGACGAGAACGACAACTTCGTGCGTGATTACGAGGTGTTGTACGATATGACGTTGCTCGAGTTTCACAACTTCCTGCTCGAGGCGTTGGAGTATGAGCCTTGTATGGCCTCGTTCTTCACGGCCGACAACCGCTGGGAGAAGCTGCGTGAGTTTACGTTGATGGATATGGGCGAAGGGGGCGAAGAGGAGCCCGAAGCGATGGAAAATGTCCGTCTGGGTCAGATTATCCACCAGTTGCGTGACCGCCTGATCTACCTCTTCGATCTGTTTGCCGAGCGTGCCTACTACCTCGAGCTGACGGGTGCCTACGAGGCCGAGGCAGGTGCTTCGTATCCGCGCGAGATCTACGCCGTAGCCGATGTGCCCGACCAGTACGACCCGACGATGGTGAGCGGTGACGACGACGGCTCGATCTTCGACGATGCAATGGGCGACTTCAGCGACTTCGAAGGTGACGACGCCTACGACGATGAGTATTAAGCGATTGGTGGTCATTGTCGGTCCTACGGGCTGCGGCAAGACGGCACTCAGCATTTGTCTTGCCGAGCACTATCATGCCCCGATTATCTCGACCGACTCCCGCCAATTCTATCGAGGGTTAGCCATCGGTACGGCCCAGCCGACTGCCGAGGAGCTATCCCGAGCCGAGCACCACTTCATTGCCAGCCACGACCTGACGGACGAGATCAACTCGGGCCGTTACGAGGTGATGGCTCTGGAGCGGTTGGAGGAGTTGTTCAACCGCCACAACACGGTGATTGCCGTGGGAGGCTCGGGGCTATATGTGCGGGCCTTGTGCGAGGGGATGGACGACCTGCCCGAGGCCGACGAAGCGCTGCGACGTAAGCTGACCGAACGGCTTGCCACCGAGGGGTTGCCGGCATTGGCCGAGCAGCTGAAAACCCTCGACCCTGCCTATTGGGAGGTGGTTGATCGGCAGAATCCCGCCCGTGTGGTGCGTGCATTGGAGGTCTGCCTGCAAACCGGCAAGCCCTACTCGTCGTTGCGCACCGGCGAGCGTCGCAAGCGTAATTTCGAGATTATCAAAATCGGCATCGATTTGCCACGTGAGGAGCTGTATGGGCGCATCGATCGCCGTGTGGAGCTGATGATGGAGGAGGGGCTGGAGGCCGAAGCGCGTGCCGTACTCCCCTACCGCCACCTGAATGCACTGCAGACGGTAGGCTACAAAGAGCTCTTCGCTCACTTCGATGGCGAGATTTCGCTGGAGGAGGCTGTGGCGCTGATTCAGCGCAATTCACGCCGTTATGCCAAGCGGCAATTGACCTGGTTTCGACGGGATGAGGAGGTGCGCTGGTTTCACCCGAGCGAGGTCGAGAAGATGATAAAGTGGATTGAGCGTTGCGAGAATTGATTTTTTTTCTTACTTTTGCTGCGCCGATATGGCAAAACAGGTTGCTCGGATGGTGGAATAGGTAGACACGCCGGACTTAAAATCCTGTGGCCAGTAATGGCCGTACGGGTTCGATTCCCGTTCCGAGTACCAAAAAGCAGGGTTGGATATTCTCCAACCCTGCTTTTGATTTTCAGGCAGTTGTTACCCTACTCGTAGAGCGCCTCGACCTTGGCTACTACATCCTCCACATCGGGATTGAGCGGGAAGACGTGGCTCGGCTTGAGGTACCACACCTCGCGGCCCTTCTTGAAGAGCTGCTCACCGCCACCCGTGATGTTGAGCATCACCGTGGCATCCTTCTCGATGCGACCCTCCTGCACCGCCTTGATCAGCGACGCCGTAGCCACACCTGCTGCGGGATGGATATCTACACCCTCCAGCTCCTCGAAGAGCTTGCAAGCCTTGCGCTCCTGGGGATTCGTAACGACCATAATGTCGCCACCAGTTGCCTTCAGAGCATCGTACAGACCGCCCATCACACCATAGGGAGGCTTGCGGTTCGAGAGCACCTTGGCATCGATAATCTCGGCATCACGGCGAGCCTTATCGTCATCGTAGGGCAACATCGCACGCGAGTCGGCACGCCAAGCGTCGTACATCGGCACGAAGGGGGCATTCTGCGACACCATCAGCTTCATCGTGTTCGTTCCATAGCGACCATCCTCGATGAGGCGCATATTGGCCTCCCAAGCGGCAATGGCACCCGTACCGCTGCCCACAGCCTGGAAGTAGTAATCGGGAATGCGACCGATGGTCGTGGCGGCCGACAGCACGGTAGTAGCCATACCGTCACGACGAGCGATATTCTTGGCACCACCCTCGGCGTAGAAGTTCTTGGCCTTGAGGGCCAGCTCCGAGAGGTGGATGGCATCGAAGTAGTCGCCCCCCGAGGCGCAGGCAATCACCTTCACGCAGGGGTTCAGCGGCTCCTCAAACCAGAGGGCATCCAGATTGTCGTAGGGAATGGCCAGCAGCAGGCGGATATTGTTGGCCGAGCAGACCTTGGCAAAGGCACGGGCCGTATTACCTGCCGAGGCAACCACCAGCACACGGTTCTCGTCCTGCTTGGCACGACCACACACCGAGTAGGCCTCGGTCTCCTTGAACGAGCAGGTGGTCATATTGGCACCAATGGCGGGGTTGTAGCCGTTGAAGGTGATCCACAAATTCTCCAGACCGAGGTGCTGTGCAAGGCCCTTGCTGCGGTAGGTAACGGGGGCAGCCGAGCCCTTCAAAAGGTGGCTCACGGGCAGCCAATCGCAGAACTTGTAGAGGCCATAGCTCTCGGGCTTCACCTCAAGCTGCTTCTTGGCGTAGTGGGCACGCACCAGCGAGGGGCA
The DNA here is from genome assembly GCA_017436185.1 of Alistipes sp. The sequence goes on along the minus strand of JAFSDP010000008.1, from coordinate 93,362 downwards.
CTGACACTCACGGTCGGCCAGCGTCCAACCTTCATCTTTGAATTCGTGACCCGAAGCAACGCAGACGAGCGTGTATTGGGTCGGAGTAAAGTTTTCCATAAGGTATCTTTGTTTATTATATTGTTTTCTAAACGGTTATCCCATTCTGTTTTTGTAGTCTTCGTAGCCAAATTCACGCACTACCTCCACCTCGCCCGAGGTGTGTGCAATGGCAATCGAGGGGTGGCTCACACCGTTGAACATCGTGGTCTTGACCATCGTGTAGTGGATCATATCCTCGAAGATGATGCGGTCGCCCACCTTGGGATCTATGTCGAAATACCAATCGCCATAGAAGTCGCCGGCCAGGCAGCTGTTACCGCCCATACGCCACTTTTTCTCCCCTTGCTCGGGATCACGGGCGCCGATGATGGCGGGCTTGTAGGGCATCTCCAGACAGTCGGGCATATGGCAGGCAAACGAGACATCGAGCATCGCCGTATGCACTCCCCCATTCTCGACCACATCCTCGACGGTCGAAACCAGGTAGCCCGTGCGCCACGTAAAGGCCGAACCGGGCTCCAGGATGAGGCGCAGATGGGGATGGCGAGCCTTGAAATCACGCAACACCGAGATCAGCTCGTCGCAGTCATACTCCGCGTGGGTCATCAGGTGTCCGCCGCCCATATTGAGCCATTTGATTTGGTCGAGATAGCGGCCGAAATGGGTCTCCACAGCCTCCAAGGCGAGCTTGAGGTGGTGCGGGCGCGACTCACACAAGACGTGGAAGTGCAGCCCCTCCAACCCGGCAGGCAGGTAACCCAACTCCTCGGCCGTCACGCCCAGACGCGAGCCGGCTACACAGGGGTTGTAGAGGTCGGTTTCGACGGGCGAATACTTGGGGTTGATACGCAGACCACACGAGATACCACGCAAGATGGCCATCGGCGCAAAGCGGTTGTATTGGGCCACCGAGTTGAAGGTGATATGGTCACTGCAACGCATAATCTCCTCGATGGTGCGGTCGGTATAGACGGGGGCATAGGTGTGGGCAGGTTTGCCATACTCCTCCAAAACGAGGCGGGCTTCGGCGGGCGATGAGGCGGTGGCACCATCCGAGTGGAGGGCCAACGTGGGAAAGATGGACCACATCGCACAGGCCTTGAGGGCAACGATAATCTCTACGTCAGCCTCGCGACGCACACGGTCGATCAGGGCTAAATTATCCAACAGCAACTGCTCATCGAGCACATAGCAAGGCGAGGGTACTTTCGTAAAGTCAATCATCGGTCAAAGGTCGAATTGGTTTATACGCGCACAAAAATAACAAAATTCGTCCAATTTCAGCCACCTCGCCCTCGAAATAGGTATTTATACTTATTGGTTTTTTCTCTGACCACCGACCACCCTACCCCAATTTATGTGGATTGTAAATGAAGCAGCCACACAAAACGGAAAACAGATTCTTTGATTTTAGAGGAGCAGATTTGTGCTTAAACGAAATGAGGCACGGATGGGTAGTACTCGACGTACGTCCCATTCGTGCCTCGTGAGAGCAAGGACAAATCTGCCCTATAAAATCAAAAAAATCAGACTTCGATATCCACATCAAACAGCTCATGCCACGGCAACCCCTGCTCACCCAGCTCGGCCAGGAAGGGATCGGGATCGAACTCCTCGACATTGAACACACCGGCACCACGCCACAGCCCCTTGGCCCACATCGAGGCACCCAACGCTGCTGGAACACCCGTCGTGAAGCTTACGGCCTGCGTACCGGTCTCCTTGAAGGCCTCCTCGTGGTCGCAGTTGTTATAGATGTAGTAGGTGCGCTCCTTGCCGTCCTTGATACCGCGAATACGGCAGCCAATCGAGGTCTGACCCGTATAGTTGGCACCCAACGACTTGGGATCGGGCAACACAGCCTTCAGGAACTGGATGGGCACAATCTCCACACCGTTGTAGATGATGGGATCGATGCGAGCCATACCGATGTTCTGAATCACACGCAGGTGCGTAAGATACTCCTGACCGAAGGTCATCCAGAAGCGGGCACGCTTGATGGTCGGATAGTTCTTTACGAGCGACTCCAACTCCTCGTGATAGATAACATACGACTCACGCTCACCAATGCCGGGATAGTTCAGCGGACGGTGAATCTCGTGCGGCTCGGTAACCACCCACTCGCCATCCTGATAGTAGCGGCCCTTCTGGGTCACCTCGCGGATGTTGATCTCGGGGTTGAAGTTGGTGGCAAAGGCCATACCGTGGTTACCGGCGTTGCAATCGACGATGTCGAGGTAGTGAATCTCGTCGAAGTGGTGCTTGGCAGCATAGGCCGTGAAGATGGCCGTCACACCCGGGTCGAAACCACAACCCAGAATGGCCGTCAGACCCGCCTCCTTGAAGCGATCCTGGTAGGCCCACTGCCACGAATACTCGAACTTGGCCTCGTCCTTGGGCTCATAGTTGGCCGTGTCGAGGTAGTTGCAACCACACTCCAAGCAGGCGTCCATAATGGTAAGGTCCTGATACGGGAGGGCTACATTGACCACGATGTCGGGCTTGAAGGCACGGAACAGCTCACACAACTCGGGAACGCTGTCGGCATCCACCTGGGCGGTCTTAACACGGTCGCCACCAATCATAGCGGCTACGGCATCACACTTGGACTTGGTACGGCTGGCCAGCATCACATCCGTGAAGACGGGATTGGCGGCGATTTTCTGCGTCACCACCGTACCCACACCACCGGCACCGATAATTAAAGCTCTGCACATAATTGTTTTACAGTTATTTTATGGTTCAACAAATTTTCTTGTTTGCAGGGTTTGGCCACACAATGCACGCCAAATTATCTACAAAAATATGATTTTATTTTGGTAAAACAAAAATAAACGCTACATTTGCACCACCAAAACGCAAACTCGATTTGCTTTGGCTATCGGCGATCTCGTAGCTCAGCAGGTAGAGCACAACACTTTTAATGTTGGGGTCCTGGGTTCGAGCCCCAGCGGGATCACGGCTTATACGACAACCGCAGCCTTTTGTGCTGCGGTTGTTTTTTTATGTCAAGGTGATTATGTGCAAGCCCACAACCACCTCTGACATCAAAAAACACCTGCCATGCAGGTATGTCGTATTAACCCCTGTGCGCTGTGGTATTTGTGCGTGGGTTGCGGGGATATTGGTGTTAATGCTTGCCTACGGCTGCGCCAATAAGGTATCCCCGCGAGCTTCGGGCAAAGCCCTCCGCTTCGAGCCCCAGCGGGATCACAAGAAAAGGCAGACGAAAATCGTCTGCCTTTTCTTGTGATTAGTGTGTTACCTATCCCCCACCCCCCCTTTCTGTAAAGGGGGCTTACAGTTTCGCTCCTTAAAAATTCGCTATTCCACAAACCGGCCTACCCTACTCTACACAAAAAACGAGGGCACAGGACCCTCGTTTTTTGTGGTGGTTATTGGCGGAGTTGGTGGATTTGGCGAAGTACGTCGTTGATTTGTTGGCGGCGGTGTTTTTGGAGGTAATAACCCCAACTCAATGAGACGACAATCAGCGAAATCGTCAAGACTATAATGGGCCAATTGAGTGTGAAATCCGAGGCATAAAGCACCGTCCAGGCCACAACCATACAGAGCGGAACAGCCAAAATAAATTGGTTGCGGGCGACCATCTTACGGTGGCGGCACACCCGTTCGGTGGCCTCGGTCATACTCTTGGTGGTAAGATGGGCAATATCGAGGGTGCGGTACTCGCCAAGCGCAAGGACAAATTCGAGCAAAGCCACCAGCAGCACCAGCACACCAAAGCCCCACGAAGCAAAGCCCATATCGTAATTGCGGACCAGAAAGACGACACCGACCACCGGTCCTGCAATGAGGCTCAAACGGAAGCGATGATGATACCATCGTTCAACCGAGTTGAGTTTACGTTTCATCGAGGCCTGCAGCAGGTCGTCGGTTACGATGCGCTGCTGCTCGAGTTTTTGGTTAAGCAGGCCAAATTGGCTCTTAAGTTCCTGAAATTCGGAAAAATCCACTATTTGTTGATTCATAATACGAAGTTACTTTTTGTTAGACATTGCTTTCAGTTGCTCCTTGATGCGGAACAACCGAGTAGTTACGTTCGACAGCGTGATACCGACCACGTTGGCTATCTCTTGGTAGGTCATATTCTCCAGCCAAAGAAGGATGATGGCCCTATCGAAGGGTTCGAGGCGGTTGATTCTGTCGTAGAGTTGTTGAATTTGTATGGTGTGGTCGTCGTCATCGTTGTACAAGTCGATGCCGACCGAAAGAGGAATGGTTTGTACGCTGCCTCTCCGCTTTCGCTCGTAGTTGCTGCACGTGTTCAGGCTCACACGCCAGATCCAGGTCTTCAGGCTGCTCTCACCCCGAAACGAGGGAAAACCCCGCCACAGGTTGATCAGCACCTCTTGAAAAAGGTCGTTCACCTCCTCCTTATCCTTCGAGAAGAAGTAGCAAACCGTGTAGATGGTCTGCCGAAATTCCCGGACCATTGCCGTAAATTGTTGTTCGATGTTCTCCATTTTTTGAGTAATGTTCTACAACATTAGACACACAAACCGCCAAATCCTTTCACAAATTTCTAAATTATTTTCTCTTTTTTAGGGCGCATCAAAAAAAATCAAGTTGCAAACAACTATTTTCGACCGCCCTGTGCAACAATTTGGCATATTAAACGTATTATCTTTGTAGGCGAGAACCGAAAAACAGGAAGCTATATGGGAGCACATCTTTACAAGAAATACATCTGGCTGGTCGATACGATTCACCGACACGGCCCGATTACCTTTGCCCAGATCAAGCGGCGATGGGCCGAAAGTTCGTTAAGCGAGGGAAATCCCCTGGCCCTGCGCACCTTTCATAACCACCGTGAGGCGGTCGAGGAGCTCTTTAAGATACGCATCGCCTGCGACGAGCGCACCAACGCCTACTACATCGACGAGCAGGGCGAGTTGGGCAAGAACGGGCTGTCGAGTTGGCTTTTGAACTCCTTCTCGATGAACAACCTGCTGCAAGAGTCGCAATCGCTCAGCGGGCGTGTGCTGGTCGAAGAGATCCCCTCGGCACAGCACCACCTGACCGATTTGCTGACGGCGATGCGCGAGCAGCAAATGCTGGAGATTCGCTACCACCGATTCGACACACCACAAGCGGCCATTTTGGAGTTGCAGCCCCTCTTCGTAAAGCTCAACGAGCGGCGGTGGTATCTCTACGCCAAGAAGGCCGACGATGACCGCATCAAGGTCTATGCCCTCGACCGCATGGAGGAGGTAAAGCTGTTGGAAAAGCATTGGGAGTTGCCTGCCGACTTCGACCCACAGGAGATTGTGCGCCACACTTGGGGCGTGGCCATCTACGACAGCATCAAGCCCTGCGAAATCCGACTTCGAGCCTATGGCTGGCTGGTTGATTATCTGCGCACCCTACCGTTGCATCGTTCGCAACGTGAGGTGGTTACAACCGACACCTACAGCGATTTCGACTACTACACCGCCCCCACCCAAGAGTTCTTCAACACCATCTTGCGCTACGGCGCCCAGATCGAAATTCTCTCCCCTGCGGAGGTGCGTCAAGAGCTGATCGAACAAATCGAAGCGATGCAACTGCGTTACTCACTCACCGAAAAATAAACCACTATGATTGACCGATTGAATACACTTTGCGACAGGGCATTTGCAGCTTTGCTCGATGCCTACGACCACCCACTCCCACAAAAAAAGCAGAAATAAGGGTGCATTTAGCTAAAATGTTTCCTATCTTTGTAAAAACCCATTTTACTTTTCGTTATGGCTATTCGCATTCAGACCAGACCCACGACCGAAGATTTGACCAATCGCAGCCACCTGTGGGGCTTTCCCGACCTACCCGAAGGGGTGGCCTACCCCTGCTACAACGACGATAAAATCGACGACGAGGGGTTTGAAGATACACTCACCTTCATTGGCCAGATTCGTTTGGAGGAGGTAGCCGCATTGGATACCGAGGGGCTGTTGCCCAAACAAGGAATGCTCTATTTCTTTGCCGCTCTGGACTACTTTCTGGGCGATATGGAGGCCGACTGCGAGGGGCTTGGCGAGTGGCCGAGCGGCAGTTTCAAGGTCCTCTATGCACCCGATTGCAGCCACCTGCACACCCACAAAGTCTTTTATGAGGATGGCACCCCCGCCACCCTGCCGCCCGAGGCGATGACCTTCTCGACCATCGAAGAGCGAGCCGACGGACTGAAACTCTTGGGCCGCCCCTTCTACGAAGAGCAGACCGATGAGCCGCTGTTGTCGCTGCTTCAGCTCGACGAAAACGAGGAGTGGGGACTGCGCTTCTTCGATATGGGAATGCTCTGTATTTTCATCGACCGGCAAGACCTCAAGGCGGGCCGCTTCGATCGCACCCGCTGTTCGCTGCACAGTTTATAGGCTTTTGAGGTTGGTTTTTCGACCAAAAGGGCTATCTTTGTGGTACTAAACATCGAAACGCTATGACTCAGACTATGCTCTACGCACTTATTGCGCTCAATATCGCCACCTTCTTCATCTACGGCCTCGACAAATGGAAGGCCAAGCAGAACGCCTGGCGCATCCCCGAGAAGACACTGCTGGGGTTGGCCCTGCTGGGTGGCAGCATCGGTGCGTGGATTGGTATGCGCACCTGGCGTCATAAGACCCAACACCCCCAATTCAAATACGGCATTCCGGTCATTCTAGCCATCCAGATCTTCCTGGTGGGCTACTTGATGTAACAAAAAGAGCCACTCCAATACGGAGTGGCTCTTTTGTGGGCTGTTATCGCACCGTCTCACCCTGCCAGGAGAGGATGCCGCCATTGAGTTCGACCACCTCATACCCCGCTTTCACGACCTGCTCGGCGGCCAACTTACTGCGTCGGCCACTGCGGCAATAGAGGGCCACCGGGCGCTCTTTGTCGAGCGTTTCGACCTGCTCGGCAAACGATTCGCCCTGCACATCCATATTCACAGCCCCCGAGATATGTCCTTCGGCATATTCGCTCGGGGTGCGCACATCGACCAACTGCACCTCCTTTTCGGCAATGATGCGGGCAAATTCTTCGCTCTCCACCGAGCGGAACTCCGTCTTGGAACTACATCCGAAGAGCATCCCAACAAGGGCACATAAAAGGCAAAAACGTTGTTTTTTCATCGATCGTTAGTTTTGATTAATAGTGAGTTTGTCGGCCAGCGCATATCCCTCGTCGTACAAGGCACGCAGTTTGGTACAGTCCTGCTCCATACGTCCCACCCCGAGCGGGGCGTTATGGTATAGCTCTTGGGCATCGTTATTCGTGGTGGTGGGCACACTCGTGATCCTCGCCATGGCCGGCACACCCCTGCCCCGAATCGAAGACGAAGCCGAGCAGGTAGCCACGCATCAGCACCTCGATGTCGCCCGTGCAGCCACGCACAACCCGAATGCCGTGAGCCTCCAACTTATTTTTGGCCCCCTGGCCCATATTTCCGGCCAGCATCACCTCGACACCTTTTTGTTGCAGGTCGGCAGCAATGCCCGACTTACAGCCACAACCTTGGGGCGAAGGCAACTCTTCGCGCGCCACAATGTGGTGATCCTCGATGGTAAAAATAGTATAGTGGTCACAATGACCGAAGTGATCATCGACACGGCCATCGCGTGTCGGTACAGCAATTTTCATAGGCTAATTATCTCTTTTTGGCCCAATAGTCCGTGACGACGGCACAAGCGGCATCGCCCGTCACATTGAGCAGGGTTCGTATCATATCAAAAATGCGGTCCAAAGCGTACAAAAGCGGCAACCCCTCGATGGGAATACCGGCTGCAACCAACACAGCCACCACCAAGAGCGTCGGGCCGGGGACGCCTGCCTGGCCGATGCTGCCCAGCGAGGCAGTCACGGTGATGGCCACATAGTGGGCTATGGTGAGTTCTATGCCGTAGAATTGGGCAAAGAAGAGGGCCACCAAGGTATAATAGATGGCGTTACCCGTCATATTGATCGTAGCACCGAGCGGAATCACAAATCCGGTGGTCTCCTTCGAGATGCCCATCTCATCGCAGGCATTCATCGTCACGGGCAGCGTAGCCATCGACGAAGCGGTCGAGAAGGCGATAATCTGGGGACGCACCATCGCCTTAAAGAAGCGTTTGAGCCCCTTCCAACCTGCACCGCCAAAGAGCATCAGCGTCAGCGGATAGATCAAAAGTCCCATCACCAACACGGCCAGCACATCGACCCACAGCAGGTTGGCCACCTTCCACAGCACATCGAAACCGAACGTACCCGTTGCCTCGGCCATCAGACCAAAGACACCGATGGGAGCCACCCACATCACCTTGTCGATGCACCAAATCAAGGCCTCCAGCAGGTAGTTCAGCCCTGCAATCACCTTCGCACGTTTCGCCTCCGAAAGGGCAGCCACGCCAAAGCCCAAGAAGAGACCGAAGACAATAATCTGCAGAATGTTCCCTTCGGCAAAAGCCTTAATCGGATTGGTAGGAATCATCTCCAACACCACCCCCCAGAAGGTCATTTCGGGGGCCGAGCCGCTTTCGGCCGAGGCTTGAGCCAAAATGGCACCTACCCCTTCGGCACTCAACCCTGCACCGGGCGTAAAGAGCAATCCGACACCAATGGCCAACAAGATGGCGACCACGGTTGTAATCATAATATAGCCAATGCTGACCACACCGATGCGCCCTGCCGAGCGACTACCGCCCAACGTGGCGGCACCCGAGATAATCGAGATGGCCACCAGAGGCACCACCAACATCTTGATGAGTTGAATAAAGAGCGCCCCAAGGGGAGCAAACAGCGAGGCCTCTTCGCCCATCACCACACCGACAACGATGCCGAGCAGCATCGCTATCAGAATCCAAATACCGAGATTTTTGAGGAGTTTTTTCATAATTATGTCAAAGATACTCATTTTTTTCGATTTTTTTTCTACCTTTGTGATAGAAACACGACACGTTGTTACTCTTTACATACAAACACGCAACCCAAAGAGGGGTTCGGCAGGTTCAAAAATCTAGATTTAGTCCGACGTATTCGTCTGACACAAAATTTAAGCATAGATTCCGCTTGAAGGATCTAAGCGGAATAAGTAGACATAACCGCCGACCCCTCTTTTTTATACCTATAAATCAACTATGGCTACCCATCTATCCACCATCTGCTCCGCCGAGGAGTTGCGTCAGGCCATCAACCGCTCCATTACCCAAAGTGGTTATTCGCCCCTGAGCCCGGCACGCTACAAATTTCTGACCACCAGCGTCACGATGCCCTACCTCTATCGCCATTTCACGATTCCCAAGCGACACGGTGGCGGCCGCAAAATCGACGCTCCCAAAAAGATGATGCAGGCCATCCAATCGGCCTTGTTGCCGCTGTTGGAGGGCTCTTTTGTCCCCTCGTCGGCCGTTTGCGGCTTTGTCAAAAATCGCTCGGTGGTCAATAACGCCCTGCCCCATATCGGGTGTGGCGTGTTGCTCAACATCGACATCAAGGACTTCTTCCCCTCGATTACCCACCAGATGGTGACCGATGCGTTGGTCTCGGAGCTGAAGATGGGTCAGGAGGCGGCCCACGCTCTGGGCTGGCTCTGCACCATTCCGAAGAAGGGCCAACGAGTTCTGCCCCAGGGATCGTGCACCTCGCCCATCCTCTCGAACATCGTATGCAGCCGTATGGACCGTGAGCTGCTGACTCTCTGTGCGGCACACGGCGTCACCTACACCCGTTATGCCGACGACCTCTCGTTCAGTGCCAAAGAGAACTGCTTTGAGGCGGGGTCGGAGTTTCGCCAACGGATGGAGGAGATCATCAAGGCGACCTCGCTCAAATTGAACAACCGAAAGACCCACATCGCCTACCCGGGTCGCAGGATGGAGGTAACGGGCCTTGTGGTGGAGCGTCGAGCCAATGTCGCACGCGACTACATTCTCGAACTGCGTCAGCTGCTCTACATCTGGGAGAAGTATGGCGAGAAGGAGGCCGCCATCAGCTTCTCGAAGCACCACGGCGAACGCACGCACCGCTCCCCTATTCGCCAGATTATTCAGGGAAAGCTCGCCTTTATGAGTCAGGTGCGTGGCAACGATGACCCCATTGTCAAGCGTTACAGCAGTTGGTTTGAGCGCCTGAAGAAACGTCCCCGCAAGCAGCAGCGCAAGGCCACCCCACCGCCCCAGCCGACGCCGGTCACTCCCCCGGCCAAGGGCGGATACCTCGGAATGGTGGCACTTCTCGTCGGTTTGAGTATGCTGATGGTCGTCGCCGTGGCTGCCGTCTTCTAAAAATCAAAGCACCGAGCCCCTGTTGGGTTCGGTGCTTTTTTGTAATTTCGATATTTTTGCTACCTTTGGCAAAACAACCAATTCCGTCAGCAACCGATGCGTCTCTTTTTTCTCTCGATAATGGCCGCCTACCTCTTGGGCAACGGCTACATTTGCTACCGTGCGTGGCAGTTTTTCGCAGGGCAACCTCTTGCATTGCGTCTGGGGGTGGTGGCACTCGTTTGGGTGGCAGTCCTTGCCTTGATGGCGGCTATGATGCTGCGCCACGCCGCCGTGCCTGCCCTCCTAAGCCAAACACTCTTCACAGTCGGATCATCGTGGATGGTTGTCACCCTCTATTTGGTTTTATCGCTCGTGGTGGTCGATCTGTTGCGTCTTTGCGGCCTTACGTTTCGATTTGGTTTTATCGGGGCTGTGCTCTTCACAACGCTTCTGTTGGTGGTCGGCTACATCAACCATCGTCACCCCAACGTGGTACACATCGCCCTGCAGACCGACCGACCCATCGAGGGTGGAGCAATGCGCATCGCCTTTCTTAGCGACGTACACCTGGGCGAGGGGACCGGCCGCAAGCAGTTGGAGCGCTATGTACGCCTGATCAACCACGAGCAACCCGACCTGATACTGATTACGGGCGATTTGATCGACAACTCCACCACACCGCTCCATCGTGATCGAATGCACGAACCGCTCAACGACCTCACAGCCCCGTTGGGTCTCTATATGGTGGCCGGCAACCACGAGTACATCAGCGGCATCGAACAAAGTAAAGCATTTCTTGAGCTAACGCCGATTACTCTTTTGCAGGACAGTGTTGTAACGCTTCAAAATAGTGTGCAACTTCTGGGGCGTGACGACCGCTCGAATCGCCATCGCAAGTCGCTCGCAAAGCTGACACAAGAGGCCTTGGGCGAGGGTCCCCGCATCCTTTTGGACCACCAACCCTACCACCTGCACCAAACCGAATCGCTGGGGCTGGAGCTGCAACTGAGTGGCCATACCCACCACGGTCAGGTGTGGCCGATGAGCCTTCTAACAGACCACCTCTACGAGCAGAGTCACGGCTATCGACGTTGGTCGAACAGCCACATCTACGTCTCAAGCGGCCTCTCGTTGTGGGGCCCGCCGTTCCGCATCGGCACCCGAGGCGAGCTGGTCATCATCCGATTGTACAACTAACCCATAACAACCATGAAACAGCATCTTATTTTCGCATTGACTCTTCTGGCGGCGACGAGTTGCACCACACAACAAGCCCCCTCGACCCAACCCGAATGGGAGGGCAAACCCCGTGTAATTGTAATGACCGACGGTGAGGTGGACGACCGTTGCTCGATGGTCCATTTCCTGCTCTACACCAACGATATGCAGGTAGATGCCATCATCCAATCCAACTCCTGCTTCCAACGCAAAGGGTGGAGTTCGGAGCCGTGGATCGAGGAGCAGTTGGCCGCCTACGAAGAGGTCTATTCGAACCTTTTGGTGCACGACAAAGAGTATCCCACGGCCGATGCATTGCGCAAAGTTATCTATGTGGGTGACGAGGATCCCGATCATATTCCGCAGGGGATTTCCTACAAGACGCTCCTGCCCGGTATGGAGCCGCTGATTGACCCCACCGAGTGGGCCGACACGCCCGGTTCGGAGCGCATCATCGAGGTGCTGTTGGAGGAGGACCCCCGCCCCGTATTCATCCAGTGCTGGGGCGGAGGCAACACCGCCGCCAAGGCCTTCCAGAAGCTCAAAACGGCCTACCCCGAGGAGTATGATCGAGCCATCAGCAAAGCCGTGCTCTACTGCATCTGGTATCAGGATGCAGCGGGCAACTACATCGAGCGTCACCACCCGAAGGCGACCATTCTGTTGAGCCACCACTTCAGTGGCAGCTGGGACTACGGCACAATGACCAACAGCGACAACTTCATCCGCCAATACCTGCAAAACGGCAAAAATCCGTTGGGCAAGTTCTATACCCAACCCTACATCAGCGAGGGAGATACACCGGCCTTCCTCTACAGCATCGACAACGGTATGCGCTCCTACGAGCACCCCACCTATGGCGGTTGGGGCGGTCGTTTTTATCGGGTCGAGGGGTTCGAGAATGTCTATCGTGATGTCAGCCTCGGCTCGTTGCGTGAGTGGCTGGAGCCCGCCTTACGAGACTTTCAGGCCCGCCTGGAGTGGTGCATCACCCCCACCTACGAGGAGGCCAACCACGCCCCCGAAATCACCGTCGAGGGTGGCTTGGACCGCACGGTCAAGCGTGGCGAAAAGGTGACGCTGACGGCTCGAATTTGTGACCGAGACCCCCGTGACGTGGAGGGTGCTTGGCGCATTCGAGGCCATATGTGGGAGCAGAAGGGGCGCACCCGAGCCTGGCTCGACGAGGATCCCGAGAAGCGCATCGAAGAGTACCGCACCGACTGGTGTCAAACCTCGGGCGGCAGCTATACGGGGAGTGTTGATTTGCTCTTCGAAGGGAAGGATCAGGTTACCTTCACCGCCCCCGAGGTCACCCAACCCGAGACCATTCACATCTTGCTGGAGGCCTACGATATGGCACTGCCACGAATGACCTCCTACGCAAGATTTATCATCACGGTGGTCCCCTAACCATCGAAAAAGGCTTTCCGCTCGGGAAAGCCTTTTCTTATTGTGCTGATTGCTGTTCTTCAAACCGATCGAGTGCCTCGGCCATCAACGAACGGCCCAACTCGGCAATCTCCTCGGCTTTGGCGTAGTCGGCCAAATCGCCATAGGCATCAAAGGGCATACGCGCCACCACATCGGGCCGATGCAGAGCAATCGAGAGTTCAGTTTGGCGGTGGTTCATCAAACTGAACGAGCGGTCGATGAGATTGTAGTACGATCCGCCGTAAATCATCGCCGTATCTTCGTTGTACTGTTCGTCGTAGTTCCACAGTTCACGCAGCAGCGGAAAGGCCTTCAGACCGGCATATTTGATGCGCTGAACCAGACTTTGATCCGTCATTGCCGAGGCCTCGTCCCATACGGCACGAATCTCAGCACGTTTCTGCTCCTCGAAGGCGGTATCGACCTGCAACGCCTCGTGCTCTTGCTGCAAGGTGGTACGAATACGCTCCACATTGATGTCGTTCACATCGAAAGCCACCAACAAATCTCCCTCGTTGCGCACCACCCGATCCAGAGGCAGACAATTGGCAATAAAACCATCGATCAAGGTCGTCAGTCCGTGCGGCACGGGACGAAAAAGCGAGGGAATAGAGATGGAGGCACGGATGGCCGTAAAGAGTTTGCCGCTATCGAAAACCACCTCCTCACCCGTATAGAGGTCAGTGGCAATGGCACGAAAAGCAATGGGTAACTCCTCGATATTGACGTCGGGGACAATCTCCTGCATCGCCGCAATAATCTTCTCACCCTTCACAAAGTGGTTGGCACTCATCGAGAGGTCCATCAGCGAAAAGACCTTCCACCCATTGAGTGCAAAGAGCCACTCCTTGAATTGGGGCAGATGGCCCGTCGCATAGACACCACCCACCAATGAGCCAATCGACGAACCTGCTACCGAGGTGATGGCGTAGCCTCTTGCCTCCAACTCCTCGATGGCACCAATGTAGGCAAATCCGCGAGGACCGCCACTCGAAAGGGCCAAAGCCACATTGCGTTTCTTCATAGTCGTAGCGTTTGATGAACAAAGATAAGAATTTAGCCGAAAAAATCGCCAACTTTTGCTAACTTTGTAGAAAACAAACGTCCAACTAAACACTTTTAACAATGAAACGACTACTTCTTCTGCTGCTCTTCGTGGTCGGCTCGACGACCCTCAGCGCACAACCCAAGCCCATCGTGGTGGAGGTATGGCCCGACGGTGCCCCGAAAGAGAATGGCCTAACGGGTCCCGAACAACCGCTCGAAAATGGACGTGTGGCCAACATCTCGCAAGCCACGCTCTACATCTACCCTGCCGCCACGCCCGGCCCGGCCATCATCTCCTGCCCGGGTGGGGGTTATCGCCGCCTGGCAATGAATCACGAGGGGCACGATATGGCCGAGTGGTTTAATCGTCAGGGCATCACCTATGCGGTGCTGAAATACCGTATGCCCAACGGCGACATCTCGATTCCGATCAGCGATGCCCTGCAAGCCATTCGACTGCTGCGCGAGCGAGCCTCGGAGTGGAACGTCAATCCCGAATTGGTCGGAATTATGGGAGCCTCGGCCGGAGGTAATCTGGCCGCCCAGGCTGCCACGCAATTCACATCCAAGGAGGATCGCCCCGACTTCCAGATCCTCTTCTACCCCTTCACGGCAATGAATCGCTTTATGGCGCCCTCCTTGTTGGGTGGCGACGAGAGTGACGAGGCCGTGAATCGCTATTGGGTTAGCAAGCAGGTCAAGGCCGACACACCTCCCGCCTTCCTGCTCTGCTCGGCCGACGACCGCACGGTACCCTGCCAAAACAGCATCGACTACTTCCTCGCCCTGCGCCAACAAAAGATCGAGGCAATGCTTCTGATCTACCCCACGGGCGGCCACGGATGGGGCTACAACGACTCGATGCCCTACAAACGGGAGTGGACGGGCGAAATGGAGCGTTGGTTGCAGGCACTGCGAGAGCGAAAATAATTTGGAGGAGGCGCAACGATTTGCTATCTTTGCCGTCGCTATGGAACAGAACGAATACTTTGATACATTCGAGAACAACTTGCAGGTCGAGCTGCTGAAGCTCTGCACCTCGCACGGAATGTTGGAGGGCACACTGCTTTCGAGCGAGGATATCGACCTGCGCTGGAAGGAGTATGCACCGCACTATATGGCCGATTCGGTGAGCCAGATCAACCAATACCCCGCTGCCGCCATCGCTTGGGCGGGTTATGTGGGTATGGCCGTAGCTCATTGGTGGGACACAAATTGGGAGGCCAAGGCCGAAGCACCCTACGAGGAGCTGCACGGCAAAGAGGGCTTCGACGATATGGACGAGCACATTGTGCAGGATATTTTGGGGCTGCAGCTCGACGAGGAGGCAGCCACCCGCATCGAGGACATCATGCGCAGTTGCGCCCATTTGGCCATCACGATGATTCGCCGTGAGGAGGTCGAGGCACAAAGCACCAAGGCCTTCTACATCTTTGCACGCACCACCCGAGTCTTGTTCCGCATCGGTGCCTCGCTCGAGTTGCGCCGCCTGGGTTACCGCTTCGAGAAGGTCAATATGAGCGACCTTCCCATCTCGTAGCATTCCCCAAACCAACAAAAAAGCCGAGGTTTTCGCCTCGGCTTTTTTGTGTCTATAGCAGCGTTACTCGACCTGCAATTTCAGGGTGGCGGGCTTGAGGCCTTTGGCCGTAACCGTCACCTCGATTTCGCCGCTCGAAGTGCCACTCTGCACCAGGGTGGTAAGCTGGCCGCTGAAGAGGTGCATCTTCGGCAGGTGGAACAGCTCCAGCGACGTGGGGTCGCCGTTGGCCATCGCACGGAACTTACCCGCTCCCGTCACCTTGACCTGTACCTCACGGCTCTCGGTCGGCACGGGGTTTCCGGCCTTATCCACCACGCTCACATTTACATAGGCCAAATCCTCGCCCGTAGCCTCCAGAGTCGTACGATCGGCCGTCAAACGCACTGCATAGGGCTTTCCGGCCGTCACCACACGTTTCTCGGCGGCCACGTTACCCGCCTTGTCGTAGGCCACAACACGCAGTTCACCGGGTTCGTACTTCACCTCGTTCCACATCAGGCGATAACGCTCCATATCGCTCTTCTTGCTCTTCGCCCGACGCCCCTGACTCTTGCCATTGACAAAGAGTTCGGCCTCGGGATAGGAGGTATAGACAAAGACGGGGGTCGTCTCGCCCTCACGGTCCTTCCAATTCCAGTGGGGAAGGATGTGCAGCGTCGGCGACTCGGTGTTCCAAATCGAACGGTAGAGCCAATAACGATCCTTAGGAATGGAGGCCAAATCGACAATGCCGAACATCGACGAGTGGTTGGGCCAGGCATCCGTATCGTAGGGCGAAGGCTCACCCAGGTAGTCAAAACCTGTCCAGACAAACTGACCAATCAGCCAAGGGAAGTCGTCATTAACGGCAAAGTCCAAATCGGGCAGATTCGACCACGAGCAACACTCGGTATCGTAGCCCGAGGAGTGGTGGTCGGAATGGATAGCATTCTTGGCCGTCGCGACGGGGAAGTGATAAACTCCGCGCGAGCTGACCGTTGAGGTGGTCTCCGAGCCGAGAATCAGATTCTGCGGCAGGGTCTTATAGCCACGCTCGTAGAAGTGAACACGGTAGTTGAAGCCCGCCACATCGAACTGGGCAGCAAAGCCATTCTCCAGCACACGGGGGAATTGATCCATACCGCAGGTCACGGGACGGGTAGGGTCCTCACGGTGGCAAATCGACTGCAACCACGAAGCAACCTTATACCCCTCCGTATTCCACTGAGTCGGCACCTCGTTACCCACCGACCACATCACCACCGAGGCGTTGTTGCGGTAGTGGCGCAACATATTGACCATATCCTTCTCGGCCCACTCGTCAAAGAAGCGGTGGTAGCCGTTCTGGCACTTAGCCACATCCCACTCATCGAAGGGCTCCAACTGCATCATAAAGCCCATCTCATCACACAGCTCAACCAACTCCTCGGCGGGCATATTGTGCGACGTACGGATGGCATCGCAACCCATATCCTTCAAGATGGTGAGCTGACGACGAATGGCAGCCTTGTTGATGGCTGCACCCAGCGGACCGAGGTCGTGGTGCAGGCAGACGCCCTTGAATTTGCGCAACTTTCCATTCAAGAAAAAGCCCTTGTCGGCACGCAACTCAATGGTACGGATACCAAAGCGGGTGGTATATTCATCCATCGCACGCTCACCGTCGTAGAGAGTCGTATGAGCCGTGTAGAGGTAGGGCGTTTCGGGCGACCACAGTTGGGGATTATCCACCGTCAGGTGCTGCTCGAAGGGCATACCATAATATATATTACGGGTATCCCGCTTCTCGGCAACCACCTCACCCTCGGCATTGCGAATGATGGTACGAAGGGTCACGGGCTGCTTGTCCGAGACGCCCTTCACCTCGGTTTTGAGCGTCACCGAGGCATACTCCTCACCCACATAGGGGGTCGTGATTTGCGTACCCCACACGGGGATGTGCATCTGCTGCAGGGTCAGGAGGCGCACCTTGCGATAGAGACCAGCACCCGGGTACCAACGAGAAGATTGAGGCTTGTTCTCGAGCAGTACCACTACCCGATTCTCGCCCGCCTTCACCGCCTCGGTTGCATCGCACCAGAAGGAGTTGTAGCCATAGGGCCAATAGCCCACCTGTCGGCCATTGACAAAGACCTGCGCCTCGCTCATTGCACCATCAAAGAGCAGGATGTAGCGGCCATTCTCGCTATTGTCAATCTGCAACGTAGTGCGATAGGCACCCTTGCCCATATAGGGCAGGCCACCCGTGCGACCGGTCTTTGCGGTAGCCGTCTTTTCGCCATTCTGCACCACCGCAACCACCTGCAAATCGTGGTCGCGCGAGAAGGGGCCGTAGATGGCCCAATCGTGCGGAATGGTCACCTCCTGCCACCCATCTGTAGCTTTGATTTGGTGGTCACGACGGAACTGCCACTTCTCGATGAGTTGCTCGGTGCGCAGCGGCTGGCCGATAAGGGGAAGGGCTACGCAAAGCGCCGCCAAGAAGAGCATCAAACGTTTCATAATCGCCGTGTTTTCAGATTACTCCGTTTTGCCGTAGCGACGCTCCTGCTCCTCCAAGAGGGTCTTGAGCACCGACTCCTTAACCTTGATAATTGTGCCGTGCTTGTGGCCCGCGGGAATCGAGATTTGGTCGTCGATGGGGGTAAAGGTCTTGAAATCGGTCGTCTTCACGGCACCGAAACGGTACTGACGATAGACATCGAAGTAGATCAGCCACTCGTCGCCTACCTGAATGGCGCAAGCACCTTCGGAATAGGTCGGAGCAAACTTCTCGGTCGGGTTGGCATAAGGGCCTTCGGCGTTGTCGGCAAAGACGCAGAACAGATCGCTGTAGCCGGGCTTGCGGTTATCCTTGATGATGAGTACATAGTCGCTCTCGGCACGCTTTACGATAAAGCCGTCTATGGAGTTGAAACCCGGGTCGTAGAAGGGTTTCTTGGGGCTGAACTCCACAAAATCCTTCGTGGTGGTGTAGTAGGCACGGTGGCAACCATTCGAGCCGAGTTTGTCGGCTTCGGTGTAGTTCTCGGGAAGAATCGACGACGACCAAGCGATGATATACTGCTCGTTGGGGGCGTCGTAGAAGATCTCGGGAGCCCATACGTTGTTCGTCGGCTCGCCCGCCATTACGGGAATGGCCTGCTGCTCGCTCCAATGAATCAGATCCTTCGACGAGGCATAACCAAAGGCCTTCTCACCCGACCAGGCCAGCGTCCAAACCAGGTGGAACGTACCATCGGGACCCTGCACCACCGAGGGGTCGCGCATCATCGACTGGGGGGCATACTTCGCCTCCTCCATCTTGTTGGAGTGGTGGTTGAAGTACTCGGGTTGTTTGTTGCCGATCATCGGCGTCAGCCAGGTACCCTGCAGGCTGTCCCACTTGTAGCCATCGTAGCTGTACAAGAGGTGCAGACCATCGAGTGCCGGCTCACGGTGACCGGTAAAGATATAGACCTCACGCTCGGTCTCAACGGGTGCGGTGCAGGCGGCAAAGGCCATCACCACCAGACCCAAAAGAATCGTTTTAAGGTATTTCATTGTTTTTTCAATTTTGTGTTATTGGCCACTAGTCGGTATATTCATTCGCAACTGTTTGGTTGCATTATATACGGTATATGCCCAAAAGTTTCGCAAACCAAAGCCACGGCTTTTGGTTGTTAATTCAATTTGCATCAACACTTTGCGCGATGCAACATCAAACAACACAGCGTAGTAGGAGCCTTGATTGTCAGACTTATTTAACATTCGTGCTATCATAACAAAACCAACACCCTCTTGATGGGGCAGTTGGTAGGTTGCTATGATTTGCGGAACATCCAACACAGGGATAGCTCGGGTTCGGGCGAATAGGTTAGAAAAGTCGCTTTGTTGCAATCGCTGAATCATCACATCGTGATAAATCTCATAGTTGGTCGTGCCAAGCACCTTACTAAAATCATATTTTTCAGCCTCTCCGTATAATAAATTATTGATACCGGCAAAAGCAGACACAAACTCACTTGCTGATTCACTTGCACCAAAGACCTTGGTTTGCGCATAATCTACGCCATAAACATAGACGGGCTGTTGGGCTTGTGCTCCGCAAATGGCGACCAGTGCCATCACCAGGAGAAGAAGTCTTTTCATATCGATTCGATAGATTAAAAACACAGAAAGGATTTAAGGGGTGGATTTTCAAGGCTTGCAAAGAGGGCGAAACCGCAGCATACAGCACCGTATGTGAGGATTTCGGCCTCAAGCGTAACGCAGAAAATACCCGCTTAAATCCTTTCTGAAAAGGTTACTCGTGGAGATACAGATCCCAACCGAGGTAGTTCTCGACGGCATCGGCCACTACATCCACCACGTTCGAGCGAACCATAGCTACGTGGTGCTCAAAGCCGTTCTTGCAGATGTACTTCAAGAGCTTCTGCAGGTTATCCACCTCCGTTACGGCGATGCAACCGGCCATCGGATAAAGATCGTTGGTCATACGGCCCTTACCCAGGTAGCTCTTAATCACACCCAGCGTGTCGTCGGTCGAGATGCGGAAGAAGGTGAACTCACCCTCGGTGCACTTGCCCTGCACGGCACCAAACGTATTGACCTTGCCCAACGTACGGCCCAACACGCCCAGCGTATCGAGCGAAATCTCGTTCTGCACGAAGCTCTTGGGAGCGTTACCGCAGTGGGTGCAGACGCACTTGTTGCGGTCCTCGGCGAAGTTGTTGTTCCAGTCGAGCAGCGTCGAGGGACGATCTGCGGCCAGCGTCAGGGCGTACATCGAAACAGCACCGGCGATATCGGTCTCGCAAGCGCAAGGGATGAGCTTCTCACCCAGCATACTCATCGTGGTGCAGGCGGCACAGCCGTAGTTCTGCTCCAACGAATCCCAGCACTGGATGGCGGCAGCATCACACTCGTTGGCGGCCAGCCACTCCTCCACAGCGAGGCTGAACTTGGCCATACGAATCACCTTGTCGGCGTGGTCGTCGGGCACCTTGGCGTAGGCCTGAATCTCCTCCATCTTGCTCTTCAAGGCGGCAGCCTCACTATCGTAACGCTGAGCAGCAAAGACAATCTCCGACAGATCGACGGGAACTACCGTGATGCCCGTAGCCTGCAGCAGCTTCTCGCTGGCACGGCAGGTATTGAAGCCCAGGGGACGGGTACCGATCTGACCGATGCGGGCGTGCGTCAGATTCTTCACAGTGCGGCACGTGGCGGCAAACTTATTGATGTCCTTCATCAACAGCTCCGAGTGAATCGAATAGGTATGCAACTCGGTGTCGGTGAAGGGAATACCATACTGATAGAGGTTGTTGCACACCGAGATCTTGCCACAGAAGGCATCGCGGCGGCTATCCAAATCGACCTTATCGTTCTCGTCATCGCAAGCCTGCACCAGCACGGGCACATTCAGCTCGGCACGAGCAATGGCGTTGATGATACCCACCTCGAAGCCGAAGTTGGGCAGCGAGACGATGATACCGTCAATCTGGTCACGGTACTCACGGAACAACTTGGCGCACTTGCGACCATCCTCAACGGTCTCCATTGCACCGTCGGTCAGCGTCTCGGCCACATCCAAAATTACATAGCCGTAGCCGGCCTTCTCCAGCTGCTCACAGAGGGTCTTACGAACATCAATGGCGAGTGCCGAGTTGAAGTAGGCACGGGTGCCGATAATCAGACCAAAGGTCTCTTTTCCGGGTTTCGCGGGAAAATACATAGTTTTCAGGTTTTAGTTATTGGTTTTTACTTATTTTCTATTGACGAGTTTCACGGCCTCCAACCAGCCGCCGTAGAGTGCGGCACGCTTCTCTTCGGCCATCGTGGGCAGGATGCGGTTGTCCGACGTGCGCAGCTGAGCCACCTCGTCCAACGTAGCCCATACGCCACGAGCCAGGCCGTTCATCACCACAGCACCCAGGGCCGAGGCCTCCTCGATGTCGGCACGATTGATCGTAGCACCCAGCATATCTGCTTGGAACTGCATCAAAAAGCCGTTCTTGGTCGGACCTCCATCCACACGCAGCTCCTTCAGCACCACTCCTGCCTGACCGGTCATCAAATCGACCAAATCCTTAATCTGGTAGGGAATAGCCTCCAACGCAGCACGCACCACGTGAGCCTTGGTGGTCGAGAGGGTCATACCTGCAATGATGGCCTTCGCCTCCGAATTCCACCACGGTGCACCCAGACCTGCAAAGGCGGGCACCAGATAGACACCGTTCGTGCTCTCGACACTCGTAGCCAGGGCCTCGGTCTCGGCAGGCGAAGCGATGAGTTGCAGCTGATCGGTCAGCCAACGCAGCGTAGCACCCGTGCAGTGGATGTTACCCTCGAAGGCATAGAAGACCTTGCCTTTGGCGGCAAAGCCCACCGACGTAACCAACCCCTCGGGGGCGGCAACAGCCTCCTCGCCGATATTGACCATCACCGACGATCCGGTGCCATAGGTAGCCTTGCCCATACCGGCCTCGAAGCACATCTGTCCGGCCAATGCACCGTGCGAGTCGCCCAGCATACCGGCAATCTCAATCCCCTCGGGGAAGAGCCCCTCGATGGTCGTGCGGCCGAAAATCGAGTCGCAGGGCATCGCCGCGGGCATCATCGAGCGGGGCACGGTAAACAGACCCAGCAGTTCGTCGTCCCAGTCGAGCGTGTGGATGTTGAAGAGCAACGTACGCGACGCATTCGTATAGTCGGTGACGTGGCAGGCACCATTGGTCAGCTTCCATACCAACCAGGTATCCATCGTACCCATACGCAGTTCGCCACGCTCGGCCGCTTCACGAGCACCCTCCACGTTGTCCAGAATCCACTTCACGCCACTGGCCGAGAAGTAGGGGTCAATCAAGAGGCCGCTCTTCTTAAGGAAGGTCTTTTCGTGACCCGCCTCCTTCAGTTCACGGCAGATATCGGCACCACGCTGGCACTGCCAAACGACCGCCTTCGAGACAGGCTTACCCGTCTGGGCGTTCCACACCACCACCGTCTCACGTTGGTTGGTAATGGCGAGCGAGAAGCGGGCATCGGCCTCGGTCTCGACAGTCGCCATCAGCCGCTTCACAGCCTCGACGGCATTGGCGTAGATCTCCTCGGCATCGTGCTCGACCCACCCCGCTTTGGGGTAATACTGCTTGTGATCGATATTCACTCGACCGCACAGGTGGCACTGCTCATCAAAGAGGATGGCTTTCGTAGCCGACGTGCTTTGGTCGATTGCAATGATGTAACTCTTCATCTGACTACTTGACAAAGTCCAACACTTCGGCTACAATACCCTCCTTGTCGAGGTGGTAGTGGCGGAAAATCTCCAGCGGCTTGCCGTGGATGACATTCTCGTCGGGAATACCCAGGATGCGCACCGGCACGGGGCACTTCTCGGAGGTGATCTCCGTCACGATGCCACCCAGACCGCCATAGCGGCTGTGCTCCTCGACGGTCAGGATACGACCCGTCTCACGGGCAGCCTTCAGAATGGCCTCCTCGTCGGCAGGTTTGAGGGTGTGCATATCGAGCACACGGGCGCTGATGCCCTGCTCCTCCAACATTTCGGCCGCCTTCAGACAGTGGTAAACCGTCTCACCGCAACCGATGATGGTCAAATCCTTACCCTCCTTCAAAAGCGTGGCTTTACCCAGTTCGAACTCGAAGTCGTCGTTCTCATAGACATCAGGCACGGCATTGCGACCCACACGGACATAACCCGGCTCGGGCAACTTAACCAACGCCTGCACCAACTTGCGGGTCTGGCGGGCATCGCACGGCAGATAGACATTCATACCGGGGAAGGTACGCAACACGGCAATATCGTGCAGGCTGTGGTGAGTAGCACCCAGCGCACCATAGGCCACACCGCCGCTCACACCCAGAATCTTGACCGGATTCTGCGAGTAGGCCACATCGACCTTTACCTGCTCCAACGCGCGGGCTACATAGAAGCAGGCAGGGCCACACACAAAGGTATTCTTACCCGAGTGGGCAAGACCTGCCGCAATACCTACGGCATCCTGCTCGGCAATACCGCACTCGACGGCCTGCTCGGGCAGTTCGTTAAAGAATTTGGTCAGCGTCACCGAGCCACGGGCATCGGTCGTAACGGCTACAATGTTTTTATCCTCTTTTGCCAGCTCCACGAGCGTATCGGTGAAGCTTTGACGGCAAGGTACACTTTTAATCTCCATAGTTCGGGGTCGCAATTATTTCGTTAAAGACTCGATACGGGCCTCGATTTCGGCAATAGCCTCCTCGTACTCGGCCTGGGTGGGAACACCGTGGTGCCACTTCAGGATGTTCTCCATCAGCTTCACGCCACAACCCTTCGTGGTGCGTGAAACAATCAGATGGGGTTTGCCGTTCGTGTAGTCGATACTCTCGAAGGCGGCCACGATCTCCTCCATCTTGTCGCCATTGATCTCGATTACATCCCAGCCAAAGGCACCCCAACGCTCCGAGAAGGACTCCAGCGCCATCACGTTCTCGGTCGTGTCGCTAATCTGCAAGCCGTTGCGGTCGATGATGGCCACCAGGTTGTCGAGCTTGTAGTGGCTACCGGCCATGGCGGCCTCATAAATCGAGCCTTCGCCCTGCTCACCATCGCCCATCAGTACGTAGGTCTTCCAATTTTTCTTATCCATCTTGGCGGCAATGGCCATACCCACGCCAATCGGAAGGCCGTGACCCAGTGCACCGCTATTGACCTCGATACCCGGCACCTCGATAGTAGGGTGACCAGCCAGAGGCGTATCGAATTGACCGTAGGTGTCGGTCAGCTCTTTCGAGATGAAACCACGATTCTCCAACACGCTGTAGAGTGCCTCGACGCAGTGACCCTTACTCATCACGAAGCGGTCACGCTCCTCCCACTTGGGATTCTTGGGGTCGATATTCATTACCTGGAAATAGAGTGCCGTCAGCATATTCATCGACGAAAGACCTCCGCCAATGTGACCGGCCTTGGCGATCTGAACCACCTCGACGAGGCGTTTGCGGTTCTTCTCAGCCTGCAACATCAGTTCTTTAATCTGCATATTGTTTAGGTTTAATGTGATTTGCTTTTTTAATCGTATAAAGGTAGGCAGAAAATAGCAAAACACAAAACTCCGAAGGAGGTTTTCGGCAAAAAAGTGTAATTTTGCCCCCGAATTTGTAATTTTTCAGTTGAAAGCATGAACAACAACCTGCCAAAAAAGGCGGCCATCTTCGATATGGACGGCACGCTGGTCGATAATTCGGCCGTACACGTTCGGGCCTTCGAGCTCTTCTGCAACCGCTATGGGGTGAAGGATTGGCGCACGAAACTCGAAAAGGCCTTCGGGATGGGGTCGGACGACATTATGCGGATGTTACTTCCCGAGGAGGTAATCCGCGAGCGGGGCTTGCAGGCATTGGGTGACGAGAAGGAGGAGATTTACCGCACCATCTACGCCCCCGAAATCGCCCCCGTCAAAGGGTTAAAAGAGCTGTTGGAGCTGCTACGCAAAGCGGGCATACGGTGCGCCGTCGGCTCGTCGGGCTGCCGACAGAATGTGGAGTTCGTTCTTTCGAGTTGTAAAATCGAAGAGTATTTCGAGGTGAAGATTTCGGGCGATATGGTGAGCCGATGCAAACCTGAACCCGAGATTTATCTGACGGCCGCAAAAGCACTGGGCGTCAAGCCTGAAGAGTGCATTGTTTTCGAGGATGCACGAGCCGGATTCGAGGCCGCCCGACGGGCAGGTGCAGGGTCGATTGTCGCCATTGCCACAACCCTTCCGTCGGAGGTGATTCTCAAAGAGCAATTGGCCGATGTCGTGGTCGAAGATTTTTCGAAAATCACCTCTATCGAACAATTAGGCTAACAGACGCTTAACCCACCCTATTTTAACAATCTGTCGAACTATCCAAGAGGGGCAAATTGCACATAATGCAACCATCAGTTTGGCCGCCCATCCCGGGGTCAGATGTTTCCGTTTGTAAAACAGGGCACGCAGGGCACGACGCACCACTTCATCGGGCGTTAGCATCACCCCCAGACGCAACAGCCAACGACGCATCTTTTCGTCAAGCGCATAGAAGGGCGTATCGACCGCACCGGGGCAGACGACCGTCACCGCCACCCCATCGTTGGCCCACTCATCGTGCAGGGCCGAGCCGAGCGTATCGATGTAGCGTTTCGTAGCGGCATAGAGGGCGATCGAGGGCAACCCCATACGGGCTGTCGTGGAGCTCATTAGCAGCAAATAGCCCCGACCTCGTTCCCGCATCCGAGCACCAAAGCGGTGACAAAGATGGGTTGTTACGGAGCAGTGGAGCATTATGAGCGACTCGACATCAGTCTCCGATGCCGAAGCAAAACCGCCAAACAAGAGGCGGCCCGCATTACTTACAACCACCTCGACTTCAAGGCCTTGTCCTTCGGTTTGGGTATAAAGTTGTTCGACCGAGCCAGCGGCCGTCAAATCCTGCACCAGACTTTTCACCTCCGTCTTTGTCTGACGGCGGATTTCATCGGCCACCACCTCGAGCCGCTCGGCTTGGCAATCGACCACCACCAACGCATAGCCACACTCGGCCAACCGAAGGGCATAGGATCGCCCCATTCCCGAGGCGGCACCCGTCACCAAGGCGTATTTCTTTGCCTTTAAGGTTGTTGTTTCCATTTATTTTTCTACTTTTGCGCCGTCAAAAACGTTGCATACTATGTTCAAAGCACTCGCCACCATCGGCCTTTTGGTCATCTCGAACAGCTTTATGACGCTGGCCTGGTACGGAAATATCGCCTTCAAATCCCGCTTCGAGAAGCTGGGCATCATCACCATCATCCTCATTTCGTGGTGCGTAGCCCTGGCCGAATACAGCTTTATGATTCCCGCCAACCGCATCGGTTCGATGGTCTATGGAGGCCCCTTTACGCTGTGGCAACTGAAGGTAATTCAGGAGGTTGTATCGCTCACCGTCTTTACGGGTTTTATGCTCCTCTTTATGCGCAACGAAGCGTTGCGTTGGAACCATCTGGCGGGCTTCGTCTGTCTGATTTTGGCCGTCTATTTCATCTTCAAGAAGTAGCCTTCGGCCGACGAATCAGCCACAAGCCGACCATCACCAGAGCAGCATTGTAGAGCAGCAGTTCAAAGCCTATTTCATAGCCCCACCACCGCTCGGCACCCCATTGCAAAAGGGCGGTCAGCAAGGGGGCAACAACCACGATCAGCCAGACCCAACCATCCCGCACACAAAGGCGACTCCACAGCCCGAAAAGGAACAGGCCGAGGATGGGTCCGTAGGTGTAACTCGCCACCTTATAGACCAGGTTGATGGCGCTCTCATCAGCCCATCGTCCAAAGCACAAAACCAAGCCGAAAAGCAGCAGGGCAATGGCCGAATGGGCAACCTTTCTTGTGCGCTCCAATTGTTTCTCATCAAGGCGCTTACCACCCATTACATCCACCGAAAACGAGGTGGTCAATGCCGTCAGCGAAGCACCCACCGACGAGAAGCTCGCCGCCGCAAATCCAAGCACAAACAGCACACCGACCCAACGAGGCAAACCGCCCGAAACGGCCACCTCGGAAAAGAGGCTGTCACCACCGCCTTCTACCGCCATTTCTCGCACGGCCGCATAGCGCCACAAGAGCCAACCAAGCACCAAAAAGAGGGCAATGACCACCGCCTGACAAAGGGCCGTAAGAAGGATGTTGCGTTGGGCATCCCGTACCGAACGGCAGGCCAAATTGCGCTGCATCATATCCTGATCCAGCCCCGTCATAGCCACCAACAACACGACGCCTGCCACAAACATCTTCCAGAAATAACGCTCCGACGAGGCGTCGTCCAAGAACAACACACGAGAACGCTCATCGACCCACATCGACTGCCACAACTCGCCCACCGAGCCATCGAGCGCCGTTATCAAGGCATAAATCGTCCCGACCAAAGCGGCCAACATCAAGCGCGTTTTAACCCAATCGGCAGCAATCACCGCCTGCACTCCCCCTCGGTAGGTATAGCCCCACACGACCAGCACCACCAAAAGGGCACTCCATCCGAACGAAACACCCAACACCCCGAACAACAACGATTGCAAGACGGTCACGACCACAAACAACCGAAGGGCCGAAGACAAGAGTTTCGAGAGGAAGAAAAACCAACCACCCGAGCGGTGAGCAACCACGCCATAGCGATCGCCAAAGTATTCGTAGATAGAGCGATATCCCCACCTATAAAAGAGCGGAACAAGCCAATAGGCCACCACCATCTGCCCCACCGTAAAGCCGGCCACCATTTGCAGATAGGAAAATCCATCTGCGGCCACCGAGCCGGGGACCGAGACGAAGGTTACTCCCGACATCGCTGCCGAGATCATCGCCGGCCACAACTGATACCACGCCAAACGGCGGTCGGCCGTAAAGAAACCACTGTTCGAGGTACGGCGCACCGAGAGGCGTGCCACCAGGAGCAGCAGCACGACATACCCTACAAGGGTCAGCAATATGGCAACAGGCGAGAGCATTCTGTTCGGTAATGATGCCACAAAGGTATAAAGTTTGCCGAAATGATGCCCGAAGAGGGATGATTTTTAAGAAAAAATGTTGCCTTTTACGATATTTTGTTTATCTTTGAAGGTTAAAAAACACTTAACTAAGATTGTAACTCATCAAAAATAGAACAGATTATGGCAAGAGTACTCAAAATCAGAGATCTCACGCTGCGTGACGGCCAGCAGTCGTCGTTCGCCACGCGAATGAATCAGGAGCAGATCAATCGCTGTCTGCCCTACTACAAAGAGGCCGGATTCTTTGCAATGGAGGTATGGGGCGGTGCCGTACCCGACTCGGTGATGCGCTACCTGGGCGAAAACCCCTGGACCCGTCTGGAGAGTATCCACGAGGTAGTGGGCGACGTATCGAAGCTGACGGCCCTGTCGCGTGGTCGCAACCTCTTCGGCTATGCCCCCTATACGGACGAAATCATCGATGGTTTCTGCCGCAACGCCATCCAGAGCGGTCTGGGCATTATGCGTATCTTCGATGCCCTGAACGA
This sequence comes from Alistipes sp., assembly GCA_017436185.1. The sequence goes on along the minus strand of JAFSDP010000008.1, from coordinate 64,856 downwards.
TGTAAACAACGTAAAATCGACCATCAAGTACGTAAAGCAGTATGGCGGTATTGCCGACTGCGCCGTCTGCTACACGGTCGATCCGAAGTACCCCGAGCCTTCGTTCCTGCAACGTCTGCTGGGCAAGAAGAAGCCGCAGCCCGTCTTTACGGATGCCTACTTCCTCGACAAGGCCAAGCAGATGGCAGCCCTGGGTGCTGATATGATCACCATCAAGGATATGTCGGGTCTGATTCCGCCCCGCCGTGTCGCTACGCTCGTCAAACTCTTGAAGCAGAACATCTCGATTCCCGTCGATTTCCATACCCACTGTACTCCGGGCTTCGGTCTGGCTTCGGTACTGGCTGCCATCGTGGCTGGTGTGGATGTGGTCGATACCAACTGCTGGTTCTTCTCGGGTGGCACGGGTGCACCCGCCATTGAACTTATCGACGTGGTTTGCCGCAAGCTCGGCATCGACCACGGTGTCAATATGGAGGCTGTGGCCAAAATCAATGTGCAGCTGCGCGAGATTCGCAAGGAGCTGAACCAATCGGTATTCGGCACCGAGAAGCCCGAGCCGAAGTACTTCAACCCCGTGACCGACACCCTGCCCGCCGAGGTGGACGCCCTCTTTGACGAGGCCATCAAGGCTGCTCAGGCCGACGATGAGGCTAAGTGCGTGGCTGCCTGCCGCAAAATCGAGGCCTACTTCGGCTTCCCCGCACCTAACGAGCTGGTACAGAAGGCCGAGATTCCCGGTGGTATGTACTCCAATATGGTGGCTCAGCTCAAGCAGCTCAAGGCCGAGGAGATTCTGCCCCGTGCCATGGAGCTGATTCCTTCGGTGCGTCTGTCGGCAGGTCTGCCTCCTCTGGTGACCCCCACCTCGCAGATTGTGGGTGCCCAGGCCGTAAACTGCGCCCTTGACGAGAAGGCCGGTCGTCCGATGTACTCGAACAAGAGTTCGCAGTTCGTCGGTCTGGTGAAGGGTGAGTACGGCAAGACCCCCGTAGAGATCGATCCCGAGTTCCGCTTCAAGATTTGCGGCATCCGCGAGGAGACCCCCTACGATACCTCGAAGTACCAGATGCAGCCCAATCCCGAGCTCCCCGAGGCCGGTGGCGTGAAGTTGGCCGAGAACGAGAAGGAGGTACTGCTGCTTGAGCTCTTCCCACTCGTAGCCAAGGGTTACCTGACGAAGGTTAAGAAGGAGGCTTACGAGGCCAAGAAGGCTGCCGAGCCGAAGCCCGTTGAGGAGGCTCCCGCAGTAGAGGAGAAGAAGTCGCAGCCCATCACGGGCAATACGATTCTGGCTCCGCTGCCGGGTCGTGTCGTAGCCATCAAGGTGGCTGTGGGCGACGAGGTGAAGGTCGGCCAGGAGGTCGTTGTCTTGGAGGCGATGAAGATGGAGAACAGCATCGAGAGCGACTACAAAGGCAAGGTAAAGCAGATTTTGGTAGCCGAGGGCGACTCGGTGCAGACCAACTCGATTCTCATCGAGGTAGAGTAACGAAACTAATTTAACTCAAACACTTTAACACTAAGTAAAAGCTATGGCATTTTTGAAAGAATTTAAGGAGTTTGCACTCAAGGGCAACGTGATGGATATGGCAGTCGGTGTCATCATCGGTGGTGCCTTTGGTAAAATTGTCACCTCGCTCGTAAACGACATCCTGATGCCCCCCATTGGTGCATTGTTGGGCAACACCGATTTCTCGAAGCTCAACGTGGTCATCAAGGAGGCTGTGGAGGCCACCGACACGACGGCTGCCATTCCGGCCGTTACGTGGAACTACGGTGCCTTCATTCAGCAGTGCGTCGATTTCACCATTCTGGCCCTCTGCGTCTTCCTGATGGTGAAGGGTATGAACAAGCTGATGACTATGAAGAAAAAGGAGGAGGAGGCTGCCCCTGCTCCCGCTCCGGAACCGCCGAAGCCGACCCTCGACCAGGAGCTGCTGACCGAGATTCGCGACCTGCTGAAGGAGAAGAAATAGTCGGAACAGAATCCTTAAACTACCATCAAGGGGATGAGCCTAATGCTTGTCCCCTTGTTTTTTGGCGTAGGTCTGTATAATATAGGTGGTGAAAATGGGCAGAAACAACATACCCGCCATCGGCAACATCACCGACAAGAGCTTTCCGACAAAGGTATTGGGCGTGAGCGACGAGCCTGCTGTCGAGAGATTCATCCCCGCCCACCACAGCGCATCGCCAAAATTGCGCAACGGACCGTTGCCCCCTTCAAAGTCGAAGACAACCAAGGCCGAAAGATAGGTAAAAAGCAGCAAACCAACCAAATAGGTATAGAAAAGCTGATGTATGCGCTGCCGATCAAGCCAATCGAAGAGGATATAGACCGCCATCACAATCAACAGAATAGGGACCATTCCCACCGCCGTTGCCAACGAACGGGGCAACACCACCCCACTCCACGCCACCAGATTGAGCCAGGGGATGGAGAGGAGCAGATAGAGCCAATTGCGCCCGAAAAAACGTCCTTTGTCAGGGGCGGCAGTCAGGCTCAGAAAGAAATCGAGAAGAAAGAGCAGACAGACCACGAGCTGAGCGGTAAGGTAGTTGTGCGAGAATTGCAGATGGTGGCCGCTCAGGATCTCCCACGAGAAGGCCACGAGCAACAGCAGACCTGCCAGCACACGCATCAAGTGGACCAGATGGAGCAGTTTTTCGACCAACGGATGTGACATCTCAAAAAAATTATTTGCGGGCTATAGCCGTCAAAATCAGTGCCGAAGAGAGAGCGAAGGAAAAATAATGCGCAATTTTTCGCCGAAACATTTTGCACAAATCATTTTTTGACTTATCTTTGCACTCGCTTTCAAAGCATGGCGAGATAGCTCAGCTGGTTAGAGCGTCGGATTCATAATCCGAAGGTCGAGAGTTCAAGTCTCTCTCTCGCTACAAAGCGGCAACCAATCGGTTGCCGCTTTTTTGTTTACAGGTTATCGCATTTGTGTTATCGGTTGCACCTTTGAAAAAATAATTTTGAATTTTGAATTCTAAATTTTGAATTTTCATTATCTTTGCACCGCTAACAAGCAGCGGGCCCATAGCTCAGTTGGTCAGAGCAGCGGACTCATAATCCGAAGGTCGTGGGATCATGCCCCTCTGGGCCCACCGGTTTGAGGGCGGTTGTCAATCGTGACAGCCGCTCTTTTTTGCTTCGTGCAACGCCTCGAGTTACACTTTGAAACTTCGACGCACCCAAAAGAACAAAAAATAGCCCATTCAGGCGCTCCCTATAGGGGTTTTCGTACCAATTTGTTCGCTTTAAGGCCAAAGTTGTTGGTCAAATGTTGAAATTTTTAGGCTCATTTTGAAGACTTTATTAAAAATTCTTCATATATTGCACCCGAATTTGACACCTAAATTTTCACTTAATTTATTATTTTATGCGTTATTTTTTACGTAACTTACTGATGCTCTGCACCATCATTGCTATGGGCGCAGGTATCACGGGTTGCTCGAAGGATGACACGCGTTCGCAGTTCCCCGTGCTGACTGCCGTGGGTGAGGCTACCGGCTACAACTCGGCCAAGGTAACCGTAACGAGCGATGTTATCGGCGAGTATGCCTATTTGGCTCTGCCCGCAGACGAGGTGGCTCCCGACGCTGCCGTCGTTTTCAAGGAGGGTACGGTAGTGACGGCTCCCGCCACCTTCTCGACCTTCAATGTAACGTTGGACAATGGCCAGGACGTGGCCCTTTCGGACTATGTTGTTTATGTAGCAGGTAAGGTTGCCAGCTACGATGGCGCAAGTACCGACTTCTACAAGGAGGTAATCGAGGTTCCCGTAACGACCCTCGACTTTACCGACGATGTAACCATCCTGCGCACTAGCAGTGAGGGTATGGACGTTCACGTTCGCTTCCCCGCCTCGGTGGCCGCCCAGAACAAGGTGGTTAAGTGGGGTCTGACGAACATCGCCATGTACAACTCGAAGATTAAGGGCAACACCTGGTTTGGTGCCAGCGCCGACGTGAGCTTCCTGGAACTGAACGACAATGTTTATCCCGGCTACATCCTGCGTCGTGACACGACGATGCACATCGACAACAACACCCGTTGGGTACGCGACGCCAATGGCGAGCTGATCTACGACGAGTGGACGGGCGAGGCCAACTACTACTGGGACTTCGTTGCTCCCGGTGAGCCGCTTTACCTGATTATGTCGGAGGCCGGTCTGGGCGAGCACGCCTATGGCTGGGGCGAGGGTTACTACGTATTCCCCTTCGATATGATGAGCTGGAGCGACGCCGTTATGGCTTGGTCGTGGGGTGAGACCCCCGAGTTCCCCGACCAGGAGGGTTACTGGGACGAGGGTGCTTGGCACAAGCGCATCCTGACCGTAACGGAGCAGCCGAAGCCCTACGCAGGTAAGGTTTCGATCCAGGCTGCCGACCTGACCCCGCACAACGCTGTGGTTAATTTCATTCCCGACGAGAACAACGCTCCCTTCATGTACACCCTCTGCTTGATGGATCACGCTACCTATCAGCAGATTCTGGACACCTATCTGGATGGCAACGAGGAGTATATGCAGTGGTTCGTAACCTCGTACTTCGCTTCGATGGTTGTTGGTACCTACTCGGTTCCCGGCACCACCCCGATGCAGATTCCTCTCTCGGAGTTCTTCTGGGAGATCAACCCGGGCAACGTATATCACGCCTTCGCTGTGGCTATGGACGGCGAGGAGGTTTACGACGAGATGTATGGCGAGAACGTACTCCAGGCCGATCCTTCGGCTCAGAGCTTCGCTCAGATCACCTTCCAGATGCCCGACTACACGATGGAGGCTCCCGTATTGGAGGTTACCGCTCTGGAGCCCACTTCGGCTTTCTCGGCTCGCTTCAACGTGAAGAACGTTTCGGATATCCCCGTTGTAGAGGCCAGCTATGCTGCCAACTACGTGCGTGAGTTCAACCAGGAGTTGTCCTACTCGAGCTACAGCGAAATTGTTTCGAACAACAAGGGCTATGCCGACTTCTCGTATGACGAGGTTGAGGCTATCAACTCGGCCGAGGGTCTGTTGGTAGAGTTCGACTCGCGCGAGGAGGCTCAGACCCGTCTGGCCGTAATGGGCTGGAACCAGGAGGGTCGTCCGAGCAATCCCGATTCGGAGGATGGTCTGGGTTGGGCCGACGCTTGGTCGGGCAGTGTGCCCGATGCCGAGCGCATTGAGTCGGATTACTTCACTTCGCTCGCTGGTACGTGGACCGCTACGGCTACCGTGAAGAAGCAGAAGTATGATTGGCAGACCGGTTCGTACTCGTGGGTAGATGCCCAGGAGGGTACGTGCGATGTAATCATCGGCGATGTAACCTATCCCGAGTTGACCGACGACGTTTACCAGATTTACGAGGAGAACGGCGTATCGAAGGCCGAGACCGACGTGTACTACGCTCAGTTCGAGGAGCAGGCTGCTCACTTCAACGCCAAGACGCGTGGTCAGAACCGCATCCTCTGCACCGGTTGGGGCTTCGACATCAGCAGCTACTCGCCTGCTTACTCGGCTCTTCGTCACGCAAGACCTTGGGATCTGTTCGTTGATACGTCGGGTTACAACTCGTCGACCGTGGATGTAATGTTCTACGACTTCGGTCCGAAGTGGTTCCTGCAGGTTGCCCAGGACGGCTCGCTGTTCATTCCCGTGAACATCAACCGTGTAGCTCCGCTGACCACCTGGACGAGCGGTTCGCCTTACTACCTGGTAGCTGCCAACGCCGAGACCAGCACGGCCCTCTATATGCCGGTGGATCCCGCCAACAACGACGACGTAACGAAGTGGAACAACATTCCCGTTGAGGTTTCGGAGGATGGCAACACCATCACCATCAAGGCCTTCGACTACGAGGGTACGACCTACTACCCCAACGTTGTTTACGATTCGTACGGACAGCTGGGCTTCTTCGGGACCCAGAACTTCGGCGACGTAGTGCTGACCCGCAAGTCGGGTGAGGTGACGGGCCAGGCTGTCGATACCGCTTCGGTTCGCCGTGCTGCCGCTGCTGCTGCCACTAACAAGGCATTCCAGCAGACCAAGTCGGCCAACGGTGCTATCTACGCTCCCGTGAAGGAGATGTCGAAGAGCCTGACGCCGCTGAAGGGCAACACCAAGAAGGTGGAGTTCAAGAAGCTCAACGCCAAGCAGTTCACGACCGAGCAGATCGACGCCAACCTGAAGAAGATGGCCGAGAAGCAGAACGCTAAGGTCCGCAAATAATTGCACATTCAGACCGCAATCGAGGAGTTCCCACGACGGGGACTCCTCCTTGCGGTTATATTATCAGGATAGAAGTATCCACAGCATTTAGAAATTATGAAGAAACTTTTGAGTCTGTTGTGTGCCCTCTTGGCCGTGACCGCCGTTTCGGCACAGCAACTCCCCGACGTAATGGTGGAGAATGCCGAGGGTAAAATGATTTCGGTGCGTGAGGTGGCCCAGGGTAAGCCCGCCATCATCGCCTACTGGTCAATTGCCTGCAAGCCCTGTATTCAGGAGCTGAACGCCATCAACGACGCTCTGGAGGAGTGGCGAGAGGAGGCCGACTTTGTGGTTATCGCCGTCTCGACCGACGACGCACGCCTCAAGGCCAGTGCCAAGGCCATCTCGAAGGCCCGTGGCTGGGAGTTCATCTGCCTGTTCGACGAGAACCAGACGCTGAAGCGTGCGATGAACGTATCGCTCACGCCCCAATCGTTTGTGGTGGATGCCAACGGCCACATCGTCGCATCGCACTCGGGTTACACGCCCGGTAGCGAGGAGGCCCTCTTCGAGAAGATTCTCAAACTCAAAAACAAGAAAAAGTAAAGGCGATGAAACGCATTATTTTAGCCATTGCGGCATTGATGCTGCTCTCGCCCGCTACGGCACAAATTCGCATCGGCAAGCGTGGTCAGTTGGCTGCCAGCTTGGAGTCGAACTCGATCTACTACGTCGATGACTCGAAGATTGGCGAGGAGCCTACCGAGGAGTTCGGTTCGCACAACTTCCTCAAATTAGACTACACGCTGGGCCGTTTTTCGGTTGGCGTGCAGGGCAATGCCTTCCTGCCCGTACAGCTCGGTTACACCGATTTGGGCTATGGCGACTGCAAATTCTTCCTCTCGAAGTATATCCAGTGGGCCGACAAGAACTACGAGGTTTTGGTGGGTGATGTCTATGACCAATTCGGTAACGGACTCATCTTCCGCTCGTACGAGGATCGTCAGCTGGGTATCAACAACTCGATCGAGGGTGGTCGCATCGTGGGTCGTCTGGGCAAATGGGCACAGATCAAGGCCCTGGGTGGTCGTCAGCGTCTCAACACCAAGTACTCGGATACGTGGGTGATGGGTGCCGATTTGAGCCTCTCGCTGGCCGATATGTTCCGTATGGAGGAGACGCTGCTCTCGGTAGAGGGTAGCTTCGTAAACCGTCTGGAGAGCCTCGATGAGGATCCGATGCTCGACGAGCTGCTGAAGGAGATGGGCCAGGAGAAGAACGTACAGCTCTACTCGGGCCGTCTGAACTTTGGCTACAAGGGCTTCACCCTGCGTGGTGAGTATGCCGCCAAGGGCAAAGATATGATCAACAGCAGCGCCATGTCGGCCGAGAAGGGTTCGGCCCTCTTGGGTGAGATTGGCTACAGCCACGGCAACTTCAGCGCAATGGGTACGTTCCGCCGCCTGGAGCATATGGGCACGCACATCTCTATCTATAATATGGGTGTGAACAATACGCTCAACTATCTGCCCGCCCTCACCCGCCAATATACCTATATGTTGGCCAACCTCAACCCCTATCAGGTGTCGGTTGAGGGTGAGCTGGGTGGTCAGGTCGATCTGGCCTACTCGCTGCGCAGCACCGAGAGCCGCTACCGCTATTGGAACTTCCACCTCAACTACTCGACCTACTACACGCTCAACGAGAATCAGACAGCAACGGGGGATCGTAACCTCTTGTGGCAGGATTTGAACTTCGACGTGGAGCGTCAGTGGAGCAAGAAGCTCAAGACCACCTTCCTCTTCTCGCGTCAGGAGTGGAACGATGGCCACGGTTGGGAGGACGAGACCTACGTTTCAAACATCTTTGTGGGCGATGTAACCTACAAGTTCAACCGCAAACATTCGTTGCGTGTCGAGGCGCAGTATCTGCTCTCGGACGACTACGAGGGCGACTGGGTTGCCGGTTTGGTGGAGTATAGCTTCGCCCCGATGTGGAGCTTCTACTTCAGCGATATGTACAACCTGGGCGAGACCGATACCAACTACTACAACGGTGGTGTGAGCTGGTCAAAGAACCGCACCCGCTTGCAGTTGAGCTACGGTCGCAACCGTGCCGGTTACATCTGCTCGGGTGGTGTATGTCGCTACTCGCCTGCCTACACGGGTGTAAACTTTATGCTGACTACTTCATTCTAATAATCTAATAACCAAACAACAATGATGAAAAGTTGGAAATATGTGATGATGGGCCTCGCAGCTGCCCTGCTGACCGTTTCGTGCGGTGGTGGCGGCGGTGACGACGAGCCTACGCCCACACCCCCGACCCCGAAGCCCGAGGCCAAGTTGGTGCTTTCGAGCGATAAGTCGCAGATTACGGCCGATGGAAAGGATGCCGCTACGCTGACCGTAAAGTTGGGCAACGATGTCGTTTCGACGGGCTATACGCTCTACGATGGCGACAACAAGAAGGTAACGCTCACCGATGGTAAGTTCACCACGACGGCCGAGGGTACCTACAAGTTCTGGGCTTCGTACAGTGGCAAGAACAGCGAGACCATCGAGATTAAGGCCGTAAAGGCACAGGGCGGTGGCGGCGACAACCCGAATACCCCCGATGATCCCAACAAGGACAATCTGAACTTCAAGCGTCGTGTGCTGATGATTCAGTTCACGGGTACGGGTTGCAAGTATTGTCCCTATATGATCAATATGCTGAGCGATATGCTGCCCAAGGAGGAGGTGAAGAACAACAGCGTATTTGTGGCTGTTCACAGCTTTAATAGTAGCGACCCCGCTTATTTGGGCGCAGCAGGTAGCGCGCTGGCCAACCAGACCGGCATTACGGGCTACCCCACCCTGAACTTCGACTTGAATGTCAATTCGCAGCAGTACAACAGCGTGGATTACAACGTAAACATCCTGACTGCCCAGCTCAACCGTACGAAGGCCAAGGTGGGTATCTCGGCTGCGTCGGTCTATGACGCTGCAACCCGCACCGTATCGCTGACGGCTGCCGTGAAGGCTGCCGAGGAGGGCGAGTACCGCATCGGTGCCTGGGTCATCGAGGATGGCATCAAGGGTACGCAGACGAATGCAGGTGCTCCGGGTGACTGGAAGGACTTTATCCACAACAACTGCGTTCGCTACTGCGACAGCAAGCAATCGACCTACGACTACTCGGGTCTCGACCTGGGTAAAATTACGAAGGGTACGACGGTGGAGTACAACTTCCAGATTCCGCTGGCCGAGAAGATCAAGAGCGAAAACAGCCGTCTGATTGTCTTCGTTACCTCGCCCGAGGTAATTGGCACCCGCAAGATGCAGCTGGTGAACAACGTTATCAAGGTTCCTCTGAACGGCTCGGTAGCCTTTGAGTACCAGAACTAACATTCTTCACTCACCACAACAAAAAACCTGTCTAACCGAGTTAGACAGGTTTTTTTGTCGCTATACGCAGCCCTTACTCGTCGGCACGAGCCAGCTTGACGGTAAAGTGGCGCATCAGCTCGGTCTCCCACACAATCTTCATACCGCGCTTGATCGACTCACGACGGTCAAAGACATTCTTCAGAGCCACGGCTATCACATCCATATGGTTGTTGGTATAGACACGACGAGCCACGCACAAACGGAGCAAATCGAGGCCTCCAAAGCGATTTTCACGGGTTACGGGGTCACGGTCGGCCAAGATGTAGCCAATCTCGCAGCCACGCACACCCGCCTCCAAATAGAGTTCAACGGTGAGGGTCTGCGCAGGGAACTCCTCCTTGGGTACGTTCGTGAGAATCTTCGAGGCATCAACAAAGATGGCGTGACCACCTGCGGGACGCTGATAAGGGATGCCAAACTCATCGAGACGGGCAGCCAGGTACTGCACCTGACGGATGCGAGTCTCGAGGTTGTCGAACTCGGTATTCTCGTCCAGACCGATTGCCAGGGCCTCCATATCACGGCCGTTCATACCGCCATACGTGAGGTAGCCCTCGAAGGGGATGCAGAAACGCTTGGCACCCTCGAACCAATCCTCGTGGCGGGTGGCAATGAAACCGCCCATATTAACAATACCGTCCTTCTTGGCCGACATCGTCATACCATCGGCCAGGGCGTACATTTCACGAACAATCTCCTTGATCGTCTTGTCGGCATAACCCTCCTCACGGGTCTTGATAAAGTAGGCATTCTCGGCAAAGCGGGCCGAATCCAACACCACACGCTTGCCGTATTTGTCGGCAATGGCACGCACGGCCTTCAGGTTGGCCATCGATACGGGCTGACCGCCGGCGGTGTTGTTCGTCACGGTGACAATAATAAAGGGGACACGCTCGTGGTGCTCGGCCAGCGCCCGCTCCAACTTCTCGGGATCGACATTGCCCTTGAAGGGGTGCTCAAGCTGGGTGTTCTTCGCCTCGTCGATGGTGCAATCGAGCGCCATCGCCTTGCGGCTCTCGATGTGGCCCTTCGTGGTGTCGAAGTGCGAGTTGCCCGGCACGACATCGCCCGCCTTGACCAGGTGGCTGAACAACACGTTCTCGGCAGCACGGCCCTGGTGGGTCGGAATCACATACTCGAAGCCCGTCAGTCGGGTGATGGTCTCCTTGAGGTGGAAAAACGACAACGAGCCTGCATAGCTCTCGTCGCCCATCATCATAGCGGCCCATTGGCGGTCGCTCATCGCACCCGTACCCGAGTCGGTCAGACAGTCGATATAGACCTGGTCGGCACGCAGTTGAAATACGTTGTAGTGGGCAGCCTTGAGCCACGCCTCACGCTCCTCGCGCGTACTTTTGCGGATCGGCTCCACCATCTTGATACGCCAAGATTCAGCAAATGGTAACTCCATAGTTATTTAATTTTAGGTTGTTAAGTTGCGTTTTAAGTTACATTCACTAACAAAGTTAGCAAAACGAACGATAAAAATCAACTTTTCCGCCCACAAAAAAAGGTCGCATTCAAGAAAATGCAACCTTAATCAGTGAATTTTGAAAACTTTGTCACTCCTCCTCCAATAACGAAAGAGAAACAGTATCGTGCTGCTTGGGTAGTCCGTAGCGACGCACCTCGTCGATGGCCAGATTGTAGAAATAATCGCGAATCTCGGAGGAGGAGGCGTGGCGACAATAGCAATAGGTGCTCGGCAACACTTCACCATAACGGAAATGGACCATATCGCGGGTCATACTCTCCAAACGAATACCCTCGCGATCGTATCCTCCATAGACACCCAACAGGCTCTCATTGAACGGACAACTGCGTTTCGAGGGATGAAACAGATACAATTCACCGGTCTTCAGTTTCGCCTCATCGGCACAAAGCGACGGTAATAGGGCTTGAATGGTCATACTGCTCATTTTGCTATTTGTTTTGTTTGCGACACAAATATACAAAATTTTTACTTATTATACAATATCGAATTGTATAATGCGCTATTTAGGCACACAAAAAGCGATATATCAACCATTTTTAGGTTGCTTAATGAGCATTACAGCAAAGATTCGGGTGATAACAGCCAGCGCAATATAGACCGTTCCGACCTCCAACTCCATCACCACGAACGAAGAGTTCATCTTAAAATTGAGCAACAGCAGAGCCACCAAGAAGACATCGATCATATTCCATTTGTCGATATTGAGTTGGCTCGTAGCAAAACGACGGGTGATGAGGCGAGCGAAGAGTTCGATATACTTCACCGTAGGCAGCACAAAGGTAAAGAGCAGGATGACCGTAGCGATGAACCAATCGCCCGCATCGTAGAACAGGGCCACCGAATCGAAGATATTAACCTCCGTATTTTTCAGTCCGAAGCCCAATATCTGATAGCCGGTCCGCATAATGGGAAAGCTGACACCCAGTGCAAAGAAGAGCACCGAGAGTGTCAGCATCACCCACGCAGCGGGAAGTTGCAGTTTAGTTAAACTGCTCCTCCAATTTGCTTGAGGCGTCATCGATCATCTCTTGAATATCCTCACTATTGGCCTCCAGCTCATCGGCAATATCCTCGATGAACTTCTGGGCCTCGACACCGGCCTTCGACACCTCATCCATCAGGTCCTTCAGATCGTCCTCCATATCGTTATTGATGTACTCCTGGGCCTGCTCCTTCCACTCCTGGAGTTGCTCATCCTCGGTAAGACCCTTCACAACCTTCTGTGCTTCGCCCAGCGAGTAGTAGTAGGCATATTTCACCTGGTAGGCACCCACAACTACCTTCTCACGGAACGACATCTCGTTCTTGAACTTGTGGTACCACTCGCCCGAAAGGAGGTCGAACTCCTCGGTCTTGTCGGCCCACTGCTCGGGGGTGTAGGTTGAATAGTTTTCGGCCACCTCTTCCATAAAGGCCTCGTAGCGATCCATATAGCTCTCCTTCGACATCGGAGCGCACGAAACGAGCATCATCACACAGGCCACGCAGGCCAAAGCAAATAGTTTTTTCATCGTTGTATTGAATTAGTTGTTGGTTTGTTTTCTACTAAAGAGTGGTTCGATCACCCATTTATATCACTTGCTACTCTTTTTGCAGCACAAATCGCAACACGGCCTCCTCGATCTCCTGCTCCGAGTCGGTGAGCAGCAGTTGCAGGTTGCGGTAACGTTCGGTCGCAACCAGGTGTTGCAACAGCGGATAGACGGGTTGCGTCTTTTGCCAATACTCCACCCCGAAAAAGAGCATCGGCGAAGCATAGCCGAAGGTCTCGTAGTGGTTTTGGGCGGCATCCTGAAAAATCTCCTGCATCGTGCCGGCACTTCCGGGGGTATAGACCACTCCACCCTTTGCCAGGGCCAGCAGGCCATCCTCACGCACACTGTTCTCGAAGAGCTTTGCAATGTGGGTAGCAAAGGGGGTTGCCGGCTCGTGACCATAGAACCAGGTCGGAATGCCGATGCTGCAATAGCCCTGACGTTGAGGCCAACGTTGCCGCACCTCAAGCGCCGAATCGAGCCACCCTGCATCGCTGTATTTGGGAGCTACGGCCAACACAGCCACCGCCTCGGCCAACTCCTCATCGGTGCGTCCTGCCATCCAGGCACCCAGGTGAGTCGCCTCCATCGCACCCGGGCCGCCACCGCTGAGCATCAAGAGTCCCTGTTCGGTCAGGTGCTTGGCCATTCGGGCCACCGCGTGGTAACCCGCATCGGTACGCAGCAGGGCGTGACCACCCATAAAGGCAACCACCCGACGCTCGTCGTAACGAGCCAACATATCCTGCAAGGCATCCGAAATGGCGTGATCGTGCAGCGAACGGGCCAGCGTCTCCGAAATATCGACAGCCTGTTTGCCATAGGCCATATAGTGGCGATAGACACGGGTGTCGTAACACTCCTCGAAGCTGCGCTCGTCGCCCATCCGATACCCTTCGTAGAGTTGTTCGGGGGAGTAGAGTGCCGAGGGAAATACCTTGAAGGTTTTGGGGATGGCAGGAAAGATCAAACAATCCTCGGCCATCACCTGCCTCACCGCTTCGGGCAGGATGCAGCCCATAAAGATGCAATCCGAAAAACTACACACGGCATCTGCCGGGGTAAAGACCACCCCTTGAAAGGCGCAATGACGCACCACCCCACCCTCAGCGATAAGTGGAGCCAGAGCCGCCCGGCTCTCGATTTCGGTATAAATGTGCTTCATCGTAATTCGTTTAGACAAATTTACTACATTTTCGGCGTAAAAACAAGCATTTCGGAGCGTCAAAAAAATATAATTAAAGTAGGTGTGCGCTGTTGCTTTTTCAAACTAAAATCGCTAAATTTGAGGTGGAATATAATTTCAACACACAATATGGCAAAACAACTCATTGAATGCGTCCCCAATTTCAGCGAGGGACGCGACCTTCTAATCATTAAACAGATTACCGACGCTATCGAGGCGGCAGGCGACGTAAAGCTGCTCGACGTAGATCCCGGTGAGGCGACCAACCGCACGGTGGTCACCTTCGTGGGCGAGCCCGAGGAGGTGCTCAAAGCGGCCTATGCAGGTGTGAAGCGTGCCGCCGAACTGATCGATATGCGCCACCACAAGGGGGCTCACCCCCGTATGGGTGCAACGGATGTGCTGCCGCTGATTCCCATCTCGGGCATCACACTGCAGGAGTGTGCCGTGCTGGCCCGTGTGTTGGCCGAGAAGATCTCGACCGAGTTGGCCGTACCGACCTATTGTTACGAGGCGGCCGCCTTCACCCCCGAAAGAAAGAATCTGGCCGTATGCCGTGAGGGCGAATACGAGGCGCTGCCCGAAAAATTGGCTGTCAAGGAGAAGGCACCCGACTTCGGTGCACGCCCCTTCGATGAGGGGGTTGCCCGCACGGGTGCTACGGCGGTGGGGGCACGAGACTTTCTGATTGCCGTCAATTTCAATCTCAATACCACCTCGACCCGTCGTGCCAATGCAATCGCCTTCGATGTGCGCGAGAAGGGTCGTCCGGTGCGTGAGGGCAACCCCATCGTGGGCAAAATCAAGAAGGATGCTGACGGCAACCCCATTATGCAGCCCGGCACGCTGAAGGCCACAAAGGGCATCGGTTGGTTTATCGACGAGTACGGCATTGCGCAGGTCTCGATGAATCTGACCGACATTGCCACCACGCCGCTCCACATCGCCTTTGATGAGGTGTGCCGCAAGGCCGATGCCCGAGGGGTGCGAGTGACGGGTACCGAGATTGTGGGTCTGGTGCCGAAACGTGCCCTGCTGGAGGCCGGTCGCTACTTCCTGAAGAAACAACGCCGCTCGTTGGGCATCTCCGAGGAGGAGATTATCCGCATCGCCATCAAGTCGATGGGACTGGACGATCTAAAACCCTTCAATCCCAAGGAGAAGGTCATCGAGTATATGATTGCCGACGACAAGGCTCAGGGGCTTGTGGATATGACCTGCAAAGCCTTTGCCGAGGAGACGGCCAGCGAATCGCCCGCACCGGGTGGTGGCTCGATTTCGGCCTATATGGGTACCCTGGGTGCTGCCCTGGGAACGATGGTTGCCAACCTTTCGTCACACAAGGCGGGTTGGGACGACCGTTGGGAGGAGTTCTCGAGCAGGGCCGAAGAGGGTCAGGCACTGATGCAGGAGTTGCTCTCGTTGGTCGATGAGGATACAGCCGCCTTCAACCGCATTATGGCCGTCTTTGCGATGCCCAAGACCACCGACGAGGAGAAGGCTGCTCGCAGTGCCGCCCTGCAAGAGGCGACACTCTACGCCACCGAGGTGCCGCTGCGCACGATGCAGGCGGCAGCCCGTGTCTTCCCGCTTGTCAAGGCGATGGCCGAGGAGGGCAACCCCAACTCCGTTTCGGATGCCGGTGTAGGTGCCTTGGCAGCTCGCAGTGCCGTGTTGGGTGCCCGTCTGAATGTGCGCATCAATGCCGCCGGACTCAAAGACCGCACCACGGCCGATCGACTGACCGCCGAGGCCGACCAAATCGCCCTCGATGCACAGCGTGCCGAGGAGGAGATTTTGCGAATTGTTGAACAAAAAATCGGATAAGATATGACCCTGGAAGCCTTTCAAGCAGCCATTCGTGCCGGTATTCCCGACACACTGCCTGCCGCAAAACCCTACGACAAAAGCATCAACCACGCTCCCAAGCGCAAGGACATCCTCACCGACGAGGAGAAGGTGCTGGCCCTGAAAAATGCCCTGCGTTACTTCCCTGCCAAGCACCACAAGGTGTTGGCCAAGGAGTTCTCGGAGGAGCTGAAACGCTATGGGCGCATCTATATGTATCGTTTCCGTCCCGACTACGAGATGAAGGCCCGTCCCATCGAGGAGTACCCTGCCCGTTCGCACCAGGCGGCTGCCATAATGCTGATGATTCAGAACAACCTGGACAAAGCCGTTGCGCAGCACCCCCACGAACTGATTACTTATGGTGGCAACGGTGCGGTGTTCCAGAATTGGGCGCAGTACCTGCTTACGATGCAGTACCTCTCGGAGATGACCGACGAGCAGACGCTGGTGATGTACTCGGGCCATCCGCTCGGGCTCTTCCCCTCGCATCGTGAAGCCCCCCGTGTGGTGGTGACGAACGGTATGGTGATTCCCAACTACTCTAAACCCGACGATTGGGAGCGTATGAATGCCCTCGGCGTCTCGCAGTATGGTCAGATGACCGCAGGCTCCTATATGTATATCGGTCCGCAGGGCATTGTGCACGGTACCACCATCACAGTAATGAATGCCGCCCGCAAACGCTACACCGAGGGCCAAACTTCGCCCCGAGGGATGCTCTTCGTTTCGTCGGGTCTGGGCGGTATGTCGGGAGCTCAACCCAAGGCGGGCAACATCTCGCAGGTGGTGAGCGTCGTGGCCGAGATTAACCCCAAGGCGGCCGAGAAGCGTTACGAGCAGGGATGGGTCGATGAGTTGCACCACAACCTCGACGAGTTGATGGTCCGCATCCGTCAAGCCGTAGCCGCCAAGGAGGTGGTCTCGATGGCCTATGTGGGCAACGTGGTCGATTTGTGGGAGCGGCTGGCCAAGGAGGATATTCGGGTCGATTTAGGCTCGGACCAAACCTCGCTGCACAACCCCTGGGCGGGTGGCTACTACCCCGTTGGGTACAGCTACGAGGCCTCGAACAAGATGATGGCCGAGGAGCCGAAGCGTTTCCGTGAGTGTGTGCAGGCTTCGCTGCGTCGTCAGGTCGATGCCATCAACCGCCTTACGGCGCGTGGTATGTACTTCTTCGACTACGGCAACGCCTTCCTGTTGGAGTCGTCACGAGCCGGTGCCGATGTGATGGGGCGTGGCGGGCAGTTCCGCTACCCTTCGTATGTGCAGGATATTATGGGCCCGATGTTCTTCGACTACGGCTTTGGCCCCTTCCGTTGGGTCTGCACCTCGGGCAAGGCCGAGGATTTGGCCGAGAGCGATCGTCTGGCCGCCGAGGTCTTGGAGAAGATTATGCAGTCGGCACCCGCCTCGATTCAGGGGCAGTTGGCCGACAACATCCATTGGATTCGTGAGGCAGGTCGCAACCGTCTGGTCGTAGGATCGCAGGCCCGCATCCTCTATGCCGACTCGGAGGGTCGTACGAAGATTGCCCTGGCCTTCAACAAGGCCATTCGCGAGGGGCGTATCTCGGCACCCATCGTGCTGGGTCGTGACCACCACGACGTATCGGGTACGGACTCGCCCTACCGTGAGACCTCGAACATCTACGACGGCTCCTCCCGCACGGCCGATATGGCCATCCAGAACGTGATTGGCGACAGCTTCCGAGGTGCCACCTGGGTTTCGATTCACAACGGCGGCGGCGTAGGCTGGGGCGAGGTGATCAATGGCGGTTTCGGTATGGTTATTGACGGCAGCGCAGCGGCCGACACCCGTATCGAGCGAATGTTGCTGTGGGATGTCAATAACGGCATCGCCCGCCGTTCGTGGGCCCGTAACGAGGGTGCCAACGAGGCCATCCGTCGCGAGATGGAGCGCACCCCCAACCTGAAGGTCACCCTGCCGAACGAGGCCGACGAAGAGATGATTCGTGCCGCATTGAAGTAGAACGATTGAAAAACAAAACCACTAACTTATGGAGATTCATCCTATTTCCGCCGAGCGACTGACCCTCGGCCGTGTAAGAGAGATCATCGAGAATCGTATTCCGCTCGCCTTGAGCGAGGATGCCCGTCAGCGCATCATTCGTTGCCGCAGCTACCTCGACGAGAAGATGGAGCGCAACGCACAGCCCATCTACGGCATCACGACCGGCTTCGGCTCGTTGTGCAACATCTCGGTCGGCAAGGAGGATTTGGCCACCCTGCAGAAGAATCTGGTGATGTCGCACGCCTGTGGTACGGGCGAGCGAGTACCACGTAAGATTGTGCGCCTGATGCTCTTCCTGAAGGCGCAGTCGTTGTCGTACGGCCACTCGGGCGTACAGCTCGAGACCGTAGAGCGACTCATCGACCTCTACAACCTCGATCTGCTGCCTGTGGTCTATCAGCAAGGCTCGCTGGGTGCATCGGGTGATTTGGCCCCTCTGGCTCACCTCTCGTTGCCGCTCATCGGATTGGGCGAGATTGAGAAGGCCGATGGCGAGGTTGTTCCCGCCGCCGAGGTACTCAAGGAGCAGGGCTGGCAGCCCATTGCCCTGAAATCGAAAGAAGGGTTGGCCCTTCTGAACGGTACGCAGTTTATGAGTTCGTTCGGGGTGTGGTCGTGGCTCAAGGCCGAAGATTTGAGCCGTCAAGCCGACCGCATTGCCGCCCTCTCGCTCGACGCCTTTGATGGCCGCATCGAGCCTTTCTGCGACGAGGTGCATCTGGTGCGTGGCCACAAGGGACAGTTGGAGACGGCCCGCACGATGCGCCATCTGTTGGAGGGGAGCGAACTGATCGGCCGCCCCAAGAAACACGTACAAGACCCCTATTCGTTCCGTTGCATCCCGCAGGTACACGGTGCGTCGAAGGATACGATTGCCTACGTAGGCTCTGTGCTGGAGACCGAAATCAACAGCGTAACGGACAACCCCACCATCTTCCACGAGGAGGATCTGGTGGTCTCGGCAGGCAACTTCCACGGCCAACCCATTGCGCTGGTGATGGACTACCTGGCCATTGCCGTGGCCGAGTTGGGCAACATCTCGGAGCGTCGCACCTACAAACTCATCTCGGGCGTGCGTGACCTGCCGCCATTCCTGGTGGCCAAGCCGGGTCTGAACAGCGGTTTTATGATTCCCCAATATACGGCCGCCTCGATCGTAAGCCAAACCAAGGGGTTGTGTATGCCCGCTTCGGTCGATTCGATTCCCTCGTCGCAGGGGCAGGAGGACCACGTAAGTATGGGCTCGAATGCCGCCACGAAGCTCTATCGGGTGGTGATGAATGTCGAGCGTGTGTTGGCCATCGAGCTGATGAATGCCGCACAGGCCATCGAGTTCCGCCGTCCGTTGCGTTCGTCGGCACACAACGAGGCACTGCTGGCCGATTATCGCAAGGTGGTACCCTTCATCGAGAACGATGAGGTGATGTATCCCCACATTGCAAGTTCGATCAAATTCCTTGAAGTGCTGAAATGAAGCTGTTAATCAAGAATATAGGCTCGATTGTCGGCATCGACACCGACCGCCGTGAGCGCATTGCGGGCGCTGCGATGGATCAGTTGCAACGCCTCGATGATGCTTATCTGATAGCCGAAGAGGGTCGCATTGCGGCCTATGGCCCGATGTCGGAGCTGAAGAGCGAAGAGGCGGACGAGGTGGTCGATGCCCGAGGTGGCACACTCTTCCCCTCGTTTTGCGACTCGCACACCCATCTGGTCTATGCGGGGAGTCGTGAACAGGAGTTTTTGGACAAGATTCACGGCTTGAGCTACGAGGAGATTGCCCGTCGGGGTGGTGGCATTCTCAACTCGGCCGACCGTCTGCACAACACCTCCGAAGAGGAGCTTTATTGCCAGGCGATGGAGCGAGTGAACGAAATCATCGCCATGGGTACAGGCCTGGTGGAGATTAAAAGCGGCTACGGACTCTCGACAGAGGATGAGCTGAAGATGTTGCGAGTGATTCGCCGCATCCGTCAAACCTCGCCCATCGAGGTGCGTGCCACCTTTCTTGGGGCGCACGCCGTAGCCCGCAACTACATCGGTCGCCAGAGCGAATATGTCGATTTGGTCATCGGCGAGATGTTGCCCGCCGTAGCCCGTGAGGGGTTGGCCGACTTTGTCGATGTCTTCTGCGATCGGGGATTCTTCACCATCGCAGAGACCGAACGCATCATCCGTGCAGGAGCCGAGTTGGGGATGAAGGCCAAGATTCACGCCAACGAGCTGGCCGTCTCGGGCGGTGTGCAGTTGGGCGTACGTGAGGGGGCTTTGTCGGTCGATCATCTGGAGCGGATGGGCGACGAGGAGATCGAGGCACTTAAACAGGGCACCACGATGCCTACGATGCTGCCCGGTGCCGCCTTCTTCCTGGGGATGAGTTATCCTCCTGCCCGCCGAATGATTCAGGCAGGGCTGCCCGTAGCATTGGCTTCGGACTACAACCCGGGCTCTTCGCCCTCGGGCAATATGCGAATGGTGATGGCCTTGGCCGCCACGCAGATGCGGATGACCCCCACCGAGGCACTCCACGCCGCCACGCTGAATGGTGCGGCAGCAATGGGGTTGAGCCACGATTTCGGCTCAATTACGGTAGGCAAAGTGGCCAACTTTTTTATCACAAAACCCCTACCCTCGCCCGAATTTTTCACCTACGCCTACTCGACACCGCTTATCGAGCAAGTGTTCCTACGAGGCCGAAGGTGGCAGGCATAAGCCAAAAAGAGGCAGTCGAAAATCGACCGCCTCTTTTTTCTTGCCGTGCGCAGAACGACTACTCGGCAGGAAAGAGTGCCTGAATCTCATCGGGCAACTCCGTACGCACATAGACCGACACATCGTTCGCATCGTCCGTTGCGACCCACACCATCCGTGAGGCGGTCAGCGAGGTGATGAGATAACGGTGGTTCCAATCGCCACGCCCGTAGTCATAGACACCACGAATGATGGTGCCGACCGCAGGGTCGGTGTCGAAGTAATAGACACCCGTCGTGAGGGTGGTCTGGAAGCTGTCCAGGTTGTCGTAGATGCGGAAGAGGTTGTCACGACGCTGCAACTCCAGATAGAGGTGCAACCCTTGCTCGAGGGGTTGGCCGTTGTTCCACGTCTCCAACTGCCACACGCCCGACAGGTTGTGGGCATTGACCTCCAACTGCGGCTCTACAACCTCATCGTCGCCATCCGAGCAGCCCACAAAGGCGAGGGCGGCAAACAAGAGGGTAAGAAAAATCCAACACTTTTTCATAACTATTTCGTTCATTTATTTCTATTCACTAATCACAATGCGCAACGGGCGGCCATACAACAAATCGTCGTTGCTGCGCAGAACCAACACACGGGCGGGCGAATCCGCCTCACGGCTGATCACCAAATCGCCCTGCTCGCCTGCCTGCAAGGTGGCAGGCTCGGTACGAAGCTTTACGCCGGGCGACAGCAACGAATCGGCACGAAGCCTCATCGGCTGACGACCATTGTTCATACAGGCAATACGCACCTCACGCTCTTCAGCCGAAAAACGCACCTCGTCGCTACGCAACAAGAGCGGGCCTCGGGCATAGGGATAATTGGCCGTTCCTTGGCGGGCAGCAACCACCTCACCTCGCAACTCAACCACAAAGGTGGGCAGCTCGGTCGAGAGCGACGTATAGACAAACAGTCGCTGATAGACCGCCCCCGGGTGGCCCTTGGGGTTGTAGTTAAGGGTGATGGTTTGACACTCCCCTTTGGCTACGGGGCGCGCCTCGTAGTGGCCCTTCAGACAGCCGCAGGTCGATGCTACACGGGTGATGACCAACGGTCGGTCGGCGTGGTTGGTCCACACCACACGACCCTGCCACACGCCATCCTCCTCGGCAATGCGTCCCATCTGAAGGCGACCCTCGTCACTCAATGCTATAGGGGCGTTGGTCACCGTGTGGGATTGGCGCACGCTGTCGATGCGCGACTGCGGAATCAACCGCAACTGCGCTACGGCAGGGCTGACACCCACCACCATTGCAAAAACCACAAGCCACTTAAGCATCACCTTCACGTTGCGTTAAAAGCGTGTTACAACCAACCGTCGTGGTCGCCCTTGCGGACGGTTATCTTGAAGGTCTGACTCTGACCGTTGCTGGCCGTAATCGTAGCCGTCGTCGAGCCGGTCATCGTACCCTCGAAGAGCAAGATGCCGTGCTGCATCATGCAACGGGCCACCGAGAAGTCGTCCAACTTGACCTGATAGGTCAGCGTGCGACCCTCCTCGAAGTAGAGCTGCGGACGCACGGCCTGCTTCTTACCGATGGGCAGCAGCAGGTTGGGGAACTTCAGTTCGGGAGCCTCCGCACCTGCAATGGCACGCAGGAAGGCCTCGGCATTGACCTGACCCGAGCCCATCTGACCCACATAGTTCGACAAATCCATCTGCATCGGCTGAATGGGGCCCAAATCCGACACGTAGCGGTAGTAAAGCTTCTTACCCGTCTGGTAGTCATCAATAGGTGTGGCAGTGGCGTGGAGCAACTCCTGCAGCTCCTCGGCCTTGAAGTGGCGACGCAGTTGGGCGGCATACGAGATACCAAGCGCCACCACACCCGACACCTGGGGCGTAGCCATCGACGTACCCTCCATATAGCCGTAGCCGCTCTCGCTGATGTGATAAGGCACGGTCGAGAGAATGCAACCAATCTCGCCAAAGTTGTGGGTGGCATCGACATAGTCGTAGTAGTAATCCTGATCGCCGCCCGGAGCCGAAATGGTCGTACCCGGACCGTAGTTGGTATAGACCGCAGCCGTGAAGTCGGCTGCCGTACCGGCCACCGAGACGAAGTCGGCCGCAGCACCCGGAAATGCCGCCATCGGGGCACTCTCGTTGCCACCTGCAAAGACGGCAATACCACCATCAATCGGGCCATTGGGCGAGCCGGCATTGTGGCGGAAGTAGCTCAACACCTCGTACTCGAGCGGAGCACCACGCTTCCACTCCTCCTCGCTCTTGAAGCCATCCGTACCCCAATCGTAAGCATTGGCGGCACCCGAAATGTAGCCCCAACTGCATTGCAACACCACAGCTCCGTTGTCGGCTGCATATTTGATGGCACGTGTCAGACCGTAGGAATCGGTGCCGTTGTTGCCCGAAAAGATCTGGCACGACATCACCTTCACACCGCCATACACACCGTCGCCACCGGCCACCGACGAGATACCCTCGCCGTTGTTATTCACCGCAGCCACCATACCTGCCACGTGCGAGCCGTGACCCGAGTCGGTATAGGCATCGTAGGTCACAAGACCCATATCCTTGACAAAGTTGTAGCCGTAGTAGTCGCCCTTGTAGCCATTGCCATCGTTATCCTCCGACGAGCCGTGCGTCTCGTTAGGGTTGATCCACATATTGGCGGCCAAATCGGGGTGGTCGTAGCAGATACCCTCGTCGAGCACCGCCACCACAACCGACTCGTCGCCCATCGACATCTCCCAAGCACCCTCGCACTGCAAATCGGCATCCTTGACCGACTTCACCACCACACCCGAGGTGAACATATCGCCTCGGTTGATCAGATTCCACTGCAAATCCAGCAGCGGATCGCCGCCCGTTGCACGGGTCTTGAGGGCCTGCAATTTGGCCATCGACAATGGGGTTACACGGGTCGAATAGGCACGTTTGATGGTGCGGTTGAAATCGACCTTCTGCACCTCGCCAAGCCCCTCCAATCGGGCAGCCACCTCCTCGGCGGTCTGCTCGCTACCGAAGCGGACACGATACCACTGGTGCAGGCCGCACTCACGGGTACGCTCCTCGTTGCGGGTATCAATCGGGAAGACTCTTTCCAGGGTGTAGCCACCCACCAAATCCAACAGTTCGTCCATCGTGGGATAACCGCTGCGAGTCAGCCCCGCCTGCTCGATAAGGGCGGTCACCTCGGGCGAAAACTTTACGAACAGCTCCCCCTCGGTATAAGGCGCTTCAACCTCCTCATTCTTATCGTTGGGGGCAATCGGCTCCTCTTTGGTGCAACCTACAGCCAGCAGACCCATCACCAGGAGCAACACATAAAAATAGTTCTTCTTCATAGTCATCATCGTCTTTCGGGCTACTCCTCCACATAATCCTCCTCGTCCATCGGGCGGGTCTTGGTGGTGTAGAGGTCGTAATAGTAGTTCAAATTGGCCGGCTCGTTGTCAAATCCTGCCTGCGTGCCATCCTTGGCACGACCCTCCTGCGGGAAGACCAAGCTGAAGGGGAACCACATATCGAGGGCCGGGTGATAGAGCAACCAATCGGGCAGCTTGCCGTAGAGACGATTGTGGTTGATGGCAAAGAGTTTGGTCGAGGGCATTACCTTCTTGATGCGGTTATCGACCAAGAACTGCGGCAAGCTGTCCACAGCATCAATCTCGGCCTGCGTATAGTAGGGAATCTCGTCATCCTCCTCAAAGGTGGGCAGCTCGCCTTGCAGATAATTAACCGACAGCACCAGCGTATCCAAATTCCACTTAATGAGGTGCTCGGGGAAGGACTGCTCATCCATCAGGCCGCCAATATCGGTGCGCGTGGTGTTGCTCAAATCGTAAATCGACGATCGTTGATTGGCATTCATCACCAGCGAACGCAAATTGGGGAAATTCTCCTTCGAGAGGATGCTCGGCACCTTCTGAAAGTTGTTTGAACCAAGATTCAGATAGACCAGATTTTTCATATTCTTCAACGAAGCAGGCAGCGACGTCAAGCCATAGGCCCCCACCGTCAGACGCTTCAACTGCGTCAGCTCGGTGATGGCCTCACCCATATCGAGGCTCAACAGGAAGGTGTTGGAGTTACCGAAGAAGCTCAACTCCTCGGCAGCCGTCAGGTAGCGGACCTCGTACGGCAGCGGCTCCTTGGTAGCAAAGAGCATAAACGAAGCACTGCGCACACGTCCCTTCTTGTCGGGGGTGTAGCCCACCATACCCTCCTCCCAGAGGACCACATCGTTCCACAACGACATCGGCTCGGAGGCATCAATCGGAGCCAGCATATTGAGCGTGCGGCTGATGCAGAGCAACGCCACCGAGTCTCCGGCACGAGTACCCTCCTCGATAGGCTCGGCAGCCTGCTGCTTGACACTCAACAGGTCGCTATGCGAAAGCGTCACATCGCTTTTGGGCACAAACTGCACCTCGGCCAGACGCTCACGAGGAGCCGTATTGATGTCCCAATTAAAGCTGATCGTCACCTCACGCGGACGCACACCGCAATTCAGATCGAGCTTGTAGCTCTTGTTTTTGAGCCACGAAGCATCGTCGGGAATCTTCACATCGAAATCGACATTCGATCGCACGGTCACGTTGAAGGTGCGCTCCTCCAATTTGGCATAGTTGCTCAACTCGACAGGCTCGGTCGAAAGGAGGTTGATGGCATAGGGATAACCCTTCTGCTCTACGACAATCTCACGATTCTCGAAGTTTTTGAGGTTGCTGATACGCACCACACCTCGGCGCACCTCGGTTGTCTTGGCCGAATCGACCACAAACCGACACTCGGTTGTACCACGACCGTTGGCGGGCGAAATGGTAATCCAATTGCAATCCGACGAGGCGACCCAGCCATCCTCCGAGAAGATCTGGATGCGCTGTTCGCCACCCGTCTCGGCAAAGGTCACCTGATCGACATCGGTCGAGAAATCGACCGTTTTATCGTCGCTCGAGCAGCTGCAAATCAGTGCAGCTGCGAGCGCAAGGGTAAGATATTTCGTTACTGTTTTCATCTCTTTCATTGGCCTTGGTTATTGAAGCATCGCATCGCAATTCTTGATATTCTGCGTCTTGTCGTACAGGAGGATGTAGGCACCCACCTGCCAAGCGTAGCAGATATCCGAGGCATCGAAGACAATGTTGGGGTTGTCGCTGATGTCCAGGTAGTAGCAGATGGTCGAAATCGTATCGTCCACCTCACGCAGGTCGTTCGAGCCGAGGTAGAGGCCACGCAGACCAACGTGCTGATAGATACCCGTAGGCCACTCCTTCAGGCAACGGGCACCCTGCGCATCACGCTGCGAACGCAGGGCAAAGACCGTCAAGCCATCGGCATCGAGCGGCTCGTAGGGGAAGCGGCTGAAGGAGTTGAACGACAGCTCTACACCATAGAGGTAGGGCATATTGCCAGCGTGGAACTCGTACGGCAGGTCGGTCAGACGATTATACGACAAATCGAGCGAGACGAGATTGACCGAGCGATCGTAGGTAAACGACCCCTTGGGGATCTCCTCCAGACCACAAGCACGCAGAATGATGTACGAGACGAGCGAGTTGGACTGGGCAAAGCCCTTCGGATATCGCTTCATATTGTAGTTCATCGCCAGCGTCAAGGTCTCGACATTCACCCCCTTGAACGTGCCATCCTCCTCGCCCTCGCAGCCACGAATATCGTTGCCGGTGAAGTCGATTGACTTGATGGTGTAGTTGCTCTTGGACGAGAAGATGTTAGGGAAGAGTTTCAAGCGGTTGAAACGCACCGAGAAGGTCTCGACATCGGCGTATGCACAGAAAATACCATCCTCATCGACCGGAATCTCCTCGATCAGGTTGTTGTCCAGATAGAGCTGCACAGGGGCCACCTCCTTGGTCAGGGGGTGAAGCTTCGAGATGCGGTTGTAGGCCATATCCAGCAGGCTCAACTTCTTCATTTGACTCATCGAGGCAGGAAGTTCCTCCAGCGAGTTCTCGCGGGCGTAGAGAATCTGAATCTTCTCCTTCGCAGGGCCGTTTGCCAGGCCGTCGATACCCTTGTAAATCTCGGTTGCCGACCACTGCTTGTTGTTCGATAGGTTCAACGAAATCAGTTCGGGAAGCTCCGTGATGGCCATCGGGAACTCTTTGAGTCGGGGGCAGTTGTAAATCTCCAAATCGGTACACGACACCAACTGCGACAGCTCGGCGGGAAGGGTCTCGATCTCGCTGTTGGCGATGTAGAGGTACTCCAACTTCGTGAGGTTGCCAATCTCCTTCGGCAGCGACTTCAGACCGTTGCAAATCGTACCGTGATTCATATCGAACTTCACAATGCGAGGGGCACCCGACTTCAGATCAATCAACTCCGACTCGCTGTAACGGTTGTAACCCTCCGTAGCGGGGATGGTGATGTTGTGCTCGGCCAGAGCACGGGCAATCGGCTCGGTGGTCGGCGTGGCGGGGTGAATCGTACGCAGAAGAGCCTTGTGGTTCTCCAGGCGGTTGGCCTTACGCTCCACCAGCGACTGATTCTTGGAGAGCGTGGGGTCGTAAGCAATCGTATTGAGGTCGTTGTGCGTACCCAGGTACAACTCGACCAGCTCGGTCAGCTGACCAATGGCGGGCGAAAGATCGCCACCAAAGGCGAAGTTCGAGATGTCGATGCGGGCCACACGGCCGTTGCTGTGCAGCTCAACACCGGGCTGATCGCCCCACAAATCGATGTCCTTATTGAAGTTCCAATTGGCGCCCGTCGGCCAATCCTCGCCTACGTAGTACCACTTCTCACCTTGCAGGCTCTGCCAAATCTCGTAGAGGGCATAGTAGTCCTTGATGTAGGCATCGCTCTCGTGCATTGCCACGGGTACCTTGACCGTCGTGGTGAGGTTATCCCCCACCGAGAACTCAACCCCCTTGAAGATGGAGCTGGCCTCGAGCAGCACCTTCTTGCTGTCGAGCACCTCGTAGCCCGTCACACGGTAATTGCCCGCAGGCAAAAGCACCAACGAGTCGCAGGTAATCGACGAAGTGCGGTAGCCATCCTCCACCTCATCCTCCTCATCGAAGTGGACCGAGAAGTCGGCCGGCAGACGCATCAGCTTGACGGGGTTGGCCGTCGAGCCGGAGTTCAGAAGCTCCTCGATGGTCAGGTTTACGAACTTAATCTCATCGAAGGTGTACTCACGGGTGGCTGCACGGGTAAAGGAGCTGAAATCCTTTACCAGCGTAAAGGTGGCACGACCGCGAGGAGTCACCTGTACGGCCAACTCCTGCACCGTCAAACCGCCCTGAACGACCTCCACGAAGGTCTCCTCGGCAGGAGCTGCCTGGTAGATGGGGGCATCGTTTACGTCGTAGAGGGTAAACGAGGCCACCTGGTAGCTGCCCGTCAGCAGTTTGAGTTTATCGCTGCGCAGACCCCACTCGGCAGCCTCCGCCGAGGAGGCCTGCAAGGTGAGTGACTGGGCGATGGTCGTACCTTCGTAGATGAGCAACACCTGGGCACGGGTTGCCTCCGAAAGGTAGTCGAGCGTCTGCTCCAGGCTGCGTGTAGCGTCAGCCTTGCAGAACTTGAACTGGACGAATCCATAGTTATGGTCGCGGTTATCGACCTGCTCGTCGTCCGAACAGGAGCTGACCAGCACCGATGTCAGTGCCAGCAAGGCGACCATACTCCACTTAAACAATTTCATCGTATCTCTTATTTTATTTTTTTTCTTACGCTGTTGCTATTGGGCCACATTGAGCTCACAAATCAGGACAAACTTATTCAGCCCCGTCTCCGCATCCTTGAAGATAAGGGCACCACGTTTTCCGTTCCCCTTTGCGGCATTCATCGTAACCACCTGATACTCCTCCGAGTACTCGTATTTCAGCCACTCGCTATCGGCATCGTCGTGGTAGAAGAAGATCCAATTCTCCTGGAATCCCGTCAGCATCGACATATTGGGCGTTGCCGAGGTAAAGGTCAATTGGTAAACCGGGGCACCGTACTCCGAGTTGTATTTCAGGAAGTCGTCACCGCCCGTCAGACGCACCAGCGACGAACCGTTGTAGTCGGCCGCCTCCTGCGGGTAGGCAAACTGAATAAGCATACCCTCGGTCGAGGTCTGCGGATTGTAGCGGCAAAGGAGCGTCGCGATGGCATTACCCTCGGCATCACGGAAGAGGATGTAGCTCTCCAAATCGCCGGTATTCTCGTTCTTAATGCCCTCACCCGCCAACTCGGGATACATCTTGATGCGGAGCTTGTCCTCGTCGATGGCAACAACCTCCAGCCACGACGCATCTGCCGGCAGTTCAACAAGCGAACCCGTTGCATCGAAGCCATAGCAAACGGCCTCTGCATAGGGCGTGCGCATCAGCAGATCGGCATCCGACGACTCGTTGAGGAAGGTATTGGTATAGAGCAGGTCGTAGTGGAACGGAGCCTGTACCTCGTTGGGGAGCCATTGATCGGCCGAAAGTTCGCCGAACTGACCGCCACCGGCCAGAAGAGCCGTCTCCGAAACGGGCTTCATCGGGCCCGGCTCGGCCTGCTGACGAACGGTCGTCACCAGATATTGCTCAAAGTCGGGGGCTACCCCGCTCTCGGTCGAGATCATCCACAACTCCTCGGGCAGCGAGGCACGAGGGATGACCAGCACATAGGCCGAACGCTCGTAACCCTCGTTTACCGTTGCCGAGAGGCGCAAGGTGCGGTCTTGCAGCACCCCCTCGCCCTCAATGGCGGCATCGAGTGTGGCCGTGAGCCACTCGCTCTCGAAGACTGCCTCGGTCGAGAAGCCCATCTTGACAAACTCCAGCGTCACCACCTCGGCACCCTCGGCTACGCAGACCGAGCCATTGACCGTACCATCAACCCACTCGCCAGCCAGCTCGTTGTAGTGCTGACCCTCGTAGTTAAACTCGGTGGTCTCGGCAAAGCCCGTCGTGGCGAAGTGGTTGGCGGCACCCGGAATCGAAAGTTTCATCGTGGCCACCACCTTTTCGGGCTGCGCTGCATCGACAAACTGCAACTCCTCGCTTGCGGCCTGCAACGGATAGTTGCGGGCATTGCCCTGCAACCACAACTCCGTCACTCCGGCTTCGGCCTTGCTGATGGCCTGCACCCAGTCGGGCATATTGGCCACCATCCACCCGAAATTCGAGGTCACCTTCAAGCGGGTTTGGAAACTCGACATTCCCTCGGGCCATACCATCGTAACGCCCTCGCTCGAGACCCCGGCCTCGTCGTATTGGTAACCGTCGGTATCCATCATAAAGTACCCTTCGTCGTCGAGCATCACCGGGCAGATGGTCAGCTGACGCTCGTCGTGACCCAACGTGATGGTAGCTACGACCTCGGTTTGGCCACCCATCGTAAGCGACACATCGACCGAGTGGGACTCGTCAAACTCCGTTTTATTGTTGGTAGCAACCACCACCTGCACCGACTCGCCGGCCTTGCCGTGGAGCGAATAGGTCGGATAGCCGCCATCATCGAGGTAGAACCAGTTGGTCACCTCGGCCGTGGTGGGAATCGAGACGCTCCAATCCAGATTGGGCTGAAGGGTGAAGGTGCAGCTCTCGCCCGCCGTTGCAATCGTATAGGTCTGAACTGCGGGGAAGAGAGGAGCCTCGGGGGCCACATCGTCATCCTCCGAGCAGGCCACCGCCAGGGCGGCCACACACATCATCGCTGCACATCGTACAGTGTGACGCAACATATTATATAAGGTAATCTGCATCATCGTTTCGATATTTCATTACATACCCTCTTCACGTTGCAGTCGCTCGGCCTCTTCGTCACTCACCCACTCCAGAATGTTGTAGTAGTGACCAACCGTACCGACCGGCTGACCCAGCTTATTGACATAGACGTGCAACCACAACTCCACGAAGTGCTGGCACGAATTGAAGTACGACGGGTAATAGACGCTATGGGTACCCAGAATCTTGTTATCACCCAAAATCTGCCAGAAGACCGACGCCTCATCGCTGAGGACCTGATCACGCTCCATCGTCACCAGCGGATTGGTCAAATCCTCGGGATTGAAGGTGATGGTGACATCGTAGCCATCGTAGAAGGCACTACGCAGGATGACCGTATTCTCGGCCGTGGGGTGCTTCTCGGTCTTGATCAGACGCTGGTAGGTCATATTCATACCCGGGTAGCTGAGCAGCAACTGCGAGGTCAGCACACACCAACCCGTGAAGTTGTCCAACTCGAAGGGGCACCCTTTGTACATCACCACCTTCGTCTCGTTCCAACCGGCATAGAGGTCCCAATTGAGTTGCTCGGGCATCACCAGACGCAGTTTGAAACCCACCGAGTCGGTCGGCTCGAAGGCCTCGTAGTTGCCCTTCACACGCACCTCGCCCACCAACTCACCGGCGGGGATGGTCACCGAGTTCGACTCGAGGCGGTAGTGCAACCCCTCGATGGCATTGCTGCCCTTATCGACCACCTCGACACCAAACGTGCGGTCGTAATCGGTCGCTACGGTGGCGGCAATCGTTACGGGGAACGACTCGCCATCGACAAAGACCAAATTCTCGGAGAGCGTATCGGCAAACATCACATATTCGGGGCCCGAATAGGTGGTGTACTCCTCGTTGCACGAGCTGGTCACCGTGACAAGCCCAACGACAGCAAGAAGTGCTAAAACTTTGTTTTTCATACGCATATATCTTTCTTCGTTTCGTTACTTATTACTCTCGTTAGGCTGCACCTCCGATCCCGGGGCCTCCAGCTCGTGCTGCGGAATAGGCCACACAAAGAGCGGATTGTCCATCGTCACACGGAGCGAGCTGCCCTCGTCGAGCGAATTGGACTGGGGCGTACGCTTGAAGCCCTCGCCATTGCGGTAGAGCTTACCCCAGCGCTTCAGGTCATTGAGTCGAAAACCCTCCATATAGAGCTCACGCACACGCTCGTTGGCAATCTCCTCGATGTAGTTGGCAGCAGTCAGGCTGACCGATGCGCCACCCGTCATACGGTACTCGCGCAGGGTGGTCAGGTCGGCCGAGGCGGCACGGAAGTCGGGGTTTGCCTGACGGCAATAGGCCTCGGCACGAATCAGATACTGCTCGGCCAGACGCAACGGCTTGGGCATCGAGACGTGGTAGATGTAGTTTTGCAGGAAGGTCTGGTTGCCGTAGTACTTCACCAACAGCGGCCAAACCAGGCCGTGGTCGTAACCCGTCTGCTGCTGCGAGAAGTAGGACTGATAGCGCAGGTCGGCCGACGTGTAGAGGTTGTTAAGCACCCACTCGGCGGGAACATAGTCGGGATAGTAGTAGGTGTAGTCGTTGTTGAAGCCCAGGAAGGCCTGACCCAGCGCACCACCATACGAGGTGGTGGTAAAGCCCTGGCACCAAATCACCTCCAGACCCACGTCGTAGTTCCACATATAGTCGAACTCGTAGGCACTCGTCGAGCCTGCACGGCAGAGGCGGTAGGCATCGTGCGGGTGGTCAATCAGGCGTGACGAGCACTCGATGGCCGTCTCCCAATCCTGCATATTGAGCGCCACACGGGCGTGCAGCGCCGAGGCGGCACCGTGAGTCATATAGTAACTCGTGAAGGCGTCGTTCTCCACCAGCAGACGCTTCTCGGCCTCGGCCAAATCGCTCAACACGAATTGGTACGAATCGTAGAGCGAAGCACGGCGCGAAGGCTCGCTCTCGGAGTACTTCGTGCGAATCACCACACCCAGCTCGTCACGCGCCGTTGCAGGGTTGTAGGCCTTGCAGAAGTTCTTCAGCAGCTCCGAGTAGCAGAGCGCACGGATGCAATAGACCTCGCCGGTATAGAACTCCATCATATCGAGGTACTTATCGTCGGTAATCGACGCAGCCACTCGATCGACATTTTCCAGATAGAAGTTGCAATTCGAGATTATGGTATAGAGGCCGGCATAGACCGACTCAATCTCGGCATTGGTGGGGCGAATATCCCACTGCCAAATGGTGCCGTAGGTGTTCGAGTAACCATCGACGGCATAGACCAAATCGGCCTGAATATCGGGCAGCAGCGTCAGGTAGCCGCTCCACAAGGCACCACTCAGCATTCGGGCGTAGATACCCGTCACGAACTGCTCGACATCGTTGAAGGTCTGAAGACCCTCCTTCTCGGGGATGGCCGACTCGGGGTACTTCTCCAGACACGAGGTCGAAAGTGCCAATACGGCAAAAAGCATTGCCAGGCGATTCATATAATTTTTCATCATCTTCATAGCGGCTTAAAATTTAAGGTCGATACCTGCCGTGAATTGGCGTGACATCGGGTACTGGGCAGCATAGATGTTCGACACGCCCTCGGGATCCAGACCCGAGAAGCGGGTAAAGGTCAGCAGATTCTGTGCCTGCACATAGATGCGGGCACCGCTGAACACACGGCTCTTCTTGATCCACTCCGCAGGCACCGAATAGCTCAACATCAGGTTCTTCAGACGCAGGAACGAGGCATCCTCCAACAGACGGCTGTCGAACTCGGTATAGACACCGTGGCGGGGAATGTCGGTCACATCACCCGGCTGCTTCCAACGATTCAGCAGACGCTTCGACTGGTTGTACGAAGCAAAACGGCCGTTCGACTCATCGAAGTAGCGGTCATTGTTGATCATCCAACGGTCGGCCACCCAGCTGAACTGGGCCGTCAGCGAGAGGCCCTTCCACGAAAGGGTCGTACCGAAACCGCCCTGCCAGGGGGCGATGTAGCTCTTGCCGACCAGCACCTTATCGCTATCCTTCAGCTCGTTGGTAAGCTCGCCCTCCTTGGTGTACCACAGGGCATCACCATTGGCCGGATTGACACCGGCATAGCGGTTGATGTAGAACTCGCCGAGCGGATGGCCCACCACAAGTTTCGTGTTGGTATTCGAGCGCTCATACTCCTGCACACCGTTATAAAGTTCCGTAATCTCGTTGTGGTTGTACGACACATTGGCATTCACGCCCCACATAAAATCTTTGGTCTGCACCAAGACGGCATTCAGGCTCAACTCGGCACCCATATTGACCATCTCGCCCACGTTGTCCCAATAGTAGCCGAAGCCCTTGTCCGAGGTGGGCTGCGGCACCTCCATCAACATATCCGAGGTGACCTTGTAATAGAACTCGGCATCGACATTGAGGCGATTCCAGAAGCCCAGGTGGAGGGCCAGGTTCGTCGTCCAGGGTTTCTCCCACTCCAACTTCTCGTTACCGGGCTGCAGGAGCGACACACCCGCATCGCCCACATAGTCCAGACCGCCGCTGATGAGGGCCAGGTGCTCGTAGTTGGGGATGGTCGAGTTACCCGACGTACCGGTCGAGAGTTGCAGCTGGGCATTGGTCAGCCAACGAGAGGCCGACTCAGCCCACGCCTCGTTTCGCAGATTCCACATAAAACCGACCGACCAGAAGCCTGCCCAACGGCTCGAAGCACCGAAGCGCGACGAGGCATCGGCACGCAAAGCCACCTCGGCAAAGTAGCGGTTCTTGTAGCTGTACTCGCCACGGCCGAAGAACGAGAGGAAACCATAGTCCGAATCGGTCGTATCGTCCCACGAGGTGGCACGCGTACCGTTCGAGATGTTCGTCAGGCGGTCGTTGTTCTGCCCCTTGGTCATCAGGCTGAAGGCCTCGTAGTGGAAGTCGATGCCCTCGTGGCCGAGCATAAAGTTGAACGAATGGTCGTTGCCCTTCATAAAGCGGTAGTTGATGGTGTTCGTCACGGTCAGCGTGTAGCTGTCGGTCGAACTGCGCGAGGCGCTGCCATCGCCCTGGTTGGGGGCATAGCTCGGGTAGGACTTACCAAAGCCCGTCGTGTGGCCATAGTCGATACCGAACTGCGAACGCAGCGTCAGCCCCTCGATGGGGGTTGCCTCGGCAAAGATGGTCGAGATGAGCTTGTATTTCTTATAACTTACGGGGTTGTTTTCCAACCACTCCAACGGATTCTGACCCGTACCCGTCCACGAGCCGTCCGAAATCGAAGCCAACGAGCCGTCGGCACGATAGGGATTGACGTAGGGCATCATAAAGCGGGCGGCCGAGATGGGGGTTACAAGCGTATAGGCACCCTCGTCGGCCTGACGGATGAGCTGGTAGTTGAGCATCGTATTGCTGCCCACCTTGAGCCACGACGAGGCCTTGCGCTCCAGATTGACACGCAACGAATAACGCTCGAAGGCCGAGCCGATGGCCGTACCATCCTGCGAGTAGTAACCACCCGAGAGGTAGTAGTTGGTCTTCTCGTCGGCACCCGAAATCGAAAGCTCGTGGCTCTGCAACAGGGCGGCCGAATTGAAGACCTCCTTCATCCAATTAACATCGGTCTGCGACAAAATGGGATAGTTCTGACCCTCGGTCAGGCCGATCTCCTTCTCGTATTGGATACGCTCGGCGGTATTCATCAAATCCCAATTACCGTGAGCAATCTGCGACACACCCATCTGCATACGGTACTCGATGGTGGGGCGATCGGCCATACGGCCACGCTTGGTGGTGATGACAATCACACCATTGGCGGCACGGGCACCGTAAATCGAGGTCGAAGAGGCATCCTTCAAGACCGACAACGACTCGATATCGGCGGGGTTGATGGTGTTGAAGTCGCTGCTCTCGATGGGTACACCGTCCAAAATGTAGAGCGGAGCGGTACCCGAGTTGATCGAGTTGGTACCACGAATGGTCATCACGGCAGCAGCCGAAGGCTCACCCGTATTGGAGAGCACCGAAAGACCGGCTACCTGACCCTGCAAGGCCTGGTCGAAGGCGGCCGTCGGGGTCTTCTCGATCTTCTCGGCCTTCACCGTCGAGACCGAACCTGCCACCGTGCCCTTCTTGCGGACACCATAGGCAATCACGACCACCTCCTCGACCGAGTGCGATTCGCTCTGCATCTCGAGGTTGTAGGTCACTTGGGGCGACCCTGCGGGAACCACCCACTCGACCGTCTGAAAACCGATGTATTGGAACATCAGTTTGGTGCCCGCCTCGGCCTCGATGGTATAGTCGCCATCGATCGAGGTTGCAACACCGGTCATCTTTTCCGTAACCACGGTCACACCGATAAGCGGTTGCTTATCCTCGGCCGAGGTGACGACACCACGCACGGTGACCACCTCACCCCCCTGGGCATAAACCCCGAGCGAGGTGACAAGCAGCGCAACTGTGAGCAGTGCAAGTTTGAGTAAGTTTTGCATCATGGTATAAATTTCTAAATTCTTCCTTTGGAAGATGGCGATAAATTTGGGGACAAATTTCGCCTTTTCTGATGGGAAAAACAAAAGTTTCGGACTTTTTTCGGCGTTTTTTGCAACAAATTATCACAAAAAACAAAAATAAAATCCCGAGACGCAATATCTCGGGATTTATTATTAAAAAATTTCAGCAACGTTTAGAACTCAAACAGCAGCGACATATGGATGCCGTCGTCGCCCTTCTTGATGCGGATGTGGCCGGGTTGCGACTGCGGGCCGTGGTCCGAAATGGGCTTGAAGGAGCGGATGGCCGGAATCTCATAGAGGAACGACAGGTCGCCCTCGGGGAAGTCGGGATAGGCCACAATACCACTCTTGTTATCGCTGGGCTGCGGAGTCGAGAACCAACGCACGAACAGACCGTCCGAAGGGGTATAGATGCGGATATCGCCCTCCTTTGTCGTGAAGGTCACATCACGCACATCGGCGTGGTAGCCCTCAAAGAAGGGGTAACGCTTCACCGAACGGTCTTTGCTCCAAACACCCCACTGCGTACCGCGCACTCGATTCTTCCAGACACGATCCACACCTCGGCCAAACCAACGTACCGACTCCACCAACTGCTCGGGATAACGGAACGAAAGGCCGAAGTTGGTGATGTTGGTCTGCACCACGGCATCGTCGAAGCCCTTGCCGCCATTGGCTCGGTTGAGCATCACGGCCTCCATCTTCAGACGGCCATCGGGGCGCATCGTCCAACGAATCGAATCGATGGCACCCAGGTAGTAGGCCGTCATCACGGCATTCTGCCCCTCGGTGCGGGTCTCGATGCGCTCCAAGCGGGCATTCATACCTACGGGCAGCGGACCATCGAGCAACGAAAGGTTGCCCTTCGAGCCAACCACACGGCTGATGCGGGCACTCTTTTTGTCAAACTCAACCTCGACACCGGCAGCCGAAAGGGTCACCTTCTCGGCACTCTCCTTGAGCTGTGCAACGGCCTTCGTGTTGTTCAATTCGGGAACATAGCGGGCAGCACGATGGATGGCGTAGGTGCGCTCAACCATCTGCGACTTATCGGGGTTGAAGAGGACAAACTCAACCACATCGGCATCAAAAAAGTTCTTCGGCATCGCCATCTTGGCATAGCCCGAGCAGCGGGGTTCGAGGGCGGGAAGTTGCAGCTTACCCTCGCCCATCTTCTCCATTTGGTTGTTGCGGTACTTATAGAGGCGATACTCGGCCGAGCAAGCCTCAAGGTTGGTTACGAGGAAGTCGTTACGCACCAAAATGCGGCCATCGAACGAGGATGTGATGCGCAGATTCTCGAACTGAACGGGTGCCCAAATATCACGCACCGAGTAGAACGAGGCCTCCTTTTCACGGTAGGGACCCAAGATGCCGTCGCAGCCGTTCGAGCCGTCGCTGTCGAGCATTCCGTTGCGGTCGGTGCGCAACACGGCGTTATCCGAGAAGTCCCACATAAAGCCACCTACAAAGAGGGGCGACGAGGTGTACTTGTTCCAAAAATCCTCCAACCCTGCACCGTGACCCTGGTCATACATACCGTGCATAAACTCGGTAGGCATAAAGAGTTTCTGGCCATTCGTAAAGCGGGCAATACCGGTCTGGTAGGCCGGGTAGTGGTGGGTGTCGATCGGTCCGAAGTCGGCCCAGGGATGTACCAACGGACGCTTCTGCGGATCGAGTTCCGAAAAATACTTATCGAGTGCCGTATTCCAGCCACCCTCGTTACCGTTGCTCCAGATGACTACACAAGCACGGTTGCGGTCACGCTCCAAGAAGGCCTTGACGAGCGGTGTACCCACCTCCTCACTGTAGCAGTTCTGCCAGCCGCACAACTCATCCAACACCACAAGACCCAACGAGTCGCAGACATCCAGAAAGTGGCGGTCGGGGGCATAGTGAACACGCACGGCATTGATATTCATCGCCTTAATCAACTCACCATCCATACGGCTGATGGCCTCCGAGGTGGTACGACCACCCTCGGGATGGAACGAGTGGCGGTTGATACCCTTCAGGCGCAACTTCTCGCCATTGAGGTACAAACCATCGCCCTCACGCACCTCGACCGTACGGAAACCGATGCGTTCGTCGTGGGTATGAATGAGGTTGCCTTTCGCATCCAATAGATTGAGCGTCAGCGTGTAGAGATTCGGATGCTCGGGGTGCCAGGTCTTCACATCGAGCCACTCGGCATCAATCGTGTGGGTCGTACCTGCCCCCAGCGTATAGCGCAATACACGCTCGCCATCGAGGGTCATTTCGAGCATCATACCCGCCTTCAAGGGGGTGGTCTGCAGCGTACCCGTCAAGCGACCCGAAGCTTCGGGATTCAGGGCCACCGACTCGATGTGGGTTGTGGGACGGCAGGTGATGTAGATGGGGCGGAAAATACCGCCGAAAATCCACCAGTCGGCCTTACGCTCGGCAGCATTGACCGACTTATCGGAAGACTCCTTCCAGACGTGGACCTCGATTTCGTTCTCCTGACCGTAGCGCACCGCCTTCGAGATGTCGTAGGCAAATTCGTAGAAGGCACCCTGATGGCGTTTGCCGACCAAACGGCCATTGATCTTGACCTCGGCATCGGTCATCACACCTTCGAAGACCACACGCACCTGCTGACCACGCCACGCACGGGGCACGGTGAAGCGGCGGCGATAGATACCCTCCTCGTTGGGAGGTGCGGGGCGACCCTCCTTGTACCAACGGCCGTAGCTGTACTCGCCAAAGCCCTCGGTCTCCCACTGCGACGGCACACGAATCTGGCTCCACGAACCGCTCTGCATACCTCCCGTGCAGTAGAATTCCCACTTTACGGCATCATCCAAGCCCTTGCCTGTAAGGTAGATGCGTTCATCTTGTGCCAGCACTCCCGACGAAAAGATCAGGGCGGCAACAAGCATCAAAAGTCGTTTCATTGTATTTGTGTTTTATAGATGAGGCGACTACTCTTCGACCAATTTCACATTCACCCGCTTCCACGTCGAGCCTTCGATGAGCTCCTTGTCGTAGTCGGCATTCTTCGTAGCACGAATGTTGAGCTTCTCGAAGTGGAAATCCTTCAAGATGTAGTGCTCCGAACCCTGTGCGGCAAAGAAGACCTCGCAATCCAAATCGAGGTTGCGCATCGTGATGTCGTTGGCCGTCGAGATGGGAATATCGGTGCGACCCTGCAAGTCGAAGAACTGACGCCAGGGGGCAATGTGCAGCAGACGCTTGGCATCGCCCGTAATGTCGGTCACCAAGATATGCTCGTAGTGCTGCGGCGTATCGGGGCGCAACTTCAGATTCAGCAGCAGGCGTGCCTCGTGAATCTTGCAACGACGCTGGATGATGTTGCGGGCGTGGATGCACTCGCTGCCGCAGGTCAGGGTGCTGTGGCAGAAGCCGTAGGTGCAATCCTCGATGATGACATCATAGACACCGCCGTTGTCGGGATCTTTATCGGCCCAGGGGCCCTTACCACCCTTCAGGGCCACGGCATCGTCATTGACCGAGAGGTAGCAGTTCTTGATCAGCACATCGTGGCAGACATCCAAATCGATGGCATCGGTCGAGGGCGACTTCACGGGTTTGTAGGGCGACACGATCGTCAGATTGGTCAGCTTGAGGAACGAACACTTGTAGTAGTGGGTGCTCCAGAAGGGCGAATTTTTCACCGTGATGCCATCCAAACGGGCATTCG
This sequence comes from Alistipes sp., assembly GCA_017436185.1. The sequence goes on along the minus strand of JAFSDP010000008.1, from coordinate 25,545 downwards.
TGCAGTTCGACAGATAGACCAGACGTGGGCGCAGCTCCTCGATGTTGGTGCATTTGGGATTGACGGCACGACGCAGCCAAAAGGATTTCCAGTAGCGCAGACCGTTGCCGTCCAACGTACCCTTGCCGGTGATGGTGAAGCCATCCAACCCGTCGGCATTGACCAGCGCAGGGAAGTAGTTGATGGTACGACCCTCGATGCGGGTGCGCACGACGGGGAAGTCGCTGATGTCGTCGCTACCCTTCAGCACACCACCCTCCTCAAGATGGAGGTGCGTACCCTTCAGAAAGAAGATCGACGAAGAGAGAAAGACACCCTTCGGCACCACAATCACACCACCACCCTCCGAGGCGGCACGGTTAATCACAGCCTGAATGGCCTCGGTTTGCAGCAGCGTGCTATCCTGCTTCACGCCGTAGTCGGTCAATACGTAGCGTTTGCCGAGTGCATCGACATCGACGGGGCGCACATCGTAGAACCAATCCGAGATGGGTTTGCCATCGGGGAAGGTCTCGGCAGCCGTAGCCGTAAAGCCGCCCACCAGCGTGAGAAGCATCAGAATAAGTCGTTTCATAGTTTGTAGTTTTGGGTTTGCAAGTTGGTTATTTTAGACAAAGATACAAAAAAAGCCGAAAAACGGCAACCAACGGCCAATAAATATAGGTATCGAAAAAAATTGCATTTTTGGCGAAAATTTTAGTTCTATGTTTTGCACAATACCAAAACTTGTTTTATATTTGCATTGTGATTAGAACCAAAATCTGTTTACTATCGATAAAAACCTACTATGAAAGAGACCCTGAATGTAAACATTGGCGGTGTGGCCTTCACCATCGACGAGGATGCCTGCCGCACCCTGAAGAGCTACCTCAAAAAGATCGAGGTACGCCTACCCTACGACGACAAGGAGACGTTGCAGGACATCGAGCGTCGCGTGGCCGAACTGCTGTGCGAGAAGATCACCTCGCCCCAGCGTGTGGTGACGATGGCCGAGGTAAAGGAGGCGATGGCCACCCTGGGTGAGCCCGACACCTTCGGCACGAACCACACGACCGAGCCCGAGAGTGAGGAGCAAACCACCACGAGTGAAACTCATCGTCGTCTCTACCGCTCGCGCACGAATCGCTCGTTGGCAGGTATCTGCGGCGGATTGGCCGAGTACCTCGAGGTGGATGCCACGTTGCTTCGCCTCGCCACCCTCTTTTTTATCCTCTTCGGCGGTCTGTCGATTTGGATCTATGTATTGTTGTGGATTATCATTCCCGAAGAACCCGGACGAAACTTTAATATCCGTTAAGCTATGACCGAAGAGAATGTAAAGGTGCAAATGCGCAAAGGAATTTTGGAGTATTGCATCCTGGCTATCCTGGCCCGAGGTGCCAACTATGCTCCCCGCATCATCGCCGAGCTGAAGGAGGCCGAGATGATTGTGGTCGAGGGTACGCTCTACCCCATCTTGACCCGTCAGAAGAATGCGGGTCTATTGACCTACCGCTGGGAGGAGTCGCCGCAAGGACCTCCCCGTAAATTCTACTCGCTCACCGAAAAGGGCGAGGAATACCTGGCCAAATGGGACAAGGCCTGGGAGGATATGGTGGTGCAAATCAACCGTATCCGTGGACGTGAGTAACGAACCTATTACACAACAACCATCGCTATGAAAAGTTACATTATCGGTCTGATGACGGCCCTGCTGTTGGCCGTATCGGCCCAAAGTGAAGCCGCTCCGAAGCGCATCAAGGGCAGCGGTCAGATTGCCAGCAAACCCGTTCACGTGGAGCAATTCGAGGGTATTTCGGCCTCGCGCAGCATCGACGTGAAGATTATCGAAAGAGAGAACAAACGGCTGATTATCTATGCCGACGACAACCTGTTGGACTATGTGACGGCCCAGGTGGCGAACGGTGTTCTCTACCTGACGATTGACGACGAAATCCGCAGCGTATCGAACGCCCACGTCACCATCGAAGTTCCTTCAGACGGACGACTGAACTTGCTGCGTGCCAAAGCGGCAGCCGAGATTGAGGCAGCGGTAAAAATCGTAGGCAAAAAGGTGACGCTCGATGTCTCGAGCTCAGGCGAAATCCAGGCCGACATCATTGCCGAGGAGTGCAAAATCGAGGCAACGAGCAGCGGTGACATCGAGGGCGAAGTAAAGTGCAACAGCTGCCAAATCGACGCTTCGAGTTCGGGCGATGTGGAGCTGACCGTCACGGCCCAGCAATGCACGGTCAATGCCTCGTCGGCAGCCGATGTATCGTTGGCGGGTGCTGCGCTGAAATGCTCGCTCGATGCCTCGTCGGCAGCCGAAATTGCAGCAGCACGCTTTGCCGTCAAGGAGTGTCGTGCCGGAGCTTCGAGTGCCGCCGACATATCGATCACCTGCCTTGAGAAGTTCAACGGACAAGCCTCGTCGGCCGGCGACATCGTGGTCTATGGCGAGGCCAAAGAGTTTAACCGCTCCACCTCGAGCGGTGGCAGCATCTACCGCAAATAACCCTGTTAAAGAACCCTCATACCGAAAAAAAAGATATGAACGAAGTTAAGAAATGCAGCCTTTCGGGCATCGCCTTCTCGCTCGACACGGAGGCCTACAACGAGTTGCAGGGCTATCTTAAAGCCCTCAAGGAGAGCTACAAATCGTCGGCCGATGGTGCCGAAATCGTAGCCGACATCGAGGCCCGCATCGCCGAGTTGATTCTTTCGACCCAGGAGAGCAGTCGTGTGGTGGAGCTGCCGCTCGTAAAGAACATCATTGCCCAGCTCGGTACCCCCGAGGATATCAAGGGCGACGAGGAGGAGCAGCCTACCCACGCCCCTATCGACCGCAATCCCCGCCGTCTGTACCGCGATATGGAGAATGCCAAATTGGGTGGTGTCTGCGCCGGTATTGCCCGCTATTTCGACACCGACCCCGTCTGGATTCGTTGCGGACTCTTCGCCCCGCTGCTGTTGAGCTGTTTAGGCCATATCTCGTGGCTGAATTGGTTTGCATCGGTTTCGGGCAATCTGTTCGGCGTCTTCATCGTCTGCTACCTGGTGATGTGGTTTGCCGTTCCGGTAGCCCGCACGGCCCGCCAGAAGTTGGAGATGAACGGCGAGCCGATCACGGCCCGCAACATCGCCTCGTCGGCTGCCGCCTTGGATATAGATGCCAAGGCCAAGTCGGTGGTTGCCTCGACCGTCTCGACGGCCGGCAAGGTGGCCCTGCTGGTAATGAAACTCTTTGCAGGTCTGCTGGTCTTTGCCCTGGTGATGGTCGCCTGCGCCCTGATGATTGGTCTGTTTGTGGTGGTGGTTGGCGGCCACGAGCTAATGCCTACTGATATGCCGATGTCGCTGGCCGTGCTGGCCATCTTCATTCCGCTCATCCCCGCCATTCTGATGATTTACATCCTGATGTGTCTGATTGCTTCACGTCGTTCGAACGGCAAGGTGCTCATCGTGGGACTTATCGTCTGGATACTGACCATTATGGGTTGCATCGGTGTGGCTCTGCGCAAAGATGTGGCACCCCGCCTTATCGACGGCTTGAACTTCAAGACCGAGCAACTGATGAAGGAGCAGATTGAGGTCAATGGCCAAAATTACACCATCGAGGAGTTGATTGAAAAGGTCGAGAACGAGGGAGAGATTACCATCGAGGAGGACTCATCCAAGATGACCTCGGCCGACAGTAAAATCAAAATCAACGTCAGCGAAGGCGACAAAGGGGCCGACTTTACGATTGAAGCCGGTGGTGAAAAGTTGATCGAAGTGAAGGTAAACGAAAAATAGCTTTTGGGGACTCAACCCCAAAAAGCAAGCGAGGCCGTCCATCGGACAGCCTCGCTTTTTTGATTGTTACTCGGGCAGGTATTCGTAGCCGAGTTCATTGATCAGATCGATGACCTTTTGCGGCTCGACATCGCCCGTCACATAGGCGACCCCTTCGGCCAAATCGACTCGCACCGACTCGACACCCTCCAACTTTGCCAGATTGCGCTCCACATTGGCCTTGCAATGGTTGCACATCATTCCTTTGATTTTGTAGGCTTTTTCCATTGTTATCGTCGTTTGATTTTCCTGTATTTCGGTTTTGTGGCGGCGCACCAGGGCAACGACCAACAGAGCGGTAAAGAGCACCGCCGAGGCCGTTTTCCACCAAGGCAGCGTCACGCCGTGGCAGCAGGCAGCGGCATATTCGGTCGAGGCCACCGAGAACCAACCCTCGGGCAACAGGTAGTCAATCCCAAGGCCGAAGGCCATTGCACCCAGGATAATCGAAACAAGGTACAACACCAGCGTCTTGCGCCCCAACACCTTGCCAATGACCAAAATGGCAGCCATATTGGTAGCGGGACCCGCCATCAGCAGCACAAAGGCAGCACCGGGCGACAACCCTTTGAGCATCAGCGCCGCAGCAATGGGCACCGAGCCGGTGGCACAGAGGTACATCGGAGCCGAAATGGCCAACACCAACAACATATTCAGCAGCGGTCGATCGCCAAATTGAGCAAAGAAACCGTCGGGCACCAGAATCGTGATGGCGGCGGCAATCAACAAACCCACCACCAACCATTTACCGATGTCCTGCATCATACGACCGAAGCCGTAGTTCAGCGCCTCGACACAACGCCCCCAAAAGGAGGTGGGGAGGGGCATTTCGGTCGTTTCGGCCGCATCGATTTTCGCCTCGTTTCTTGCCATTGCACCCACCAGCGCACCACCACCGAGGGCGGTCACCAAAGCGGCCAGGGGGCGCAGCAGGGCAAAAGGCAAGCCCAACAGCGAGGCGGTGGCGGCAATCGAATCGACCCCCGTTTGGGGCGTGGCAATCAGAAACGAGACCGTAGCGGCGTGCGAAGCCCCCTCACGGCGCATCGACATCGCCGTAGGAATCACGCCACACGAACAGAGCGGCAGGGGCACACCGAAGAGCGCAGCCAACACCACCGACCGAAAGTCGTTGCCCGAGAGGTAGCGGGCATAGACCGTGCGGGGCACAAAGGCGTGCAGCAGGCCCGCAATCAGAAAGCCCAACAAAAGGTAGGGAGCCATCTCGGCCACCAACACAACCAAAGGCATCAGATATTGTTGCATCGCAGTATAACTCATTTTTGGTTGAGCAAAAGTACATTTTTTCGGCCGAAAATGCAAAACCCAACCACCAAGGATTTTGTCGAACCAATTATTTGGAGTAACTTTGTACAAAACCGCAAAAACTAATACACTTTATGATTATGAAAACACGCAGTGAAGTTTATCAGCTTGAGAAGGAGATTCAGTGGGAGCCCGCAGGTGAGGGTGTAACCCGTCAGATTATGGCCTACGACGGTCAGATTATGTTGGTGAAGGTGAAGTTTGAGACGGGTGCCGTAGGTGCTCCTCACACCCACTACCACTCGCAGGCTTCGTACATCGTGAGCGGCAAGTTCGAGCTGACGATTGGCGACAAGAAGCAGGTGCTGGAGGCTGGCGACGGCTACTACGTAGAGCCCGACGAGCTGCACGGTGCCGTATGTCTGGAGGCCGGTGTGCTGATCGACTGCTTTACCCCGATGCGCGCCGACTTCTTGAAGAAATAGGCTCACGCACAACCATTTACAAAATAGGCTACCCAACACGGGTAGCCTATTTCTTTAAGAGGTATAGAATCGCTATTCTTCGGTGGCGTTGTGGCCGGTGTGGATAGCAGTCCAAATGTTTTCGATGGGGGCCTCCGAAACGGTACACTCGGCACCTACCATCATCTTGCCCTTCGGGCCGTCGGCCAGCGCCTTCTTAACGACCGCCTTCACCACCTCGGGGCTCTCGGTGATGATCTCCTTGTGGCGATCCAGACCACCCAGCACGGGACGACGGAAGAGTTCGTAGCCATCCTTGAGCGTAAAGGGGGTGCCGTTGAGCACCAGCGGCGTATTGACAATGTGGCCCGGATAATCCAGGTAGCGGGTCAGATCGTCGTACGTTCCCTCCCAATCGCAGATGTGCAGGATGCTCATCTTGGCACCCTCGGCGCAGAGGTTCATAATCCGCAAATCGAAGGGCTTAATCAGTTCCTCGAAGAAGCCCGGAATGTAGTAATACTTCATCTCGCCGCCCTGCGTGGTCATATAGAAGCCCTCGATGCCAATCTCCTTGCACTGCTTCACGAGCCACTCCAAAGCCACGGCATAGTAGCCGAAGACACGCTTCAAATCCTCGGGGCGCTCCTGGGCCGCCTTGGCGATGTTCTCGTCACCGAGCGACTGGCGGGCCACCTGATAGGGCGAGTAGATGGTAGGCAGGATATAGACATCGTTGCCGACCAGACGACTCAACTCCTTGATGACCTCGAAGGTGGGACGGTAGTAATCCTCGGGCACGGGAGCGATGTTGTCCCACGTGGATTGCAGGTGAAGGTCAGCAATCTCGTCGGGACGCTGCTCGAATTGCACCTTCAGCACATCGGCATTGGTCTGCAAGAGGTAGTTGATGTGGCTGCGCACAGCCCCCTCGCCCACCTTCGAATTGGCATCGAAGTGGACAAAGAAGGCACCCGGCACATACGATTCGTCGAGCGTTCCTGCCACAAAGGCATCCATCAGCTCCTTCTTGTTGGCGGGAATCTCCGCCTGAGGCTTACAACACGACCCCAACGTAAGGGTCGAAACTGCCAACAATGCCGCTACGGCACCCTTGGCCAAAGTTAAGGTTTGTTTCATATACTTTATTGATGGGTTAAATATCTTCAAAAATGGCCTGACTGCAGGCCCTCAAAGCGCATTTACGAACACATTTTTCGGCGTTAATCATTGGTGACCTCATTAGCGACCTCTGCGAGAGGATGCTATCTACAAATATAGCCACACTTTTCGAGTTTTACAACAATTTCCCCTCGCTTGGGCATCTTTTTTGCTTATCGAGAAGAGAACTTCACACCTTTTGCGACTATGAAACGTATCTCCTTTCTCTTTGCAGCCCTTCTGTTGATGCTGATGGCAGCCGCCGTAGTGGGTCAGAAAACAAACCTCTCGCCCAAAGAGGAGCGGCGGGAACAGCGTGAAAAACGGCGAGCCGATCGACTCGCCGCCTATGAGCAGATGATGGACTCGATTGTCCTCTCGCACAACTTTCAGTTCAACCCCCAGACCATGCAACAGCAACCTGCAGGGCCGATGCGCAACATTCTCAATCCCGAATTTGAGGTGGGCATCTGGGGCTCGACGGCCGACATCTGTCTCCCCTACATCAAGGGTTATACGCCACCCTATATGGTCGGCATCATCAACTGCACCGTCCCCTCGCTTGAGAATTTCCTCACCGAACAGACTGCCGAGGGGTGGATGGTCAGTTTCACCACGTCGCTCTTCACGGGGTCGAACTACACCTTTCTGTTCGAAATCTACAGCCGCACGGGCGGAGCCACGCTGACCATCAAAAATCCCTGGTATTCGGATGTGCAATACACGGGAACCATCTCACAACTCTATTGATTTTAAGCGCGATAAACAAGGGCTACGGCACTGACCGAAACGCCCTCTTCACGCCCCTCAAAACCGAGACGCTCTGTGGTCGTGGCTTTGACCGACACACGGTCATCGTCCACACCCATAGCCTCGGCCAACGTGTGACGCATCGTATCGATGTGGGGGCGCAGTTTGGGACGCTGCATACGAATCGTGCAATCGACATTGCCGATGCGGTAGCCACGCTCCTCGACCATCGCAACGACCCTGCGCAGGAGGATTTTCGAGTCGATACCGCCAAATTCGGCCGCCGTATCGGGGAAGTGCAAGCCGATGTCGCCCAACGCCAACGCTCCCAGCAGGGCATCGCAGATGGCGTGGATGGCCACATCGCCATCCGAGTGGGCCACAAAACCGTGTGTGTGGGGAATCTCCACCCCACCCAAAACCAAACGCAGCCCCTCCTGGAGGACGTGCACATCGTAACCGTGTCCGATTCTGAAGTCTGTCATAGCGTGCAATTATAAACCGATAGTTTTCAAGAATTTACCTGTATAACTCTCCTCCGACGAAGCCACTTCGCTCGGCGTTCCCTCGACCAGAACACGACCGCCTGCCGCACCCCCTTCGGGGCCGATATCGATTAGGTGGTCGGCCACCTTAATCACATCGAGGTTGTGTTCGATGACAATCACCGTATTGCCGCGATCGACCAACTTGTTCAGCACCTCCAACAGCAGGCGAATATCCTCGAAGTGAAGGCCCGTAGTCGGCTCGTCCAAGATGTAGAGCGTGTGGCCCGTGTCGCTCTTGGCCAGCTCCGACGAGAGTTTGATGCGCTGGCTCTCACCTCCGGACAAGGTGGTGCAGGGCTGACCCAACGTCAGGTAACCCAACCCCACATCCTGAATGGCCTTCAGTTTCTGGTAAATCTGGGGCACCGGCTCAAAGAACTCGACGGCCATATTGATGGTCATATTCAGGATGTCGTTAATCGACTTACCCTTGTATTTCACCTCCAACGTCTCCCGATTGTAACGGTTGCCGCCACACGCCTTGCAGCGCACATAGACATCCGGCAGGAAGTTCATCTCGATGGTCTGCACACCGGCACCTCGGCACTCCTCACAGCGGCCGCCCTTCACGTTGAAGGAGAAGTGGCCCGCCTTGAAGCCGCGCATCTGGGCATCGGGCGTACGCTCGAAGAGTTTGCGGATGTCGGTAAAGACATTCGAGTAGGTGGCAGGATTGCTGCGGGGCGAGCGTCCGATGGGCGACTGATCGACCACCACCAGCTTATCGACATACTCCAACCCCTCGACCGAATCGAAGGGCAACGGACGGTCCAACGAACGGTAGAGTTTTTGACTCAGGATGGGGCGCAGGGTCTCGTTGATGAGGGTCGATTTGCCGCTTCCGCTCACACCCGTCACGCAGATGAGTTTGCCGAGCGGGAAGCTCACATCGATATTTTTCAGGTTGTTACCTCTTGCGCCACGAATGGTCAGCACTTCGCCACTCCCCTGTCGCAACTGCTCGGGCAGGGCGATTTTGCGACGTCCCGTCAGGTAGTCGGCCGTGATGGAGTCCTGCTTCACAATTTGGGCATAACTGCCCGCAGCCACCACACGACCACCCCGTCGGCCCGCCTTGGGACCCACGTCGATGATGTAGTCGGCCGAGCGCATCATCTCCTCGTCGTGTTCGACCACAATGACCGAGTTACCCGCATCACGCAGGTTTTTCAGCGAACGAATCAGGCGCTGGTTATCTCGTTGGTGCAGACCAATCGACGGCTCATCCAAGATGTAAAGCACATTGACCAACTTCGAGCCAATCTGCGTAGCAAGGCGGATGCGCTGGCTCTCGCCGCCCGAAAGGGTGCGTGAAGCACGGTCCAACGAGAGGTAGCCCAACCCCACATCGACCAAGAAGCGCAGGCGTTCACGAATCTCTTTGACAATCTCACGGGCAATGAGTTGCTCTTTCTTATCGAGGTGGCTCTCGATGGAGGCCATCCAGGTCGAGAACTCCAAGATCGACATCGCCGACAATTGGGCAATGTTCTTATCGCCAATGCGGAATTGCAGCGCCTCTTTCTTAAGGCGTGACCCACCGCAGGCCGAACATTTCTGATAGACCAAGAACTGCCCACGCCACTTCTGTCCCTTCTTCGAATCCTCCTCTTCGAGGCGTTCGATAAGGCCCGTAACGCCCTCCCAAACGAGGTATTGCGCCCCTCCTGCCGAGGCGGTGTAGTGGTTCAAATCGATGGTGAGCGGCTCCGAATCGCCATACAACACAGCCTTCAGAGCACGTTCCGAAAGGGTCTCGATAGGGTCTTCCAACGTGAAGTCGTAGCGATGGCCCAGCATCTCAAGCATCGCAAAGGTGATGTTGTTGCGCCACTTGCCGAGCGGCTCGATGGCACCCTCCTTGAGCGAGCGGCCCATATCGGGGATAATCTTCTCGATGTCGAAGACCGCCTCTTCGCCCAGACCGTTGCAGTGGGGACAAGCCCCCTTGGGCGAGTTGAACGAGAAGGTATGCGGAGCGGGGTCCTCGAAGGCCACACCCGTCGTGGGACACATCAGGTGGCGGGAGTAGAAGCGTTGCCCCTCGGTATCGTAGTCATAGACGGCCATCGTACCCTTGCCCTGACGCATCGCCTCACGCAACGAGGTCATCAGTCGTTCGCGTGACTCCTCGCTTACCCGCAGACGATCGACCACCAAATCAATGGTGTGGATTTTGTAGCGGTCGAGCCGCATACCGGGCTGAAACTCACGAATCTCGCCGTCGATGCGGGCATAGAGGTAGCCCTTTTTCGAGAGGGTCTCGAAGAGTTCGCGGTAGTGGCCTTTGCGCCCCTGCACAATGGGCGAGAGGAGGGCAATGCGGCGGTTGGGGAAGTTTTCGTAGATGAGCTCCACAATGCGCTCGTCCGAGTAGTGGACCATTCGTTCGCCCGTCAGGGGCGAGTAGGCCCGAGCGGCACGGGCAAACAAGAGTCGCAGAAAGTCGTTAATCTCGGTCACGGTGCCGACCGTCGAGCGGGGATTCTTGTTGGTGGTCTTCTGTTCGATGGCCACCACCGGACTCAAACCGGTGATTTTATCGACATCGGGGCGCTCCATCGACCCCACAAAGTGGCGGGCATAGGCCGACAGGGTCTCCATATAGCGACGCTGACCCTCGGCATAGATGGTATCGAAGGCCAACGACGATTTACCCGAGCCGGAGAGTCCCGTGATGACCACCAATTGGCGGCGGGGAATCTCCAAATCGATGTTTTTGAGGTTGTGCACACGGGCACCCTGTATCGAGATGATATCCTTTTTCATACTCCACAAACGCCCCTCAGACGACTTTTATGCGCTACGGGCGGGGCGAATATGCAAAGATACAACAAGAAGCGTAAAAAGGGAAGCATCGGCAAGGGTTTTTCGCTAAATTTTCGCTACCTTTGTCGCTACAAACCTTTTTTCAAACAGACACGATGTTAAAAGCCGGACGCACCTATCGCCTGACCGTAAGCCGCCTGTCGGACTTCGGACTCTACTTGCAGGACGACGAGCAGCAGGAGGTACTGCTGCCCAACCGCTACACCTCGCTCGCCGACCAGGTGGGCGACGAAAAAGAGGTCTTTGTCTATCACGACTCGGAGGATCGCCTGGTCGCCACGACCGAGACCCCGACCATCCGTGTGGGCGAAGCGGCCTACCTTCGAGTGGTCGATAAGAGCATTCACGGTGCCTTCCTGGATTGGGGACTGCACGGCAAGGACCTGTTTCTGCCGAATCGCAACCAGCAGGGCGGCATCTTTGCCGGCCACAGCTACATCGTCTATGCCTACGAAGACAGCATCACGGGCCGTTGCGTAGCCACCTGCAAACTCAAGAGTTTCATCTCGAACGACGACATCACAGTCAAAGTGCGTGAGGAGGTCGATTTGCTTGTCGCCTCCGAGAGTCCCATCGGCTTCCGTGTCATCATCAACAACCGCCATTGGGGTATGATCTACCGCAACCAGCTCTTCCGCTCGGTGGCCATCGGTGACCGTCTGCGTGGTTTTGTGAGTCGCATCACCGACGACAACCGCATCGACGTAAGCCTCCAACAGCAGGGCTACAAGCAGGTACAGGACTCGGCCGAGGTGTTGCGTGGCTTGCTGCGTGAGAATAACGGCTCGTTGCCGCTCAACGACAACAGCGACCCGCAGGAGGTGGCCCGCCTGACGCAGATGAGTAAAAAGGTATTTAAGCGTGCCGTCGGTATGCTGCTCAAGAGCGGCGAGCTGAAGATGAGCGACGAGGGCATCAAATTGGTACGATAAGCGTATGGCAACGTTGCAGACCGCCGAGCGTGTATCGCGTGAGGCTTCGGATAACTTCGTCTATCAACGTTCGGTTTTGGCCTACCACGAGGCAGCCAAGCGGGTCAGTGGCGATGTGTTGGAGATTGGCACAGGCACGGGCTACGGCATCGAGCTGATTGCCCCCTCGGCCAAGCGCTACATCACGCTCGATAAGACGATGCCCCAAATGGAGGCTACGATCCTACCCGACAATGTCGAGTTTCTGATGGCCGAGGTGCCTCCCCTCCCTTTTGCCGACGAGTCGTTCGACTGCATCATCTCGTTTCAGGTCATCGAGCACATCCGGGAGGATGTCACGCTGATGAAGGAGATGTATCGTGTCTTGCGCCCGGGTGGCAAGGTCATCCTGACCACCCCCAATGCACCGATGTCGCTCACGCGCAACCCCTGGCACGTCAGAGAGTATCGTGCCGAGCAGTTGCAAAACCTCTTCTCGACCCACTTCACCGAGGTGGAGATGCTGGGCGTGGTGGGCAACGAGCGGGTGATGAACTACTACGAGCGCAACCGCCAAAGTGTCGAGCGGCTGATGCGCTGGGATGTGCTTGACCTGCAACACCGTCTGCCCCGCTGGATGCTGCAATGGCCCTACGATGTGTTGAATCGCTGGAATCGCCGCAAACTGCTTCGTCAGGCACCCGACGAGACCACCGCCATCCGTATGGAGGACTATCAGGTGGTCCCCTACCGTGCCGAAGCCTTTGACCTCTTTATTATCGCTACGAAATGATTAAAAACGTTGTCTTTGACCTCGGAGGCGTCGTCTTTATGCGCGACCCGAAGAGGTGTACCGAGGATTTTCTGAACTTCTTCAGCTTTGTGCGTGCCGACATTATGCCCCACTTCTGGAACGAATACGACCGAGGCACCCGCACACTGGAGGAGGTAAGCGAAGACCTGTGTCGCATCAACCACTGCGACCGAGCGAAGGTCGATCGCTACCTGCAACTTGCTATCGACAAGCAGGAGGCCATCCGCCCCACCGAACGCCTCATCGAGGAGCTGAAGGGGGCGGGCTACCGACTCTATGTACTGTCGAATATGTCGAAGGAGTTTATCGAGTTCCTGCGCCGAGTACCCGTCTATCGCCACTTCGATGGCGAGGTAGTCTCGTGCGAAGAGGGGGTCTGCAAACCCGAAAGGGAGATCTATCAAATCCTCCTCTCCCGCTACGGGTTGAACCCCTCGGAGACCCTTTTTATCGACGACCGACCAGAGAACATCGAGGCCGCCGAACGAGAGGGCATCGTCGGTTTCCACTTCAACCGCAACGACATCGACGCAACGATTGAGGAACTGCGTGCCAAATTCAAAATGTAGAATGCAAAATTCAAAATTAAGGGCTGCGCGACCCGAAACAGGACCTATAAGACTTATAGGTCTTTTCTGTATTGTGTAACGTGTAACGTATGTAACGCCCCTGTTACAGCGTTACAGCGTTACAACGTTACAAGAGATAATATATATAATAGTATTATACGGGTATGGGGCGCAAGGAGTTGCACGACGACACCGACCCAAGAACCGTACCGAATAAGATAAGAATGATGTGGTAACAAGCATAACGATAGGGCTATGCCACATTATTCTTATTACTCCCATAATTCCTATTATTCTCGTCGAATGGGAATTTAGTGAGATTATAGAATTTAGGGAAGATAGTGACTCTTGGTCATTAAGGTCCCTATCCCTATACTCCCTAATTTCCCCTAATCTTTATTTGAATTTACTTTGTAACGCTGTAACGCTGTAACAGGGGCGTTACACGTTACAACCGCAACAGCCGGTTTTTGATTTCAGAGCCGAAGTTACGGCACCCGCTACGCTCCTGTGCCGTGACTTCGAGGGGCGTTCGGCTTAAACACTGAAAAGATTTCTTCGAAATCCTCTAACAAAAAAAGAGAAACGGAATTGTGCAAGCACATCCGTTTCTCCTTTTTGTTTGCGCCTAAAGGCGTTTTCAGTGTTCAGCACTCACTACGAGCCGAAGTTATCATACAAGATATTCTCCGGCGGTACGCCGAGCGAATCGAGCATATTCACTACGGCATTGATCATCATCGGAGGTCCGCACATCAGGTAGATGCAATCCTCGGGGGCCTCGTGGTTCTTCAGGTAGTTCTCATACAGCACATTGTGTACGAAACCTGCCGTGTAAGCCACGCCCTTGGCATCGGCCTCGGGATCGGGACGGTCGAGGGCCAAATTCATCTTGAAGTTGGGGAACTCCTGCTGAATCTGGTTGAACTCGTCCATATAGGGAGCCTCCTTCAAGGCACGAGCACCATACCAGAACGATACGGGACGCTTCGTCTTCTCGGTCTTGAAAAGGTGCATCAGGTGGCTACGCATAGGCGCCATACCTGCACCACCACCGATGAAGATCAGCTCCTGCGTGTCGGGCAGATTCTCATCCAGGAAGAACTCACCGTAAGGACCCGAAATGGTCACCTTGTCACCCGGCTTGCGCGAGAAGATGTACGACGAGCAGATACCCGGGTTCACCTTCATAAAGCCACCATTGACACGGTCGAACGGAGGCGTGGCAATACGGATGTTAAGCATAATGATGTTACCCTCTGCAGGGTGGTTGGCCATCGAGTAGGCACGGAACGTAGGCTCGGGGTTGGTCGTCACCAGATCCCACATCTTGAAGTGGTCCCAATCGGCACGGAAACGCTCATCAATGTCCATATCCGAGAACTTGATGGCATCGTACTGCGGGATGTCGATCTGGATGTAACCACCACTGCGGAAGTTCAGCGTCTCGCCCTCGGGCAACTTCACGACAAACTCCTTGAGGAAGGTCGAGATGTTGCGGTTCGAGATCACCTCGCACTCCCACTTCTTCACGCCCAGCACGGCCTCGGGAACACGAATCTTCATATTCTCCTTCACCTTCACCTGGCAACCCAGACGCCAATGGTCCTTGGCCATCTTACGGTTGATGAAGCCCGTCTCGGTGGGAAGCAGCTCGCCGCCGCCCTCCATCACCTGGCACTTACACATACCGCAGGCACCACCACCACCGCAAGCCGAGGGGAGGAAAATCTGATTGTCGGCCAGCGTAGCCAAAAGCGTCGAGCCGCTCTCGGCCTCGATAATCTTCTCGCCACCGTTCACGTCAATCGTAACGGCACCCGACGAGGTCAGTTTCGCCTTTGCAAAGAGAAGCAGTGCCACCAAGAGGAGAATCACTGCCAGAAAGGCGACGATTGCAACAATAATTGTCTGTGTCATTTCCTATTCTCTTTATTAAAGGTTAAAACTGAATACCCGAGAAAATCATAAAGGCAATACCCATCAGACCCGTAATGATAAAGGCAATACCGGGACCCTTCAGGGCAGCGGGGATGTGCGAGTAGGTGGTCTTCTCGCGGATGGCTGCCATCATCACGATTGCCAACCACCAACCAAGACCCGAACCCAAGCCATAGACAATCGACTGCCAGAGGCTCGTCAGCTCGCCGCCATCGACCTTCTGCTGCATAAAGAGCGAACCACCCATAATGGCGCAGTTCACGGCAATCAGCGGCAGGAAGATACCCAGCTGGCTGTAAAGCGTGGGCGAAAACTTCTCGACAATCATCTCCACCAACTGCACAAAGGCGGCGATGGTGGCAATGAAGACGATGAAGGTCAAAAAGCTCAAATCCACACCCTCAACCAGGGCGTTGGCCTTCAGCACATACTCATAAAGCAAATAGTTCAGAGGCACGGTCATCACCTGTACGAAGGTCACGGCTGCACCCAGACCGAGGGCCGTCTTAACGCTCTTCGACACGGCAATGTAGGAACACATACCGAAGAAGAAGGCGAAGACCATATTGTCGATAAAGATCGACTCAATAAAGATATTCAATGATTCCATATGCTACCCTCCTATTTTTCCTGTAAATCCTTATTTTTCGAGCGGTGTACCCAGATGATGCAACCTACCAGAATCAGGGCCATCGGCGGGAAGAGCATCAGACCGTTGTTCGAGTAGAAACCGCCCTCTGCAATGTACCAGCTCTCGGGAATGACACGCAAACCAAAGAGCGTACCTGCACCGAACAGCTCACGGAAGAAGGCCACAACCACCAGAATCAAACCGTAACCCAGACCGTTGCCGATACCATCGAGGAACGAAGCCCAGGGGCCGTTACCCAATGCGAAGGCCTCGACACGACCCATCACGATACAGTTCGTAATAATCAGACCCACATAGACCGAAAGCTGCTTCGATACGTCATAGACGAAGGCTTTGAGCACCTGGTCCACCAGAATTACCAGCGAGGCGATAACCACCAGCTGAACAATGATGCGGATACGCGAGGGAAGGCCCTTACGCAACAGCGACATCACCAGGTTTGCGAAGGCCGTCACGGCCGTCACCGAGAGAGCCATCACGATGGCAGGCTTGAGCTGTACGGTAACAGCCAGCGCCGAGCAGATACCCAAGATCTGCACGATGACCGGGTTGTTCGCCGAGAACGGGCCGGTCAGATATTTCAGATTCTTGCTACTCATTGTTCTCTACATTATTCGTTTCACACTCGGTTTCACAAGCCTCCGAAGCCACCTCCGAGGCCTTCTTGCTCTCCAGCAGAGGCAGGTAGGCACCCAGGCTCTTCTTCAACATATCGGTCACACCATCCGAGGTCTTCGTACCACCCGAAATGGCATCCACCTCGTGAGCCTCGTCCTTGGCACCGCCCTTGCGCAGGGTGATCGAGACAAACTCGTCGCCCTCGAACAGGGTCTTGCCCTTGTACATAGCCTGGTGCTTGGGGGTAGCCACCTCGGCACCCAGACCCGGCGTCTCACCGGCGTGGTCCAAAACGACACCCGAAACCGTATTCATATCCTGCTCCAGAGCCACATAGCCCCACATCGGACCCCAAAGACCGGTACCCGACACGGGAACCACAATGCGGCCGTCCTGGGCCTCGAAGACGGGAAGCGTCTGCTGATCGAAGGCCGTCGGCAGGTCAAACAGAAGCTGCAGAGGATCCTTGCCCTCCACCTTCTCACCATTACCATTTACGACGTAAGCCGTGATACACTCGTCGTAGTTCTGATCCGCCATCGAGAGCGAAGCCAGAATAGCCTGCTTCTTCTCGTTCAGGATGTTGGCATCCTGACGGCTCTTCAGTGCCAGCGAAGCCACAGCCAGTAGCGTAGCCACTACAACAACCATCACCGTCGAATAGATGATAATATAGGTATTACTATTCTTATTCATAACACTTCAACTATTTAACGGTTTTTACACGATTCTTACGACGCGAGATGTTGGCCTCAACCACGAAGTAGTCCACCAGCGGAGCCAGGGCATTCATAAAGAGGATGGCCAGCATCATACCCTCGGGATAGGCGGGGTTCACCACGCGAATCAGCACGGCGATGGCACCCGTCATAAAGCCGACGATGTACTTACCCGTGTTGGTCTGCGACGAGGTAACGGGGTCGGTAGCCATAAAGACGGCACCGAAGGCAAAACCACCTACGATGAGGTGCCACCAAGCGGGATACTCCGTCACGCCGAGTGCCTGGAACAGGTAACCCATAGCCAGACCGCCGACAAACACCGAGATCATCGTACGCCACGAAGCGATGCCCGTGCCGAGCAGAATCACGGCACCAATCAGGATTGCCAGCGTCGAGGTCTCACCAAACGAACCGGGGATAAAGCCCAAGAAGGCATCCATTGCCGTCCAATCGCCCATCGTACCCGTCGAAGCGAGCTTCTCGAGGGCCGTAGCACCCGTAACGCCATCAACCTGGGCACCCATCATCGTCCACGACGAATACCACACCTGCTCACCCGAAATCTGGGGCGTGTAGGCGAAGAATACGAAGGCACGAGCCAAAAGTGCGGGGTTAAAGACGTTCATACCCGTACCACCGAATACCTCCTTACCGAAGATGACGGCAAAGGCGGTAGCCAGGCCGACCATCCACAGCGGGGTCGAGATGGGCATAATCATCGGAATCAGCAGACCCGACACGAGGAAACCCTCGTTGATCTCGTGGCCGCGAATCTGAGCAAAATAGAACTCGATGGCAAGACCCACGATGTACGAGGTGGCCACCATCGGCAGAATACGTACCAGACCATAGAAGAAGGCCGTCAGCCCCTCGAGGCCCACCTGGGCACCGGCCCAGTAGCAACCGAACAAGAAGGCGGGGATGAGGGCGATAACCACCATAATCATCGTACGCTTCATATCGTTGCAGTCGCGGATATGAGCACCCTTGCGGGTCGTCTCATTGGGCACGAAGAGGAAGGTCTCGAAGCCCTCGAAGGTGGACTGCAGGAAGCTCAACTTTCCACCCTTGGAGAAGGTCGGCTTCAGCTTATCTACAATGTTTCTCAATGCCTTCATCGTTATGCCTCCTTAATCATTAAGTTAATACCATTGCGCAATACCTGCTGCATCTCGATCTTCGAGGGATCGACAAACTCGCACAGGGCGATATCCTCCTCAACGACCTCATAGATACCCAGATTCTCCATCTTGTCGATATCACCCGCCAGGCAGGCCTTCAACAGATAGACCGGATAGATATCCATCGGCAGATACTGCTCATAGAGACCCGAAACCACGAAGGGACGCTCACCGCCATTCAGATTCGTATCGAGCTTGTACTGCTTCTTGGGGCAGAGCCACGAGAAGTAGGCACGCGATACGGAGAACTTCTTGAAGCGGGGCATCATCCAACCGAACAGCTCGTACTTGTCACCCTCGGGGATGATGGTGAGCTGGTTGGCGTAGAACGAGAGGTGCTCCTCGGCCGTGCGCTTTACACCCGTCAGCACGTTGCCCGAGATGATACGCACCGAATCGCCCTCCTTCTGGGGCTTGATGTTCCCCTCGACGAGCGAAGCGATGCCGGCACCGGCAATTACCTTGCAGTAGCGGGGCGAAACCACCTCCGAACCGGTCAGGGCAATCGTCTTGCTCATATCAAGACGACCCGTCTTCACCAAGCGACCCATAATGGCTACATCCTGGATGTTTACCGTCCATACCACCTCGCCCTTGTTTACGGGATCGATGTGGTGGATCTGTACGCCGACGTTGCCTACGGGGTGCTTGCCTGCAAAGGTGTGCAGCTCGACACCCGACACGGCGGCAAACTTACCCTCCGACTGGGCACGCATCGACAGGTGTACCTTGCCCGAGGTCAGACGACCCAGCAGGGCAAGACCAGCCTCGACGTGCTCCATCTCGCCGCTCAACACGTAGTTGTAATCGGGAGCCAACGGAGCCGAATCAAACGCCGATACAAAGATCGCCTTCGGCTGATCCGAAGGATTGGCAATGATGCCATAGGGACGCTGCTGAATCATCGGCCACAGACCCGACTTGAGCAGCAGCTCGACCACCTCCTCGCGCGATGCCGACTTCGGATTGAGTTTGGGGAACTCCTCGTAGCTCTGCTGCTGGGCAGGGGTTACCGTAACCGAGAGCACCTTGCGCTTCTCGCCGCGGTTGATGGCAGCTACCACACCGCTCACGGGCGACGTAAAGAGAATACGCTCGTCGTTCTTGCTGAAGAAGAGCGGCGTACCTGCCTTTACCTCATCACCTGCCTTAACCAGCAACTTGGGAGTTACACCCTCAAAATCCAAAGGCGATACGCCGTACTCCGAGGCCATCGACAGAACCGATACCTGCTGTGCGGCTGCACCCTCGAGATTGATGTCGAGACCCTTGCGTAAAGTAATGATTTTCGACATAGAGTTTGGTTAAGTGATTAAAAAATTATTTGTTGAATTTAGTTTGTTTTTGCTGTTATTGGGCTAACACTTTTAATTCGCGGGCGAAAATACAACTTTTTTCTCGGAAAACCTTACCAAAAGGCGATTAAATAGTAAAATAACTTAAAATAAATTTTAAGCATCGGTTTTTGGGGTGATGGCGGACGAAAAACAGTGCGAAAACGAAAAACAATTTGTATCTTTGTAAGATGATACCCTTTGTCGATATTCACACCCATCTAAAGACCGATGCCGTAACCATCCTGACGGTCGGAGTACATCCCTGGCTGGCGGGTGAAGGGGCATTGCCCTCGGCGGAAGAAATCGCCTCGGCGGAGGCGGTTGGCGAGATTGGATTAGACAAGGCTTCGGCGGTCGATTTCTCGCTACAAACGGCTCTATTTCAAACACAACTGCGCTTGGCCGAAGAGCACCGCAAGCCCGTGGTGCTGCACGTAGTACGGGCCTACGAAGAGGTCTTGAAGGCACTTGACGAGGTGCATCTTCCGGCGGTGATTTTTCACGGATTTATCGGCTCACCGGAGTTGGCCGAACGACTCATTCGGCGGGGCTTTTACCTCTCGTTTGGCGAGCGCACGTTTCGCTCCCAAAAGACGCAGGAGGCGTTGCGTCGTGTGCCGCTCGAACGGCTCTTTATCGAGACCGACGAAAGTCGGATGCCGCTGGCGGAAATCTACGAAAAGGCGGCCGAAGTGAAGGGTATTACCTGCGAAGAATTGCAGCAGGCAACCTACGAAAACTACCTAAAGTTATTTAGAAAATAGATATGGATAATTGGTTGGAACGCACCGAATTATTACTCGGAAAAGAGAAACTCGACATCTTGCGCCAATCGCACGTTTTGGTCGTGGGTCTGGGCGGTGTAGGAGCCTATGCGGCCGAGATGATTGCCCGTGCCGGAGTGGGTCGGATGACCCTGGCCGATGCCGATGTGGTCGGCCTGACGAACATCAATCGTCAGCTCCTGGCTCTGCACTCCACCATCGGTCGTCCGAAGGCCGAGGTGTTGGCCGAGCGGTTGCGGGACATCAACCCCGAAATTGAGCTGACCATCGTCAATCGTTACATCAAAGACGAGGAGACCTACACGCTGCTCGATGCGGCACGCTACGACTATGTGGTCGATTGCATCGATACCCTCTCGCCCAAATTGGCCCTCATCGTGGCGGCTCGTGAGCGGGGGCTGAAGCTCGTTAGTTCGATGGGGGCAGGGGCCAAGACCGACCCCACGCAGCTCGAAATCAAAGACATCTCGAAGACCCACCACTGCCCCTTGGCCCATATGTTGCGCAAGCGACTCCACAAGGTGGGGGTTTACAAGGGTTTTAAGGCGGTTTTCTCGCCCGAACCGGTGCGTGAGGGGGCGATGATTATCGCCGAGGAGCAAAACAAAAAATCGCAGGTCGGCACCATCTCCTACATCCCTGCCCTGTTCGGCATCGGGTGTGCTTCGGTGGTCATTCGCGACCTCATTGGCGAGTTATAATATATAAGTATGGTAAGCGAACGTATGCAGGTGGTCTTTGACTTTCTCGACCGCCACCAAATCCGATACAGCTGGTACAACCACCCCGAGGCTCCGACCATCGAGATTGCCCGTCAGCATTGGCACCAAGATGGGTCAAAGCACTGCAAAAACCTCTTCTTCCGCAACCACAAGGGCAACCGCCACTACCTGGTGGTCTTCGATTGCGAGCAGACGTTGGTCATCCACGACCTCGAGCAGCGCCTCCGTCAGGGCAAACTCACCTTTGCCTCCGAGCAGCGGATGGAGCGTTGGTTGGGGCTACGGCCCGGCTCGGTCTCGCCCTTCGGCCTGATCAACGACCCCGAGCAGCACGTCCACCTCTTCTTGGACAGCCACCTGCAACACTACCCTTCGCTCTCGTTCCACCCCAACGACAATCGGGCAACGGTGGTCATCTCGCAGGAGGAGTTTCAGCGCTACCTTTCGGCCGTAGGCAACACGTTCGAGTATATCGATCTATACTAAAACAAAAGAGTCGGGCTTGCACCCGACTCTTTTTCGTTTATTGCAGCCTCTTACTTCAGCTCCACGAGCGATTTGCCGCTCATCTCGGCGGGCTTCTCCAGCCCCATCAACTCCAACACCGTCGGAGCAACATCGGCCAAAATACCGTCGTGTACGGCCTTCACACGGTCCGAAACCACCACGATGGGCACGGGGTTGAGCGAGTGAGCCGTATTGGGCGTGCCATCGGCATTTACGGCATTGTCGGCGTTGCCGTGGTCGGCAATCTGCACCACCTCGTAGCCGTTGCGCTTGGCCGCCTCAACAACCTTCTCGACGCACTTATCCACCGCCTTCACGGCCGTCACGATTGCCTCGTAGATACCCGTGTGGCCCACCATATCGCCATTGGCGAAATTCAGGCAGATGAAGTCGAACTGCTGCGAGTCGAGTGCCTCAACCAACTTGTCAGCCACCTCGGGAGCCGACATCTCGGGTTGCAGGTCGTAGGTAGCCACCTTGGGCGAAGCCACCAGGATACGCTCCTCACCGGCAAACTTCTCCTCGCGACCGCCATTGAGGAAGAAGGTCACGTGGGCATACTTCTCCGTCTCGGCAATGCGCAGCTGGCTCAAGCCCTGCTTCGAGACCCACTCGCCAATGGTGTTCTGCACATTCTCCTTATCGAACAAGATGTGCAGCCCCTGGAACTTGGCGTCGTAGGGGGTCATACAGCAGTAATACAAGGGCATCGTCTGCATCCCTTCCGAAGGCATATCCTCCTGCGTGAGGACAATGGTCAGCTCCTTGGCACGGTCGTTACGGTAGTTGAAGAAGATCACCACGTCGTTGGGCTGAATAAGACCTACGGCCTTACCCTCGCCATCGACACGCACGATGGGCTTGATGAACTCGTCGGTCACCTCGGCAGCATACGAAGCCTCCACGGCAGCGACCATATCCGTTGCGGGGGCACCCACTCCCTTCACGAGGGCATCGTAGGCCACCTTTACACGCTCCCAACGCTTGTCACGGTCCATCGCATAGTAGCGACCGATGATGGTAGCAATCTCACCCGTCGAGGCGACCATCTTCTGCTCCAGCTGCTCAATAAAGCCCTTACCGCTGCGGGGGTCGGTATCACGGCCATCCATAAAGCAGTGGGCGTAGGTCTTCTCGATTTTGTACTCGGCAGCGATGTCGCAGAGCTTGAAGAGGTGCTCGAGCGACGAGTGCACACCGCCATCCGACGTCAGACCCATAAAGTGAACGGCGACGTTGTTGGCCTTGGCATACTCGAAGGCAGCCACAATCTCGCTGTTCTGCATAATCGAGTTGTCACGGCAGGCACGGTTGATCTTCACCAGGTCCTGATAAACCACACGACCGGCACCGATATTGAGGTGACCCACCTCCGAGTTACCCATCTGCCCCTCCGGCAGACCTACATTCTCGCCATCCGTGCGCAGCTCGGCGTGGGGATAGCTCTCGGTCATCTTCGAGATATAGTCGGGATGTACGGTCGAAATGACATCCGCCTTATCGTGATGGCCGTTACCCCAGCCATCCAGAATCATCAATAATACTTTGTTAGCCATTGTTTTATCTTGTTTCATTACTTACTTCACCTGTGCCGAAATCAGCTCGACAGCCTTGTCGATGGCCGCCTGCAACCCGTCGGGATTCTTACCACCCGCCGTTGCAAAGAAGGCCTGACCGCCACCGCCGCCCTGCATCAGCTTGGCAGCCTCACGCACCACAGCACCTGCATTGACGCCCTGGGCCGTAATCTCGTCGCCCAGCATAATGGTCAGGGTCGGCTTACCGTCGTTTACGACACCCACCACGAAGACGAGCTTCGACGAGCGGCTGCGCAAATTGTAGGCCAAATCCTTCACAAAGTCGGCACGACGAGGCAGCACGGCAGCCACCAGCTGCATACCGTTCTTCTCCTCCAACTTAGAGAAGAAGCGGTCGGCCACCTGCGAGATCTGCTCCTTGCGCAGCTCCTCAACCTCCTTCGAGAGGGCCTCGTTGCTCTCGATCATCTTCTTGACGGCCACCATCACCTGCGAGTTGTGCAGCGACTCCGAGAGCGAGGTCATCGTATCCTCCACGGCGTAGAGCATCTCCTCGGCACGCTCGCCCGTCACCGCCTCAATACGGCGTACACCGGCCGAAATGGCACCCTCCGAGATAATCTTGAACAGACCAATCGTACCCGTAGCCGAGGTGTGCGTACCACCGCACAACTCCACCGACGAGCCGAACTTAACCATACGCACCTTGTCGCCATACTTCTCGCCGAAGAGCATCATTGCACCTGCCGCCTCGGCCTCCTCCTTCGTAGCCTCGCGGTTCTCAACGAGCGGATGGTTGGCACGAATCGTACGGTTCACCAGACGCTCCACCTCACGCAGCTCCTCGGGGGTCACCTTCTGGAAGTGCGAGAAGTCGAAACGCAACGACTGGGGCGTCACGAGCGAACCCTTCTGCTCGACGTGCGTACCCAGTACCGTGCGCAATGCCTCGTGCATAAGGTGGGTAGCCGAGTGGTTGTTGGCAGCCTTCTGACGCTCTGCGGCATCGACCTTGGCCGTAAACACCGCCTCGGGGTTCTCGGGCAACTCATTGACAATGTGGATAATCAGGCCGTTCTCCTTCTCGGTGGCCACAATTTTGATGCGCTCGTTGGCACTCTCAATAACACCCGTATCGCCAACCTGACCACCCGAATTACCATAGAAGGGGGTTTTGTCGAATACGAGTTGATAGGTCGTCTTACCCTTCGAGGTCACACGACGATAGCGGGCAATTTTGATCTCCTCGGTGAGGTGGTCGTAACCCGTAAACTCGCTCTGCGGCAGGGGGAAGAGCTCCACCCAGTCGTCGGTATCGACGGCAGCGGCGTTGCGCGAACGGGCCTTCTGGGCGGCCAACTCAGCCTCGAAGGCAGCCAAATCAACCCCTACGCCCTGCTCACGGGCAATCAGCTCCGTGAGGTCGATGGGGAAGCCGAAAGTGTCGTACAATACGAAGGCATCCTTACCCGAAATAAGCTCCTTGCCTTCGCTCTTGGTACGGGCAATCACACCATCCAAAAGGTTGATACCCGTAGCCAGCGTACGCAGGAACGAAGCCTCCTCCTCCTCGATCACCTTCTCGATGAGGGTCTGCTGGGCCTTCAACTCGGGGAACTGATCGCCCATCTGGGCCACCAGCACCGGCACCAGCTTGCAGAGCATCGGCTCGTTGAAACCAAGGTAGGTATAGCCGTAACGTACGGCACGACGCAGAATGCGACGAATCACATAACCGGCCTTCACGTTCGAGGGCAGCTGACCATCGGCAATCGAGAACGAGATGGCACGCAGGTGGTCGGCGATTACACGCATAGCCACGTCGCACTTCTCATCCACGCCATAGGCCTTGCCCGACATCTCGGCGATGCGCTGAATGGTGGGCTGGAAGACATCCGTATCGTAGTTCGACTTCTTGCCCTGCATCACCATACAGAGACGCTCGAAGCCCATACCCGTATCGACGTTGCGGGCCGGCAACTCCTCCAACGAGCCGTTAGCCTTGCGGTTGAACTGCATAAATACGAGGTTCCAAATCTCGATGACCTGGGGGTGACCCATATTGACCATCTCACGACCGGGCTTTTGGGCAATCTCGGCCTCGTCGCGCAGGTCGAAGTGGATCTCCGAGCAGGGGCCGCAGGGACCCGTCTCGCCCATCTCCCAGAAGTTGTCGTGCTTGTTACCACGAATGATGTGGTCGGCAGGCAGGAACTGCATCCAATAGTCGTAGGCCTCCTGATCGAAGGGGACACCATCCTCTTCCGAGCCCTCGAACACGGTGGCATACATACGCTCGGCAGGCAGCTTATAGATGTCGTGCAGCAGCTCCCACGCCCACTCGATGGCCTCCTTCTTGAAGTAGTCGCCATAGGACCAGTTGCCGAGCATCTCGAACATCGTGTGGTGGTAGG
>JAFSDP010000009.1 GCA_017436185.1 Alistipes sp. | reverse complement strand
GGCCATCCTGCAGCTGGCCCCACTTGTAGGTCTTTGGCATACTTGTATAGTTCGTCAGCATCATCCTCTTGCCAAGGTCTCAGCAACAATCTTTGGGTTTGTAATTCCATATCTATTAAATTCCGATTTATGGATGTAAAGATATATAATCCGATTGTAAAAATCAATATATCAGTATTTTTAATTAATATGCTATCTATTTTTTAGGTTGCACCTGTGATTATGAATCGATTTTTTTGTTGGTAGGCCGAAAAAAGCTAACTTTGTAGTTGTGATATTGTGAGCGTATGTGACCGCACCGCCCACGGCAGGAAGTGCGAAAACGACCACAGGACACGAAACCCATTTTTTTGCTTTTAGGCGAGGCGGTTTTGTGCTTCGTGGCGGGGGCGGAAGGGAGCATACTTTGGCGTATGTGACCGCACCGCCAACGGCAGGAAGTGCGAAAACGACCACATAAAACAAAAAAAGAAACATGTTAAACGGAAAAAAACACGCAATCGGCGAAAACCTGCTCTACCTGTTGGTATGGACGGCCATTATTTTGGTGCCCGTGCTCAACTCGCAGATGCTGGCAGAGATGCACGTCAATTTGGAGGAGGCGTGGATTATCTGGCGACAGATTATCCCCTACATCATTATCTTCTTGGTGCACAACAGCTTCATTGCGCCACGTTACCTACTGCGGGGTAAGTATGTAAGCTATCTGCTCTCGAACATCGTCTTTGTTTCGATCTGCTTTGTGATTATCGACTTCTACCAGATGAACATCGGGATGGAGTCCATCTACGGCTCGTTCACCAACCACGAGGTCTATTGGAACATTGTCTTCGCCCTCTTTATGAACGGCACCAATGCAGGCATCAAACTGCTCTATAAATCGCTTATCGACGAGGAGCGGATGTTGCGCCTGCAGGAGGAGAACCTGCGCACCGAAATGGCTTCGTTGAAGTACCAGGTCAATCCCCACTTCTTTATGAACACGCTCAACAACATCCACGCCCTGATCGACATCGACGGCGAGGCGGCCAAGGCGGCCATCATCGACCTGTCGAAGATGATGCGTTATGTGTTGTACGACTCGGAGCGGGAGCGCATCTCGCTGGCGGGCGACATTCAGTTCCTGAAGAACTACATCGAGCTGATGCGCATCCGCTACACCGACGATGTGGATATTCGCATCGACTACCCCACCACCCTCGCCGACGAGGTCTGCATTCCGCCCTTGCTGATGATTGTCTTTGTCGAAAATGCCTTCAAGCACGGGGTCAGCTCGGACAGCCACTCCTACATCCACATCGTCATCCGCTACGAGGCAGGATGGGTCAAGGCATCGATTCGCAACAGCCTGAACCACAACGAGCAACACGAGGTGGGTGGCATCGGCATCGAGAATGCCCGCAAACGTCTCGACCTGATTTATGGCAAGAACGGCTACTCGCTGACCCTCTCGCCCGAGCCCGATAGTTATTGTGTAAACCTTGAAATTCCGACGCTCAATGATTAAGTGTCTTATCATCGACGACGAGCCGTTGGCCCTGCGCCAATTGGCCGCCTACATCGCCAAGATTCCCTACCTGGAGTTGGTGGCAAGCTGCAACAACGCCCTCAAAGCACAGTTGGTGGTGGCTACCGAGCCTGTTGATTTGATCTTTGTCGATATCAATATGCCCGACCTCAACGGGGTCGATTTTGTCCGCTCGATGACCCACAACCGCCCGATGATTGTCTTCACGACCGCCTACTCGGAGTATGCCGTCGAGGGTTTTCGACTCGATGCGGTGGACTACCTGTTAAAGCCCTTCTCGCTGTCGGATTTCAGCCGTGCAGCCGCCAAGGCCTACTCGCTCTACGAGTTGCGCCGTCTGCAGCAGCAACCCGCCCCTGCACCCGCCCCGAGCGAGGCAGCCCCCGTCCCCGTCGAGCAACCTACCCCGCCCGCCGAAGAGGAGCCGAGGGAGGAGCCGAAGGAGACGGAGTATATCTCGGTCAAGGCCGACTACAAGACCGTGCTGGTGAAGTTGCAGGAGATTGTCTATATCGAGAGTGAGGGCGAGTATGTCCGCATCCACCTCGCCGACGGCCGTCGCATCACCACCCTCTACCGCATCAAGAATATGGAGACACAGCTCCCCACCGAGCGATTTATGCGCATCCACCGCTCCTACATCGTCAATCTGCAGGCCATCACGGGCTATGTGCGTGGCCGTGTCTATCTGGGCGAGAAGGTCGATTTACCCATCGGCGAGAACTACCGAGAGGCCTTCCAAGCCTACACCGAAAAGTTATAACAAAACGAGCCACCCCACGTCGAGGGCGGCTCGTTTGTCTTTATCGGCTGACCAGCCGCACATACTCGGCAAAGGGCAAATCCTGATTGAAGCGGGGATTTTTGCAGTAGAGGTGGGCGATGGCCTTCACCAGGCGTCGGCTCTCGGGGAAGCGCAGCCAATCGGGGTTCAAATCGCCGATGCGGCAGCGGTCGAGGGCATCGGCATCCTTCAGGATAGCCATCACCGCATAGCCGGCATCGCCTCGATGCATATACTCGCGTGATGAGTGTTGCACCACCGCCTGCTTGACCCACTCCTGCTCCAACTGCGTGAGGTTATATTTGGTCCACAAGGGCATATAGCGGGCATAATGGTGGCGTACCGAGTTGGCTCCGTGCGAGGGATCAACGCCATCGTTAGTGCGGCCCAGGTCGTGGATATAGGCCCCACAGAAGGCCAGCAGCGCTTCACGAGGACGTTCGGTCAGTTGCCCGATAAGGGCGCAGGCAATCATCGTGCGATAGAGGTGGCCGATGCCGTGAATCGGAGCGTGAACAGGGCGGGTAAAGTCGCTGTTTCGGAGATTGAAATCATTGGCATCGATGCCGATGTAGGCCAACGCTTCGTCAATCGACGTCGGGGTCAGGTAATAGTGCTGTACATCCATAGAGAGAATCGGGGTGCTGTTTTTAATGTTCGGTTTTCAGATAAAGAGGGTCGTTCTGCCCGAAATCTATGACCACACGACAAAAAAAGCGAAGTATCACCCGCTAAAGCATCGGAATGGCGGCAAGGGGGCGGTATGTGCCGTCGGTTTGTTCGTAACAGTAGTGACGCAAGCCGTTGGTTAAGAGCAGATAGCGTGCACCAAGAATGGCATTGTAGCGAGTTGCCTGCGAGAGCGTTTGCTCGTCGATCGTAATATCGGGAGCCTTGCATTCGGCCACCAAAAGCGGCTTCAACGCCCCATCGACCACCACCACATCGGCTCGTTGCGGCTGCCCATTCACCTCCACCGGATACTCCATCACCAACCGTTCGGGCTGCACGCCGCAATGGCTTATCAGATAGGCTACCAGGTGTTGGCGCACCCACTCCTCGGGGGTCAGCACCAGCCACATCGCACGCCGAGGATCCCACACCAGGGTGCGATTTCCCTCCCGACGTCCCTGCAGACGAATGGCGGGAAAGTTGAGTTTTGGCTGTTTCGACCGATCGTTCATCGTTTTTCTTAAAAAAAGGTGTATCTTTGTTGCACTACAACTATGCAAATATACAAAACTATGCGTATAATCCTCACCATAGCGGCCATTTTTTCGTGGGCAACACTCCTCGCCCAGCCGCAACTGCCGACCGAGAATCGGGAACCTGCACGGGGTGTCATTATGCCCTACGCCACGGCTGCGGAGGCCGATGCCGCCCCTGAGAAGCACCGCTTCGTGGCCCCCGTAAGTGCTTGGGAGGCCAACGACAACCGTCTGGTGGGTGCATTCACCGCCCCCTTTGCCTGGACCAACCGTCAGGCGGTGTTGCGCATCGAGGCCGCCTCGGCACCCTATGAGGTGTGGGTCAATGGCCGTCTGGTCGGGAGCACAAACGACCCCGCCACGCCGGCCGACTTCCTCATCACCAAGCAGACCAAGGAGGGGTGGAACAGCGTCGAATTGCGCCTCGAGAGCCCCTCATCGGTAGCTCCCATTTCGGGTTGGACGACCGACTCGACCCCCTGGGCCGGAGCGGCACGTGTCATCAGCTCGCCCACGATGGGCGTGCGTGAGGTGCTGACCAAATGCTGGTTCTCGTCCGAAGACCCTGCAACGGCCAATGCCGAGGTGGGTGTGGTGGTCAAGAGCTACGCCCTCAACAACCGCTCGGTACGCATCTACTACACCCTCGACGACCCCGCAGGCCGCACCGTAGCCCAGGGTCAGAGCGATCTGACCCTCTCGATGCGTGGCGAGGATACGGTACGTTTTCTGGCCCGTGTGAGCGACACGCTGCTTTGGAGTCGGGAGCGTCCGCAACACTTCACGTTGCGCATCAAGACACAACGAGACGGCCGCTATATGGAGTACCACACCTACCCCATCGGGCTGCGCTCGGTGGAGGTCAAGGAGGGGAAACTTTTGATTAACAACCGCCCCGAGACGCTGCAGGTAGTCCCTATGGCTGCCGATGCAACGGTGCAGATGGTCGCCGACGTGAAGCGTATGGGCATCAATGCTATCCGCCTGAAGGCCGGCTACCACAACGAGGCACTGCTGACGGCGTGCGATACGCTGGGGGTCTATGTCATCGCCCAGGCACCAATCAACAGCTCGAAGAGCGGCTCGTCGCGCCTCAAAGGGGGCAACCCCTCGAATAATCCTCGCTGGAAGGAGGCCTACCGTGAGCGTGTGGAGGCGAGTTACCACACCTCAAAACGCCACCCGTCGGTGGTCGGATTCTCGATTGCCGAGCAATCGGCCAACGGTATCTGCCTCTATGAGAGCTACTTACACCTCAAAAAGCAGGAGTCGATGCGTCCCATCCTCTACCCGGAGGCCGAAGGCGAGTGGAACAACGACCCTATCGAATGGAATATCAGATAGTTAGCACAGAAAAGCAAGAGCCTTGCAAAGTTTTTTTTATTTTTTTTGATTAAAAAATTTGCAGGAACGAACTTTTGTCCTTATCTTTGCAACGCAATCGGGAATTAAAGGCCCGTGCGCAAATGCCTCTTTAGCTCAGTTGGTAGAGCACGACACTCTTAATGTTGGGGTCCAGGGTTCGAGCCCCTGAGGGGGTACGAAGGACGGAAATCACAACGATTTCCGTCCTTTTTTCGTATAAATACGCTTGGTTTGGCAGCGTTCCGTGGCGGGATTGGGCAAAATCAAACCCCTCCGCAACATTTGTTGAACCTATGCTGAACCAAAAGAAAAATTATGTGAACCAAAATTTGTATGTTTGGCAGATGTTCGTATTTATATTTTTTGTAACTTTACAACAGAAACGGATTGGAATATGGAAGTATTGAAAAAGAATAGAGCTGGCAGGAACAGAACTCTCACGGTAACCTCGGAGGAGATTGTAGAATTACAATCTCACATATTATATCCTCAGGCTCTTACAGAAACGACTGAATTTTCTAATCGTTTGATAAATGCAAATATCTTCGATGTAATTGATAGCATACCTAATGGATCTGCTAATCTAATTATTATTGACCCTCCATACAATCTGTCCAAGGCATTTAATTCATCTTCGTTTACAGCAAAGTCTGATGACAAATATGAGGAATATTTGAGAACTTGGTTTCCGAAAGTTTGTGCTAAACTTGCACCAAATGGCTCGCTGTACATGTGCGGCGATTGGAAATGCTCATATATACAACAAAAAGTCATTTCTGAGCATCTCACTATATTAAATAGAATCACATGGCAACGAGAAAAAGGTCGCGGTGCAAGTGCTAATTGGAAAAATGGCATGGAAGATATTTGGTTTGCCGTAAACTCTCCAAAAGATTACTATTTTAATGTGGATGCAGTAAAGATGAAGCGTCGAGTAATAGCTCCATACAAAGAAAATGGCAAGCCAAAGGATTGGCAAACCACTGCAGAAGGTAACATCCGTATTACATTCCCATCAAACTTTTGGGATGATATTAGTATTCCTTTTTGGTCTATGCCCGAAAACACAGATCATCCGACACAAAAGTCTGAAAAACTTATTGCTAAACTTATTTTAGCATCCTCGAGACCTGGCGATTTGGTTTTTGATCCATTTGTTGGTAGCGGTACCACCTGTGTGGCTGCTAAAAAGTTGGGTAGAAGGTATCTTGGTGTTGAGATAGACGAGGAGTATTGTCTTTGGGGGGCAAAAAGGTTGTTGCAGGCCGAGACGGATTCGGAGATACAAGGATATAGCGGAGGTTATTTCTGGGAACGCAACTCACTAAATCTTCAAAAACAAGAAAATAGTTCTAGAATTCAAGCATTATTCGAATAAATATATGAACAAAAAAGCAAAAGAATTTGTTGAATATATAATATCCAACAAAGCTCCATATGGGGATAAAACTACTGTTATCGCAGAATCTCAAAATAGATTTCAATTAACCAAGGATCGGTCTGTGTTTGCGTGTAAAGCTTTTGCTGTAAGATTTAGTTGGTCTAAATCAGGCTCTTTTTCTAACACAATCCTTTCTTTATCGCATTTACAGAAGTATGATGACAGACCATTCTTTGTTGTATTAATTCAGCCTAACAAAACAAATACGATATATCTGGCAAATTCTACATTCTTAGCGAAGGTTAGTCATAGTTCCAAAAGACTTGCTGTCGATAATATTCGAGGAAGTTTTAATGGTAGTGATATACTAAAAGTGTTTGATAAAACGACAAACACCCCTAATAATTTCACAAAACTATATACGATACACGAAGGACTAGAGTGGTCCGACAACCTCCTACGACTAGTAGAGGCATCATCCTCTATTCAGCCTAAATCACAAAAATTTTCTCCAACGGAGGATCAAAAGCTGAATATTGAGAAGTCTATTGATAGAGCCAAGTCTTTCATTGAATCGGAGAATTTCGGAGTATTAAACAGTGATTTGCAGCAAAGATGTGATGCTTGCAGAGATGCCATATGGGTAGCGTCAAGAATCGACAATGTAAATATAAGAGGGCGTATCATTGAAGCTATGATAACAGCTAATCCAATGGAAAGAAATGCTATTATAAAAGCACTCAAGGCTGTCGAAATGGAGATTCCATTGTACGAAACGAAAAACGAATTAGGTGATTATAATAGGTGTTTCGATAATGGTAATACATATACTGATATCAAAACAAAAGTAATCTATTTAGACTCTGCCCCAAAAGCATATAATGTCGATAAATTTTTGGCAAAAATGGCAGAGGCAAATTCATCGTTCTTTTTCTTTTTTATAGGAATTGATGAGGATGGTATTTGTAGTACGAAATTATGTTCTGTATATCACAAGTCTCTGATTGAGAATTCTATTGTGCAACATCATTGGGCTGGACGCTCGACAAGGGGTGTCGTACAGTTTGATGGGAAAACAATCAATGCAATATTAAATGACGACAATTTCAAAAACGACATTGATAGTGCTATTGCCCTAAAATATGTAAATGGGTTATTGGCAAAATAAACCTATCCGCCTATTGCGACAAAATGCGACAAAAGTGTTGAACCAATACAGAACCTAATGTTGCGAAATAGGCGTTACAGGCGCATAAAACCCAATATTTTATGCCCCCTGAGGGGGTACGAAAAGCGAGAAACTTTCGTTTCTCGCTTTTTTGTTTTGGGGCAGATGTACGCGGTGCGTGTAATGAATAGAGTGATGATAGGTCAGCGCACAAGTTCGCACCTATCATCACTCTACTCATATTCTGGATCAGTCGTAAATTTCGGTGGGGATTGAAGAAAATAAGCCCTAAATCGCTATATTTTTTGTTTTATCAATGGTAATGATTACCTTTGTAGTATAAACAAAAAACCCGGATTCATCACCAGCATCTAAAAACTGGGAGAGGAACACCCGGGACTGCGTTGCAAATATACAAACAAAAATTATGCAAACCAAATATTTTT
This sequence comes from Alistipes sp., assembly GCA_017436185.1. The sequence goes on along the minus strand of JAFSDP010000009.1, from coordinate 13,896 downwards.
TCGAAAAAGTTTTCTCAAATGAAAGGATGGGTCGTTATTATGCGGCTCATCCCAATGATGAAGACAAGGCAATTGTACACTATCAATCTAATATAGAATTGTCAAGATCTTTTTATGCTTGCTTATCTGTATTTGAGGTTGCGCTTAGAAATTCGCTGAATAGAGAGTTGATAGCAAAGTTCGGTCGCGATGACTGGTATCGTGTAATACCATCTACACAAGGTCTTAATGGACTGAATTATTATATTACAGAGGCGCAACGACATATTTGCAACAGAGGGGAGATTGTTACAGCATCGAAGATTGTCGCTGAATTAACATTCGGTTTTTGGGTATCATTGATGAACAGTCAGTATGAGAGAGTGTTGTGGCATGACTTAAGAAGAGCATTCCCTTATATGCCTAAAGCACAGAAGCAGCGCAAGAATGTATCTGCACCATTGAATAATTTTAGGGCATTTAGAAATCGTGTTTTTCACAATGAGCCAATCTGTTGGAGTAAAGCATATATAGATAATATGCACAAAGAAATATTGCAGGTGTTGTATTGGATTAACAAGGATATCCCTACATGGCTTAAAGAGTTTGATACGGTTGATGAGGTTTTAGAGATGATTTCTAAGAGACTTGGTTGGCAGTAATACCACATGCAAATAAGGCTCTTTAAAATAGGTTTGTTAAGTTAGACACGATTTAGACAAAAAATCGAAACCTATAGCAAACCATGTCCGCAGATTATTCGTTCTACGCCCTTCTGTGCGGGTATATGCCACGCCCTGAGGGGGTACTGAAAGGGAAAGATGAAAGTCTTTCCCTTTTTTGTGCGCCCTTAGGGAGCGAGAACCCTGGTGTCGCCTCCCTTCCAGGGAGGTTGGGAGGGTGTAAACTCTCGAGCACACGACTGCCTACTGCAAGTAGCGCAGTCGAGCCCCTGAGGGGGTACAAAAGCGAGAAACGAAAGTTTCTCGCTTTTTTGTTGTTGCTCAATGAGTTCGGCAGCCCGCCCTGGGTACAGCGGTATCGATTGCAGATTATTGCAAAATATCACATAATGTTTCGATTTTTATTGATTTATTTTTATATTTGTGATATTGAAACTACTAAAACCCCACACATTATGAAAAAGCTACTCGTATCATTACTCTTTTGTTTCGGTATTGCATGTTGCTCTTTTGCCCAAACAGCCAATCAATATGCCGCACAATTTGCTACTGCAGTCGTGAATAAAGATGCAACGACGATGTCCGAAATGATGCATCCCCGCAGAATCCACGAAGTGAGCACTTTCCTCGGATTAAGCGATATGCTGAATCTACAATTCTATGAGTGGCTTTTAGCCGTAAATTCGGGAGAAGCGACCTCTACCTATGTGATGGCAATGAGTACGTCCGACTATATCTCGGAGCAAGCCCTAAGTGCAGAGGAACAAAAAACCTTCATCACACCCTCGCGACACTGCTTCCTTTGTTTTGATGTAAAGTACGAGAATGGCCGCTATTACATATACGCCAACGAGGCTTTAACCCCGATTGCCAGGATGGTATCATTTATGATGCGCTACGACCAACAATTTCCGACCAAGTATTATCAGCGCAAGAATTAACCAATCGCAAAGGGAGATCGAAAGATCTTCCTTTTTTTATCGGAGTCGGTCATAGATGTTGGGGTTAAGAAGCAGCTATAGGGCGAATAAAATACTGAAAAGTATGACTCGATACAAAGAAGTGAAGCCGTCGGCGTCCGAGTCACTGTACGGCATCAGTGGCGGTATCGCTCGCACCCTCGCTCCGAGAGGAACTGCTGGCCGAGCAGCACCACGGAATCAACACCAACTCACCCCACAACTTTGCCTCGATCGATAAGCGCATTCCCATCAATCAGGTGCGTTTCGTAAGCGAACTGAAGAGGCACGGCGAGCCGACCCACAATCTGCCACCCGGCAGCGGGGCAATCTAAAATGTTGGTGCAGTAGGTTGGTGTTTGTTACCTTTTTGCTACCTTTGTGGCGATGGCAGACCTTCCGACAACACCCACACTGATGGGACGCATCAAGCGTTTTCTGCAGTCGCTCTCGTTTCGCACGGGAGTGATTGTCCTTTTGATGTGCATCCCCTGCTACATCCTCTCGTTTGCCCAGATGGCTCTGCCCATCTCGACAGCCGCCAAGGGGGTATTGTGGTTCATCCTCTTCGGGTTGGCCAAGACGACCCAATACGGCGGACTGACCATTCTGGGTGTGGAGGGTGTCAAGCGATTGAAAGATTGGTGGAAAAATCGCAAAAAAGTGAAGCAGCAGCGATAGAAATGCCTCCACCACCCCCTCTTTAGGAGAAAGCATACTTTGTTATACACCTATGGGACGACTTCCCGACACCGACCTCGAGCGTTTTGTAGAGGCGCAAGAGCGTCACTTTGAGAACTACGAACGTGCCTTAGCCGAGATTCGCAACGGGCGCAAAGTGAGCCACTGGATTTGGTACATCTTCCCTCAACTGAGGGGGTTAGGCCGCAGTCCGATGTCGATGCGCTACGGACTCGATGGGCTTGACGAGGCAACCCGTTATCTGGCACACCCCATCTTGGGACCGCGTCTGCGTGAAATCACGCGTGCGCTGTTGGAGCATCGCGACTCCAATGTGGTGGAGATGCTCGGGTCGGTGGATACCTTGAAGGTCTGCTCTTCGATGACCCTCTTCGATCGGGTGGCACCCAACGACTGCTTTGCCGAGGTGTTACTTCACCTCTACGGCAACCGACGATGTCGGCTCACGCTGGCACGACTGGGGGCGTAACCATCCCACAAAAGACGAAAGCGAAATTTGCTTTCGTCTTTTTTTATGGAGGGGAGATAGAAATCGCTCCTCACTTCGCTCCCTATATTGGAAAACCCTAAAAAAAACAGCATAGGATGAAACAGAAAATCTACAACCTGATTATTTTGGACCGCAGCGGTTCGATGATCGACCTGCAGAAGACGGCCGTGAACAGCGTCAATGAGACCTTGCAGACCATCCTGGAGAGCCACCGCAAGGAGGAGAACCAAGAGCACTATGTCACCTTCGTGAGCTTCAACCACGAGGTGAGCACCCTCTACTCGGCCCTGCCGGCGGAGCAGACCAAGCAGCTGACCTTGGAGGACTACCAACCCTGTGGAATGACCGCACTGCACGATGCCATCGGTATGGCCGTTACGGAGCTGCGCAGCAAGATCACCCCCGAGGATCGTGTGTTGGTAACCATCATCACCGACGGCTGGGAGAACAGCTCGAAGGAGTACAACGCACAGATGATCAAGACTATGATTGATGAGCTGAAGGAGTCGGACTGGGTCTTTGTCTATATCGGTGCCAACCACGACGTAGTGACGACGGCCGCCTCGATCTCGATTCACAACACGATGATCTTTGAGGCTTCGGCCGAGGATTTCGACCGTGCATCGAAGCGTACCGACCAGGCTCGCCGAGGGCTCTTCCACAAGATGGCCAGAGTCCAGTTCGACTCGAAGGCCGTGGATTCGACCTTCTACGAGGAGGACGAGGAGTCGAAATAAACGTTACCTAAACACTTAAAATCAACACATTATGACCTACAAGACAAAACGCATTTTGGCCCGTGTCCGCCGTAGCTTTTGGGTGGCCGTAGCACTGCTCATCACCTTGGCCACGATGGCCGCCCTGCTCATTGGTGTGGTCTGCCTGGGCGCTTGGGGCTGGGAGAAGATCCGTAACCACTTCGAGCACTACACCGACGAGGATCTATCGAGCCGTGTTTCGGTGGAGTACTACCCCTATCGCCACACCTATCGTCTCTACGACAACGAGGCCGAGAAGTTCCTCACGCCCCACTACGACTTCATCAACACGTCGTCGGGCAAAGAGCTGGTGGCCTTCCAGAAGGATTTGCGCTACGGATTCCTCGACCCCGAGACGGGCGAGGTGGTCATCGAGCCGCAGTACCACTTTGCCGAGTGTTTCGACGAGGGTATTGCCCCCGTAGTTATTGACAACAAGCGGGTTATCTTCATCAACCGCCACAACGAGAAGGCCTTTGAGGGGGAGTTTGACTACAGTTATTCGGTGCTTCCCGGCTACGAAAAGTTGGGTTGGAAGGTGGTGAACGACGACGCAAAAGTCGGCATCCTTGATCGCAACGGAGCGTGGGTCATCAAGCCCGAATACCAAGACCTCGACTTCAACCTGATGGAGGGCTTTCTGGGGGTGATGCAAAACGACAAGTGGGGCGTATTGAACGCCGCCGGTGAGCTGCACTACCCCATCGCCTACGACAACATCCTTGCCAACGAGGATCGAGACGGCTTCATCCTCCAAAACGAGGGACTTTGCCGTGAGGAGGATATGAACCACCACATCGTGCGCCCCTTCATCTACGACGTAGCCAAGGAGTTGAGCTACAAAACGAGCAATGAGTACGATTCCGAGGAGGAGGTGAGCTGCTGCGAGCTGTTGTCGGACTTCGCTTCGTTCAGCATCAACGACAAGCAGGGGGTATTCAACCGTCGAACGGGCGAGGTGATTTTGCCCGCCCTCTACGACAACATCTACCTGATTTCTTCGGACCTGATCGAGGCCTATACCGACGGCTATTGGCAGACCTTCGACCGCAACGGCAAGGCCATTGAGCCTTAAAATTTTTCATTGTCTGCCACTTTTTGGCAGTTTGAAAAACAAACTTTGTACCCACAAACCGATTCAGTATGCAAAACACAACCAACCGCAAAGAGCGTATGCGTCTGCTGCTAAAGCAGTTGAGCGCAGGCATCTACGAACGTGACTATCCGTTGGCAATGGCCCTTCTGTCGGCCGTTGCGGGCGAGAGTTGCTTTCTGCTGGGGTTGCCGGGTGTGGGAAAGAGTTTGGTGGCCAGACGCCTCAAGAGTGCCTTTCGTGGGGCAACGGCCTTCGAGTACCTGATGAGCCGTTTCAGCACCCCCGATGAGATTTTCGGCCCCGTGTCGATCTCCAAACTCAAAGACGAGGATACCTACGAACGTCTGACCGATGGGTATCTTCCCTCGGCCGATGTGGTCTTTCTGGATGAGATTTGGAAGGCGGGTCCCTCGATTCAAAACGCCCTTTTGACCGTTCTCAACGAGAAGCGTTTTCGCAACGGTCGCACAGAGGAGGAGCTGCCGCTGAAGGCCGTCATAGCCGCCTCGAACGAGCTGCCTGCCGAGGGCGAGGGGTTGGAGGCGTTGTGGGACCGTTTTGTGGTGCGTCTGGTGGTGCCACCCCTGGAAGGCAAGGAGGCCTTTCGAGCGATGATTTGCGGCCATACGCATCTGGCGACGGAGGTGGATGAAGCGTTGCAAATCTCCAACGGGGAGTACCGTCAATGGAGCCAATCGATTGATGATGTGGAGGTCGATGAGGAGGTGCTGACGCTGATTGATGCACTGCGTGACGAACTTTCGCCCAAGAGCGAGGAGGAAGAGACGATCGAAAACTTCATCTCGGATCGCCGTTGGAAGAAGCTCATCCGCCTGGCTCGCACGGCCTCATTTTTGGAGGGACGCGAGCGGGTGCAGACCGAAGATTGTATGCTCTTTGCGAGTGGGTTGTGGAACAGCGACACCCACCGCATCGAGCGTACCGAGCGCACCGAGCGAATGGTGGCAGGGGCCATCTTCCGTCCGCTGTACAACCGTCTGGAGGAGTTCAAAAAGAGCCACAAAGGGATTGTCGAGCGAATGCTGACCGAGGCGAAGTTGAAGGGCATCTCGCTCTCCCGCTATCGGCTCATCGATTACAAATACTACAACATTGTCGGCTTTTCGGAGGGGCAGACCCTCATTTCGAAGGAGTTGTTCGACTCCCTCTCGCAACGCATCGCCACCCTCTTGACCCTCACTCCCTATGACGAGACGGGCAACACGCTGCTCTCGAAGGAGGTCACCCAGCCCCGTCCCCGACGGGTATCGCTCCTACGCTCGGTCAATGGGGTGCGCATCGACGGGGTGGAGTATCCGCTGGAGCTTTCGCCCGATAGCAATCTGGCCCGTTACTTCCCGAAGGAGTTGGCCGAGTTGCAACAGCTGGAGGAGCAGCTCGACCGCTTCCACGAGGAGGTGGTGACCCGAGTGCGGGAGCTGACCGCCGAGAAGAGCCGTCCGCTCTTTATGAGCAGCGAGCAACTGCAACGGCTCCGTAGCGAGGGGAACCGCCTCAAGTTGCAGACCAAGAAGTTCAAAAACCTCCTTTACGCCCTCCAATAAACAAATGGCAACCAAAGAGCAACTACGCAACTACCTCATCGAGCGGCTTCGTGAAGAGGCCGCTTCGTCGGGTTACAACGCCGACCTCATCCCTGCCCCGCAAGAGGGCGAGGAGGGGGGACGTGATGCGGCCATCGACGAGAGTGTGAAGCGTACGCTCGATGCCATCGCCTCGAACTCCCACCTGCTGTATGGATGCACGGCGGTGGAGGGGATTGCCGAGCCGGCCATCGACGAGGTGGTCGAGTACCTGGACAAGACGGTCGATTTCATCAAACAGAACAACCCCTTTGCCGCCGAGCGTGATTTGTGGAAACGCTGCTCGGACTTCGACGACGGCACATTCGAGGCCCATTGGGAGCAACTACACCCCTATCTCGAGCGACGTTACTCCCGTCAGGAGTTGGACATAAAGTTCTATGTGGATGAGTTTTACACCGTCCTCGGACCCGAATACCCGTTGCTGCGTCAGGGCTTCTTGGAGGATTGGGATCGTTCGCTCTGGCTCAAGGAGGTGGCCTACGAATTGGAGGTGCTGAATCGGGTGCGGCGGCAGTTGGAGCGAGATCTGACGAGCCGCATCACCACCTTCTACTCCGCCTCGGGGATGTCGCCGTTGGTCATTTCGCTGATGTGGGGCAACAACTTCGGGCAGTGGAATCGCACGACGGTTACGCTGCTGCGCAATGTCGAGGCGTTGTGTCGCAACAACCCCACCATTCGCACCTTGCTCGATGCGCTGGGGCGCAAGGGCGACTCCCGATCCGCCACCGAGATCGGCTACCGGGAGCGGGAGCGTCACACCCGCATCCACTACCCCACGGCCACCCGCTCCGACATCGACGGCGTGGGTGAGAGCAATCGACTCGATGCACTGCTGCCGACCGAGGTGGCCCTGCTGGGCGAACGACGATTGGAGGAGACCTTTTATAAAAAGTATGTCGAGCGACGGTTGCAGACCTTCGATTTCCGCTCCCACATCCGCATCCGAGAGCAGGTCGAACAACCCACCCTCCAAGCGGACCGCAAAGGGCCCTACATCGTCTGCATCGACACGAGTGGCTCGATGTCGGGCAAACCCGAAGAGGTGGCCAAAGCCATCTGCTATGGGCTCATCGACCAATCGAGGGCCGAGGGTCGCCACTGCTATGTCATCAGCTTCTCGACCCGCATCGAGGTGCTGGATGTGAGCGATTTGAAGAACAACCGCCAAAAGATTCAGGAGTTTTTGATTCACTCCTTCAATGGCGGCACAGACCTCAAACCTGCCATAAAACAGGCCCTTAAGATGTTGAAGCGCGAGGAGTTTCAGTTGGCCGATGTACTCTTTATTTCGGACTTTCTGGCCGACGATTTCGACCCCGTCACCCTGACCTGCATTGTCCAAGAACAGGCCCGCAACGTGAAGTTTCACGCCCTTATGATCGGCTCGATGGGGTGTCGTTCGCTGCTGGGCATCTTCGACGAGCTGTGGAGCTATCGCCACCGCACCAACCGCATCGAAAAAACTTCGATGGAGGAGCTGAAGAGTTTTCAAGATTGGTAGCGGCACAAAAAAAAGGACTGTTCGACGGGGCAGCCCTTTTTTGTTTATTGGTTGGCTTGGTTGCGGCGGCGCAACTTATCGACCGCCTCTTCGAGCGACTCGGTCGGCTCGATGATGTTGTACTCCTGCCAATAATCCTCCTCCCAACGATCATCGACCATATCGTAGAAGATGTGCGTTGAGCGGAAGGCCTCCTTGTGTTCGATGCGCTCGGCATTGTCGTCACGATCAACCATCACCATCTCCGAAACAGCCGTAAAGGGCGAGGAGAAGAACAGACGTCGCCAATCGCACTTGAAGCGGAAGGTGCTGCGGATGTAGTTCAAGTAGGTAAAGTCGCCCTGGTTGCGGTACGAAATGATAAACGACACCTCGTTGAGCTTCACCTTCAACCCTGCGGGGCGTTGACGCAACACCGCAGCGATGGCCTTATCTCGATCCGAGAGGTCCAACTCCAACTCGGCTCGGGTGAAGGACATTCGCTCCTGATCGATGTAGAAACGACCCTTGAAGAGGGCGTAATCGAGCTGAATGAGGGGGCGGGCACGCACCACGAAGTGCATACGGCTGTCGAGCATCACCGGCTCCTCCAGCTCGAAATCGTAGAAGTCGAGCGTGGCAGCGTTGAGCATCTCGTTTTCGTTCTTAACCAAATCCAAGGCAATGGCCAACGAGGGGCCTCCGGCAATCTTCACGGCCACCGTATCACGCACGCTCTGGCTTACCAGACGACGGCCACGCTCCATACGCACCCTGTCTCGGTAGATTTCACGGTGGGTATAGGGGCTTTTGTAGAGCGACATTACGGCCTCCGAGATGCCGATGTAGTTGCGACGTTTCTGAATCGTCTCACGGTAGAAGGCCGAGAAGAGGCTCTGGTGGTCGGGATAGTTGTCGGCGATGCGGCTCACGGCCTCCAACATAATATCACGGGCCTTGCCACCATAGACGGCCACCTCATCGACTCGCACGCTGATGGGGACCATCCAAGCTACCACGTTGTAGTTGTTCTTCTTCAGCTCATCGAGCGTAAGGTAGGCATTGCGGTAGCCCAGGTGCGAGCAGGCGACGCCGCCACGCAGCGCCTCGGCCGAGACCTTGAGCGAGAAGCCGCCCTCGCTGTTCGAGACGGTACCGATGTTCGAGGCGGGAATCGTCAGATTGACGTTTTGGAGAACTCGACCGCTCTGGCTGTCACGCACGACACCTCGAATGGTGACCAAATCGCCTTGCGCCATAAGAGGCAGGGCCACGACAAGCAACAAGAGGGTGAGTATGAATCGAATCGGTTTCATAGAAGAGTGCATTATGGTTTTTACAAATATAGCACCTTTTTGGCTAATTTGCAAACCTCAACCGACAGATGGAAAAAAGTTGCAGCCTTTTGGTTGCCAATGGCAACTCCACAGAAAAGAACACCGCTTTTTTCAAGCAAGCTTGCTGAGCGGTATTCTCTTCTGTGGCCCCACCTATCGGATAGGACAAAAGGCTGCAACTCACAGAATGTCAATTATTAAAATAGATAAAATATAGACAATCCCCCTAAATCCCCCTTTGAGAAGGGGGACTTGGTCGCTGACGCTCCCCGTGTGGTGCTGACGACCGATGATAATGAAAATGCTGTTGTGAAAATACAGACGCTACCGCAAACGGTTTTGCAGGAAGTGGCGGCGGGCGTATGACAGGAAGAAGAGCACCCCGACCACATTAACCGCCCAGGCGACCCAGAAGGCGGCGTGGTAGCCCAGATGCTCGGCCACCGAGCCACCCACCAGAATACCCAGACCGATGCCGATATCCCACGACACCAACAGCGTCGAGTTGGCCGTGCCACGTCGTTCGTTGGGGGCCAGATTGATGAACATCGTCTGGAAGGCGGGGAACATATGGCCGTTGCCCAAGCCGATGATAAGGGCAGCCCCATAATAACCCAGCGGCGTATGCAGGGCGGCAAACAGGAGGTAGCCGAAGAGCGAAATCACCACACCCGCCGAGGCATTCTCCACCACCCGACCCCGACGCAGTGTGCGAGAGCCGACCAAGCGGGAGAAGATCAAACCCAAAGAGAGCAACATAAAGAAGAGGCCCGTGCCCTCGGTGATGCCCAATTCGTCTTTGCCATAGATGGCAATGTAGGTCGAGAGCACGCCGTACGAGAAGGCGTAAGCGACCATACAAAGCCCCTGACTCCACCCGTCGAGCAGCAGAAAACGATCCCACGAGAGGGGCTGACGCACCGCCTTGGGGGCGTAGGTTTTCAGGCGGAGGGTCGAGTTAATCACCAACCCCGCAAAGGCGACGGCAAAGGCCAACCAAAAGAGCAGGTCGTAATTCTTGCAGGCTCCGTAAATCACCAGGGCAATGGTGGGACCGATGGCCGTGGCGATGTTGTTCGAGAGGCCGTAGAAGCCGATGCCCTCGGCACGGCGGGAGGTGTGCAGCACATCGATGGCTACCGTGCTGTTGGCCACCGTAGTCGCCCCAAAGGGAGCACCGTGCAGCGTACGCACCACCGCAAACAGCCACAACGATCCGGCCAGGGGATAGAGTGCAAACAAGAGGGCAAAGAGGGCATACGAGGTCAGCAGCACCACTCTACGGGGCAGACTATCAACCAAATAGCCACTAAAGGGGCGAATCAGCAGTGCCGTAAGCGTGTAGCCCGACAAGACAAAACCGATCATCTCCTTATCGGCCCCGAACTCATCGTTCAGGTAGAGGGGCAACAAGGGGGTAAGGAGCATAAACGAGAAGAAAATCATAAAGTTGGCCGACCACACCTTCAGGTAGTTGGCCGTCCACAAGGGCTCGTGCGGTTGCGTATTTTGCGTGTGCTGCTCCATCAGTTCCAAACTTACATCTCGGCGGCAAAAATACAACATTTTCGGCCTCGTTGTTCGCCAAAAGGAGGGCAAAATCTGCCATTCGTCGCCCCCTTTCAACCGTTCGGCGGAAAAGGGGGTGGCGGCAAGGGGTTAATCTCCACTTTTTTGCTACCTTTGTATAGGTGTAAATTTGCCCGTTACACCCCAAGCAAAGAACTAACCAAAAACCGCAAATATGAATGTAAAATTAAGAATCGAGTACCGCACCACCTACGGTGAAAACCTCTACGTGGTGACCGAGAACGGCCCGAAGAAGGGGCACCCGATGCACTACATCGGTGGCGATTTGTGGGAGTGCACCCTCAAGCCCACCTCGGAGGAGCTCGTTTATCATTATGAGCTGCGCAACAGCGAGCGCACACTCCGTACCGAATGGGGCGCACCCCACCGTCTGACCCTCGATGGCAAGATGACCACGCTCCACATCTACGACCGTTGGCAGCAGATGCCCGCCGATCGTTCGTTCTACTCGACGATGTTTACCGAGGGTGTCTTTGCCCGCACGAAGCGAGCCAAGCAGCAACCCATCGGGGTCGGCGAGGTGGTCATCCGTGCCGAAATTGCCCAGGTACGTCCCGACGAGCAGGTGATTCTGGTGGGCGATGCCAAGGCCCTGGGACAGTGGGAGGTGAAGAAGGGTATCGAGATGAGTGATGCCGACTTCCCCGTGTGGAGTGCCCACCTGAAGGCCGACAAGCTCCAGCTTCCGTTTATGTACAAGTTCGTCATCGTAAAGCGTGAGACGGGCGAGGTGGTAAGCTGGGAGTTGGGCGAGAACAACTACTTCGCACAGCCCGTACCCTCGAAAGGTTCGGTGCTGATTGATGCCCTGCGTCCCCGTTTCAACCGCCCCGTGTGGCGTGGTGCCGGTGTGGCCATTCCGGTCTTCGCACTCCGCTCCGAGCAGAGCTTCGGTGTGGGTGAGTTCTACGACCTGAAATTGATGGTCGATTGGGCCGCCTCGACGGGGCAGTCGATTATCCAGATTCTGCCCGTCAACGACACCACGATGACCAACACTTGGCAGGACTCCTACCCCTACAACGCCAACTCGACCTTTGCCCTGCACCCCCAATTCCTGCGTCTGGAAGAGGTGGGCGAGCTGAACGACAAGGCCGAAATGGAGCGTTATCGCCAACTGGGTCAAGAGCTGAACGCCCTGACGCAAATCGACTACGAGCGTGTCAATGAGGCCAAGCGAGCCTACCTGTGGGCCATCTACCGCCAGGAGGGCAAAAAGACCTTCCGCACCAAGGCCTTCAAGGAGTTTATGGCCACGAACAGCCATTGGTTGCGCCCCTATGCCGTCTTCTGCGCCCTGCGTGACGCCTTCTCGACGCCCGACTTCAACACCTGGGGCAAGTGGAGCAAATACACCGCCGCCAAGGCTGCGAAATACGAAGAGGAGCACCCCGAGGATGTGGCATTCAACCACTTCGTGCAGTTCCACCTCGACCGTCAGCTGCGTGCCGTGCGTGACTACGCCCACTCGAAGGGGGTCGTGCTGAAGGGTGATATTCCGATCGGTATTTCGCGCACGAGTGTCGATGCGTGGGCCAACCCCGAGCTCTTCAATATGGATTCGTCGGCGGGTGCTCCGCCCGATGATTTCTCGGTGATGGGCCAGAATTGGGGCTTCCCGACCTACAACTGGACCAAGATGGCCGAGGACGGCTACGCCTGGTGGAAGGCCCGCTTTGTAAAGATGGCCGAGTATTTCGATGCCTACCGCATCGACCACATCCTCGGTTTCTTCCGCATCTGGGAGATTCCGCTGGAAGCTTGCAACGCCCTGCTGGGTCGCTTTAACCCCGCCCTGCCCTTCTCGGTGGATGAGATTCAAAGCTACGGCTTCCGCTTCAACCCCGATTGGCACACCGCCCCCATCGAGGCCACGGACAACGTACTCTTCATCGAGGATAAGTACAAGCGAGGTCACTACCATCCCCGCATTTCGGCCCACTCGACGAGCTGCTACCAGCAGTTGCCGGGCGACCAGAAGGAGGCCTACAACCACCTCTACAACGACTTCTTCTACTACCGCCACAACGACTTCTGGTATGGCGAGGCGATGAAGAAGCTCCCGCCCCTGATCGAGGCTACGGGTATGTTGGTATGTGGCGAGGATTTGGGTATGATTCCCCACTGCGTACCTTCGGTAATGGAGGGCGAGCAGATTCTCTCGCTCGAGATTCAGCGTATGCCCAAAGACCCGCAAGTGGAGTTTGCCCATCCGCAGCACTACCCCTACCTGTCGGTGTGCACCACCTCGACCCACGATATGAACCCCATCCGTGCCTGGTGGGAGGAGGATCGTGCCCTCTCGCAGCGTTTCTTCAACCAGGTGCTCGGCGCCTGGGGCGAGGCTCCCTACTTCTGTGAGCCGTGGATTTGCGAGTTGGTGGTCGAGCAGCACCTCAAGTCGCCTGCCATGCTGACCATTCTGCCCTGGCAGGATTGGGTGGCGATGGATGGTAAGCTGCGTAGAGAAAATCCCAACGAGGAGCGCATCAATGTGCCGGCCAACTCCCGTCACTATTGGCGCTACCGTATGCATATGACGCTGGAGGAGTTGCTCTCGGCGGATGAGATGAATCAGATGATTCGTCGCAAAATCAAAGAGAGCGGCCGCTAAAAAAGGTTAGGTTAATGAAACAGCGTGCGGGTGTCCACCTTTCTTGGGTGGGCACCTTTTTTTTGATTAATATATCACAGGGGTAACCTAAAAAAAGATTTCAGATAGTCTAATTTATTCTATACCAACATCTTAAGGGCCAAACACATTATTTGCAATATTCAGTAATTTCCACTGGCTCAATGAGTTAAATGATTTAACTAGGATGTTGGGATATTGGAAATTCCCTGTTACACTTGGAGCATATTAATCAAATTTTTCGTCCTGTCGGGGCAAAATTTCATGATCGCGGTATCTTGCTATCCTCTTTTTTGCTACCTTTGTTTTAGGTTTTACTTTAATTGCACTGTTGTCATGAAACGCATTTTGGGAATTTTAGTGGTACTTTTCGTGGTAAGTATCGCTTCGGTCTATGCTCAGAATAAGAGTTCTTATAAAGTCGGCGATTACTATGCCGACGATACCATACGAGGCTTTGTGTTCCAGGTGGATGAGGATGGTCGTAGCGGTAAGATTATCAGCCTGGGAGAGACCAAATTGCCGTGGTATCAAGGATCGAAAAGGGAGAAACCCCAAAAAATGGGGCTTGAAAACGAGC
>JAFSDP010000024.1 GCA_017436185.1 Alistipes sp. | reverse complement strand
CGAAGGGTGGTATGATTGTCGATGTATTCGGCATCGAGGCCTTCCTCCCCGGCTCGCAAATCGACGTGAAGCCCATCCGCGACTACGATATCTACGTGGACAAGACGATGGAGTTCAAGGTCGTAAAAATCAACCAGGAGTTCCGCAACGTAGTAGTTTCGCACAAGGCACTGATCGAGGCCGAGCTTGAGGCCCAGAAGCAGGTAATCATGTCGAAGCTCGAGAAGGGTCAAATCCTCGAGGGTACGGTGAAGAACATCACCTCGTATGGTGTATTCGTTGACCTGGGCGGTGTGGACGGTCTGATTCACATCACCGACCTGTCGTGGGGCCGCGTAAGCCACCCCGAGGAGGTTGTTGCTCTGGACCAGAAGATTCAGGTGGTTATCCTCGACTTCGACGATCAGAAGAAGCGTATCGCTCTGGGTCTGAAGCAGCTGACGGCTCACCCCTGGGAGGCTCTGGACCAGAACCTCGCCGTTGGTGACAAGGTGAAGGGTAAGGTTGTCGTTATGGCCGACTACGGCGCATTCGTTGAGATCGCTGCCGGTGTTGAGGGTCTGATCCACGTATCGGAGATGTCGTGGAGCCAGCACCTCCGTTCGGCTCAGGAGTTTATGAAGGTAGGCGACGAGGTAGAGGCCGTAGTGCTGACCCTCGACCGTGCCGAGCGCAAGATGTCGCTGGGTATCAAGCAGCTTACCCCCGATCCCTGGGAGCTCATCGAGACCCGTTACCCCGTAGGTGCAAAGTGCACCGCCAAGGTTCGCAACTTCACCAACTTCGGTGTGTTTGTTGAGATCGAGGAGGGTATCGACGGCCTGATCCACATCTCGGATCTGTCGTGGACCAAGAAGGTGAAGCACCCGGGTGAGTTCACCCAGGTAGGTGCCGACATCGAGGTTGTAGTTCTCGAGATCGACAAGGAGAACCGTCGTCTGTCGCTGGGTCACAAGCAGCTCGAGGAGAACCCCTGGGCAGCTATCGAGGCTCAGTTCCCCGTTGACAGCATCGTTGAGGGTACCATCTCGGAGATGACCGAGAAGGGCGCCGTTGTAACCCTGTCGGAGAACGTTGAGGGCTTCTGCCCCTCGCGTCAGCTCACCAAGGAGGACAACACCACCCCGAAGGCCGGTGAGAAGCTCTCGTTCAAGGTGATCGAGTTCTCGAAGGCTACCAAGCGCATCACCCTCTCGCACGTTCGCACCTACGAGGATGCCAAGCGTGCCGAGATCGCTGCCGAGAAGGCCGAGAAGCGTGCTGCTGCTGACGCTACGAAGTCGACCGTGAAGAAGATCCAGGCTTCGGTTGAGAAGACCACGCTGGGTGACATCACCGGTCTGGCTGCACTGAAGAGCGCAATGGAGGCTGAGGCCAAGAAGGGCAAGAAGGCTGCCAAGGACGAGGAGTAATCCGTATTTAGTCCGATAATCGGGCCGTGTTCCAAATGAGGGACACGGCCTTTTTTGTGCTTGCCTATGGCCTTCCGTTTGTTTGCTTGGAGAATTATTACTACCTTTACAAAAACCCTTAACAAACAACCCAATGAAACACCTCTACCTTTTGGGCTTTCTGTTGCTGGTGGCAACACAGAGCCTCACGGCCGGCGAGCCGATTCGCATCCTGGCCATCGGAAACAGCTTCTCGCAGGATGCCGTCGAACAGAACCTCCACGAATTGGCTGCCGCCGAGGGCATCGAGACCATCGTGGCCAATATGTATATAGGTGGCTGCTCGCTCGAACGTCACGTGGAGAATGCACGTCACAATCGCTCGGCCTACGCCTACCGCAAGATTGACCGTCACGGGCGCAAGAGCGAACGCAAAGGCACCTCGCTTGTGGAGGCCTTGCGGGATGAGAAGTGGGATTATGTGAGTGTGCAACAGGTGAGTGGCCAATCAGGCATCTTCGATAGCTATGCCGCCTCGTTGCCCGAGTTGTTGCGTTTTCTCCGTCAGTACCTGCCCGCCACCACCAAGATTATTCTGCACCAGACGTGGGCTTATGCCTCCGACTCGAACCACAAGGATTTTGTTCGTTACGACCGCAATCAGCAGCAGATGCACCGTGCCATTGTCGAGGCCAATCGTCGAGTGGCCAAGGAGTATGGTTTCGAGGTAATGGTTCCCTCGGGCGTGGCTGTGCAGTATGCCCGCAAGCAGGTGGGTGATTGTCTTACGCGTGACGGTTACCATCTGGATCTCGGTTTTGGTCGTTATGTGGCCGCCTGCACCTGGTTTGAAGTTTTGTTTGACCGTTCGGTGGTGGGCAACAGTTATGCTCCGAAGGGGGTCCCTGCGGAGCGAGTGAAGGTGGCACAGCGTTCGGCCCACAAGGCCAAGCGTCGTCCCAACAAGCGTCGTTTCTAAATCGGATCAGTAACCCCACAAAAAAAGCTGCCTCCCGCATTGGGGAGCAGCTTTTTTTGTTTTCGTGCGAGAGCATCACGCCCCCTCACTCGGCCCTTTCTCGGCCCCTTACTTGATAACCACTACGCGGTTAGCCTTGGCACCGTTGTAGGGGTTAGCCGTATCACCGAAGCTGTCGTAGGTCAGCTGATCGGGATTTACGCCCTTCGATACGAGGAAGTCGTAAGCCTTCTTGGCACGAGCGGCAGCGATGCGCTTGTTCACCTCGGCCGTACCGGTCTGCTTGTCGGCGTGGCCCTCGAGCTTGTAAACGCGATCCGACGGACCGTTCTTGATCATATCGGCCATCAGCTCAAGACGGGTGCGCTCCTTCGACGAGAGGTCCGAAACGCCCAGGTCGTAGAGAATAACCGACTGGAAGGGGTTGTTCGACTTGTTCTTCAGCTGCTCCTCCAGCTCGGCAGCACGCTTAGCGGCGGCATCAGCGTCACCCTTGGCGGCATCCAGAGCCTCCTCGGTATCCTTGAGCTGCTTGGCGAGCTTGGCGTTGTCAGCCTTGGCAGCGGCAGCGGCAGCAGCACCGGCGGCAACAGCATCCTGGAAAGCCTTGATATCCTCGGCCGTGTAGCCCGGAACACCACGCTCCCAATCACGCTTACCGAAGCGGTAGGTCAGACCCAGCGTAGCGCTGTAGATCTGCGAATACTTGCCGGCGATCTCGCTAACGGGCATCGGCATATCCTTCGAAGCGGTCAGGATGGCACGCAGCTCGAGGTTCAGGTCGAAGCGGGGCGAAATGCGGATGGTATTCAACAGACCTGCGTCGAAAGCGAAGCCCGTGCAGTCCTCCTCGTTTACATCTATGATGTTCACACCGAAACCGGCGAAGAGCTTGGCGTAGTAAACGCGGTCCTCACGGTAACCGCCAATCCAGTTCGAGAGGTTTACAACACCGTCGAAGTGGGGCATCAGGTAGTCCTGATCGTACTGACCACCCTTACCGTCCGACATATTGAGGCGACCGCCCCACATACCCAGACGAGCACCTACTACGGGGTTGAACCACTTGGTTACGCTACCCTCGAGTACCCAACCTACGTTGTCACCCGTGTTGTCCTGCTTGCGGAAACCGAGGTCGTTCCAGCCCACGTAGTTCATACCACCACCGAGCGAAACCTCCCAGTTGTCCCAGAAGCCGTTATTCACAAAACCCTTGAACGAGGGCTTCTTGGCTACCTCTTGTGCCGACAGCGAGAAGGCCATCAGACCCAGGGCGCAGATGAGAAGAATTCTTTTCATACTTAAAATGTTGTTAGTTAAATAATTTTCTGTTCCTTTTGCGGGTGGGGTATGGTTGCACCTCACCTACAACCGACAAAGATAGTAAAAAAATTGTGCGTTGGTTGATTTTCTTGCCAAAAAATGCAACTTTAGCCCTATTTTGATACTCTTTTGCCCCCTTTTTGACTATTTGATAGCCACCGAACGGTTGGTTTCCTGACGTTGGTAGGGGTTTTCGTCGGGTTTACCCTCGTAGCTCAGGCAGTCGGGATCGACACCCTGCTCGACCAGGAAGTCATAGACACGCTTGGCGCGCTCTTGGGCCAGGCGGGCGTTGATCTCGGGCGTGCCGGTCTGCTTGTCGGCATAACCCTCCAACTTGTAGCGGTGCTCCTTCGGGCTCTGCTTGATCATCTCGGCCAGCTGCTCGAGGCGCAACTGCTCCTTCTTGTCCAGAGTCGAGTGGCCGATGTTGAAGAGAATCAGACCATTCACCTTATCCTCCACGATGGGCTTCTTGGCCTCCTCGGCGGCAGCCTCGGCAGCCAACGCACGGTCGGTCATTTGGCGCAACTGCTTCTGCAGGGCCTCGTTCTGACGCTCGGCCTCGTCCAGCTGTTGTTGCTTCTCTTCGGCGGCACGCTGGTAGGGGGCCAAATCCTCGGCCGTGTAGGCGATGTCACCCACACGATCCCAACCACGACGGCCGAAGCGGTAGGCAAAACCTGCCGTGAGGCTCACACCCCACGAACTGCGCTCCTTGAGCTCGATGGGCAGCATATCGGTGTTGCACAGCAGACTCTTCATCTCGAGGTGGAAATCCACCCGGGGCGACATACGGAACTTGTGTTGCAGACCCATCGTCATTGCAAAGCCGCTGCGGGTACCGATGCCCGTGTCGGTCTGTGCCTTGTCCGAGAAGTTGCTCCACATCGGGCCAAAGCCGACAAAGGGGATGAGGTAGTAGGCTCGATCCTCACGGTAACCGCCAATCCAGTTCGAGAGGTTTACCATCACATCGGCGTGGGGGAAGAGGTAGGGCCAGCGCAGCAACCCCTTCGAGTCGCTGTAGTTGGCCAGGCGACCACCCTCGAGCTGCAGACGCACAGCAGCTACGGGGTGCAACCACTTCGTGAGGGCGATATTGCCCTGGAAGCCTAAACGCTCACCAAACGTGCCCTCGCCGGTGCCCTGCTCGAGCATCATACCGGTACCCATCGTGGCCGATACCTCCCAATTATCGTTCCAATCTCCTGCGACGATGCGCTCTTGGGTCGGTTTCTGTGCCGAGGCCGTCACCGCCATCAGCGTGGCGGCCAAAAGAAGGAAAAGTCTCTTCATATCGTGTGTGTAGATTTTTATTCTAATTTACAAATGTAAGAAAAGAATTTCAAAATGAAAAATTTAGGCCGTAAAATCGTATAAAAAGCAAGGGGCTGTGTCGAACCACAACCCCTTGCTTTTCCTTGTGAGGCGGTTGGCATCAACCGCACTTCGAGTAGCCGCACGACATACAGGTCAGGCAACCGTTCTGGTAGGCCATATTCTCCTGGCCGCAGCTCGGACACTTGCCCTTCGACTTCGTACCGTCGGCAATGTACTGCTTCAAGGCACGGCATACACCCGTCTTCCAGGTGTTGATCGACTCGCTATCCAGGTGCAGCGAATCAATCAGGGCTACCGCCTTCTCGATGGGCATACCGTAGCGCAGTACACCCGAGATCAGTTTGGCGTAGTTCCAGAACTCCTCGTTGAACAGACGCGATACACCACCGATGGTGTTCGTGTAACCATAGCGGTCTTTGTATTGGAAGTCGTAGCGCTTCTCGCCATTCTCCTCACGTACCTTGATGATGAAGCCCTTGGTGATCTTGCGGGGGATGTACATGGCATCCTCCTCGATCTTACCGGTGAAGATCTCGTAGGGGCGACCATCCTGCAGACCCACGAAGGCAATCCAGTCGTCGGCACCGTTCTTGAAACGTACGATGTCGGCCGGAATCGACTTGGGACGCTGCGGAACCTGACCCGGGTAGGTCTCGCACTTCGAGGCCTTCTTCTTGGCACCCTTGTCGAGCAATACGCCATCGCGGCAACCGTCACGATAGACCGTAACACCCTTACAGCCACACTCCCAGGCGGTGCGATATACCTCGGCAACCAACGCCTCCGACACGTTGTTCGGCAGGTTTACCGTAACCGAAATCGAGTGGTCCACCCACTTCTGAATGGCACCCTGCATCTTCACCTTGGCCACCCAGTCGATGTCGTTGGCCGTAGCACCGTGGTAGGGCGAAGCGGCCACCCACTCATTGAGCTCCTCGTCCGAGATGGTTGCCAGCTTCGTGGTGTCGTAGCCGTTGGCGGCCAGCCACTTCACGAAGTTGTGGTGATAGACGTTGTACTCCTGGAACTTCTCGCCCGTCTCGTCCATATAATCGACGTGGGTATCCTTGTCCGAGGGGTTGATCTTGCGACGACGCTTATAGACGGTGCGGAACACCGGCTCGATGCCCGACGTGGTCTGCGACATAAGCGACGTGGTACCCGTGGGGGCGATGGTCAGCATGGCGATGTTGCGGCGACCCACCTTGAGCATCTCCTCGTAGAGGGCGGGATCGGCCTCCTTGATGCGGCAAATCATCGGGTTGTCCTTCTCCTTCTCGGCATTCCAAACGCCAAAGGCACCACGCTCACCGGCCATCTTGACCGATGCACGGTAGGCCTCGATGGCCAGCGTCTTCTGTACCTCGACGGCGAAGTTGATGGCCTCCTCCGAGCCGTAGCGCAGACCCAATGCAGCCAACATATCACCCTCGGCCGTGATACCCAGACCCGTACGGCGACCCTTCAGGGCCATCGCGCGAATCTTGTGCCACAGCTCAATCTCTACACGGCGTACATCCTCGTCCTCGGGATCCGACGAGATTTTGTCGATAATCAACTCTACCTTCTCCAGCTCCAGGTCGATGATGTCGTCCATCATACGCATAGCCTTCTCGACGTGCTGCTTGAACAGATCGAAGTTGAACTTGGCCTCCTTGGTGAAGGGGTTTTCTACGTAGCTCAACAGGTTGATGGCCAACAGACGGCACGAGTCGTAGGGGCAGAGCGGAATCTCGCCACAGGGGTTGGTCGAAACCGTGCGGAAGCCCTCGTCGGCATAGCAGTCGGGCACACTCTCACGGATGATCGTATCCCAGAACAACACACCCGGCTCGGCCGAACGCCAAGCGTTGTGGATAATCTTCTCCCACAGCTTCTTGGCCTCGATCTTCTGCTCGTATTTGGGCTGATCGGAGCCGATGGGGAACTGCTGCGTATATTTCTTGCCTGCGATGGCGGCACGCATAAACTCGTCGTCGATCTTAATCGAGACGTTGGCACCGGTCACCTTGCCCGTATCGACCTTGGCGTCGATGAAACGCTCGGCATCGGGGTGCTTGATCGAGAGCGAAAGCATCAGGGCGCCTCGACGACCATCCTGCGCTACCTCACGTGTCGAGTTCGAGTAACGCTCCATAAAGGGAACGATACCGGTCGAGGTGAGGGCCGAGTTCAAGACGGGACTGCCCGTCGGACGGATGTGCGAGAGGTCGTGACCCACACCGCCACGACGCTTCATCAGCTGCACCTGCTCCTCGTCCATACGGAAGATACCGCCGTACGAGTCGGCCGGATTGCGGTGGCCGATTACAAAGCAGTTCGAGAGCGAGGCAACCTGGAAGTTGTTGCCGATACCGGTCATCGGGCCGCCCTGCGGGATGATGTAGCGGAAGTGGTCCAAGAGGGCAAAAACCTCCTCCTTGGACATCGGGTTGGGGTACTTTTGTTCGATGCGTTCAATCTCGGCGGCGATGCGCTGGTGCATCTCGCGAGGCGAACTTTCGTAGATGTTGCCGAACGAGTCCTTGAGGGCATATTTGCTCACCCAGACCGTTGCGGCCAAGTCGTCACCCTCGAAGTAAACTTTCGACTGGGCTACGGCTTCGTTGTAATCAACTTTCTGCATTTCAGCAGGTTTCGTAGTTTCGGCCATCGTTTTTATTGGATTTTATCTGTCATTTGCCATAGAATTCGTAAGGACAAAATTCGCTATTCTTCCGTTAAAAATCTCAAAACGGAAGGGCAAGTTATTGACAAATTATCTACAAATTTCTGAAAACGCCCCTGGAGCGTTGTAGAGGGCCTTTAGCGTACGGCCACGGCGTCGATCTCGACCAACGCACCCATCGGCAGCTTGGCCACCTCGTAGCACATACGGGCAGGCATTTCCGAGGTGAAGTAGGTGGCATAGACGGCATTCATGGCCGCAAAGTCGGCAATGTTGTCGAGCAATACGGTGGTCTTCACCACATTCGAATAGTCCATACCGGCCTCACGCAGAATGTGGCCCAGGTTGTCCAGCGACTGGCGGGTCTGTGCCTCGATGCCCTCGGCCATCTTACCCGTCGAGCCGTCGATGGGAAGCTGACCCGAAACATAGAGCGTATCATTGGCCTCGATGGCCTGCGAATAGGGACCTACGGCCTTGGGGGCCAAAGGCGAAGCGATTACTTTTTTCATAGAGGTATTTTTTTTGATTGTTAATTGTTCTTGTTATCGGTTCTGTTTGGCACGCTTGGCCATTGCCGAGGCGAAGACAAAGTCGTTCAGCTCGTGGTTGTCGGCGTGCAGAATCTCCTCCTTGGTGCCCTCCCACCATTTGTTGCCCTCGTGGATATAGACAATCTTCTCGCCAATCTCCATCACCGAGTTCATATCGTGGGTGTTGATGATGGTAGTGATGTTGTACTCCTTGGTAATCTCGTGGATGAGGTTGTCGATTACAATCGAGGTCTGCGGGTCGAGGCCCGAGTTGGGCTCGTCGCAGAAGAGGTACTTCGGATTCATCACGATGGCACGGGCAATGGCCACACGCTTAATCATACCGCCCGACAGCTCGGCAGGGTAGAGGTGGTTGGCATTCTCGAGGCGCACTCGGTCCAGACAGAAATTCACACGGGCCAGCTTCTCCTCTTCGGACTGGTCGGTGAACAGATCGAGCGGCAACTTTACATTCTCCTCGACGGTCGAGGAGTCGAGCAGTGCACCCCCTTGGAAGATCATACCGATATCCTTGCGGATGAGTTTGCGCTCCTTGAAGCCGAGCGAGGTGTAGTTCGTCTCGTCGTACCACACGGCCCCTTCGTCGGGCTCGTGCAGCCCCACAAGCGTCTTCAGCAACACGGTCTTACCCGAGCCGCTGCGACCGATGATGAGGTTCGTGCAACCGGTGGCGAACTCGACCGAGATGTCGTTCAGCACGGTGCGGCCGTCAAAGGCTTTGATGATGTGTTCGGCACGGATCATATCAGCAGGATTTGGGTAAGGATGAGGTTGAAAATCATAATTACGACCGACCCGACCACCACAGCGCGGGTCGAGGCCTTACCCACCTCGAGCGAGTTGCCCTTGGCGTAGTAGCCGAAGAAACCCGAAATGGAGGTGATGATGAAGGCGAAGACGGCCGATTTGATGAGCGAGTAGGTAATCGAGTAGGGACGGAAGTCGATCAGAATACCCTCGATGTAGTTCGACGGAATCATAATGCCCGTGGCAATGGCAATCAGGTAGCCGCCCACGATGCCGATGCCGATCGAGAGGATGGTCAGCAGCGGGAAGAAGAATACGGCCGCCAGAATCTTCGGCAGAATCAGGTACGAGGCGGAGTTGATGCCCATAATCTCGAGGGCGTCGATCTGCTCGGTGATGCGCATCGTGCCAATCTCGGAGGCGATGGCCGAGCCGACCTTACCCGAGAGGATAAGTGCCACGACGGTCGAAGAAAACTCCAAAATCATCGTCTCACGGGTGGCATAGCCGATGAGCGACTGGGGAATGAAGGGCGATTCGAGGTTGATGCACATCTGCAACGTAATGACCGCACCGATGAAGATGGAGATGATGGCCGTCAGACCAATCGAATCGATGCCGATGGCCTCCATCTCGTAGATGATGCGGTGGCGGTAGATGGAGATCTTCTCGGGCCGCGAAAAGACCTTGCCCATCAACTGAAAGTAGCGCCCTATGAGTTCAAAAATCTTGAGCATAACACGATGCACGGTTGGGGGTTAATTCTCTTTCGTCTCCTCAAACTCCACGTAGTCGCCCACATCGTCCGAGATGCGTTTCTCGTTGCTCTGCTCGGTGCGACGAATCTTTACCTCACCCTCGGCAGGGTTTTCGGGGCGAGTCTGGCCGAAGCCGCCGAACGTGCCAAAACCACCAAAACTGCCGAAGGGGTTGGCGCCCGTTTGGCCGTTTTGACCGCCACGCATCTGCTCCCTGACGTCACGTTGCACCTTGTAGATGCGCCAACGCAACATCAGCACCAGCACGATGACGAGGAGGATGAAAAAGAGGAGCATATATAATATAAAGGTGGCGATGCCCTGCAAGAGGGTAGGCGCACCAATGGCCAACAGTACGATGACCGTGACCAAAATCGGATGCTCTTTGACGAATCCGACGAGTGTATTGAAAATTGCGGTTAAAAAATTCATTGTTGCACTTAAAATGGAACTATACCACTAACGTATGGTCGTCGAAAATGTTGCCTTCGACGCCAATAAAGCGGTCAGTGTATCGACAAAGGTAGCGAAAATTATGCTTTTTTCAATAAAAGTTGTAAATTTGGTGCCGAAAATAAACAATATCTGTGACCATTATGATGACACCCCTTACCGCAATTTCGCCCATTGATGGCCGTTACCGCCGTGTAACCGAGCCGCTGGCAGCCTATTTCTCCGAGCAGGCACTGATTCGCTACCGCATCCGTGTCGAGGTGGAGTATTTCATCGCCCTCTGCCGCCTGCCCTTGCCGCAGCTGGAGGGCATCGATCCCGCCAAGTTGGAGGCCCTGCGCAGCCTCTACCTCGACTTCTCGCCCGCCTCGGCCGAGCGTGTCAAGGAGATTGAGTCGGTGACCAACCACGATGTGAAGGCCATCGAGTACATCCTCAAGGAGAAGATGGATGAGCTGGGGCTGGAGGCCTACAAGGAGTTTGTCCACTTCGGCCTTACGTCGCAGGATATCAACAATACGGCCGTGCCCCTCTCGATGAAGGAGGCTCTCGAAGAGGTGCTCTATCCCGCCTTCGAGGAGATTATTGCCAAGATTCGTTCGATGGCCGATGCCTGGATGGGCATCCCGATGCTGGCCCGCACCCACGGTCAGCCCGCTTCGCCCACCGTGCTGGGTAAGGAGTTTTTGGTCTATGTCGAGCGTCTGGAGAAGCAGCTGGCCCAACTCAAGGAGGTCCCCGTACCTGCCAAGTTCGGCGGTGCCACGGGTAATATGAATGCCCACCACGCCGCCTATCCGTCGATGGATTGGGTCTCGTTTGCCAATACGTTTGTGGGCGAAACGCTCGGCCTGAGCCGCTCGCAATACACCACCCAGATTGAGCACTACGACAACCTGGCTGCGATGTTCGACGCCCTGAAGCGTATCTCGACCATCCTCATTGACTTGGCGCGCGATATGTGGATGTACATCTCGTCGGAGTACTTCAAGCAGCAGATCAAGGCCGGTGAGGTGGGCTCGAGTGCGATGCCCCACAAGGTGAATCCCATCGACTTCGAGAATGCCGAGGGTAACCTGGGTATGGCCATTGCCGTCTATGAGTTCCTCTCGCGCAAGTTGCCCGTTTCGCGTCTGCAACGTGACCTGACCGACTCGACCGTGCTGCGTAACGTGGGTGTTCCGATGGCCCACACGCTCATCGCCCTGAAGTCGCTGATGAAGGGTCTGGGCAAGGTACTGCTGAATGAGGCCGCCCTGAATCGCGACCTGGAGGAGAACTGGGCCGTGGTTGCCGAGGGTATCCAGACCATCCTGCGTCGTGAGGGTTACCCCAAGCCCTACGAGGCCCTGAAGGCCCTGACCCGCACCAACGAGCAGATTACCGAGCAGTCGATCAAGGCCTTCATCGAGACCCTGAATGTCTCCGAGGAGGTCAAGGCCGAGCTGCGAGTGCTTTCGCCTTCGAGCTATACGGGCGTTTTCCGCAAATAGTTTTTTCCATTTTATAGGGCATCTTTTGCTCTTTCTTGTCCGGCCCGAATGGGAAATACGTCAAGTATGTCCCATCCGGGCCGAACTGCGTTCATAGCAAAACCTGCTCCTCTAAAATGAAAAAAAAGGTGGAGTGCTATGGAAACCAAATCGCAAAAGCGGCTTCTTAAGCCGCCCCCATCCGGGGCTTACTTCACGAAATACGAAATCTTCTCGCCTAAAATGAAAAAAAGGTTTCGGGGTGGGGTGACCTAAAAAAACAGGCGGGAGTCTTCGCGACTGCCGCCTGCCTCCGAGGGGCGTTGCACCCCTCAAAAACTACTAACCCAAACTTAAATAAATGAAGAAACCTCACTGCGGGTGCTGAACTCCGCAGCTGATTCATCCTCGTTCAAATCCCGTGCCACAAACGAAAAACCCCGCCACGAATGGCGGGGTTTGTTCTTTTGGGCAATCTTTGCGACTTAATGTTGCAACTGGGCCTCGGGGTTGTGCTTGTACTTAAAGACCAAGGCGAACAGCAGGGCTACCACCAGGGCGTAGCCGGCGAAGATGAGCCACGAGGTGGACCAACCTGCCACCTGGGCCGAAGGCTCGGTCTGGGCATAGACAAAGTGGTTCACCACCGCCTGGGCACCCAGCGTACCTATTGTGGCACCGATGCCGTTGGTCATAATCATAAACAGACCCTGGGCGCTGGCACGAATCGAGGTGTCGGTCTCCGTATTGACAAACAGCGAGCCTGAGATATTGAAGAAGTCGAAGGCCACGCCATAGACAATCATCGAGAGGATGAACATCCACACGCCGCTACCCGGGTTGCCCACACCAAACAGACCGAAGCGCAGCACCCAGGCAAACATCGCCATCAGCATCACATTCTTAATGCCGAAACGCTTCAAACAGAAGGGAATCAACAGAATGCAGAGCGTCTCCGAAACCTGCGAGAGCGAGATCAGCGCATTGGCGTGGTTGGCACCAAAGGTCGAAGCAAACTCCTCAATGCCTCGGAACGAGGTGATGAAGGGGTTGGCAAAGCCGTTGGTAATCTGCAACGAGACACCCAGAAGCATCGAGAAGATGAAGAACAGCGCCATCTTCTTCTGCTTAAAGAGCGTGAAGGCACGCAGCCCCAGCGCCTCGACAAGCGACTTCTTCTCCCCCGAGCGGTTTACGGGGCAGGCGGGCAGCGTGAAGGCATAGACGCCCAGCACCAGACCCAGCACGGCGCACTGGATAAACTGCATATAGGTGGTCTGGAAGCCGGCCATATCGCAGAAGAGCATCGCACAGATAAAGCCGACCGTACCCCACACACGGATGGGCGGGAAGACCTTCACCGTATCCATATTATTGCTCTCCAGCACGCTGTAGGCCACCGAGTTCGACAGGGCGATGGTCGGCATATAGAAGGCCACACTCAACGCATAGAGCGTAAAGAGCACGCCAAACTGCACGTTGCTACCCGTCGTGAGGGCGTAGTAGCCCGCACCGACCATAAAGAGTGCCGCCAGGCCGTGGCACATACCCAGCAGGCGTTGTGCCTGAATCCAACGGTCGGCCAAAATGCCGATAATGGCAGGCATAAAGAGCGAAACGATGCCCTGCATGGCATAGAAAAGACCGATTTTTGCAGCCAATCCTGCGCCCACGAGGTACGATCCCATCGAAGTAAGGTACGAACCCCACACGGCATACTGCAGGAAGTTCATCACGGTCAAACGAAACTTAATTCCCATAAGCTATTGATTTAATGTTGTTTCCTTGTCTGTTGGGCTGTGCAGTGCCAACCCCGAATAACAAAAGTAATAATTTTTTTTCGTTTTTTCTTTGCAATTGTAAAAATATGTTCTACTTTTGCATCGTCAAAACGACACGCTCACTGAGCTATGGTGTAATTGGCAACACAACAGATTCTGGTCCTGTTATTCCAGGTTCGAGTCCTGGTAGCTCAACAAGGCGGCTTCTCGAAAGAGAGGCCGCTTTTTTGTTACGCTTTCGGAGGTCGGTAAGGCTGATTAGCACGGCACAGTTCATCGTCGGTGAGGTAGATTAGCGTTGCTCGGCTCATCGTCGGTAGGGATGCCTATAAAAACGAAAACGACCGCACCCCGCATTTCGGGTCGGTCGCAGCCATCACGCTCTATCAATATACCACATTTGCAGGGCCTACAGCCACGCCGTAATGAGTTTCATCTTCGCTTGGTCGGGGGTCATCGTCAGGCACTTGGCAGCAGCCTCCACCAGCACCGTCTCGCCCTGTTTGATGGTCATCGTACGCCCCTTATGGTCGGTCAGCGTACCGCTTCCCTCTGTGCAAATCACCACCACAAACGAATCGATCCAGTCCAAATCGAGCAGCTGCGGTGTGGTCAAATCAAACAGATTCGTGGTGAAGTGGGGACAATGAATCAGGGGTACAGCACGGTTGGTGGCGGGTTGGTAGGGGGTACGATACTCCTCCTCGACCGAGAAATCCAACGCCTCACGGGCCCACTCGGTATGCAACTCGCGGGGACGGCCATCCAACCCTGTGCGGTTGTAATCAAAAATGCGATAGGTAATCGACGAACTCTGCTGAATCTCCACGAGCAGCGTACCTGCGCCAATGGTATGGATGCGCCCTGCGGGGATGTAGAACAGGTCGCCCGCCTCGACACGGTAGTCGGCCACCATCTCCAAAATCGAGCCATCCTTCACCGCCTCGGCATACTTCTCGGGGGCCAACGGGGTGCGGAAACCGCTGCGGATATGGGCCCCTGCCTCGGCATCGACCACATACCACATTTCGCTCTTGCCCGAGGCGTGGTGGCGTTGGCGGGCAATCTCCTCGTTGGGGTGCACCTGCAACGACAAATCCTCACGGGCATCGATGAACTTCACCAACAGCGGGAAGTGGTCGCCAAAGCGGCTGTAAACCTGCTCGCCCACCAGCTCGCCACGGTCGCGACGAATCAGCTCCGGAAGGCGTTTCCCCTTGTCGGGACCCTCGGCCACCTCCGACTCCGACCCTGCCATTCCCGACAGTTCCCAGCTCTCGCCAATGGTGCTTTGGGTGGTGGATATGCCCTTGTAGGCGGCAATTTTATCGCCGCCCCACACCAAGCTTTTGAGGATAGGTTTGAATTTATACATCGTCTGTTCGGGCCCGATAGGGTGGACGGGCAAAAGACAAAGATAGTCAAATTTTTCTTAAAACCAAAACATTGCCTCTTTTCGGCAGTCAAAACGGGTGAATTATGGTCGTTTGGTCGTGCGTTGTGCCGAAAAAGAAAACCTGCCCGACTTGCTTGTCGAGCAGGTTTTTAGCTTGCGTGAAGCCCTTCAGTTAGAACTTCGAGAGATCCAACTCGGTCATACCCTCTACGTTGGTCATCGTCACCGTTTCGGCGTTCCAGGCATCGACGTGTATCGTGAAGGTGCCCTTGCCCGGGTAGCTGTGCGAGCCAATCTCGGTCGAGTACTCCTCGACCGTCTCGTCACCCCAATCGATGTAGCCATAGGGCGAGGTGCCCGTCAGCTTGGGAGCGCTGAACGAATCGTTGTTTACGACCATCTTGATGTGGTTGTACTGCTCCTCGGGGGCCACCTCGATAGCGGCATCGAGGTTGATAATCTCGGGCTTGTCGCTCGTCAGATAGAGACCTGCATCCGAGAGGATAAGCGTGAAGACATACTTCTTGGCCATGGCAAAGGTCATCGACGGAAGGTCGATGTCGTAGCTCTTGCCGTCGATGGTCAGGTGTACGGGCAGACCTGCCGAACCGGCGGTGTAGGGGATAATGAGCGCACCCGGGTGCTCGTTGGCCCAACCCTTCGGGGTGAGCGATACATCGCACTTCTGGGTGTAGGGACCCATCTCCGTAGCGGTGATACGACCGCTGGTGATACGCATCGTACCTGCGAGGGGGAATTGCTGGCTGTCGAACTGAATCGACTGCAGCTTACCGCCCACATAGCTCTTGATGTTGAAGGCAATGACGGCCATAGCGTGGCGCATCGAGAGGGCGCAGCTGGGGGCCGACTCGGTGGCCTTGGCGGCACCACCCGAGTAGAGTACATCCTTCTGGGCCGCTACCGTCACGGGAATCTCGAGCGGATTTACCGCCTCGGCACTGTAGGGGTAGGTGGCGAAGAAGTAGGCCGTCTCACCGCCGTCGAGGGTGATGGCGGGCGTACCCTTCCAGTCGCTGCCGTTGTAGGTGGCCTGATAGACCTCCATCACGTCGAGGTTGATGGTCGATTTGTCGGTCTTGTAGATGTTCATTCTGTCGCCCGACTTGAGCTCGGTCAATACGTTGGGGGCTGCAGCACGGCTCAATACCTCGGTCGTGAAGCTCACCTCGGTGAACTTGCCGCCGCCTTCGCCACCACCACAGGCGGTGAGCGTCAGGGCTGCCAGGGCGCAAATCGTATATTTGAAGATATTTTTCATAATGCTCTCTTTGTAAAATCGTTAGCGTTCGTTAGCGGGTCAGTTTGAACTCGAAAGGCTCATCGGCATCGAAGTAGATGCGTACCGTGTAGCTGCCTGCGGCGAGGTTTTTCAGGACGATCGGCTCCGAACCTACGGTCTGCGACTGCAACTTCTTGCCGCTCTTGTCGAGTACCTCCAGCGTCGTGCCGGCATAGGTCCGGATGGTGAAATCCTTTGTGGTGCGGTTGAAGCTCAACTCCGTACCCGAGGCGATGGCCTCACCGTCGGGGTTGGCCTCCATTACGACGATGTGATCGACGGCATCCTCGCTATAGGCGCGGGCGCGTACCCACTCCTGATTGGTGCGCTCCCAATAGACGGGAACGATGCAATCGCCCGGAGCCAGGGTGGCAGAGATGGCGCAGTTGAACTGACGCACGGCACCCGAGAACTGACCGTTCGCGATGGCCGAGATGGTCATATCCGAAGCCGTCGAGAGCAGCTCCTTGATCTCGCCCTTCTTGTCAATCAGGGCGATGTTGGCCTTGCCGACATAGGTCGAGAAGCACCACGAGTAGAGCACTACCGAGGCCTTGAACGTGGTACCCGTGTGGAATACCTGCGTGTCGGTCATCAGACCATTGATGCCGTCGGTCGTACCTACGATGAGGCGGTCGCGGTAGCTCGTCGTGCCCTCCTTGTCGGGTACCAGACCCACGATGGCCTCGTGGTTCTTGGCGAAGTCCCAGCCACCGGCAACCATGCTCGACAGGTTGTAAAAGCCGTTCGACGAACCGCTCCAACCCCAGTTGAAGGCAAACATACCGTCGCTCGAGTAACCATCCAGCACAAAGGCGTGGCCGGCACCATCGGGGGTGTTGGCCGAGTAGAGTACGGGGCGGTTGGCGTCGATCTCCTTGCGCATCAGCTCGGCCCACTCCTCGTCGGTGTAGCCGTAGCGCACGATCAGGTCGGCCTCTTTCGAGTAGCGCATATAGGAGGTCATACACTTCAGCTGGTCGTTGGTGAAGGCGGCCGTACCGTCGGAGCGACCATAGTCGGCCTTCACACCGGCACCGATGTCGGCCATCAGGCGCGACACCTCGTTGGCCTGTGCGTCGGTGTACTGACCACGCGTATAGACGTTGGGCATCTTCGAGTAGTCGTAGGCGGTCAGCTCACGGCTTCCCACGCTGATCTTGCGGGTGCGGGTCGTGTAGCTGGTCGTCGGGCCATTACCCATATCGGGCCATTGGTTGTATTTGCAGACAATGGCGGCGGCCGTAGCCACGCAACCGGTCAGGGTCGGCTGGCCACCATAGAGGGGCGTCTGGCGGTTATAAGGCTCGGACTGATCCCAGTCGGCCGTCTCGAGCAGCACCTGCGTAGCACCCAGCTCGGGCAGGTCGGCAATGGTGGGGGCACCGGCCTCACGGGCGGCGAGCACCATCTGACGCTGGCAGCTGAGCCAGTAGTGCAGGTTCTCGGGCATCGTGCCACGACCGAAGTTGTGCTCGAACGAGTAGCCCAATACGGTCGGTACGGCGTCGTCACCGGCGATGATGATGAAGCCGGGGCCGTCGGTACGGTCGAAGATGTAGAGTGCGGCATCCTGCGTCGAGCGGGTGGCAGCCGTCTCACCGTCCCAAATCAGCTCAAACTCGGGCACGGCACGGGTCTGCATACGGCTGCTAAAGAGCTTGATTGCCTTCTCACGAGCCTTTTCGGGCGACACGGGGGCTGCCATCGACGAGAGGGACAGCAGGGTGGTCAGCACCAGGGTTAAAAGGGTAATAAGGTGTTTCATTGTTGTGGTTATTAATGTCTGTTTTATGACCATTTAGGGTTGCAAGATAGGAAAAAAAACGAAACAAACGGCCTGGATGCTCCAAAAAAGTGAAATGAAGACCATATTTTTTGGTAATGCGCACGAATTGTCAAAAAAATAGTTACCTTTGTCGCACCAAAACGGAGAGGTGCAGGAGTGGTTGAACTGGCTCGCCTGGAAAGTGAGTAAACGCCAAAAGTGTTTCAGGGGTTCGAATCCCCTCCTCTCCGCAAAAGGCAGAAATGGTTGTATGGCTTCGATGAAAATCGAAGCCTTTTTTGTGTTTAGGGATTGCGTCAAACTTGTTTGTAAGCCTTCTCCTAAACACAAAAAAGTTGGCTCTTTGAGCCATACAACCATTTCTGGAAGTTTGCAAGGGCCCCCGCGGCGAGCGGAGGGGAAAGGCCTTCGGCCTCCCCTTAAATCCGACTTATTTTTCCTTGATTTCTTAACCGCTTGTTATTCCACCTTTCGTAGGGTGGTCAGGCCGTTTTTGCGGCCGACGATGTAGCTCTTCGATGAGACTCCTTCGACGAGGCTTGCTCTTCCGAAGTTGCTCATTACAAGCTCTTTGCCGAGCGTAAATTCCAGGCACGAGAAG
Organism: Alistipes sp.; assembly: GCA_017436185.1. The sequence goes on along the minus strand of JAFSDP010000024.1, from coordinate 12,609 downwards.
GTGTCGCCGGCTCCCATTTTCGAATTTGCGCACGCTCGGCCAACGCCACCGAGGGGTCACTATCTCCAATTCGTGCGGCCTCTATGTCTGCAACCGCCTCTATTACGAGGCGCTGCAACTCGCTGCGGAGGTGCCGATGGGGGTGCTGTTTGTCCACCTGCCGCTCTTTCGGAGGCAAGCGGGGGTCACGTCTCGGGAGGGGCAATTCACCCTTGCGGAACTTACCGAGACACTTTGCTCGCTGCTGGAGGCAATACGAAATGAAAAAATACTATCTTTGTAATGCAATAAACAACCCAACAAAAAACAATGAAACCGATTGACAAATTGCGACTCGGCCTGGCTCGGGTCTTTGACGACAACCTTCACACCCGCCAGTGGCACAACGTGGTCGATTATCTGATTATCGGCCTCATTCTGCTCAGCACCTTCGAGGTCTTTCTTTCGACCTTCGATTTGCCGCCGCAGGTGGTGGAGTGGATGTATTGGATCGACCACATCACGCTTGTAATCTTTACCATCGAGGTGATTTTACGCATCTGGGTGGCCGACCTGAGCGACGACAAATACCGAGGCTTCTGGGGACGAGTTCGCTACTGCTTCTCGTTCTACGGCCTGATCGACATCCTCTCGACCTTCCCCTTCTATGTGCAGTACCTCATTCCGATTCCCTACTCGGTCTTCAAGGTGTTGCGAGTGGCCCGACTGCTGCGCATCTTCCGCTATATGCGCTCGTTCCGTCTGCTGTCGAAGGCCCTGCGTTCGAAGCGTCAGGAGATGATGGTCTCGTTGCAGTTTTTGGTCATTGTGACGGTGATTCTCTCGTTCATCCTCTTCTTCTTCGAACACGCAGCCCAGCCCGAGGTCTATGACAACGGCTTTCGCTCGGTGGTGTGGGCCTTTGCCCAATACATCGGCGACCCGGGTGGCTTTGCCGAGACCCCTCCCATCACCTTGGTAGGTCGCATCATCGCCTGCATCATCGGTATTCTGGGTATTGCTATTTTTGCCGTACCTGCGGGTCTTATCGGTGCCGGTTTCACGGAGGCTATGGGCGAGGAGAACCACAACGAGGAGGTGCGCAACAACATCCGCAGCATTGTGCATACCTTCAAGTTTGAGAAGGATCAGCAGCATACGGGACTCTTCGTGGTGCCTCGCTATAAGATGATTAACACCATTCTGACCCGCAAGCACATCCCCTTTGATTCCATCTTGGAGGCGGTCAAGGAGTCGGATTGCCTGCATATGTACGATATGGCCAACGCTGTTAATTCGGCCGAGCATCCCGAGTCGAATATCGTGGTTATCAACTACAAACGCAATCGTCCTTACGGTTGTTGCATCGACCGAGGCTCGAAGGTGACCATCGTGAGCACCTCTGGGTATATTGAGCCGATGACGAGTTGGTTGGCCTATCACGTTGCCAAGTTGGGAGGTTTTAATTACATCGCCAAGGAGGAGGAGACGGATGTAGATAATCCCACCTCCTACTACAATATCTCCGCCAACCCTTCGTGTCCCAACCTGCCCCTCTTCTTGGAGGATTTGCAGCGACTCTGCAACCGTGAGGGCAGTTGGGTGATTCCTATGCTCGGTGCGATTGGCTTGAAGTCTCGCCCCACGAAGTTCCACTTCTGCTACAACACCAAAAAGCACGATGCTTCGTACGATGACCCTGCCAGCCTGGTGAGGGATTATGCCACGTTCGACAAACTTTACAACAGCGTTTCGGAGGCGATGAGCAGTCAGTTTGGCTACGAGTCCGACAAGAACGAGTGGTATGCCGTCAATGCACAAAACATCGGCCACCACATCAAGGCCTCGAATGTCTTTACGTTGCGTGTGGAGTGCTTGGTATGGCTCTTCGATAACCGCTATATGTCCATTATTGCAGCCCTGGCCGACAAGATGCACGAGGCTCTGGAACCCGAACGCAAGGTCGAGCGACCTGCCGAGATGGTAAAACGCCCCGAGGGCCACGACTTTGGTATGGCAGATTATGTTGATTAAACAGCAAGCAAAACTATGAAATCAAGTATTATTGATGTTCCTCGTAAACATACCCAAGAGGACCTTTTTGGCATTCAGGTCTATCAGGATGCTTTGATTCGTTATGTCGAACTTACCGACACCCCCATCACGATTGCTTTGCAGGGCGAGTGGGGTAGTGGTAAAACCTCGTTGATGAATCTGTTGCGCCACCACCTCTGCGACAAAGCGGGTGCTCCTTACTATCCGATTTGGATCAACACCTGGCACTATTCGTTGATGAAGACCCCCAAACAAGCCATCTTTGCCATTCTGGAGGGTATCATTTCCCAGATTGGCCAGCTGCACCCCAACGAGCAGAAGTGGGCCGAGAGCAAGAAGAAGATTGGCGGTCTGTTCAAGCGAATGGCTACGGTGGGTGCCAAGGTGGCCGCCGGTGCTGTAGGTGTGGATGGTGGCCTGGTCGATGAACTTATCGACGGAGGAGGCGACTCGGCAGGTGCCGACATCGTGCAGCTCAAAGAGGAGATTGCCACGCTTATCGAAGGTGCAATGGCCAAGGATAGCTCGAAGCAGGGCTTCACCTTCTATATCGACGATCTGGATCGCATCGATCCGCCCGTAGCGGTGGAGATTCTGGAGCTGCTGAAAAACATCTTCGATTTGGAGCGATGCGTCTTTATTCTGGCCATCGACTACGATGTGGTCATCAAGGGCCTGAAGCCCAAGTTTGGCGAGCTGACCGAGGCCAACGAGCGTGAGTTCCGCTCCTTCTTCGATAAAATCATTCAGCTGCCCTTCTCGATGCCTGTAGCCTCCTATACGGTCGATACCTTCCTGGTGGATGCACTGCGCAAAATCGAGTTCTTCACCGAGGAGGAGCTCAACGACCAGACGTTGGCCGAGAACCTCTCGGAGATTACCCACCTCTCGGTGGGCAGCAACCCCCGTTCGTTGAAGCGACTGACCAATACGTTGGCCCTCATCTCGATTATCAACGAGATGCAGCAGGGTACGGAGCAGGTGACACAGCAGCAGTTGGAGAAGGTGCTGAACTATGCGATGGTCTGCATTCAGATTGCTTACCCCTACATCTACAACCAGTTGGCCGAGTCGCCCGACTTCAAGGCGTGGAACGAGAAGGTGGCCTCGCGACTCAAGCTGCGTCAACTCACCGAGCAGGAAAAGGAGGCGTTGGATGCCACCGAGGAGTTTGACGAGGAGTGGGAGAAGGTGGCCTTCCGTATGTGCCAGAAGGAGACCTATTTGAGCAATCGAGCCTTCAACGTTTCGTCGCTGTTGAATAAAATTGCCGTGTTGGTCAATGACGATGCCCATCTGGGCGAGGTGATTGCCGAGGTGCTTGAACTTTCGGCCGTTACCAACCTCAAGGCCTTCGATACACCTGCCAAGAAACCCGGTGAACGTCAGCGTGACACCTCGTCGTATCACTTCAACGGTAAGGTCTATACCAAGAAGACCGAGTTTGTCCACGATGTGGTGAATTTCTATTTATCACAGAATCCCGATACAACCCACGAAGCGTTGAAGGAGGCCTTCAGTTTCAAAAAGAATATGGACAAGGTCTTTATGGACTACGAAGAGTATTTACGTCTGCTTGCCGAGCGAGGTAATGTCGATTTCTTTGGCCGTAAGGTCGATGTGCCGACCATTCAGTTGGCCGATGTACGCATCGTAATCTCGACCAACTGGCCGACGATGGTCAATGGCAAACCGGCCGAGTTTGCCAAATTGCTTGACGTGCTGCGCACGAAGATGGGCTACAAAATTGAAAACTGTTAGTTCGACATTTTATGAAACGACTTTTAATGCTTTTGGTGGCTGCGTTGGTGGCGTGGCCGACCTTCGCCCAATTTACGGCCGACCGTCCGGGTGCTTCGACCGGCCCGTCGGTGGTCAATCGGGGTGTCTTCCAGTGGGAGCAGGGTATGCAGTACGATGGCGATGGCCACGAGGGTAGCTACACCTTCAGCAATACCCTCTTGCGCTACGGTCTCTTCGATGGCGTGGAGGTGCGTCTGGGTGGCGATGCCTTCCTGACGGATGGTGACATCTACTTCTCGGGCCTTACGTTCGGAACGAAAATCGGCCTCTACGAGGGCCGAGACGCTGTGCCTGCCATCTCGTTGATGGCCAATCTGGCCATTCCCGGTACGGCAAGTGCCGACTGTGATGTCGATCACCTGGCTCCCTCGCTCTACCTGCTCTTCGAAAATGCCCTCTCGGATAACCTCTCGTTGGGCTACAACGTGGGTGTGGAGTGGAACGGCTATACGGCCAAGCCCTCGGCCTTTGTGGCTTTGTGTCTGGGGGCTTCGCTTACGGATCGGCTGGGGTGCTTTGTCGAGAGCTACAACAACCTGTGGGGCGAGGAGGATAACTTCTATGGGGCGGACTTCGGTCTGAACTATATGGTGGGCGAGCGGGTACAGCTCGACCTCTCAGCGGCACTGGATGTCTGCGACCCTGCCCATTGCTGGGCCGTCAGCTTCGGTGTGGCGTGGCAAATCACCAACCCGAAAAGGTAGTTGATTCGATAGGTTCAAAAAAGGCAAGCGAGGCTGTCCCATCGGGGCAGCCTCGCTTGTGTGTTGGGGCGGATGAGCTACTCAATCACCTTGAGCTGCTGACGAATCGACTCCTCGTGGATGGCCTGCATCACCGAGCGCATAAACTCGCGATCCATACCCAGCTCCACCGCCTGACGGGCACGACGAGCCAGAATATCCTCGTAGCGTTGCGACTGCAACACCGACATATTGTGCTCCTTCTTGTAGCGGCCAATCTCGCCCGATACCTTCATACGGCGGGCCAAAAGTTCCAAAAGTTCGTCGTCGAGTTTGTCGATTTGGCGACGCAACTCGTTCAGGTTGTCGGTGGTGGTATTCATATCTCGCAAAATAAGGTTACGCAGAATGAAGGCCAACGTGGTCGGCTCGACCTGCTGGGCCTTGTCGCTCCACGCCTCGTCGGGGCAGCAGTGCGACTCGACAATCAGTCCGTCGAAGCCCAAATCCATCGCCTGCTGCGACAGGGGGGCAATCAGCTCACGCTTGCCACCGATGTGGCTCGGGTCGCAGAAGATGGGCAGGTTGGGAATGCGGCGCTGCAACTCGATGGGGATGGTCCAGAAGGGGTGGTTGCGGTAGATCGAGCGATCGACCCACGTGAAACCGCGATGGATGGCACCCAGACGGCGAATGCCGGCGTTGTAGATGCGTTGCAGGGCACCAATCCACAGCTCCAGGTCGGGGCTGACGGGGTTTTTGACCAGCACGGGAATATCGACCCCCACCAGTGCATCGGCCACCTCCTGCATCGCAAAGGGGTTGGCGGCGGTGCGGGCACCAATCCACAGCAGATCGACTCCCCCCTTCAGGGCGGCCTCGACGTGGGCACGGTTGGCCACCTCCGTAGCGGTGAACATACCCGTCTCGGCCTTCACACGCTTCAGCCACTCGATGCCCTCGGGGCCAACGCCCTCGAAACCACCGGGTTTGGTGCGGGGCTTCCAGATGCCGGCACGGAATAGTTGGATGCCCTCACGAGCCAGGGCGTGGGCGGTGGCGAGCACCTGCTCTTCGGTCTCGGCACTGCACGGACCGGCAATAATCAGGGGACGGGTCGAATCAAGACCGGGAAGAAGGATGGGTTGTAAATCGTTCATAGCGAAAGGGGTGTTTGGGGTTAAAGGGTGGGGTTGCTGCATTCACGGTACTCGCCCAGCACGACAAAGTCGCTCGTCAGGGGGCGTACTGCCTCGACCGATTGGCGGTAGCGGGTGTAGTTGTCGAACGTCACGTCAATGTAGAACTGATACTCCCACTCGCGGCCGATGATGGGCAGCGATTGAATCTTTGTAAGGTTGATGTCGTAGAACGACAATACGGTCAGAATTTTCGAGAGCGAGCCCTGGGTGTGGGGCAGCGTGAAGAGGAACGAGGCCTTGTTAAGGCTCTCCTTATCAATCGGATATTGCCCCTCGTGGGCCAACATCAAAAAGCGGGTGAAGTTGTGGGGGTTGGTCTCGATGGCGGGGGCCAGAATCTCCAATCCGTACATCCGTGCCGCATCGGCTCCGCAGATGGCGGCCGTGTGGCGCAGTTGCCCCTGCTGAATCTCACGGGCCGAGCCGGCCGTGTCGTCACGTTCGACGATGCGGGCGTGGGACAGTCGTTTCAGAAATTCGCCGCACTGCATCAGGGCGATGGGGTGCGAACGTACCTCCTCGATTTGGTCGATCGTCTCGCCCGGCAGGGCACACAGCACGTGCGAGATGCGAATCTTCTCCTCGCCGATGATCTGCATACCGCTCTTGTGCAGCAACTCGTGGTTCGGCAAGAGCGAGCCGGCGATGGTATTTTCGATGGCCGCCACGCCCAACAGATGCTGATCGGCTTGCAGACGCTCGAACAGCACTTCGAAATTGTCACACTCGACCACCTCGATCTCGTCGCCGAAGAAGCGGTGGGCGGCCGTTTCGTGGAAGCACCCTGCAATGCCCTGTATGGTTACCTGTTTCATTTCGCTTTTCAGTAAAAATCCCACTCTTGCGTGGGCAGGAGCGGGATTTTTCGTTTCGTATTACTTGGTTAGCACATACGCACCATCTCGCCCCTTTTCGTCGCAAAAAAGAAGTAAAAAAAGCCGTATGCAAAAAATCGTGTCATCATCTTCTTGGCAAAGATAGCGAAAGAATTGAAACTTACAAATCGTAAGGCCGCTTTTTTTGCTTTCAGACCCTATTTTCGCCCCTCGAAGTAGAAGGTCGAGTAGGCCCAGCCGCACGCATCGTAGAGCAAACGGTGACGCTCCATACGTGGACGCAGCGTGGCGGGGTTGCGGCGCGAGGTAGCCCACTGCACCTCCGAGATGGCCGCCAGACGGGGCAGCAACATCCGTTGCAGGTGGTTGTAGGTCTTGATGTACTCGCTCCAGATGTTGCACTGGATGCCGATGATGTTTTTGCGTTCGGCCTCGTTCAGCCCCTCGTACGGGTCCCAGCCATAGATGCCATCGACCGATACCCAACCGCCAATGGCCAACTCCTCGCCCTCCTGACTTTGGGTTTGGTAGAAGTTCAGGTAGCAGAAATCCATCGGGGTCATAATGGCCTGATTGCCGCATCGAGCGGCATAGATGCCTCCCTGCGTGCCCTGCCACGACATCACCGTAGCGGTGGGCGAGACGCCACCTGCCAAGATGTCGTCCCAGCCGATGATGCGCCGACCCCGCTCATTCAAGAAACGCTCGATGCGGTTCGTGAGGTAGCTCTGCAACTGATTCTCGGCCGTGCGGGTCTCGCTCTCGTCTTTGAGCCCCAACTCGCGGATGCGGGCCTGGCAGTGGGGACACGACTCCCAACGCTCCTTGGGACACTCGTCGCCACCGATGTGGATATACTCCGAGGGGAAGAGGTCGATGACCTCCGTCAGCACATTCTCCAGAAATTCGTAGGTCGTCTCCTTGCCGGCGCACAGCACCTCGGGCGAGACACCCCAGTGGCGCCACACCTTGACCTCCTGTTCGTTACAGCCCAACCAGGGCAGGGCGTGCAGGGCCGCTTGCGAGTGGCTCGGCATCTCGATTTCGGGGATGATGGTGATGTAGCGGTCGGCGGCATAGGCCACCACCTCGCGAATCTGCTCCTGCGTGTAGAAGTAGGGCCCGTAGGGGGTGCCGTCGTAGGTGGTCGAGCGCAGGCAGTGGCCGATAAGGGTCTCCTCACGGGCGGCGCCTCGGGAGGTGAGTTCGGGGTAGTGTTTGATCTCGATACGCCACCCCTGGTCATCGGTCAGGTGCCAATGGAAGCGGTTGAGCTTGTGGGCAGCCAACATATCGATGTAGCCCTTCACCTCCTCGACCGTGAAGAAGTGGCGTGATACATCGAGGTGGGCACCTCGGTACGAGAAGTTAGGGCTGTCCTCCACCGTGCAGCAGGGAATCGAATCTCGGTGCTGTGTCACCAACTGACGCAACGACTGCAACCCGTAATAGACACCGGCTGCCGAGCCGCCCTCGATGCAGATTTCGGTGGGCGAAATTGTCATTCGATACCCTTCGTCAGGCAGTTTTGTGTTGCATTGCAGACGGATGCCGCCCCGACGCTTGGTCGCCTTGCGAGCCTTTTTTAAGGGAACGATTGTTGCCACCTCCTCGACAAAGCGTGCGGCGGGGTTCCACAACCCATCGGCCACATAAATCGGTGTCGAGGGGCTTAAAACGAAGTGGCCCTCTTCGAGGGTAACGGAGGTCGGTTGGGGTATGATCGAGACCGCAGGAGTGTGGGCTGCAGCGGTCAGCGCAACCACACAGCAAACCAGGGTCGTTAGCCAACGAAACAAGCGTGCCATAGAGTGGTAAGTAGTTTTATGTGAGTTGGTTATCTCTTCTTGCCTCGGAGAATGGCTTTGAGGGCGTAGCGGCGGTCACGACGAGCAATGAAGCCCCCTAGACGCTTCGCACCGGCCAGCTGGGTGTAGTAGTTGTCCCAACCTCGCAACTCGCCATAGCGACCCAGGATGTAGGTGTAGGCGGTCATCGGGCAGGTGATGCGACGCAGGTTATGCAGGCTCTCGCTACGAGTCAGCTGTCGCCCTCGGAAGTTCATACGGTTGATGTCGATCAGCTCGAAGTGGTAGTTACCCTTCTGATCGACCTTCCATTGGGTGTTGCCGTTGTTGAAGTCGCCGTGCTCAACCCCCTTTTCGTGCAACATCACCGTAAAGGCGGCAAAGGCATCGAGTGCCCGAGGGGTGTCGCCCGCAGGAAAATTGTTGGTCAATTCCGACAGAGGCTCGAAGTCCGAGAAGCGGGTGATTAGGTAGGTTTCACGAATCAGCCCGCCGCTGTAATCCTCCCGCCAACCAATCGGCTCGGGGGTGGGGATACCGAGGCGGCACAGCTCCGAGGCATGCTCGTAGGCACGGCGGGCTTTGCTCTTGCGCAGGTGGCCGTAGAAGAGGGCATTCAGCCCCGACGGCTTGCGGAAACGCTTGACGGTTATCTTCTCGCCCTCCACCTCGAAGGCACGGATGGTATTGCGACCCTGAAAAATCAGTTCGCCTTGGTCAAAGTGGTCGGGCAGCTCGGTGATGAACGAGCGAAAACGCTCAAAACGGGGGTTAATCTCAAACTTCATAGTGCAAAGATAATGAAAAAGACCATCCAACGGACAGTCTTTCTCATTTTTAGTCGTTTATTTCGCCTATTTGAAGAGCGAGCAGGCGATACCCATCTCCAAACCACGCAGCTCGGCCAGGCCACGCATACGGCCGTAGCACGAATAACCGGGGTTGGATTTGCGGTTCAAATCGTCGCACATCTGATGGCCGTGGTCGGGGCGCATCGGAATCGAGCGTTGGTACTTCTGCTGAATCTCCAAGAAGGCCTTCATCACCTCGTACATCGGCACGTCGCCCTCCAAGTGGTTGTCCTCCTGGAAGTTGCCATCGGCGTCACGACGGGTCGAACGCAGATGCACGAAGCCTACACGCTCGCCGAACTCACGCATAATGGCGGGCAGGTCGTTGTCGGCACGCACACCGAATGAACCGGTGCAGAGGCACAAACCGTTCGATTTGTTGGGCACGGCGGCAATCAGTTTGCGGAAATCCTCGGCCGTGGACATAATGCGCGGCAGACCCAGAATCGGGTAGGGGGGATCGTCGGGGTGGATGACCATCTCGGCACCTACCTCGTCGGCTACGGGGCAGATCTCGCTCAGGAAGTAGATCAGATTCGAGCGCAACGTCTCAGCATCAACCTCCTTGTAACGATCCAACGCCTGGCGGAACTGCTCGATGGTGAAGCTTTCCTCGGCACCCGGCAGACCGGCAATCATATTGCGGGTGATGAGCTCCTTTTCGGCCTCGTCCATCGCCTCGAAGCGGGCCTTGGCTCGGGCCTGCTCCTCGGGGGTGTACTCCGTCTTGGCGGCCTCACGCTGCAGGATGAAGAGGTCGAAGGCCATAAAGGCGGCACGCTCGAAACGCAGCGCCTTCGAGCCATCCTCGACCGTGAAGGCAAGGTTCGTGCGGGTCCAGTCCAGCACGGGCATAAAATTGTAGGTGATGCACTTAATGCCGCAGGCGGCCAGGTTGCGAATCGACTGCTTGTAGTTTTCGATGTAGAGCTGGTAGTTGCCCTCACGGGTCTTGATGTGCTCGTGTACGGGCACCGACTCCACTACCGACCAGGTCATCCCATACTCGGCAATCATTGCCTGCCGTTTTTGAATCTCCTCTACGGTCCATACTTCGCCGTTGGGAATGTGGTGCAGGGCGTGTACAATATCCGTTGCACCTGCCTGACGGATATTCGAGAGCGTTACGGGGTCATTCGGGCCATACCAACGCCACGATTGCTTACAAAGATACATAGTTTTAATTCTATTTAGGTTTTTGTTTTTATGCGGCACCTTTCCGCCTTCCCTCGCACCGCCCGAATGGGCAGTACCCGATGTACAGCCCATCCGTGCCGTACTTCACGAAAGCGAAAATCTGCTCGCCTAAAATCCAAAAATTGGTTTGTGAAATCAGTTTTTATGCGGCACCTTTCCGCCTTCCCTCGCACAGCCCGAATGGGCGGTACCCGATGTACAGCCCATCCGTGCCGTACTTCACGAAAGCGCAAATCTGCTCGCCTAAAATCCAAAAATTGGTTATCGGTAATTTTTAATCTTTAATTTTTAATTCGTTTAGATGCTGAAAGCATCAAAACCACCATCCACCACGACAACCGTACCGCTTACGGCCTTCGAGGCATCCGAAGCCAGCCACTGCAGTGTACCCACCAGCTCATCGGGCTCCAGGAAACGGCCATAGGGGGTGTGCTCCAAAATGGTGTGCGAACGGGGCGTGAGCGAGCCGTCGGGATTGGTCAGCAGGGCACGGTTCTGGTTCGTCAGAAGGAAGCCCGGGGCAATGGCATTGACACGCAGGCCGTCACCGAATTTGATGGCCAGCTCGCCACACAGGTACTTCGTCCAGTTCGACACGGCCGCCTTCGCTACGCCGTAACCGGCTACACGGGTCAGCGGACGCAGAGCCGACTCGGACGAGAAGTTGATGATCGAGCCGCACTTCTTCTCCACCATCGCCTTGGCGAAGACCATCGTCGGCAGAATCGTGCCGAAGAGGTTCAGCTCGGTGCAGAGCTTCACGGCCTCGACATCCAGGTCGAAGATCGTCTGGTCGGGCTGCACCGTGGCACGTGCCATATTACCACCGGCGGCGTTGAGCAGGATGTCGATGGTGCCATACTTGGCCATAATGTCGGTGTAGTTCTGCTCCAACACCTCCTTATCCAATACGTTGGTGGCAAAGAAGCAGGCCTCTCCGCCCTCGGCTTTTATCTCCTCGATGAGCTTATCGGCCACCTCGCGGGTGCGCTCCAAATCCAGCAGCACCACCTTGGCACCCTGCTCGGCGAAATGCTTCACGATGGTCGAACCCAAAATGCCACAGGCACCGGTCATTACGACCACCTTGCCCTCTACGCTAAATAAATTTTTCATACCGTCTATCTACGTTTTTATTGTTAGTATTTATCGTTTTACTCCAAGAACGTGCCACCCTGCGGGCTTCGTATGGCGGCTACGTAAAAACCATCCTACAAATATAACCATTTTCTTTCGAAAAAACGATGAAAAATTCATTTTTAATGCTTTCTTTTTAGGAATGAAATATGTATCTTTGTGGCGCAAAACAGACAATAAGCATTATATCCATAAAATTTAACTTTTTACAACTATGCAAATTGTAGAGATTCACGCAAGAGAGATCCTTGATTCGCGCGGTAACCCGACGGTTGAGGTAGAGGTACGCACCGTATCGGGTGCTTTCGGTCGCGCTGCTGTTCCCAGCGGTGCTTCGACGGGTGAGAACGAGGCGCTGGAGCTTCGTGACGGCGACAAGGGTCGCTACCTGGGCAAGGGTGTTGAGAAGGCCGTTAAGAACGTTAACGAGGTAATCGCCCCCGCCATCATCGGTATGAACGTATCGGATCAGGTAGGTATCGACAAGGCGATGATCGCCCTCGACGGTACGGCTACCAAGTCGAACCTGGGTGCCAACGCCATCCTCGGCGTATCGCTGGCCGTAGCTCACGCTGCTGCCGACTACTTCGGTATGCCCCTCTATCGCTATATCGGTGGTGCCAACGCCAAGACGCTGCCCGTTCCGATGATGAACATCATCAACGGTGGTTCGCACTCGGATGCCCCCATCGCATTCCAGGAGTTCATGATCCGTCCCGTAGGCGCTACGTCGCTCAAGGAGGGTGTTCGTATGGGTGCCGAGGTATTCCACAACCTGAAGAAGGTGCTCCACGCTCGCGGCCTCTCGACGGCTGTAGGTGATGAGGGTGGTTTCGCTCCCGCATTGGAGGGTACCGAGGATGCACTGGATTCGATCATCAAGGCTATCGAGGCTGCAGGTTATGTTCCCGGTAAGGATGTAATGATCGGTATGGACTGCGCTTCGTCGGAGTTCTACAAGGACGGCATCTACGACTACACGAAGTTCGAGGGTGAGAAGGGCGCAAAGCGCACCTCGAAGGAGCAGGTTGAGTACCTGAAGGGTCTGGTTGAGAAGT
>JAFSDP010000023.1 GCA_017436185.1 Alistipes sp. | reverse complement strand
GAACGCCATCCGTCGCAACGCTCTGCTGGAGAACGTAACCGTAGGCAAGGGCGGCAAGATCGACTTCGCCGACAAGTCGGTTACGGAGAACACCCGTGTATCGTACCCCATCTTCCACATCGACAACATCGTGAAGCCCGTGTCGAAGGCTCCCGCTGCCAAGAAGGTAATCTTCCTCTCGGCCGACGCCTTTGGTGTACTGCCTCCCGTGTCGATTCTGACCCCCGAGCAGACCAAGTACTACTTCCTGTCGGGCTTCACGGCCAAGTTGGCAGGTACCGAGCGTGGTATCACCGAGCCTACGCCGACCTTCTCGGCCTGCTTCGGTGCCGCCTTCCTCTCGCTGCACCCCACCAAGTACGGTGAGGAGCTGGTAAAGCGTATGGAGAAGTCGGGTGCTACGGCTTACCTCGTAAATACGGGTTGGAATGGTACGGGCAAGCGTATCTCGATTAAGGATACGCGTGGTATCATCGACGCCATCCTCGATGGTTCGATCGACAAGGCTCCCACCAAGATGATCCCGATGTTCGGCTTCAAGGTGCCGACCGAGCTGCCGGGTGTTGATCCCGCCATCCTCGATCCTCGCGATACCTACGCCGACGCTTCGGAGTGGGAGGTGAAGGCCAAGGATCTGGCCGGTCGCTTCGTGAAGAACTTCCAGAAGTTCACGGGCAACGCCGAGGGTCTGAGCCTCGTGGCTGCTGGCCCGAAGCTGGACTAATTCCGAAAATGCTAAATTCGGAATTCTACATTGAGTTCCGATTGACCGCAACGAGGTTGCATCCCCTGTGGATGCAACCTCGTTTTGTTTTTTTTTGGGGTGTGAGGGAGTGGATATAGTTATTGCTTATGTTGCTATAAAAAATATCAATTTGACAAATAGAAAATTAGGTATTATCTTTGCAATAGAAACAGAACACAAACCTAAAAAAAGAAGAACTATGGCAACGATACATTTGACAAAAGGTGGTTTCGATCGACTGATTGCCGACACTGCAACGTTGGCAAGTGGATGGAAATATAAGGGTGCACGCCCTGCATTGATTGACTTTTACGCACCCTGGTGTGGTCCTTGTCAGCGGCTGTTGCCCACCATCGAGGAGTTGGGTGTCGAGTACGAGGGCAAGGTGGATATCTACAAGGTAAATATCGATTCGGAGGAGGAGCTGACCACCCTGTTTGGCATCCGCAGTGTTCCGACCCTGATCTTCATCCCGATGGAGGGGGCGCCTCGCCGAGCAATGGGATTGCTGCCAAAATCGCAGCTTAAAGAGCAACTCGACGCAATGATTAAGTAGAAAAAGAGAGATAAACAGAACACAAACCTAAAAAAACAATAAATTATGGCAACGAAGTTTTATAAATGTGCCCACTGCGGCAACGTGATTGTAAAGGTAGTAGATTCGGGTGTACCGGTGGTATGCTGTGGCGCAAAGATGGAGGAGCTCGTCCCCAACACGCAGGAGATGGGTGGCGAGAAGCACCTGCCCGTTGTGGAGCAGTTGGGCGAGGGACGTCTGCGCATCAAGGTGGGCAGCGTGGCCCATCCGATGCTTCAGGAGCACCACATCGCCTTCGTCTATGTCGAGACCGACAAGGGTGGCATTCGGGTCGATTTGACCGACAAACCCGAGGCGGAGGTTTGCGTAGGCAACGCCAAGCCGCTGGCCGTCTATGAGTATTGCAACATTCACGGCCTCTGGAAGACCGAGCTGTAGAGCTCTTCGGGCCGATACCTCCATACAAGTGCGAGGGGTGCAGCATCCACGCTGCGCCCCTCGTTGTGTGTTGAAAATGAGCCCTTTTTTGTTGCAGAACGGCAAATTATGCTTATATTTGTCTAAACGAACGAGAAACGCTTTTCTTATGAAACATCTTCTTTTTTCGCTGTTGGCACTTCTGGTGGGCTTCACGGCCGAGGCTCAACCCATCAAACGGGTGTTGGAGCACGTTGATAATAGCTCCAAGTTGCAGCCGGCGATTCAGACGTTACCTGTCCGCTCGGCACGAAAACTGATGGATTCGATGAAGGTGCAACAGAAGGCTGTTTTGGCGTCTGCCCTGGCCAAGAGCGATACCCTGGTCGATATGCGGGTGAGCCGTGCCCCCGATTTGCGGTTGACTCTCGGCAAGAAAGAGACCGTAAAGGTGGTGCGCCCCACCTTCCGTTGGCCCCTTTCGTATGGCTACAAAACGACTGCGCACAAACTCGCCGAGGGGGCTTACAGCCAGCCTCGTTCGCAACCCGAAACGGCAAAATTGGGGACCGATATCCAATTGATACCCACGACCAACGACCGTATTGTGGTGCTCTTGTCCGCCACATTTCGTCGTGATTTCTACCATTGCTACACGCTCGATTTGGGCGATGAGTTGCTGGCGTTTTATACCGATAACAAGCCCTTTGCCGATCAGTTCTTCGACCGTGTGCCGACCGAAGAGGAGCTGTTTGGCGATCTGAAGTTTCCCCTGATTGTCGATTTCAAGAGTGGTTCACTGGCCTATTACTACGACAACGAGGGGGTGATTTGCTTTGACTATTATGAAATGTGGAAACCAAAGGAGGAGTAACCGATGAAAAAGTGGATTGTATTTTTGGTGCTGGTGTTTGTCTCGCGCTTTGTTGTTGCCGATGATCACCTCTATTTCGAGTATCTGAGTACCTGTTACAAGACTACCCGAGGGAGTTGGGATGCGGCCTATGTGCAATACGAGGGACGTCTGTTCGGAAACACCCCCATTGTGAGTATCTCGAACGATAAGAAGGTCATCTGGGTGAAGGCGGCCAACTTCGAGGGGGCGTTTTACTACACCGAGACCCTGCCCGGAGGCGACCGTCTTTATAACTACAAGGAGGTGGAGGTGGATGCCCCTCACATCAGTTTTCTGGCCATTATGGATCCCGAGGCTGCTGTCGATCAGGTTATTGAAGAATCTACGACCCTGCTGATGCACGCCAAGTGCGAGTGGTTGCGCATTATCTACTACTACAACAATTATATCCGCAACGACCGCTACAATTTCCGGCGTTACACCTCGGCTCCGATAAATACCAAACGTAAAAACTACGAGGAGCAACAGCGTAAGTCGGCTGAAGAGAATCGGCGACGTGATGCCGAAACGGCCGCCTCACGAACCACGACACGTCAAACGACAACCCCAGCCCCTGTCGCCACGACCACCCAAGCCGCCCCAACTCACCGAGCTCTTCGACCCACATTGGCCCCTTACAAGGTGGGAGACTACTATTGCGAAAATGGCAAGGAGGGTGTTGTGATTGAGATCTCGGCTGATGGTCGTCACGGTAAAATTGTGAGTCTCAAAGGTGTGTGGGCGCCTTGGTGTATCGATCAAACGGAGAGCGAGAAGGCAATCGGGGCATCAAGTGCGACCGATGGCGAGGCCAATATGCGTGCGATTCGCCGGCGCCCCAATTGGCAGACGAACTACCCTGTGGCGGCACAATGCGCAAAGATGGGAGAGGGGTGGTATTTGCCCGCCGTTGATGAGGTGAAACACCTCTCCAAGGAGCAACACCCCGAACTGATGGAGAGAATTAATCGCACCTTGACGGAGGTGGGCGGAGAGACTATCACTTTCTTATCTTGGTCTTCGACCGAGTCGCAGTATGGCGGGGAGTTGGCCGGGGTGATTCATTGGAATTATCATCCCGGCAACACGACGATGCTCAAAGTCTTTAAGCAGGATATCCGGCCCATTGCCAAATTTTAAGCAAAGAAATCGGGTGCCCTTTTTGGGGACACCCGATTTTCTATTTCGTTAGGCCGGCCCGTCGGATCAGTTCGTAGGGGATGGCGACCTCGTATTCCACCCCCTCGGGGTCGGTGACATCCTCCACCTCCGAGTTGAGCTGCTCGGAGCAGAACTCAATCACCTCCTCGTTCGAGAGCGACTCGACATACTCACTTAGCCACGCCTCGAAATGTTCTCTGCGCAGCTCCTCCAGCTGCTCCTCGTCGTCGGGGTCGGATAGGGGGTGCTCCTCGGGATCGTAGGTGAAGGTGTAGCCGCAATATGACTCGCAGTGCGCCATCACCTCGTCGAGGTCAAATTCGCAGTAGCCATCCAGGAACCCCTCACGGTGCCAATGGGCCAACTCGGCGGTGTAGGCGGCATCGTACCACGCCTCCTCCAACCGCTCGTAGATGGCGGGATAACGCTCCTTCAACCCCATCTCAGCCACATCGCAGCTCTTTTGCTCCTGCATCAGAGCCACCAGTTGGGCGGCCTCCTCGTCGGTGAGTTCGATTTGCCCCTCCAGGTCGGCCGTCACCTCGCCACAATGCGAGAAACCCATCGAAACCTCGTCTGTAAAGTGATAGATTGCCATAACGTATCGCTGTTTTGATTCTGTTTCGTGGAATAAAGATAGCGAAAAAATTGAAATTCTATCGTCTGCGGGTTGCCAATCCTCGAAAATAACAGTATATTTGCCTAATAACCGACTACTTAAATTACGCAAGACTATGTACACAGCCGATAAAAAACTCTATGTGGCCCATTGTGCTTCGGGTCCCATTTCGCTCATTGGGTCGATGGCCAACCGCCACGGCCTCATCGCCGGAGCTACGGGTACGGGTAAAACCGTGACGTTGCAGGTGTTGGCCGAGACCTTCTCGCAAGCGGGTGTCCCCTGCTTTATGGCCGATATGAAGGGCGACCTGTCGGGCATTAGCCAGACAGGTGCAATGAGCGGCTTTATCGAGAAACGCTGTGCCGAGTTCGGCATCACTGACCCCCAATTTGCAGGGTGCCCGGTGCGCCTGTTCGATGTCTTTGGCGAGCGTGGCCACGCTATGCGTACCACCATCAGTGAGATGGGCCCGCAACTGTTGGCCCGCCTGATGCAGCTCAACGAGACCCAGACGGGTGTCCTGAATATCGTCTTCCGCATTGCCGACGAGAACGAGCTGCTCTTGATCGATTTGAAGGACCTGCGCCTGATGCTGGACTTTGTGGGCAAGAACGCCAAGGCCTACACCACCGAGTATGGCAACATCTCGTCGGCCTCGATTGGTGCCATTCAGCGTGCCTTGCTGGCCATCGAGAGCGAGGGCGGTGATAAGTTCTTTGGCGAGCCGGCCTTCAATATCTTCGACCTGTTGGCCCAGGAGAACGGCAAGGGCGTGATGAATGTGTTGGCGGCCGATAAGTTGATGTTCAACCCGAAACTCTACTCGACCTTCCTGTTGTGGCTCTTGTCGGAGTTGTATGAAAATCTCCCCGAGGTGGGCGATTGCGAGCTGCCGAAGTTGGTCTTCTTCTTCGATGAGGCCCATATGTTGTTCGACGGCACCTCGAAGGCGCTGGTCGATAAGATCGAGCAGGTGGTGCGCCTGATTCGCTCGAAGGGTGTGGGTGTCTATTTCGTGACCCAGTCGCCCACCGACATCCCCGAGGAGATCTTGGGTCAGCTCGGTAACCGCATCCAACACGCCCTGCGTGCCTTTACCCCCAAGGACCAGAAGGCGGTCCGCTCGGCGGCCCAGACCTTCCGTGCCAACCCCTCGTTCTCGACCGAGGAGGCCATTATGGAGCTGGGTACGGGCGAGGCGTTGGTCTCGTTGTTGGATGAGAAGGGTGCCCCTTCGGTGGTCGAGCGTGCCAAGATTCTCTTTCCGTTGAGCCAAATTGGCGCCATTACCGACGAGCAGCGCCGTGTGTTGATTGCCTCGGCTCCTGCCGCTATCCGTGCTTACGATATTGCCCAGGATCGAGAGAGCGCCTACGAGGTGCTTACCCAGCAGAACGAGGCGGCCGAGAAGGCTGCTGCCGAAGAGGCTGCCGCCGAGGAGGAGGCCAAACGTCGGGAGGCCGAGGAGAAGGAGCGTGCCAAGCAGGAGCGCAAGGGCGGAGGTTTGGGTCGTGGCCTGCTCGGAACACTGATTGGTGCCGCTGCCACGAGCTTTATTCGCAGCGTCAGCACCTCGGTTGCCAAGTCGCTGACGGGCGGCAGTTCGAAGCGAAGCAGCAAATCCATCGTTGGCAAGGCGGCCCAAACCGCCACGCAGACCGCCACCCGCAAGTTGGTAAACGAAACCCTGAAGGGACTTTTCAAGTAGGAAGTTCCGGATTACACGATAGCCGCCCCACCTTTTGGGGCGGCTTTTTTTGCGGTGTGCGCAGGGCTCGATATTCTGGCAAAAATCGAAATCGAGGTAGTCGATGCCTTCTGCCGTCATCACTCTTTATCTCCCGTGGATTTTCCTATGCGCGTGGCCATTCTTGCAGTTTTATGGTCGAAATGTGCTGATTTATAGACCGCTACGTTGGTTTTGGAGGGCTTTTTGCGATAAAATCCCTTTATTATATAATATAGGTATAAAAATTATTTTGAAAATTTTTTCAAAATTGTTTGCAGGTTTGAAAAAAGTCGTTACCTTTGCAACCGCATTTGAGAGATAACGGCTCGGTAACGAGCAAAAATCAACAAAATGCAAAGTTCTTGAAAAAAAAGTTGCGAAAAAATTTGGCAGATTAAAATTCTTGCCGTACCTTTGCAATCCCTTCGCGCCTCTAACGGCGCAAGGTTTCAAGCTGGTTCTTTGATTTACTGGTTATATTTTGAGAGAAAAGGAATGTAGTATTTATCTGTCAATTCTTTTAACTTTGAAAGAAGCGAAATAGTCAGGACTCTAACAATACATTTTAATTTTTTACAATGGAGAGTTTGATCCTGGCTCAGGATG
>JAFSDP010000007.1 GCA_017436185.1 Alistipes sp. | reverse complement strand
GTTACCTGTATCACGGAAGAGTTAAACAGCTGGCCGAAGCAGCACGCGAAGGCGGACTTAAATTCTAAGCAAAATTATGGCTAACAGCAATATGAAAGTACGCACCAGCGACCTTGAGCTTAAGGACAGACTCGTAAGCATCCAGCGTGTTACGAAGGTAACGAAGGGTGGTCGCACATTCAGCTTTTCGGCTATCGTAGTCGTAGGTAACGAGGACGGTGTAGTCGGTTATGGTCTGGGTAAGGCTTCGGAGGTTCAGGCCGCTATCGCCAAGGGCGTAGAGGATGCCAAGAAGAACCTGGTGAAGATTCCCGTAATCAACGGTACGATTCCCCACAAGCAGGAGTATCGCTTCGGCGGCTCGGTGGTAATGATTCGTCCGGCAGCTCCCGGTACCGGTATCATCGCCGGTGGTGCTATGCGCGCCGTGTTGGAGTCGCTCGGTATCAAGAACGTGCTTGCCAAGAGCAAGGGTTCGTCGAACCCCCACAACCTGGTAAAGGCAACCATCGGTGCACTTTGCGAGCTGCGTGATGCAGCCAGCATTGCCCGTCTGCGCGGTATCTCGATGAATCAGGTGTTTAACGGTTAATAAGAAAGCAGACAATGGCAAGATTGAAAATCACGCAGATTAAGAGCCGCATCGGCGCTACGAAGCGTCAGTGCGCCAACCTCGATGCGCTGGGTCTGAAGAAGATCAACGCTTCGGTTGAGCACGATGATTCGGCCATCATCAAGGGTATGATCGAGCGCGTGCAGCACCTGGTAAAGGTAGAGAAGCTCGCCGAGTAAGTGTTAAACCTGTAAGAAAAAAGAAAGAACACTATGGAACTGTATAATCTTAAGCCCGCTAAGGGTTCTACGCACCACGACAAGCGCATTGGCCGCGGTGCTGGTTCGGGTCACGGTGGCACGGCCACGCGTGGTCACAAGGGTGCTCAGTCGCGCTCGGGTTACTCGCGCAAGCTCGGTTTCGAGGGCGGTCAGATGCCTCTGCAGCGTCGTCTGCCCAAGTTCGGCTTCACGAACCTGAAGCGTGTGGAGTTCAAGGCTATCAATCTGTCGACCCTCGAGGAGCTCGCTTCGAAGAAGGAGCTTACGGAGGTAACCGTTGAGACGCTGATCGCTGCCGGTTTCATCTCGTCGAAGGACAAGGTGAAGATCCTCGGTAACGGCCAGCTGACCAAGGCCCTCACGGTCAAGGCCCACGCATTCTCGGCCAGCGCCGAGGCTGCCATCACGGCCGCAGGCGGTAGCGTAGAGAAACTCTAATCCAAACCCCCAAAGAAAACCTTAATTATGAATCAATATCTCGTTGTTGGTCTTGTCTTTTTGGTAGTGGTAGCACTGCTGGCAACCAACAAGAAAGTGGTCGAGACGCTCAAGAACATCTACAAGATTGAGGAGCTGCGCAAACGTGTGATCTACACGATTGGTCTGCTTCTGATCTACCGCTTGGGTAGTTTCGTAGTAATTCCGGGTATCGACCCCAATGCGTTGGGGGCCGGTTCGGCGTATGCCAGCCAGCTGGAGGGCAACGGACTTCTGGGTCTGTTGAACGTCTTCAGTGGCGGTGCATTTGGTAACGCTGCAATCTTCGCACTCGGAGTTATGCCGTACATCACCGCCTCGATTATCATCCAGCTGATGGGTATGATGATCCCGTATTTCCAGAAGATGCAGAAGGAGGGTGAGAGCGGCCGCCGCAAGATGAACCAATGGACCCGATTCCTTACGATCGGTGTACTGATGCTGCAGGGCCCGGCCTTCATCGCCAACCTGCACCACCAGGCTCCCCAGGCGTTCGTCTATGGCAATACGTTCGGATTCGTTTGCTATGCAACGACGATTCTGATTGCCGGTACCATGTTTATTATGTGGCTCGGCGAGAAGATTACGGACAAGGGTATTGGTAACGGTATCTCGCTCATCATTATGATCGGTATCGTGGCTCGTCTGCCCCACGCACTGTTGGCCGAGGTCAACGCGCGTTTCCAGACCGCTACCGGTAGCGCCATCATGCTGATCCTCGAGCTCGTACTCCTGTTCTTCGTCTTTATGGCAACGATCGCGCTGGTTCAGGCTGTCCGCAAGGTGCCTGTACAGTACGCCAAGCGTATGATCGGTAATAAGCAGTACGGTGGTGTGCGTCAGTACATCCCCCTGAAGATGAATGCTGCGAATGTGATGCCTATCATCTTCGCACAGGCTCTGATGTTTATTCCGATGTTGTTCACCGGTACGGCCTTCGCAGCCGCCTTCAGCTCGATGACCGGTTTCTGGTACAACTTTACGCTGGCAGTGTTGGTAATTGGCTTTACGTACTTCTACACGGCCATTATCATCAACTCTCAAAGCATGGCCGACGATATGAAGCGCAACGGTGGCTTCATCCCGGGTGTTAAGCCGGGCAAGCAGACCGTGAACTACATCGACGGCATTATGACTCGTATCACCCTGCCCGGTTCGATTTTCCTGGCTATCGTGGCAATTCTGCCCGCACTGGCCATCCGCTTCCTGGGTATTCAGCAGGAGTTCGCCTACTTCTATGGCGGTACGTCGCTGCTGATTATGGTGGGTGTGGTACTTGACACTCTGAAGCAGATTGAAAGCTACTTGTTGATGCGTCACTACGACGGTCTGATGAAGACGGGTCGTATTCAGGGTCGCTATTAACAGCACAAGAAGAGAGTTAGCTTCAAGATGATACAATTGAAGACAAACGAGGAGATCGAGCTCCTTCGCGAAAACAACATCCTGGTCTCGGAGACACTGGCTGAAGTGGGTCGCCACATTCAGCCGGGTGTCACGACCAAGGAGTTGGATCGCATCGCCGAGGATTTCATTCGTGCCCACGGAGCCGTTCCCGCGTTTCTTGGATACCAAGGCTACCCCGCCTCGTTGTGTATTTCGGTCAATGAGCAGGTGGTTCACGGTATTCCGTCAAACAAGGTTGTTCTGAAGGAGGGCGACATTGTTTCAGTCGATTGTGGCACCTTTATGAAGGGGTTTGTTGGTGATTCGGCATATACGTTTGCCGTAGGCGAGATTGCTCAAGAAGTAGAGCAACTGCTCACAGTCACCTGCGAGGCTCTCCGTCAAGGTGCAGCACAAGCCAAGGCCGGTAATCGCGTAGGCGATATTTCGGCGGCAGTGCAAAAATACGCCGAGTCGTTTGGCTATGGTGTCGTAAGAGAGTTGGAGGGACACGGTATCGGGCGAAAGATGCACGAAGCCCCCGGGGTTCCCAATTACGGCGCACGCGGCCGCGGCCCGCTGCTCAAAGAGGGTATGGTTATCTGCATTGAGCCGATGATCACCCAGGGCAGCCGTTTGGTAGTATTTGAAGAGGACGGATGGACCGTTCGTACGCGAGATCGCAAGGCTGCGGCACACTTTGAGTGGGCAGTAGCGGTCCGTAAAAACGGCCCCGACGTGCTGACGGATTTCAGCATCATCGAAAAGGCGATAAAACAAAATTAACTCTATGGCAAAACAAGCTGCTATTGAACGCGATGGGACGATCATCGAGGCGTTGTCGAACGCAATGTTCCGCGTTGAGTTGGACAATGGCCACATTTTGACGGCCCACATCTCGGGAAAGATGCGAATGCACTACATCAAGATTCTTCCCGGGGACAAGGTAAAGGTCGAAATGACTCCTTACGATTTGACGAAGGGTCGCATTTCGTTCCGATACAAATAAAGGTACAATAACCAGAACAGCTTCAAACAATTATGAAAGTAAGAACGTCTATCAAGAAGAGAAGCGAGGATTGCAAGATTGTGAAGCGTAAGGGCAAGCTCTACGTGATTTGCAAGAAGAATCCTAAGTACAAGATGCGCCAAGGTTAAACCAATTTAAAGAAGAAAGAATTATTTTATGGCACGTATAGTTGGTGTAGATTTACCCAAAAATAAGAGAGGCGAGATCGGCCTGACCTATATCTACGGTATTGGTCGTTCGACGGCTCGCCAGATTCTCGACGTAGCTGGCATCAGCTACGACATCAAGGTTCAGGATTGGACCGATGAGCAGGTTGGTGCAATTCGTTCGACGATTGCTGACCTGGGTCTGAAAGTAGAGGGCGAGTGCCGTTCGCTGGTACAGCTCAACATCAAGCGCCTGATGGATATCGGTTGCTATCGTGGCATCCGTCACCGTCTGGGTCTTCCTTTGCGTGGTCAGTCGACCAAGAACAACGCTCGTACGCGTAAGGGTAAGAAGAAGACCGTAGCAAACAAGAAAAAGGCAACGAAGTAATCTTTAGAGAATTATGGCAAAGAAAACTGGAAACGTTAAGAAGAAGGTTGTTAAGGTTGGCCTGGTAGGTAACGCCTACGTACACTCGACCTTCAACAATGTGATCATCACCATCACCAACGAGAATGGTGACGTGATTAGCTGGTCGTCGGCCGGTAAGATGGGCTTCCGTGGTTCGAAGAAGAATACGCCGTATGCAGCCCAGACGTCGGCTGCCGATTGCGCCAAGGTTGCTTACGATATGGGTCTTCGCAAGGTGAAGGTCTATGTTAAGGGTCCCGGTCAGGGTCGTGAGTCGGCCGTGCGTACGATCCACGGTGCAGGTATCGAGGTAATGGAGATTATCGACGTTACTCCGCTGCCGCACAATGGTTGCCGTGCTCCTAACCGTCGTAAGGTATAATTGTGTTGCTTAGTCTGACACACTTTACGATTGAGTTAAGGTTTAACAAACACTAAAAACAGAAGAAAACAATGGGAAAATATATTGGACCTAAGTCGAAGATTGCCCGCAAGTTTGGCGAGGCTATCTATGGTGCAGATAAGGTACTCGAGAAGCGTAACTATCCTCCCGGACAGCACGGTTTGGCTCGCAAGCGCAAGAAGGTATCGGAGTACGGTACGCAGCTGAGCGAGAAGCAGAAGGCGAAGTACACCTACGGCCTGTTGGAGAAGCAGTTCTCGCGCACCTACGAGCAGGCTGCCCGTATGGGCGGTATCACGGGTGAGAACCTGCTGAAGCTGCTTGAGTGCCGTCTGGACAACGTAGTTTACCGTCTGGGTATTGCCCCCACGCGTGCTGCTGCACGTCAGCTGGTGTCGCACTGCCACATCTGCGTAAACGGAGCTGTAGTAAACATTCCTTCGTACTCGCTGCGCGCCGGTGATGTAGTATCGGTACGTGAGAAGTCGAAGAGCCTTGAGGTAATTACCAATTCGTTGGCCGGTGCCTCGAAGAGCCGCTACGCTTGGCTTGAGTGGGACGGTGCCACGATGAGTGGTAAGTTCCTCCAGAAGCCTGAGCGCGAGGAGATTCCCGAGAACATCAAGGAGCAGCTCATCGTCGAGTTGTACTCGAAGTAGTAAATAAAACAAATTCAAGATTATGGCAATATTAGCATTCCAGAAACCTGAAAAGGTTATTATGCTCGAATCTACTTCGTCGTTCGGAAAGTTTGAGTTCCGACCGCTGGAGCCCGGATTCGGTCGTACCGTAGGTAATGCCTTGCGCCGTATCCTGCTCTCGTCGCTCGAGGGTTATGCGATTACGACGGTCAAGGTAGCCGGTGTCGATCACGAGTTCGCCGCCATCCCCGGCGTGAAGGAGGATATGTTACGCATTATCCTCTTCCTGAAGCAGATTCGCTTTATCCGCACGGTTGATAATCAGGACACCGAGAAGGTCTCGATCAATGTAGCGGGTGTGACGGAGCTGACTGCCGGATATATCTCGAATTACCTCTCGTTCTTCAAAGTCCTGAACCCCGAACTCGTTATCTGCCACCTGGCCCCCGGTACCAAGATGCAGCTCACGCTGACTATTGGCAAGGGTCGTGGTTATGTACCCGCCGAGGAGAATATGCCCGCCGAGTGCGAGTTTGGCACGCTGCCCATCGACTCGATTTTCACCCCTATCAAGAACGTTAAGTACTCGATTGAGGATTATCGTGTTGAGCAGCGCACGGACTACGAGAAACTGAATTTGGAAATTACTACCGACGGTTCGATTCACCCGAAGGATGCTCTGAAGGAGGCCGCCAAGATTCTGATCCAGCACTTTATGTTGTTCTCGGACGAGAAGATCACGGTGAATATGGAGGATAAGAACGGCGCCGAGGAGTTCGACGAGGATGTACTGCATATGCGCCAGCTGCTCAAGACGAAGCTGTCGGATCAGGACCTGAGCGTACGTGCCCTGAACTGCCTGAAGGCAGCCGATGTGGACACGCTGGGTGACCTGGTTCGTCTGAACCGCAACGACCTGCTGAAGTTCCGCAACTTCGGTAAGAAGTCGCTGACGGAGCTCGACGAGCTGCTTGCATCGCTGAACTTGAAGTTCGGAATGGACGTATCAATCTACAAACTTGACAAAGATTAAAGCATTATGAGACACAATAAGAATTTTAACCACCTCGGTCGCCAGGCAGGTCACCGCAAGGCGCTGATGTCGAATATGGCATCGTCGCTGATTCTGCACAAGCGTATCGAGACGACGGTTGCCAAGGCCAAGGCCCTGCGTATGTTCGTTGAGCCCCTGGTGACCAAGTCGAAGGAGGATACGACCCACTCGCGTCGTGTTGTATTCTCGTACCTGAAGCAGAAGGAGGCCGTTAAGGAGTTGTTCCGCACGATCGCTCCGAAGATTGCCGAGCGCAACGGCGGTTACACGCGTATCCTGAAGACGGGCTTCCGTCTGGGCGACGCTGCCGAGATGTGCATCATCGAGTTCGTTGACTTCAACGAGGCTTACACGACGGGTGTTGCTCCCGTAGCTGCTCCTGCCGAGGAGGCTAAGCCTAAGACGCGTCGTTCGCGCAAGAAGTCGACGGAGGGTGAGGCCGAGGGCGAGAAGGCTGCCAAGAAGGCTGCTGCTCCCAAGGCTAAGGCTACGAAGACGGCTGCTCCGAAGGTTGCCAAGAAGACCAACGTGGGCAAGAAGATGTAATAAAGCATTTGTGTGGCCGGCTTTTTGTTGGCAACCAAATAAATTACATTTGAAAAAACGGGATCCGAAAGGGTCCCGTTTTTATTTGTGTATATCGGATTCCGCTTTTTTGTGTATATTTGTAAAAACTAAACACACTCGAAGCTGATGAAACGACTCTTGCTTTTGCTCTTTTTGACCCTCTCGCTTTCGGCTGCGGCCCAGACGACCGAGACGTGGAGTGGCGTACTGAATGTGCAGGGTACCCGCCTGCGCCTGGTTTTTCACCTGACCCAGACCGTTGATGGGTGGCAGGCGACGATGGATAGCCCCGACCAGGGTGCCAAGGGCATTCCGATGGATGAGGTGGCGGTCGCCCCCTTCGAGGTGAAGATCTCGAGCCAACAACTCGGGATGAGCTACCACGGTGCCCGCCTCGGTCAGGAGCAACTGATGGGCGTTTTTCGCCAGTCGGGCAACGAGTTTCCGCTGCTCTTAAAGCGGGGTGAGGCGGAGCGTCCCAACCGCCCGCAAGAGCCTCGAAAGCCCTATCCTTATCGGGAGGTGGAGGTGACCTTCGCCAGCCGTGATGCCCTCACCTTGGTCGGTACGCTGACCCTGCCCGAGGGCGAGGAACGTCACCCCGCCATTGTCTTGGTGACGGGCAGCGGCACGCAGAATCGGGACGAGGAGTTGATGGAGCACCGCCCCTTTTGGGTCTTGGCCGATCGGCTGACCCGTGCGGGCTTTGTGGTGTTGCGCTACGACGATCGTGGCTATAAGGCGACCCCCGAGGAGGCACAAAGGTTGGTCTATTCGACCACCGATCACCTGACGTTGGACGCCCTCGGAGCCTTCGATTTTCTTCGTAACCACGCGGCGGTCGATGCCGATCGGATTGTTGTTGCGGGCCATAGCGAGGGCGGCACGATTGCCGTGATGGCCGCCGCCCAGGAGCCGCAAGTGGCTGCGGTGGTCTCGTTGGCGGGGATGATGATGCGGGGCGATGCCCTGCTGGTGAAGCAGAATGTCGTCGGGTTGCAGATGCGTGGCCTGCCCGAGGCGATAGCCGAGGGGTATGGGCGTGCGTTGGGCCGTCTGTATGGCCGTTGGCGTGAGCTGACCCCCGAGGAGGCAATGGCCCAAAAGGAGCAATTGGTGCGTGAGGCGGTGGCTAACGAGCAGCTGCCTCAGCCGCTGGTGGATAACCTGCAACGTGTGGCCGAGATGGCCGCCAACCCCTGGCTTTATCGCTTTGTGGGGTTGGAGCCGATGGCCGCTGTGGCGCAGTTGAACGGGCGTAAACTCTGGGCGGCCAACGGCACGAAGGATATTCAGGTCGATGCCGAAGAGAACCTGCGCCTGCTCGAAGCGTTGGAGCAGGAGCATATCACCACCCGCCGCTTCGAGGGGCTGAACCACCTCTTCCAACCCTGTACGACGGGGGCTGTCGAGGAGTATGGCCAAATCGAAACGACCCTCTCCGAGGAGGTCATCACCGAACTTGTTGCCTGGCTCAAAGCCCACTTGTAGCTGACGCTATCGACTCGTAAATAGAACACTCGTAAATAGAACTATATAACTTTCCTTGCATCGAGAACTCCTCATTCTCTAACGTTAGGTCGGCGTGATACCATAGCCCATTCTGTTTGGTGATGCGGAGTGTGCCCTGCGCCGAGCAATGTTTAGAAGAGCCGATTTTAATTACGGCTACACCTTTACGGCTTGCTTTGAGGTGGTGTCCCAACGTAGCCAACTCCTCCAAATCGCTCTCCGGGGGCAGTTGTTCAAACGAGGTTTCAAAGCCCACCCACGAGTCTCTGATCGTAAAGTTGGGGATGTAGAGTACGAGCAGACACTCCTCCCCGTCGCCTTGCGTGGGGGTGAGTACCGATCTGATGATGAGCAAATGGGCCACATCTGCCGTTGGCGAGTAGGGCGTATAGGTGCTATGCGGGGTGGTGCGATACCAAAGATTGAAGGGCTGACGGTCGATATACATCGTTTCGTTGATGATGGCCGTGAGTTGGTTTTTGGACAACAGTTGTCCCTTTTCGTCTTTGTCGCACGCCGTTAATGCGCAAACGGTCAAGAGCAGCAGTAGATACCTTTTCATAATTGTTTTTCGTAAATAAATCCCTTTTATAAGGTAAATGCTCTTGGGTGCGAAATACTGCATCATTACCTTGAAAATAATCGTAAAAAAACGGCTGAACCTTGCGGGTCAGCCGTTTTGGTTGAAATCGGTTTGGATTAGGCCATAAAGCCCTTGCCGATGGCGATGAAATCCTCGGCCTTGAGGGCTGCACCACCAATCAGACCACCATCCACATCCTCCTTGGCGAAGATCTCGGCGGCGTTCGAAGGCTTGCACGAGCCACCATAGAGGATGGGGCACTCGGCAGCCAACTCACCGAACTTCGAAGCCAGCACCTCGCGGATGTAGGCGTGAATCTCCTGAGCCTGCTCGGCCGTAGCGGTCTTACCCGTACCAATGGCCCAAACCGGCTCGTAGGCAATTACCAGATTCTTGAACTGCTCCTCGGTGAGGTTGAAAACAACCTCCTCGATCTGTGCCTTGCAAACGGCAAAGTGGTTGCCGGCCTCACGCTCGTCCAGGTTCTCACCTACGCAGTAGATGGGGGTCAGACCATTGGCATAGGCCATCTCCATCTTCTTGTTGAGCGTCTCCGAGGTCTCACCGTAGTACTGACGGCGCTCCGAGTGGCCCAGAATCACATACTTGCAACCCAGTGCTGCAATCATCGAGGCGGCTACCTCACCCGTGTAGGCACCCTTGGCCTCGGCGGCGCAGTTCTGCGCACCCAGCTCCACCTTCGAACCCTTCAGGGCCTCGGCTACCTGTGCGAGGTGGGTGAACGGGGGACATACGATGAAGTTTACGCAATCGCAAACCTCCGAGCTCTTGGCTACAACATCCTGGGCCAGCTCCACACCCTCGGCGGGGAGCGTATTCATCTTCCAGTTACCTGCTACAATCTTCTTTCTCATTTTACTAACTAGTTATTTGGTTAAAAACAAAATCATTATTCACGTCATGCCCCGGAGGACTGTAAGTCCGACGATGGGCATCTACCGTTTACTCATCCATTAAATCACGCCACGAAGGGTTGATTCGCTCGATGAGTGCAATTTTGCGACGGCGAGGCATCATCTTAATCAGTTTTTCTCGGCGAATAGCAGCAACAATGTTGGGGCATTGTTCGATATAAACCACTTTGTGCGCATTATATTTAGCCGTAAAGACACTCCCAACGTGATTGCGGTGCTGCTTGATTCGCTCTTCGAGTCGAGTTGTTACTCCCGTATAGAGCACGTTGTTATCCTGGTTTGTGAGGATATATACATACGATTGCTCCATGTTGTTCGTAAAAGGTTGATTCCCATCGTCGCTTCGCTCCGGGGAATGACGATTTTAGTTTCGCTTCCCCGTAGTTGTGAGCGGCTGTCATTGCCTTACTCCTCTTTGTCGAGTTTTTCACGGGTGGCAGCAATGGTAGAGCCCCCGTAGCCGATGGCTACACCGATGCAAAGGCCCAATACCAAATTGTCCATCAGCAGGCCAAAGGCAAGCCCAATGGCCAATCCCGTACCGATACCTACGCCGTATGTCTTCTTGTTTGCCATCTTTAATCCAATTTTGAATTCTAAATTCTAAATTTTGAATTGTTCTTAAAAACCCTACTCCTCGGTGGCGCACCAAGCCTTGACCTCCTCCATCGAGGGGGCCTTCAGACCCAGCTTGTTCTTCTTGTTGAAGCCGCACAGGTCGTTGTAGAACTTACCGGGGGCCAACTTCTTGAGCGACTCCACCGTTACATAACCCATACGCTGAATCACCTCGACCCACTCCTCGGGAACACCGATTTCGATGTACTTCTCGGGCTCGTCGATCGTAGGCTTCTTCTCGGGACGCATCGTGGGGAAGAACAGCACATCCTGGATGGCGCTCTGACCCGTCATAAACATCGTCAGACGGTCGATGCCCATACCCATACCCGAGCAGTTGGGCATACCATACTCCAAGGCACGCACGAAGTCCATATCGATGAACATCGCCTCGTCGTCGCCACGCTCCGAAAGACGCATCTGCTCCTGGAAACGCTCCAGCTGATCGATCGGGTCGTTAAGCTCCGAGTAGGCATTACACAGCTCCTTGCCGGCAACGAACAACTCGAAACGCTCCGTGAGGTCACGGTTGTCACGGTGACGCTTGCACAGGGGCGACATCTCGATGGGGTAGTCGCAGATGAAGGTGGGCTGAATCAGGTCGCCCTCGCAGTACTGGCCGAAGATGGCGTCGATGAGCTTACCCTTACCCATCGTCTCGTCGATCTCGACATTGAGACGTCGGCAGGCCTCACGCAGCTGCTCCTCCGATTGGCCCGTGATGTCGTAGCCTGTCTTCTCACGGATGGCATCGGTCATCGTCAGGCGGCGGAAGGGGGCCTTGAACGAGATCATCTTACCGTCGATCTCCACCTCCGTCTTATCGTCATTCACGGCACGGCATACACGCTCGAGCATCTGCTCGGTGAACTCCATCATCCACTTGTAGTCCTTGTAGGCGATGTAGATCTCCATACAGGTGAACTCGGGGTTGTGGGTGCGGTCCATACCCTCGTTGCGGAAGTTCTTGCCGAACTCATAGACACCGTTGAAACCACCCACGATGAGTCGCTTGAGGTAGAGCTCGGTGGCGATACGCATATAGAAATCCGTATCGAGGGCATTGTGGTGGGTGATGAAGGGGCGGGCCGAAGCACCTCCGGGGATGGGCTGCAGAATGGGGGTCTCGACCTCCAGACAGCCCTGCTCGTTGAAGTAGTTGCGCATCGTGGCCACAATCTTGGCACGCTTTACGAACACCTCACGCACCTTGGGGTTTACCACCAAATCGACATAGCGCTGGCGGTAGCGCACCTCGGGGTCGGTCAGGGCATCGAACTGCTGGCCATCCTTCTCCTTAACGATGGGCAGCGGACGAATCGACTTCGAGAGAATGGTGAACTTCTGGCAGTGTACGGACAGCTCGCCCGAGTTGGTGCGGAAGGCAAAACCCTCGACGCCGATGAAGTCGCCAATGTCCAACAGCTTCTTGAAGACGGTGTTGTAGAGCGTCGTGTCGCCCTCGGGACAGATGTCGTCACGACGGATATAGACCTGAATGCGGCCCGTGTGGTCCTGCAACTCGAAGAACGAGGCGCTACCCATAATGCGGCGCGAGAGCATTCGGCCGGCAATCTGCACCTTCTCGAAGCGCTCGGGCGTGGCATCAAAACCCTCGGCAATCTCGGCTGCCGTAGCCGTTACGTCGAAACGCTCGGCGGGGTAGGGCTCGATGCCCATCTCACGCAACGCCTTGAGCGAGTTGCGGCGCAAAATCTCCTGTTCGCTTAATTGTTCGTAAGCCATAACTTTATTGCGTATTTATTGTTGTCTTATTTCGTGCGGCAAAAGTAGCGAAAAAATAGCATATATCCAATCAAACCCAGCCCGATACCGAGCAGCGTACCCCAAAAAATATCCATCGGGTAGTGCTTTGCCAAGTAGATGCGCGAATAGCATATCATTAGCGTCACGGCCACCATCACGATGCTGAACCATCGACGACGAATCACTGAGGCGGAGAGGATGCACAAGGCCCAAACAGTCGAGGCGTGGGCCGAGACGGTGCCGAAGCGACCTCCGAGGGCCTCCATCGGGACGTGCACGGCGGGGTCCGCAAGAAGTGCGCCGTCACGCAGCACCTGCAACGAGTCGGGCGTGATGGCCAACCCCTCCAACTGAGGCTCGAACATTGGTCGCCAACGGGGCTCAAACATTGGTAGCAGGTCGCCCAAAAGGCCGCTGTGTTTGAAGATGCCGGCCACCACATCGGCTAACCCCATTGCCAGTGCCAACAGCAGGATGAAGAATCCCATTGCCCGCCAACCGTAACGACGCTGCACGAGGTAGAAAATCAAGAGGTAGAGCGGAATCCACATCGCCGTGCCCGAGATGGCAAGCATCACCGAGTCCAGCACATCGCCACCGTCGAAGTTGAGGGCCAAAAAGAGGTCGTGGTCAAACGTGTACATCGAAATTCAAAATTTAGAACCCTAAATGCAAAATTGATTTTGAAAAGGCGGATTAGAATTGGAAATAGATAAAGGGTTGAATATCTGCCGATTTAACTTGCATCACGAGCCATATTACGGCCACCAGCAACACCACCTGTACCCCCATCGGAGCACGGCCAATGCGGCCTCGCATCCACTCGTCAAGACGACTGGGCGAGAGGTGGAGCAGGTAGCCTACGGCGATGAGCAACATCGAGGCGGCATAGCCCTCCACGAGCTGCGGCAGGAGCGAGAGGTCGAAGGCCGTGAAAATTTGGTGCAGCATCAGCTCGACCGTCTGCATCGAGTCGGCACGGAAAATCAGCCATCCGAAGGCGACCAGGTGGAAGGTAAACACCACGCCCAAGAGGCGCATCACGGGGTTCATATCCTTGCCCAGCATCTTCGCCCCGGGGACAAACGAGAGCCACATCTTATGCAGTGCCAACGCTACGCCGTGCAGGGCACCCCACAACACAAAGCGGATGGCGGCACCGTGCCACAGACCACCCAACAGCATCGTGATGAGCAGGTTAAGGTAGGTGCGCAACTTGCCTTTGCGGTTGCCCCCCAACGAGATATAGAGGTAGTCACGCAGCCACGACGAGAGCGAAATGTGCCAACGTCGCCAGAATTCGGTGATGGTGGCCGAGTGGTAGGGGGCATCGAAGTTTTTGGGGAAGCGGAAGCCCATCAATAGGGCCAGGCCGATGGCCATATCCGAGTAGCCCGAGAAGTCGCAGTAGATTTGCAGCGAGTAGCCGTAGATGCCCACCAGACACTCCACGCCCGAGTAGAGCAGCGGCTCATCGAAGATGCGATCGACAAAGTTCAGGGCGATATAGTCCGAGATAACCGCCTTCTTGAAGAGTCCGGTCAGCAGCAAAAAGACGGCACTGCCCAACATCTCCCGAGTCACGACGGGTCGGCGACGTATCTGGGGGATGAAGTCGCTTGCACGCACAATGGGACCTGCCACCAACTGCGGGAAGAACGAGAGGTAGAAGAGGTAGTCGAGCCAACTATTCAGCGGGCGCAACTTTCGGCGGTAGATGTCAATCGTGTAGCTCATCGACTGGAAGACGAAGAACGAAATGCCGACGGGCAGAAAGATGTTCTGAAACTCGAACATTCCCTCGCCGACGAGTTGGTTCGTCAGGTCGATAAAGAAGTTGGTGTATTTGAAGTAGCCCAACAGCGAGAGGTTCAGTACGACACTCATCGCCACCAAGAACTTACGCATCCGCTTTCCTTCGGTCAGGAAGAGCGAGTAGCCGATCATATAGTCGGAGGTGGCCACCAAGAGCAACAATACGAAGAACATTCCGCTCGACTTGTAGTAGAAGTAGAGCGAGAAGAGGATGACATAGAGAATACGGGCCGTGGTGGTGTGACGCAACAGGTAATAGAGGCCCAGGAAGCCGACAAAGAGATAGAGGAAGAGCCCGCTACTGAAAATCAGTGGCGAGGCAGGGTCGTAACTCAATAGGGGCTTCAGTATCTCTATGAGGCGTTCCATCAGCGATTTGTTTCAAGTGGAAGCACCTCCGTAAGTGCGGGTGCGGCGGGTTGCATCCCCTCCTCCAAAGTTTGACGAAGCAGTGAGTCGAGAATCGGCTGTGCGGCCTCTCGCTGACGGCGCAGACGCTCATCGGCCTTGGCAGCCTCGGCGTTGATGGCATCGAACAGTGCCCACGCCACCCGACGACCTCCGCCGTAGTTGATGTGGGTGTAGTCCTTGCCGGCCCACCCCTTGGCCACAAACTCCTTCATACCGCCCTCGGCCTGCATCGCATCGAAGGTGGACCAGAAGGCGGCACCCTGATTGCGGGCAGCCGTGCGCTGGCAGTCAATCATATAGGGGATGGCGTCCATCGTCTCGAAGCCGTTGTCACCCTTCACCGAACGGTCGCTTACGCCCAGCACCAGAATGGCTGCCGAGGGGAAACACTCCCGACAGTAGGCAATCACCTTCTCGATTTGTGTCCCGTACGAAGTGTATTTATAGACACCGGACTGCATAATGTTTAGGCCATATTGCAGGATGACCAAATCGTAGGGCACGAGGGCATTGACCTGGGCGTTGATGGTGGGGTTGGTGCGGAAGATGGCCTGGCCGTTGTTGCTGCGCACCGAGTAGTTATCCACCGAGACACCCTTCGATTCGAATTGGGCACCGTAGCCTACCAGCGTCGAAGCCCCCTCCAGCACTTGGAACTCCAACGAGTGGATGGCGTCGTGCTCCACCACGGCCTCACGCACCGCCTCGGAAGGCTCAATCGTAAATTCGTGCGAGAGTGAATCATTGACAATGAGGCGGATGCGGCTTTCGTCGGGCGAGCGGAAGAGCACACGGGCACGGCTGCACGAATCCAGGCCCCGACGGAAGGTGGTTGCCTCCCAACGGGTCGTGGCCCCCTCGCTCGGACGGCATACCCAGCCCGAAACGAAGTATTGCTCGTTGTAGGGGGCGGGGGTACTCTTGTATTGCATCACGTTGTAGGAGGTCCACCCCTTGGATTGGGTCTTGACGGTACGACGGAAGGCCGTAAGGGGCGAGGCCATCGGGGCAAAGCCCGTACCTCGGCCACCAAAAGCCGTTTGCAGACGCTCACGCAGGTCGGCCGTCAGGATGTCGCCCTCGATGAACGAGTCGCCCAAGACGGCGATGCGGATGGTACGGTCGGCACGAATCAGCGTATCGCAGAAGGTGGCGAAGCGGTTGTCGGTGCTGAAGTCCTCGATGGGCGTAAGGCGTGAGCTGAAGCGGCGGCTGTCGAGGATCACCGAGTCACGTTGCGGCTCCATATCGGCCATCGTGAGGGGCCATTCGTAGCTGACGGTCGCCTGGCGGGGAATCGAATCCACCGCCTCGACCTGCTCGCTCACGGCCTCCATATCGACCTCAAACTCCGCCTCGTCGAAGAGTTGAATCTCCTCCGAAGTGTTGGTTTGGGTGGCATCGTGGAAAGAGTAGAGGTCCGAGAAGATGTTGGCACGGCGCAACTCGATGCCGCCGACGGTCATCGGGGGGATGAGGCTGACAACCACCAAGGCCACCAAGACCCAGGCGGCCGTCTTCCAGCCACGCAACATCATATCTTGTTCTTTGCGTTGGGACATAGTCGGGGGATTAGTCTCGGCGACCGAGAATCAGGAAGACGTAGTAGAGTACCGAGGCAATGGCACTCAGTGCAGCCACCAGGTAGGTGCGGGCCGCCCAGTTGAGCGACGTGCGGGCGTGGCCGAGCTGCTCGTCGGTCATCATACGGCTCCCCTTGAGCCAAGCCAGAGCACGGGCCGAGGCGTTGTACTCGACGGGCAGCGTCACAATCGAGAAGAGTGCCGACGTGGCAATCAAACCGATGCCAATCCAGCAGACCAACTCATTCTGGGTGGTTGCCAGCAATACCAGACCTGCCAAAATCACCCAGGTGGCAATCGACGAGGCGAAGCTGACGATGGGCACCAACTGCGAACGCAACACCAGCGGGGCGTAGCCCTGGGCGTGCTGCACGGCGTGGCCACACTCGTGGGCAGCCACCGCAGCGGCCGTTACCGAGCGGGAGGCATAGACCGTGTCGCTCAGATTGACCGTCATCGTGGCGGGGTTGAAGTGGTCGGTGAGCTGTCCGGCCACGTGAGTCACCTTGACGTTGTGGATGTTGTTGTCACGCAACATCTTCTCGGCCACCTCCTTGCCCGTCAGACCGCCCGGGAACATCACCTGCGAATACTTCTTGGTAACGGCCTGCAGACGAGCCTGCACGATGTAGCCCACCACACCAATGACAATCATCAGCAGGTACATTCCCCATTGTCCGGGAACGCCGTAGCCCATTCCGTTGGCTCCGTAAAAGCCCATCTCCTCACCATAGTAACCCGTCTGAAGCAGGGTAATCAACGTGTAGATCATATCTCTTGTCTTTTTTTTGTTTCGTTTGTAAAACGATTTTTCTTCAAAAACCGTCTTTATATGGCGCAAAAATACGAAATTATGTGTTACTTTGCACTATCTTTTCAAGAAAAACAGAGCCGATGAATCTCGAATTTCACATTGCACGCCGTATGGCGCACTCGACCGATGGCCGTTCCCGCTCGGTGATGGAGCGTATTGCCATCTTCGCTGTGGCGTTGAGTGTGGCGGTAATGGTGGTCTCGTTGGCGGTGATTGTGGGCTTCAAGGAGCAGATCTCGCAGAAGATGTCGGCCTTCTCGGCTCACGTGGTGGTGACCGATGTCGGGGGTGTGCAACGACTTAATGCCGAGCCCTTTACTGAGAATGAAGCATTGCGCCGCCTCATTGCTTCGCACGATGGATTTGTGAGGATGCAACGCTACGCCGAGCGTGGCGGCATTGTCCGCACCAGCGAGGCGGTCGAGGGGGTGGTGCTGAAGGGGGTCGGAGTGGATTACGATTGGCAACCCGTCAGCGAGTGGCTCGTCGAGGGGGCATTGCCTCGGGTGGGTGACTCGATTCGCACGAAAGATGTGTTGATCTCCCGTTCGCTCTCCGATCGATTGCAGTTGGGGGTGGGCGACCGCATCGAGCTGCTCTTTGTCGAAACGGACGAGGCTCCGCATCGGGACCGTTTCAAAATTTCGGGCCTCTATTCGTCGGGAATGGAGGAAATGGATAATCGGGTGGTATTTACCGACATACGCAATGTGCAACGCCTCTCGTTGTGGAATGCCGACGAGATTTCGGGCTACGAGATCTTCCTCTCGTCGCTCGACCGAGCCGAAGCCTTTGCCGAGGAGTTGGACCACAATCTGCTCTATAGCGACGAGGAGCTGCCTGCGGTGACGGCTGTGGCGGTGCAACGCCTCTATCCCAACATCTTCGATTGGTTGAAGGCGCACGATGTCAATGCGGCCGTGATTCTCGTTATTATGTTGGTGGTGGCCTTCTTTAATATGAGTGCGGCCCTCTTGATTTTGGTCTTCGAGCGCATCCGAATGATTGGTGTGCTGAAGGCGCTCGGGATGCAGCACCGTTCGCTCAGGCGCATCTTCCTCTACCGTGCTCTGTACATCGCCCTCCGAGGGTTGGTGTGGGGCAACGTGGCGGGCGTGACGCTCTGCGTGGTGCAGGCGCTGTTCGAGGTCGTAAAACTCGATAGCGAGGGCTACCTGCTTTCGTCGGTGCCTATCGGTTTGGAGTGGGGATGGTGGCTGTTGCTCAACGTGGGCTTTGTGGCCTCGATTGTGGTGCTGATGCTCCTTCCGGCCTCGGTGGTGGCAACGGTAAAACCTGATGAAACAATGCGTTATGAGTAAAGATGTGGAAAAATCGGCCCGGGGTGGCAAGCTCGGTCAGATGCGTTGGATGTTCAACCGCATCGCCCCGAGCTACGACTTTTTGAACCACCTTTTTACGCTCAACATCGACCAACTGTGGCGTCGTCGTCTGGCCCGAATGGTGGCTCAAGAGAGCCCCAAACAGGTGCTCGATTTGGCGACGGGTACGGCCGATTTGGCCATCGCCCTGGCTCGCAAACTCCCCGAAGCGGAGATATTGGGGCTTGACATCTCGACCGAGATGATGGCCGTAGGCGAGAAGAAGATTTGCAAGGCGGGTCTGGAACAACGCATTACACTCGACGAGGGCAATGCCGAGGCACTTACGCAAGGCGACGAGAGCTTCGATGCTGTCACGGTGGGCTTTGGCGTGCGAAACTTCGATCACCTGGCCCAATGTTTTGCAGAGATGCACCGCGTGGTGCGCAGTGAAGGTCGTGTTGCCATCTTGGAGCTTTCGACCCCTCGCAACAGCTTCGTGCGCGCCTTTTACAACGGCTACGCCCATCGCTTCATGCCATGGCTCGGCGGATTGATTTCGCACGACAAGGCGGCTTATCGCTACCTGCCCGCCTCGATTTCGGCCTTTCACCGTCCCGAGCGGGTGGTCGAGATGCTCACCGAAGCAGGTTTTAAGCAGGTGGAGGCGCACAAACAACTTTTTGGAATTGCATATATTTATCTGGCTGTAAAATGAAAAAGTACCTATTGCTGTTGATGGCCCTTTGCGTGGCCGTAACCCTCTCGTCGTGCCGCAAAACGATGGAGAAGATGCGTGAGAAGGTGGAGTTTATCGGGGTGGAGGATGTCCGCCTGGTGGGGCTTACGTCGCTCGAAATCGACTTCTCGGCCCGTAACGACACGGCCTACAATCTGGTCGTCAAGGAGTCAACCATCACCTTGTTGAACACCTCGACCGAGCTGGGTGCGCTGCATCTTTCGGAGCCGGTGACCGTCAAGAGCCGCACGACCGACACCTTCACGAGCCGCTGGCGCATCGAGATTGGCAACCCGCTACAACTCTTGACGCTGGCCTCGAAACTGCGCAACAACGACCTCTCGGGACTCTTCGTCAGCATCGATGTCGATGGTCGTGGCGGCCCCGTTCCGGTAAATATCTCGCGCGAAAGAGTACCTTTGTCGGAAATTTTGTCTAAATTTGGGGCAGATATCTCCGATTTATCCAAGTTGATGCAGTAAAGATGATGAAGAAATTGGTTTTGATGGCGGCCTTTGTGTGGGCTGCGGTGTGGTGCGCCGAGGCGCAGTCGCTTAGCTCGTTCAAGGAGCAGTTGGCCCGTGAGGTGATCTCCGAGGCGACGTCGGCTCCCGCTACGGTGGTGGCTACTGAGCAAGGATCGGCTGCCGAGGTGGTGCGTGACCTTTCAAATCGTAACACAAAGTCGCTTGCACTGCGGGGTTATCGGGTCTGCATCTTCTTCGATAATGGGCAGGATGCCCGTGCCGGAGCGATGGAGGCTCGCACGTTGTTCGAGGAGAAGTTCCCCGGCGAGGCGCTCTATATGGTTTACGAAAACCCCTATTTCCGTGTTACGGTGGGTAATTGCCTCACGATCGAGGAGGCTATCATTTTGAAAGCAAAGGTGGCAGAATTCTTCCCGAAAGCCTTTCCGAAGAGCGAAGAATTGCTTTTAAGCGACCTTTTGAAGTAAAAAAATCGCCCTAACTTATAATTTTCAGGTCAATTTCTTTGCTTTTCATTTTCGAATACATATATTTGCAACTGCAAACAACTCAAACAAACAACTCATTTAATAGATTTGGAGCTATGAAAAAGATTTACATGTTTATGATGGTTCTGGCTGCAACTGCAATGGTTAGCTGCGCCGGTCAGGCAACGAAGTCGGCTGAGGAGTGCACCGAGTGCACCGAGTGCGTTGAGGGTCAGCCCTGCGAGAAGCCCGTTGAGGAGCAGTGCGAGGCTTGCAAGGCAGCTACCGTTGAGGGCGCTGTTGAGGAGGCCGTTGAGGAGGTTAAGGCTGCTGCCGAGGAGAAGGCCGTTGAGGCTGTTGAGGCTGCTGCTGACGCCGTTAAGGAGGCCATCAAGAAGTAATTCTTACCGCCTTACTTACCAAAAAGGGGAGTTCGAAAAGAATTCCTCTTTTTTTTGTTCCTTTCGCTTTATAATAGTATCTTTGCTATACTCAAAAATTACAAATATGCAGGAAGTAACTCTTTGGATGCTCATCCCCTTTGTGGTGATGTTGCTGATGATTGCCGTTGCTCCGCTCGTCGCGGAACACTGGTGGGAGAGTAACCGCAACAAACTCATCTTTACGTTGCTGCTCTCCATCCCGACCGCCCTTTTCCTGACGGCCTATGGTTTCGGTGCCGATGTCGCCCATCAGTTGATGTTTGACTATGTACCTTTTATTATGTTGTTGTTGGCCTTGTTTGTCGTAACGGGCGGCATCAACGTCACGGGCGATATTGCCGCTACCCCCACTACCAACACCCTGCTGCTCGGCTTGGGCTGGCTGCTGGCCTCATTTATGGGTACGACGGGTGCAGCGATGCTGATGATTCGTCCGCTATTGCAGATTAACCGGCAGCGTGAGCACAAGGTGTGGACCGTGCTCTTCTTCATTGCGCTGGTGGCCAACTGCGGTGGTTTGCTGACCCCGCTGGGCGATCCTCCCTTGTTCCTGCTGTATCTGCGTGGTGCTTCGTTCGAGTGGTTCTTCTCGCTGGTTAGTCAGTGGGCGGTTGTCGGTATTGCCCTGCTTGTTATTTACTACTTTGTAG
The DNA here is from genome assembly GCA_017436185.1 of Alistipes sp. The sequence goes on along the minus strand of JAFSDP010000007.1, from coordinate 197,834 downwards.
ATAGCTTCCAATATAAGAAGGAGGATAAGCTGAGCCTGCAGCGTGATAACGAGGAGAAGGAGCCGATTCGTGTTCGCGGCTCGATCAACTTCCTCTACCTGGCGATGGTAATTGCCGCTGTGGTCTTCCTCAATCAGAGCTATATCCCCCGGATGGGCGACCACCACGCTCCGCTCTACCTGCGTTACCTGCGTGAGATTGTCCTGCTGGTGATTGTCTTGCTGTCGCTCTACTCGACCAAGAAGGAGGTACGCGTGGCCAATAACTTCTCGTGGGGCCCGATTGCGGAGGTGGCCATCCTCTTTGTCGGCATCTTCACGACGATGACCCCCGCCTTGATGTACCTGAGCGCCCACGCCCCCTCGCTGGGTCTGGATGCTCCCTGGCAGTTCTACTACTCGACGGGTCTTTTGTCCTCGTTCCTGGATAACGCCCCGACGGCGGTGGCTTTCCACACGGTGGCTACGGGTCTGCCGGTGGTGGAGGGTGCTACGCTGGTGGCCGGCATTCCCGAGGTGCTGCTCAAGGCCATTGCTCTGGGTGCCGTATTCTTTGGTGCGATGACCTACATTGGCAACGGTCCCAACTTTATGGTCAAGGCCATTGCCGAGCAGGAGGGTATTTCGATGCCGTCGTTCTTTGGCTACATCTTCAAGTTCTCGTTGGTGGTGCTGCTGCCCGTCTATGTGGTGGTGCAGTTGATCTTCTTCTAACGAACGAAGAAGCCTACAAAAAAAGCGAAGCCCGAGATTCGGACTTCGCTTTTTTTATGGCTCGATGCGGAAGGTTTGCTCGATGAGTCCGCTTCGCATCATTTCGTCGGTGGGCAGGTGGTGTAGGTGCGGATTATCGACCAGGGCAATCGAGTCGCACAGCGAACGGGCAATATCCAACTCGTGGGTCGAGAAGAGGATGCACTTCCCCTCGTCGTGCGCCAGTCGAGCCAACAACCGACACAGGGCGTAGCGATTCGGCAGGTCGAGGAACGAGGTCGGCTCATCGAGTAGAATGATGGGGGTATCTTGGGCCAGGGAACGGGCAATCATCACCCGCTGACACTCGCCATCCGACATCCGATCCATCGTGCGGTGGGCAAAGTCGGCCATCCCGACCAACGCCAACGCTCGCTCGACCATCGCCCGATCTTCGGGTTGCATACGGCCAATCCAGTTGGTGTAGGGGGCACGCCCCAAGGCCACCACATCTTCGCATCGCAGGTTGGCGATGCGCACCCGCTCGGTTGTCACGAAGGCGATGCGACGAGCCAGCTTCTCGGGCGAAGCTTGGGTAATGGAGATGCCGTCGAGCAGAATATCGCCCTCCACACAACGCCCCAGCGAGGCAATAGCCTTCAGCAGGGTCGATTTTCCGGCGCCGTTGCGCCCCACCAGCGCGGTCAGCTGCCCCCGACAAAAGTGGGCATTAACCCCACGCAGCAGGGGACGGTCGGCATAGCCGAGGGAGAGATTTTCGAGCCGTATCATTTATGCAATCGATTTATGGCGCATCACCACCAGTACAACAATCGGAATACCCATCAACGCGGTGATGGTGTTGATGGGTAGGGTCAGCCACTTCGAAATCACGTCGCAAAGCAGCAATACGCAACTGCCCGTTAGGGCCGTAGCGGGAATCAGAATGCGATGGTCGGCCGCACGGAAGAGCATTCGTGCCACGTGAGGCACGGCCAAGCCGATGAAGCCCACCGGGCCGCAGAAGGCCGTGACGGTGCCCGCCAACAGCACCGTCGAGAGGAAAATCACAAGGCGTGAGCGGTGGAGCGAAAGACCCATCGTACGGGCATAATTCTCACCCAACAGCAAGAGGTTGAGGGGTTTGATGGCAAGGATGGCCAACAGACCACCACTGACGACCGCCGCCACCAGCAGCGCAAGTTGTGCCGAGCTGACATCGCCCAGCGAGCCCATCGTCCAGACCACAAACGATTTCAGTGCCCCCTCGCTTGAGAGGTATTGCAGAATCTGCACCAACGCATCGATACCCGACGAACACATCATACCCAAGATCAGAATGACCATAATGTCCTTGATGCGGCGACTCACCAAGGCGATGAGTACCAAAATCAGCGCCGAGCCAATCCAGGCCGCACCGGCCATTCCAAGGGTCGAAAAGAACGAGTTTCCGGCTACGCCCACGAGCGGTGCACCCAACAGCAGGAGTGCCACGCCGAAGCTTGCTCCCGAGCTGATACCCAGCACAAAAGGACCTGCCAAAGGGTTGCGGAAGAGGGTCTGCATCTGAAGACCGCTCACCGACAAAGCGGCACCTGCCAGAAGGGCTACCAAGGCCTTCACGAGGCGGATGTCGCAGACGATTTTTGCCGTCGCAGGGGCCACCTCACCCCCCGTCAGGGCAGCCCATACCTCCCCGAGGGGGATGGCCACCGAACCCACCACCAGGTCGCATACAAACAAGGCGACGGCCAGTAGCGAGAGCAAGACAAAGAGAATGGAGATGCGCTGTTTCATCGGTTAAAGATAACTTTTTTTTGCTAATCGAGCAAGTGGTGATAGACCAGTTGGTGGTCGGGCAGCAGGTCGGGGTGGAGGATGCGGATCAAATCCGAGAGGGCCACATCGGGCTCCACAACCCCCTGTTCCCAGAAGTCGTTGCCGCCGTGAGGATTCATTCGGGCGTTGTTGTTATAGACTCGACGACGCTTTACCACCTCGACATCCGCAAGGCGGGGGAAGCGACGACACAACTCCTCGAGCGATTGCATTATCCCCGGGTTGAGCCACAGGTCGGCCTCGGCCAGCAACAGGTAGGCCTGCTCCAGATCAATCACATCGCTGCGGTTGTCGCCATCATCCGAAAAGACATACTGCCCGCCCGCATCGTTCAGCAGGCGAATCATATAGCTCCCCTCGGGGGGCATAAACCAAGTGTCACGGTAGGGGGAGTTGAACATCACACGGGGGCGAGGTGCCGAGGCGGCAAGGGTTGTGAGGGCCTCGTACCGCTCGGCAATGGGGGCAAAGAGCGCCTCGGCTTGGGTGCGTGTGCCGAGCAACTCGGCGAGGAAAACCATCCACTCGGCCTTCCCTAACGGGTGCTGTTCGAGGTACTCGCCCACATAGACAAAGGGAATCTGCAACTCCCGCAGACGATTTTCCATCTCCGAAGCACCGCTCACGCCGTACAGCAGCACGATGTCGGGATCGAGTGCCACGAGCAGCTCGTAATTCAGGTTCCCGTCGTAGCCCACATCGCCAATCTCGGTGCGGTGTTGTTGAATGTAACTGTTTGATACGAAATCGATTCCCGATACACCAACCACCTGCTCCACAGCGCCCAGACGGTCGAGCATTGCCACATACGACGAGGACATGCAGACGATGCGTTCCACCTCACCCTCGATGACCTGACCCGTAAAGTGGGCGGGCAACGGTTCGTTGTTGCGGCGGATGAAGAGGTGCGACGGCGCAGCGGCTCCCTGCCAGGGGCTGGCGGTGGTCAGAAGGGTCGAAGCCCCTTGCTCGGTGCGACAAATCGAAAACCCTTGGGCGTAGCGAGGCGTATAGCAGACCTCCCGATAGGCATCGAGCGATGGTGCTTGGGGTGCGCAGGCCGTAAGCCATAGGAGGGCGATAAGCAGCAGTCGTTTCATAGGTTAAAAGGGGGCAGAGGTCGTTGTTAGGTGTTATGGCAAATAACGTGAATACTTCTGTTTGACGGCCTCTGCCCTTGCTAATTTTTTTTACCCCAACGGGGGGTGATTCCGATAAAAAATTCGTAGTTGATGCCCGGCATCGGGTGGGCCAATACGGCCATATACTCCTTGTCGAAGAGGTTGTTGATGCTTCCTTTGAGCGAGAGATTGCACCATCGGAAGGTGAAACTGCGCCCCAACGAAAGGTTACTCAAGGCATAGCCGTCGAGCGTGCCCGTGATGGTCGAGCCGTTGCTCGAGAGGGTGTAACGCTCGCTGTATGAGCACCATTTGTGGTCCAACGACCACTGCCGCCACCCCACCCGTAGCCCTGCCGATGCGCTGTGCAACGGCACATAGGGAAGCTGCTTGCCCACCGAACGGTCGGCCGACGAGAAGGGCTCGCCCACATTCTTCGAGGGGGTCCAGGCGTAGGTGCCGTTGAGGGCAACGGTCCAATCGTTCGAGGGTCGCCACTCGAGCGAAAGGCGGCTTTCGATGCCGTAGGAGTGGACCTCCTTCACGTTGGCAGGGGTGTAATAGCCCATCGCCTTCGGGTACCAGAAGATCCAGTCGTCGATGTGCGAATCGAACCAGGTGGCCTCGCCCGTGAGGGTCACTTTGTCGCTATCAATAGCCTTGAAGCTGATGCCTACATCGTACGACCACCCCTTCTCGGGGCGCAGGTCGGGGTTGCCGCCCGGCTGAAAGTAGAGGTCGTTGAGCGACGGGAAACGGTAGTTGCGCGAGACTGAGCCCTTTGCGACCAATCGTCCGCCTCGGAGGAGCTCGGCATCGACAAAGAGGGCGGGGATGAGGGGCGAGAGCTCATCACCATACAACTCCTCACGCAGCGTGGCACCCCACCCCAACCAATCGGTGGCACGCCAACGCAACGTGGCGGTGGCCGTCAACTCGGTGCGGGCCTTGTCGAAGCCCAGACGATGCGTGCCTTCGCTGTCGATGACCTGCTTGCCCAGCGAGCGTGCCCAATGGCGGTGGAGGGTTACATCGCCCGATAAGAGCCACCGTTCGTTGGGGGTAAATTCGCCATTGAAACGGCCGTAGAGGGTGTGCGTGCGGTTGCGCGAGTACTCCATTGTGCCGTCGGGAAGCCCATCGGAAAGGGTCTCGGGGGTGTTTTCCGTGTCGGTCAGTGCCACCTTGCGGTCGTAGGCTGCCCAACTGTGGATGTAGCCCACAGCCGCCGACAGACGACCCCGACTGCGGAGTTGCTCCCACCCCACAAGTGTACGCAACGTCTGCTCGCGCTGACGGTTTTCGATACGCTCGTCCGAGGCGTAGGAGGTGGTAATCATCGGCAACTCACGATTCGTGTCGGCATACCAGGCCACCAGCGAGAAACGATGCCCCCGATTGGCCTTGTAATAGACCTCTTGCAGGGCGTGGAAATCTCGAAACGAGCCGTTTCGGTTGCGCTCGGTGGGGTAGTATTGCTCGATGATTTGGCCGTTGTCGTCGTAGATGTTCTCCTTCTTGTCCCGATTGACATATTTATACTCGTTGGGCGAGGTGGCATAGACCAGACGGGTCGAGAGTTGCCAACGCTCGTTGCCGTAGCCCAGACGTAGGTACTCGTCGAAGGTCTCGAACGACCCTACGCCCTGCACAAACTGTAGCTCGAACCCCTCGGTTTGGGTGGGTCGGGTCGCAAGTTTGACCGCTCCGCCCAGACCGCCACCCGTCTCGGTTACCGACGAGGTGCCGTGCAGCAGCGAGGCTTCGTCGATGAAGTAGGAGGGGATGAGCGAAAAGTCGGTCATGCCGAGCGTCGGCGAGTTGATCTTCATCCCGTTCCAGAGCACCTGCGTATGGGAGGGGGAGGTGCCTCGGAAGGCGACGGTCGATTGGGTGGCACGGCCGTGACTCTTGACATAGACATTCGAGCCGAAGTTCAGCACGTCGGCCATCGAGAGGGCGATATGCTCCTTGAGAAGCCCCTTTTCGAGCAGTGTCTGCTGCACACCAATCTGCTTCATCGGTCGGCGACCGACAATCTCGACGTGGTGGATGTCGATGAGCGAATCGACCTCCGAGGTCTGTGCCGCCAAGGGGAGTGCGGCCAACAGCAGCAGGAGTGAAAGGAGCTTTCTCATTGCAATAAGCGAGGGTTATGGGTTATTAACGCCAGGCGAACTCGGTGGGGATGATGCCTGCGTAGAAGCTGTCGATGATTTTACCGGCGGCCGAGTAACGATAGACGATGCCCTGCTGCTGGTAGTCGATGGCGTCGGCTACATAGATATCGCCCGTCTGGGGGTCAATCGAGAGGGCGTAGAGGTAACCATCGGCGTCAAGGGCGGTCGAAGAGGGGAGTGCGTCGTCGTTGATGGACATACGGTAGAGGGCACCGCCGTTGAGCCAATAGAGGATGTTGCGCTCGTCGTTGATGCGCACCTTCGAGATGTAGTCGCCCTTGGTGAAGGTGTAACGCTTCTCGACGATCATCGTCTTGGGGTCGATGCGACAGAGGGTGGGGGCTTCAAAGCCTACGGGCGAGCCTTCGTAGCCGCCATCGCAGAGGGTCCAGAGCTTGTTGTTGCAGTCGGCTACCAGCGAGGCAGGCTGAATGCCAACCTCGACCTCGCCGACAACGGTGTCGGTCTTGGTGTCGATCTTTACGATGCGCTTGTGGTAGGACCAGCAGGTGACATAGAGGTAGCCATCCTGATAGACCATCTCTTCGGTCGAGCCGCTCTCGGCCACCATATCGGGAATGGTGATCGAGCCCGTGACTTTGCAGGTCTGGGGGTTGAATACGGTCAGCTTGTTGCTCCACAGGTGGGAGATGTAACCCTTTGTGTCGGAGATGATTGAGATGTAACGGGGCGAGTGGATGTCGGTCAGACGGCCACGCTCCTTGAGGGTGGTCAAATCGAGCGCAAAGACCACGTGCGAGTTATTGACTACGACCCAGCCCGTGTTGTTGTGGATGGTCATCGATTGGGCCGTGTCGCCGAGCTTGAAGCCGTTGGTAGTGGCGAAGACCTCGTTGCGTGCCTCACCCGTCGAGGGGTCGTAGAGGGTGAGCGAGGCGTTGCTCGAGTTGTAGTTGCCGGCATTGACCACAAAGAGGGCGTGGTCGGGCGTTTCGGATGGGGTGATGGGTGTTGCGTTGTCATCGTCCGAGCAATGGCTCAGCGTGAGCGAAGTGAGCAACAATCCCAAGACAAAGAGTAAGCGTTTCATAACTTGTTTTGTTTTTTTAGTAAATAAAAAATCGCCATACTCCTGCCTGGAATACGACGTCAAGTTACAAAACTGAAGAGTTGTTACAGGAACTTTCCTCCTTTTGTCTCCGTCCCTGTCCCCTCATTCACTGCCTTTTTTCTCCCCCCCCTTGGATAGTATGCGATCGTCACCGCTCCTACCTCCTAAGCAGCACCTTTGGGTTCTCTTCTGCTTTGATGCTTGGCCCGTACACCTGCAGGCGTGTTCATCTGTTGCAAGGCAGGTCTTCTGACTTATTCCCTTTTTTCGATGCGCCTTCCCAGTTTCCCAGTGGCTTGTGCATCAAACTTTTTCGGAACTTACAGCAGCAGGTACTGTTTCGGATTCCCACCGAATTTCCTTTTCACCCCTCGGCCGCTTGCGCCACCTCAGGGGAACCTTGCAAGGGCAAAGGTAGAAAGAAAAAGAGAAAGAGACAAGAAAAAAATGAAAAAAAGGACTCGCCACTGAGACGAGCCCTTTTGTTGGTTGCTTTTAACCAGTGAGTTACTACTCGGCTTCGAGTTTGAACTCGACGTGCTTGATGCGGCGGCGACGCCAGGTGTAGGTCGTGTGGATGGTGCCATCCTCGGCCTCGATGACGGCAGGGTAGGAGTATTGGCCGATGGGGCTGTTCTCGAGCGTTATGACCTTCTGCCAATGCGTGCCATCCTTCGATACGGCCACCGAAAGGGGCGTGCGAGGACCCTTGGGGGTGCCGTCGATGGTCTCGAAATCGTTATAAACCAGCACGTGGCGGCCATCACGCAGCGTCACGGCATCGATACCCGACTGGGTGTGCTCCAAATCCATCAGCGAGAGTTTACTCCAAGTCGTACCACGATCCGACGAGTAGGCTACACCCGTCTTACCGTTGCGGGTGCGGCACATCATCTGCAGGCGACCGTCGGCGAGTTTGAGAATCGTCGGCTGAATGGCCTCGATGGGCAGCGCCTTCGACTCATCGTAGGGCTTGGTGCCCATCTCGGCCTTGGTCGTCACGGCAGGGCGGAAACGGGTCGGCACATTCAGCTCGGCATCGAGCGGCGAGGTGCGCTGCCACGTCTTGCCCATATCGTCGGTATATTCGAAATGGACGCTCCAACGGCCCAGCTCGTCCGACGAGGGGCAGAGGATGCGGCCATCGACCCAGATGGGTTTGTTCTTGATGGCACCGAAGATGCCGTCGGGCAGGCGCTCGGGCTTCGACCACGTTTTACCGCCGTTCTTCGAGCGAATCAGGTAGCCCTTCCAGCTCGGCACGTTGGGGCCCACCTTGTAGAAGAGCCACAGTTCGCCCCCCTTGGTAGGTACCTGATAGAGCACCGGATTCCAGCAGGCGTAGCGCAGTGTGTCGTTCTGAATGCCGTCGGCCACCTTGCGGGGTGCCGTCCAACGGTCGCTTCCCTTCTTCTTGGTCGAGGTCCAGATGCAGACATCGGGGTTACGCTCCTTCGTGCCACCAAAGAAGGCGGCAATCAGGTCGCCATTCGGCAGCTCCTCGATGGTCGAGGCGTGGCACTCGATGAAGGGGGCCTCGGTGTAGATAAATTCGTCCAAAAGGATCCCCTCACGCTCCTCGCCCGCCGAAGGGTCGAGCTTCACGGTGAGCTGATACTTACCCGAAGGTACGCTCCAGCAGCCCTTGCCGTTCTTGACCCCCACGAAGCGGATACCCTCCTCTTGGATGGCATCTTCACGAGTGGTGGGCAGCACAATCTCGGCGGTGGTGTTGCAGGGAATCTCCACCTCCCATTGCAGCTCCATCGGGGTGCGGGTGTAGCTGCTCACGATGCGGCCGTGCAGCGACTCATACGAGGCCGACACCTGCTCCAGGTTCTGAATCGAGAGGTCCGGCTCGAGGCGGATGGCCTTGTAGGCGGGACGGGCGGGGTTGATACCTGCCAGGTCACGATAGAACCAGGGAATCAGGTCGCCCAGCATCATCACGTGGTTGCCCGAGTTCATCCAGGGGTTGGCCGTATCGCCGTTCCAAAGCTCCCAGATGGTCGTGGCACCTCGCTTGGCCATATAGCCGAAGCTGGGGTAGGTATCCTGCGAGGCGAGCAGGTAGGCCACATCGCCTCGACCCATACGGGTCAGCTGACGCAGGGTCCAATTCTGACCGCAGACACCGCTGCTGATATGTCCTCGGTTGTCGGCCACGAGTTTCTTGAGAATCTGACGCTCGATGTTGGCACGATGCTCCTCGGGAACAATATCGAAGGCGATGGCCAACAGGTTGGCTGTCACGGTGTTGTTGTCGTAATAGACCTCGTCGGGGTAGAGCGGGTGGTCGTAGCGGGTCGGCGCTTCGCCCTCGCCCACGTGCAGGAAGGCTCGGTTGAAGGCCTCGCGGGCCGCCTCGGCACGGGCCGTGTAGTCCTCACGGTCGGCCGACTCACCCAAGAGGGTGGCAAAGCGGGCCATCATCTGCGAAACCTTGCAATAGTAGGCCGTAGCAATCAGCTCGGGACGGGTGATGCGGCTCGGATCCTGGCTGTGAATCAGCTCGGGCGACTCGGGAGGCAGGCACCAGTCGCCATACTTCTCCTTGGTGATGAGCCCCTCGCTGTTCATATAGCGGTTGCGCATATGGTCCATCCACTTCTTCATTGCCCCGTAGTTGCGACGCAGCGGCTCGATGTTGCCGTTGTGCTCGTAGAGCATCTCGCAGATGATGGGCAGCACCGACTGCCATACCATACCGTCGGTGTAGTAGTTCCAGAAGGCGGGCACCACATCGGGGATGCAGCCATCCTCACGCTGTGCCTCACGGATGTCGTCCATCCATTTGGCGTACATCGTGCCGCAGTCGAACATAAAGGCCTCGCCCCACGTGCCTACGGCGTGGTCGCCCAGCCAGGGCTGACGCTCGTTGCGCTGCGGGCAGTCGAGCGGAACACCCTTGTAGTTGGAGTTCAGACCCCACCAGGCGTTGCGATAGACCGTGTTGATGACCTCGTTCGAGGTGTGGAACTGACCCACGGTGGGCATATTGTCATAGACCACCTCGGCGATGAAATCCTCGGTCGTGGGGTTTTTCATACCCGTCACCTCGATGTAACGAAAACCGTGGTAGGAGAAGCGCGAGCTCCACTCCTTGCCCTGCTCGGTGCCGTCGGCAACGTAGATGTCGCGGCTCCAGGCATCACGCAGGTTGCGGACATAGAGCGAGTCGCCTCGGTCGTTCAGACGCTCGGCGTAGCGCATCATAATGGTGTCGCCCGGCTCGGTGTCACGCACCTTGAGCTTGACCCAACCGGCCATGTTTTGTCCAAAGTCGATGATCGTGCGCCCCTCGTAGTGAGTGACCCCCTTGACGGGCAGACGCTCCATAATCTTCATGTTGGGCGACGTGGCACCACGCAACGTGCCGTAGGGGATGCCCGTGCGTTGCGCCTTGAGCCACGACGAGTCATCGTATCCCACACGAGTCCAGTCGCCCAACTCCTTGCGGGCGTCGTAGATCTCGCCGTCGTACTCGTTGTTGCTACGAATCGGACCATCGCCCGTCAGACGCCACGAGGGGTCCGAAGCGATGCGCTGGCGGCTGCCGTCGGCATACTCCACAATCAGATTCAGACGCATCTTCGGGTAGCCGAAGTTGGGAATCTTGTAGGGCTTGTAGTTCTGGCGCATCGTGTAGTAACGACCGTTGCCCAGCACTACGCCCAGGGCGTTCGCTTCGGCTTGCAGCTGCTCGGTTACGTCGAACGAGTTGTAGGTCACCGTGCGGCGATAGTCGGTCGGCACGGGGGCCAATACCTGGTCACCAATCAGCTCGCCGTTGATGAAAAGCTCATACATACCCAGACCCGAAATGTGGACCGTGGCACGCTTGATGGGCTTCTTCTCGAGCACAAATTCGGTGCGGATGTAGCGGGCGCTCAACTCGCTGTGGGTGATCTCCTTATCCCACTCGAAGGGTGCTTCCCAGCCGATCCATCGACCGCTCCAGGCCGTCTCGCCCAACAGGCCCATACCCCATTCCGAAGGGTCGGACCAGGCGCTTGTGCCTTGGGTCGTATAGACCTTTACACGCCAATAGCAGCGTTGGTTGCTGGTGAGCTGCTTACCACCATAGGGGACCCAGATGGAGGCATCGGAGGCCGTAACCCCCGAGTCCCACAGGTCGGCTTTGCCCTCGGCCAGCAGTTCCGGCTCGGAGGCTACTTGAATGTGGTAGGCCGTCTGCATCACATCACGCTCGTCGGCGGTGATGATCCAGCTCAAACGGGGCTGGGTACGCTCCACCGACAGCGGACGAGTCAGCTGCTCGACCTCCAACCCGCCGACACGCACCCCTGCCAACGAGAGCAGGGGGGCGGCCAGCAAGGCGATTATTAACGAAATTTTTTTCATTTCAGGGGTGTTTCTTGGGGTGTTTCAAGCGCAGGAATTAGAGCTGCGTCTGCTCCTTCGAGATGTACTCCTTCTTGGCATCTACGGCGATGAGTACGTGGTCGTTAGCCGGACCAACCTCGCCCTCGGCCTGGAAGGTGTGTACGCCGCACTCCACCTCGCCGACATACTTGAGCGAGCCATCTACGGGCGAATACCACCAGATGTTCTTCTTCTCGCCCGAGATCTTCGACAGATCGATCTGCATCGGCTTGTTGGTGTAGGTGTAAACCAACAGGTAGTCCTCGCCACGGGTTGCGATGGCACGGTCGTAGCGGAAGCCGTTCTCGCCGGCAATCACCGACTGATCGCCTACACGCTCAAAGAAGGGGAACGTAACGATGAGCTTCTTGAGGTACTGCATCTGGCTGAAACCGGGATCCTGAAGACCCTCTTTCCACGACTTGAGTGCGCCATAGCCGCCGGGCTTTTCGCCACCCTTGTGCATCTGCATAATCGAGTTGTGGCCGTAGGTGTGACCAAAGGCACCGGCAAATACCGACCAGTAGGCGTAACGACGTACGTCCCACGACTTCCACCACGGCTCCGAAGGATCGTGCAGACCCTGCGGAATCTCCTCATACGAAGGCTCGCCATCCAGGATGGGCTTCTTGGGCTCGAGCTTCAAACCCTCCTCAACGTAGAGCCAGTTGTCCTCGGCCACCGAAGCCTGGGCCGTGTCGTCGCCATCACCACGGGTCTGGTCGTAACGACGGTGACCGCTCTGGAACATATTGAAGTCGAGCCACTCGGCGTTGTGGAACCAACGTACCGACGAGGTGCGACCGAAGGGGTGGAAGGTCATCAGGTGGTTCTTGTCGATCGACTTGATGGTGCGGGCCAGCGTCTCCCACGAAGCGGTCTCCACGTCGCCCTTGATGTCGCCACCGATGAACCAAATGATGTTAGGCTGATCCTTGTAGCGGTTGGCCAGGAACTCACCATAGGCCTGGGCCTGCTCAACGTTCATCAGACCCTTCTTTACGAGGCCGCCCCAGATGCAGACCATACCGATGTAGATGCCGTTCTGCTCGGCCTTCTTAATCAGGTAGTCCATATTCTGCCAGTAGCCATTCTCGCCCTCGGCCTCGATGACCGAGAAGTCGTAACCGTTGGGGTGCGAGAGCTTGCCGTAGGCATTCGTAGCGGGAACGCCGTTGATGGTCTGTACCTGTACAACGTTGTAGCCGGCATCACGGCAGGCGTCGAGGTAGAAATCGGCCTCCTCACGGGTCAGACGCTCGGGGAGCAACCAACCGGTCTCGCCCAACCAGAAGAAGGGGGTGCCATTCTCGTGCTGCAGGTAGCGACCATTCTCCGATACGCAGAGCTTGCCGTTATCCCAGGGCAACAGGTTCTCGGCCTGCTCGGCTTGGGGAGCACACGAAACGGCCAATGCCACGAAGGCAAAAATTGCAATCAGTCTTTTCATGGAATTAAGTGAATTAGTTAATAATTAGTTATTTGCGTTTTTTACTTGTTTGCCTGTTTCTGGGCGGCCTTCTCGGCGTTGCGCTTATCGACATAGGCCTTGAAGAGCGCCTTCCAGTTGCGACCGTTGGCATTCAGGTATTGCTCGCACTTGGTCTTATAGACCTCGAAGACCTGCGAGATGCCCTTCATACGGCGGCACTCGAGTGCCTCCTCACGGGCCTGCTCAAGATAGCGGCGCAGCACGGCAGCCTCCTTGTCGGTCAGGTCGGGAACGATGGCGTAGTAGCCCTTCATCGTGAAATCGACCTTGCCGATGGTGTAACCGTCCCAAATTTTGATGATTTGCTCCTTCGTGAGGTGCTTTTTCAGCCCCTTTACGAGCGTCTGGCGTACCGATGCGGGAATCTGCTGGTCGGCCATCATTTCACGCTCTACGTCGTTCAGTTTGCGCCCCGTCTTGGCATCCACCTCGGGGTAGGAGGTGTAGGGGTGGGCGTTGTGCCACTCAACGACAGCCATACGGTGGTTGAGCACCAAATCAAAAACGGCCTCCTCCTTCTTCTTGTCGGTCAATTCGAGCGCCTTTACGATCGCCTCCGAACGCTCCAAATACTTGGCATCGTCGGCCTGGCGTTTCTTCTCTTCCTTGCGCTTGTCGGTGTAGGCTTTGTAGAGCCCGCGCCAGGGGCGTCCCGTATTGGTAAAGTGTTGTTCGCACTTGGTCTTATAGATCTCGAAGACCTGCGAAATGGCCTTCATACTCTTGCACTCGAGGGCCTCCTCACGGGCAATCTTCAGCTGCTCGAGGATGTAGGCCTCGTCTTCGGGGGTCATATCGGGGACAATCGAGCGGTAGCCCTGCAACGTGAAGGCCACCTTGCCTACGGTGTACTCGTCGAAAATCTGCTCCACCTGGGCAGGGGTGAGTACCCGATTCAGCTCCTTGACCAGCCGCTCGTGTACCGAGGCGGGGATGCTCTTGTCGGCCATCATTTCACGCTCTACCTTCGAGAGCTTGCGGCCCGTTGCCTTGTCCACCTCGGGAATGGTGGTGTAGGGGTGGGTGTTGTGCCAATCACGCACCGCACGGCGGTGGTTGTAGATGGTCGTCACGGCGTGGTTGATGGCACGCTGATCCTTCAGGTTGAGTTTGGCCACCATCTCCTGAGCCTTGCGCATCACCGACTCATCGGCTGCTGCACTGCGCACACGCTCCTTGCCGAAGTAGGGGGCCAGCTGGTTGATCGAGCGGATGGCCGTCTCGGGCAGCAATTCGCCCTTGGCGCCAAACGAATAGAGGGCCTCGAAGGGCTCGATGGTCACCTCCTCTTCGTCGATTTTGCTCTTGTCCAAGCCGAAGGCCGTGCCGAAGAACTCATAGACGGCCGAACGCTTGTTGGGGCCGAAGTCGTGGCCCTCGTTTTGCAGGTGTACGTTCGAGAGTTGCTGCTCGGCACCATACATTTTATAGACCTTTTGCAGGTAGGGGTACTCGATGGTCGGCACGCTCGAGGTCCAATCCTTGCCATCCGAAACCACGCACAGCGGCTTGGGGGCGAAGATAGCGGCCATCTCGGCCATACAGGTGCCGCCACCGGCCTGCATCACGGGCATACCGCTCTCGCAGGGGCAGCCGCCGTCGAAGTGCGACGAGAGGCTTACGACGGGGCAGAGGGCCGTGTAGCGGTCATCCACCACGCTCAATAGCACCGAGTGGGCACCACCGCCCGAGCCGCCATTGACACCGACACGGGTAGCGTCGGCCGAGGGCAACGAGAGCAGGTAGTCCAGAATCGTGATGCCGTTCATAATCTGAATCTGCTGACCAAACGAGGTGCGGTGGGCTACGGAGGTCACCTGCAACTCCGACTCACCCCATCCGAAGAGGTCGAAATCGGCTGCAATGGCACCCATACGGGCCAGCGTAGCCATACGCTGCTGTTGGTCTTTGCGGTAGCGACCGTCGCCAAAGTGGCCGTTGGGGCAGACGATGACGGGGTGCGTACCCTTGGTGGTGGGGGCGTAAATCGAGCCGCAGACGTAGAGGCCGGGCAGGGTCTCGATGGCGAAGTTTTGCACCGTGTACCCCTTGAATTTGCGTACCTTCGAGAGGATAGGCTTCAGCTCGACACGCTGCTTGAGCAGCTCATCGACCCCCATCAGGCGGCGGGCATCCTTTCTGATCTCGGCACCTCGGGCCTCCAATGCCTCGGTCGAGGTGTAGAGCGACAGCAGATACTCTACCAGACGGGCACCCTCGGCCTCGGTGCGGCGATGGTGCTCGTAGGGCTTGATTTTATAATAGGTGGCGTGCTGCTTGACAAATTTGTAGTCAAACATCTTCAGCACGTTGTCCATCGACTCCTCGACCGAGTAGGGACGGATGCGCGAAGCGGCATAGGGGACCTTCAGTCCGGCCGTATCGACCTCGATCTTCAGGCGCACGCCAAATTGTTTCGAAATGCCGTCCAGCACCTCTCCGAGCGGACGGGTCTGTGCCGGGTCTTGCGCCGTGGCAGTGAGGCCCAAAAGCGAGGCGCAAAGCAGAATAAATAGTCGTTTCATAGGTTTTTTGAGTTATTGTCGTGTAGTTGGTTAGCGGAAAATCTGAATGCCTCGGCCACCCTCGGCCTTCATCTGGCGGCCATCGGGCATAACGATGTCGGCACGGCAGTTGGTCGGAAGGGCCACACGCAACTCGAAATCGTTACGGTTGTCCCACTCCACCGTGATGGGGCCATAGAGCGATTCGTACGAAGCCTTGACCCACAACCCCTTCTCTACGGCTTGGGGGGCGATGGTCAGTGCTTGGTAGCCCTTGCCCTCGGTGTCGGGTTGCAGACCCACCAACGAGCGGAACAGCCACTCGTCGATCTGACCCATCATAAAGTGGTTCCACGACGAGCCCTGGCGGGGATCCCACTGCTCGGTGAGGGTCGTGGCGCCATACTTGAGCTGGAAACCGTAGCCGGGGGCCTCCCAGTGGTTGTGCATCCGATACATCAACTCGTTCAGGCCGTTGCGAGCCAGCGTCTGGAAGAGGTAGCGGTTACCCACATCGCCCGTTGTCAGGCGGGTGCCGTGGGCCTCGATGTCGGCCACCAGATTCTTCAAAACCGCCTCACGACGCTCTTTGGGCACCATCTCGAGGAACAACGGCAGGGCGTTGCTGCATTGGCTGGCGGTGCCATATTGGTTGGTCGCAGGGTCGAGGTAACGATCGTTGAAGGCACGGCAAATCTGCTCGGCCAACGCACGGTAGTAGGCTGCATCGTAGCCATTTCCCACCATCTCTGCCGCCTTGGCCAGGTACGAAGCGCCCATATAATAGTGCGCCGAGGCCACCAACCCGACGGGGGTGTTGCGTGAGAAGCCGGCACGGAAGTCGCCATAGTCGTACCAGTCGCCCAGACCGAAGTCGATCAGATGGCCCTCCGAACGCGAGGTGAGGTAATCGACCCACCGACGCATAGCGGGGTAGTAGGTGCGGATGAGCGAGTCGTCGCCGTAGGTCTCGTAATACATAAAGGGGGCCATCACCACCGTGATGCTCCACTCGGGCGAGTCGTGGAAGGCGTCCATTCCCGGCCCCTCGAAGATGACATAGTTGGGGGCGGTGGTGGGAATCATACCGTCGGGACGCTGGCTGTCGGCGATGTCACGCATCACCTTCTGTAGGTAGCTCGTCAGGTTGTAGTTGTAGAGCAACCCCGGGCCGTTGAGGTGTACCTGCTCCAACCAACCCAACTTCTCGCGGTGGGGGCAGTCGGTCCATACTGATTGCATATTGCTGCGCACAGCATAGTGGATCAGGCGGTGCGCACCATTCAAGACCTCGTTGTTGCTCTCGAACGAGGCGACATCGGCTGCCGAGTTATGCACAAAGCAGGCGTTTATCTCCTTGAGTACGGGAAGTTTGTCGGGATTTTTCATCCCCTTCAGCACACCTCCCTCGACCAAGATGTAACGGAAACCGTAGTAGGAAAAACGGGGGTGCCAAACCTCCTCCTTGTCGCCTCGGAGGGTGTAGGTGTAATAGTGCTGACGACCCGTTTGGCGCTGCTCGGTGGCAAAGTCTTCGGTGCGGGCCTCGGCCACCACGAGCGTGATTTTCTGACCCGCCTTGCCGCTTACACGAATCTCGGGAAAACCGGCCATATTCTGCCCCATATCGAGGAAGATGGCCGACTCATCGACCGTGCGTTTGGTCTTGACGGTTGCCTTCTCGACCTCCTCGGGGGTCAGTTTGTGCCACTCCTTGATGCCGTAGCGGCGCATAATCTTCACGGGCGGAGCCTGCTGCGGAACCAGCTCGCCTCGGGGAGCCTCCTGCACCACCACTTCACGCCAATCGCTATCGTCAAACGAGGCGGTGTTCCACCCCTTCTGTTCGAGGCGGGCATCGTAATCCTCGCCGCCGTAGATGGTGTTGAAGGTGATGGGGCTCAGGTCGTAACGCCACGTCTTGTCCGAGGCTACAACCTCCTCGGTACCATCTTCGTAGCGCAGGTGCAACTTGAGGTTGAGCGTCTCGGGACCGAAGCCGATTTGCAGCTTGCGGTAACGCGATCGATCGGCAATGTTGTAAAAGCCGTTGCCGAGCAGTACGCCGAGGGCATTTTCTCCCCCATTCAGCAGCTCGGTGACATCGTAGGTGTTGTAATAGACACGCTTGTGGTAGTCACTCCACAGGGGGGCAAACTCGCTGTCGCCCACCTTCTTGCCGTTCATCGAAAGTTCGTAGTGTCCCAATCCCGAGACATAGACTACGGCTTCTCGAACGGGCTTCGAGGGGCGGAACTCCTTGCGCAGACAAATCGACCGCCACGCCAGCGAATCGACCGCCTCCCAGGCGGCACGCACCTCGGGTTTGCGCAGCTCGCCACCGTGAAACTTGCGTCCCTCGGGCATCGCTGCATCGGCGTAGGTGATGGCCCCAATCCACGAGGCATCCATCCACTCCCGTGCGGGGGCCATACGGAAGGTGTTCCACTCGCTCCACGGCTCGGCCTCGGGGCCAAACCACACCTGCACACGCCAGCGGTAGCGCATCAGCGGTTGCAGTGGCGTGCCTGCGTAGCGGACCAATTGGCTTCGGTCGGAGTTCACTTTGCCCGACTGCCAGACGGTGTTGCCTGCCTCATCGACCACCTCGATGGCGTAGGCCGCTTGGCGGGTTGGCTCGTCGGCTTTGCGGTCGGCCAACTGCCAACCAAAGCGGGGAGCAGCACGCTCCACAGCCAACGGCGAAGCCTCAAACTCGCAGGTGGTCTTCACCACCGTTTGGGCCGATGCGGTGAGGGTGGAAAGAAGTAGCGCCGTGAGTGCAATATAGTGTGTTAAACGATTCATTTAGAGTACATTTTCGCAGATGATACGACCCAGCGTCGGGCGGTTGCCCACCTTCTTACCATCGACCATCACCGTCAGGCCCTTGCCCAGGTGGTAGCGGTCGCCGTGGCGATCCCATACGATGGTGATGATGTGGTTGTGGTAGCGGACATTGTCCAGGCAGAACCAATCCCACTCCGTGTCGGGCAACAGCGGATTGACCTCCAGCGTGCGGTCGGCACGGGGGCGCAGACCGGCCAAACCCGTAATCATCAGGTCGTTGAAGGTCGAGTGGTTGTAGTAGCGGGCACGCTCCTGATCGCCCTTGAGCCAGTAGCCCGTCACCTCGTCCAGGTACTCGCCGATGTAGGGGCGACCACGGTGGTACTGCGACTCGACATAGAGCTCCATATGGCGGAAGTAGCTCTCGGCCGTTACGACGGGGTCACTCTCCGTGTTGAGGTAGTTGGCCAGTGCCGTGAGGGTCTGTGCCGAGGCGAAGGGCCAGATGGCACCGTCCCACTCGCACTTACCCACGCCGTGGGTGCGGAACTCGGGGTGACGACGCTCGGCCGTAGTCAGACCGTAGGGCGAGTCGAAGCCCTCCTTGTCGTTGATCTGCAACCAGGCGGCGTCGTGCTCCTTCGTGGGGATGTTGAAGTACCAGGGGATGTAGCCGATGGCCTCACGCACGGCCGAGGTCTCCTCGCCGCGACGGGTCTCGAAGAAGTGGTGGTCGGCATTCCAGAGCTTATCAAAAATCAGATTCTTAATCTCCTCGGCTTTGGCTTTGTAGAGACGCTCCTCGTCGCTCTTGCCCTGCATAGCGGCCATCTCGGCCAGGGCCAAAGCGTTACCGTACATATAGCTGTTGATGGTCGGACGGGCGTACTGCTTCTTGCGACCGCCGCTGATCGACTCCTCCATACCGTCCTTTACGTCCTCCTGCCAATACAGGCCGTCGGGCAGACGGTGGGTCTCCTCCCACCACGCATACTCCGACTTCATATCTTCGTAGAGGTCAAGCATATACGCCTTGTCCATATTGACCAGATAGCGGTTCCAGATGGCCGACGGATTCCACGAGCTGAACTTGGTCATCTTCTCCATACGACCACCCTCGTTGCCACGATACCAGGTGTGAAGAATCTGGTTGAGGTACTCGTCGTTGTGCAGCCAACGGCTCTCGTGGATGTGGTGACCGATGGCGCAGGCAATCAGGTTGTACTTATCGGCGTAGGAACGATTGACCAAAAACTCGGTCATACCGTAGCCTACGGGGGTCTGCTTGATGTGCTTGCGCAGCGACCACCAGCGGAAGTAGAACATCTCCTCGAAGTTGTGCTGCGGGCAGTTGAAGAGCGGGATGTTCTTCTCCATCCAGGCCGAGGCCTCGCTGTTGGGGATGGCCTGGGCGATATTTTCGTCCTCCGACTCGTTAAAGACCTTTACGTAGTGGTCGAAGTCCTTGTAATTGAGCACCGCAGCCGTTGCGTTGGCATCGGCCGACGAGGTGCGGAAGTTGGCAATGCGGAAAGAGGCCATCGTGGTCGAATCGTTGGCGTAGGGCTGATCGACATATTGGTCGGCCCAGGTGTCGACGGTGGGGTGGTGGCGACGGGCACCGGTGCGGAATACCACACGCTCAATCGACTGCACGGGAGCGAAGAGCATACGGGTCGTGCGCTTCTGGCCGTCGATATAGACCGTCGAGTTGCGGTCGTCAAGCGTGATTTCGACCTTCACACGGTAGGTCTTGTCCGGCTCGTAGTTCAGCACACGGCCATAGCGGGCACCGCCCTTCGAGCGCATCTCGCCTGCCTCCGTCAAATCGATGCGGGCGCAAGCCGTACCCTCTTCGTCCACAAACTCGATTTCGAGGTGGCCGTGGTCGTTCTGGGCGGCCTGGAGGTCAAACTCGACCGTGAGGAGGCGCGAAGCGGGAATCTTGCGCTCGACCTTGGCATCGAAGAAGGGGTCTTTGTCCGAGAGGGTCAGCCACTTGCCCTCCAAGGCTACGGGGGCCCAAACACCCGAGTAGATGTTCCAGGTCTTCAGGTCGCGCAGCTCCTTGTAGTCGGCGAAGTTGTCGTCGGCGTGGGCTGTGGCGTGCTGCTGAACGGGCACCGGAATGCGGCTCACCCACATATCCTCCTTGTTTAC
Source organism: Alistipes sp. (assembly GCA_017436185.1). The sequence continues at coordinate 177,598 of JAFSDP010000007.1, read as the reverse complement.
GCTGTAGGTAATCCACAGGTCGCCATCCTCGGGTACGCCGTTACCCTCCTGAATGCCACGCACATACTGCGGGCCAAACGACTTATACTGACCGGCGTAGCGCATCGGGGGTACCTCGCCGTAAACCAGATTCAAGGTGGTATATTCCAGTCCATCCTTCGAGAGCGAAATGGCCAGCGGCCAGCGGAACTCCGAGGGGTTATAGACCGTAGCGTAGCTGCCATCCGAGAGTCGCTGACCCCAAATTTTGGCGTTGCTGTTCACAAAACCCTTTGCACGGGCAATCGGCTCGGCCCAGGTGTTGCCGCCGTCCTCGCTGATCGAGGTGAGGGCGTGTTTCCATAGCGAGACGATGCGGCCATCCTCGAGGGTGTAGCTGCAGAAGGCCTTGAAGGGCTTGTGCAGGGGGATGATGGGGTCCTCACGGTCGGCCTCCTCGACCCACTGCATACGCTGAATGGGCGAAGCGAGAATCTCCTCGCAGGCCTCACGGAAGCCCTTGTCCTTCGAACGGGTGTAGAAGGGGTAGGCGACATTCTTCTCGTTGAAGGCGTGGTTGAAGTAGATGAAGTAGATGGGGCCGAACGTGCCATCCTCGTAGATCTCACGCACCACACGGCCGATGCCGTTGCCGTCGTTGGGGTCATCCTTCGGGAAGAGCGAGATGCCGTAGTTGCCGATGGCAATCAGACGGTCCGATTTCGAGATGTAGAAGCCCACACGCTGGTGCATAATGGCGTCGATATCTTTGGCCACCACCGAGCCATCCTTCGTGAAGCCATCGGGGATGCGGTAGATGGGGAACAACACTTCGGGGTTGGTCCAGGTGTAACCATCCTTCGAGCGCTGCAACATAGTCATCGAGGGCGGAACGTGCTCATCGACCGGGTCGCAGAGGTAGTGCATATAGAACGAACCACGCCAATAGGCCATCATCGACTGGTGGTTGTAGGTCCAGCCGTTGCCGTTGGTGGTGTGGCCCATATGGCGGTTGGCACGCATCGTCTGGATGTTGTGCACACCCACCACGGGCGAGAGTCCGCCGTCGTGCAGGTTGGGATTTGAAAGCTCACTGCCGGTGTAGTGGATGCGGTCGGTGGTCTGCGCTGTGGCAGTCCATCCCATCGTCAGGGCCACAAGGGCTGCGAAGAGTGCTTTGAGGTTGTGTTTCATCGTTAGATATTGGTTTTTAGGTTTCTTAATTTTTTTGCTTTTTCAATGGTTGGTTGCCCCACTTTTTTGTTTCGTTGTGGTCGGGGCATAATACCGCATTATACTAATCAGACAAAAATAGTTAAACTTTGCCATATATCGGTATAAAAATCTGCCAAATTTTTCCTTTTTTTGTTTCGGGTGTCGTTTTCTTGAAATAAATATGTATTTTTGTTAATTAGAATAAAACTAACATTACTATAAAACCTATGACCAAACGAATTTTTATGCTTCTGACTGCCGCAGCTACGCTGTGGGTGGTCTCGGCTGCGGCGCAGGATGCCGCAACGGCAGGTCTGACCGATATGCGTCAGAGCCGTTTTGCCAAGATGTCGAACACGCCGTTGGGCGCCGTGCGCTGGACGGGCGGCTTCTGGGGCGAGCGCTTCGAGGTGTACAGCAAAACCTCGGTGCAGCATATGTGGGAGATTTGGAAGGCTCCCGAGATTTCACACGGATTTCGTAACTTCGAGATTGCCGCAGGCACCTGCGACGGTCACCACTCGGGACCTCCGTTCCACGATGGCGATATGTACAAGTGGATGGAGGGCGTAGCCGCTGTCTATGCCATCACCAAAGACCCCGAGTTGGACAAAATCATGGACACCTTCATCGAGCAGGTCGTTAAGGCGCAGCGTGAGGATGGCTACATCCACACCCCCGTCATCATCGACGAGCGCAACAAGGGCATCGATACCCACAGCCACAAGCCCCAGCAGGCCATCGGTACAAAGGTGGGTGGTGCCGACGAGAAGGGTGCCTTTGCCAACCGTCTGAACTTCGAGACCTACAACCTGGGCCACCTGATGATGGCCGGTATCACGCACTACCGTGCTACGGGCAAGCGCACCCTGTTCGATGCCGCCATCAAGGCAACCGACTTCCTCTGCCACTTCTACGAGACGGCCTCGGCCGAGTTGGCTCGCAACGCCATCTGCCCCTCGCACTATATGGGCGTGACCGAAATGTACCGTGCTACGGGCAACCCCCGCTACCTGGCACTGGCCAAGAACCTGATCGACATTCGCGGTATGGTCGAGAACGGCACGGACGACAACCAGGACCGCATCCCCTTCCGTGAGCAGTACAATGCGATGGGCCACTCGGTGCGTGCCAACTACCTCTATGCGGGTGTGGCCGACGTCTATGCCGAGACGGGTGAGGAGCAGTTGATGAAGAACCTGACGAGCATCTGGAAGGATATCGTAACCCGCAAGATGTATGTGACGGGTGCCTGCGGTGCCCTCTACGACGGCACCTCGCCCGACGGCACGGTCTATGAGCCGGACCTGATTCAGAAGGTGCACCAGAGCTACGGCCGCCCCTACCAGCTGCCCCAATCGACTGCCCACAACGAGACCTGCGCCAATATCGGCAATATGCTCTTCAACTGGCGTATGTTGCAATCGACGGGCGAGGCCAAGTATGCCGAGATTGTCGAAACGGCCCTCTACAACAGCGTCTTGAGCGGCGTGAGCCTCGACGGTAAGCACTACTTCTACACCAACCCGCTGCGTCTGAGCGAGGATCTGCCCTACACGTTGCGTTGGTCGAAGGTGCGTGAGGAGTACATCACCCTCTGCAACTGCTGCCCGCCCAATACGCTGCGTACCATCTGCGAGGCACAGAACTACGCCTACACGATGTCGGACGACGCCCTGTGGTGCAACCTCTATGGCGAGAGCGAGCTGACGACGACCTACGCCGGTAAACCCTTCGTGGTGAAGCAGAAGACGGGGTATCCCTACGACGGCAACATCCTTTTGGAGGTGGCCGAGATTGCCAAGAAGAGCCCGATGAAGCTCTATCTGCGTATTCCCGAGTGGTGCGACAATGCTACCATCAAGGTCAATGGCAAGGCGGTAAACGTGGCCACGAAGGCCAACACCTATGCCTGCGTGGAGCGCACCTGGAAGCGAGGCGATAAGGTGGAGCTGGCCCTCGAGATGCGTGTAAAACTGTTGGAGTCGAATCCGCTGGTCGAGGAGAGCCGCAACGAGACCGTCGTTAAGCGTGGTCCGCTGGTATATTGCCTCGAGAGCTGCGACATCGAGGGTGGTAAGAAGATCGACAACGTGCTCATTCCGAGCAACATCAACCTTACTCCCGTCCCCTACGAAATCGAAGGCTCGAAGATGGTGGCCCTGGAGGGTACGGCCCGCCTGATGGAGGAGAAGTCGTGGGAGAACACCCTCTACCGCGAGGTGGGCAAGGCCGACGGTGAGGTGAAGATTCGTCTCATTCCCTACTTTGCGTGGGGCAACCGCGGCAAGGCCGAGATGACGGTTTGGATGCCGCTGGCCCGCTAATCGAACAGAACGAAAAACCTAAACAAGACGAAAAATATGAGTGCAACGAAAAGCTCGTTGAAGAGTACCCTGGCGGTATCTCTTACCAACTATCTCGATGCCGGTGCTATTGTGGCCGGCGCAAGCGGTCTGACGCTGTGGCAGTCCTACCTGGGCCTCTCGGAGGGTCACCTGGGTTGGCTCAACGCCATCTCGGCCAACTGCCTCGGTGCCGCCATCGGTGCCATCATCGGCGGTTTCTTGGCCGACAAGTATGGTCGCAAGGCCATCTACACCTACAATATGCTCGTTTATATGTTGGGCGTAGCCCTGATTATGGTCTCGGTGAACTTCCCGATGCTTCTGTTGGGCTTCCTCGTAACGGGTATCTCGGTCGGCGTGGGCGTTCCCGCATCGTGGACCTATATCTCCGAGAACTCGGAGGTGGGCAACCGTGGCCGTAACATCGGTATCTCGCAGATGGCGTGGGGCATCGGCCCGCTCATCATCCTGCTGCTCGGTACACTGTTGGCTCCCCCGACGGGTGAGGCGGCCAGCGGTGGTCTGCTGTTTGGCCTCTCGGAGGCAGTCGGCGGTTGGTTTGGTGTGGAGGGTGCAGCCCTGAATGTCTTCTCGAGCCGCATCGTCTTCTTCTCGCTCTTTGTAGTCGCCTTCATCGCCTGGAACCTGCAACGTCGTCTCGACGAGTCGGCCGAGTGGAAGGCCGCCAAGGCTGAGGCCGAGAAGCAGCCCAAGCAGGCTACGGCAGGCAGTGTATTTGCCTCGTTTGGCAAGCTCTTTACCAACAAGACCAACATCTTCACGATGCTCTTCCTGTGCGGTATGTACCTCACGTGGAACCTCGTATGCTCGGTGATGGGCTTCTTCCAGCCCCACATCTACGAGACGGCCGGCGGCCTGTCGAACGAGTATGCCAACCTGCTGGCTGCGGGTCAGTGGCTCGTGATTATCGCCACGACGTTCGTCTTCTCGCTCATCGTCGATAAGGTAAATCAGCGTTGGCTGTATGCCGTAGGCGTGAGCTTTGGTGTGCTGGCTTGGGTGATTGTCCTGTTCCTGGGCATCAACAGCCTGAGCGGTCTGTTGTTCTTTACCCTGCTGTGGGCGTTACAGGCAGGTGTCTCGGTGCAGTCGTTCTATGCCCTGTGGGCCTCGGAACTCTTCCCCGCCAAGTATCGTGCTGCCGCCCAGGGCGTGATGTTCTTCATCGTGCGTGGTCTGTCGGCCGTATGGGGTCTGGCCTTCGTCTATATCTACGGCGAGAATGGCCAGGGCTTCACGCTGGCCGCTTCGATTATGTTGGCCTTCTTTGTTATTTCGCTCCTCATCGGTACGATCGGTGCCCCCGTGACCCGTGGCAAGACCTTGGAGCAGATTACCCGTGAGCGCTATGGAGATGACTTCTAAAGCAACCTGGATTTGGTATCCGGGCGACTACGAGATTTGGCTCGGAAACAAGATGAACAACCGCCGCACGGAGCGTGGTGCCTTCTTCCCTCCCTTTTGGAAGGCGGACAGCCACTATGTGACGGTTGAGTTCTCGAAGGTGGTTGAGTTGGCCGAGGCCGAGGAGATTGAGATTGCCGCCGAGGGGGTCTTCAACCTTAAGTTGGACGGCAAACTGCGCTTCGGTATGCCCCGTCGCTATACCATCCCCGCAGGTCGCCACCACCTGAACATCAAAATTTGGAATCAGGCCACCCCGCCCGCCCTCTTTGTCGAGGGTAAGACCATCCACAGCGACAGCTCGTGGCAGGTGACCTACGAGGATAAGGAGTGGATCGACGAAAGCGGCAAGGCGAGCGATACGTCGGCCACGATTTACGCCTCGGCCGGCTGCTGGAACTTCGGCCGTGAGGAGCTGCCTTCGCAGTACCAACTGCGCCGCACCGAGTTGCAGGCGGAAGCGGTGACCGAGACGGCGACGGGTCGCCTCTACGACTTCGGTCGCGAGACCTTCGGCTATGCCGTCTTGGAGCGTGTGGTCGGCGAGGGCGTGGTGGCTCTCTACTACGGCGAAAGCCCCGAGGAGGCGCAAGATAAGGAGTTTTGCGAGACCCTCGACCGCATTTCGGTTACGGGCAATGAGATCACCGACGAGGCTACGAATCGTTCCGTGCCCCTTACCGATCGTTATGTGTTGGATAACTCGAAGGCCTTCCGCTACATCTATGTCGAGACGGAAGGCGATGTCGAGTTGGGTGGTGTTGCGATGGAGTATGAGTATGCCCCTGTGGAGTACCGAGGGCTGTTCCGCTGCAACGACGAGGAGTTGAACCGCATCTGGCACATTGGTGCTTACACGATGCACCTCACCACGCGTGAGTTCTTCATCGACGGCATCAAGCGTGACCGTTGGGTGTGGAGCGGCGATGCCGTGCAGAGCTACCTAATGAACTACTACCTCTTTTTCGATTCGGAGTGTGTGAAGCGTACGACGTGGTTGCTGCGTGGCAAGGACCCCGTGACGAGCCACACGAATACGATTATGGACTATACGTTCTATTGGTTTATCGGCATCTACGACTACTATATGTACACGGGTGATCGGGCCTTCGTGCGTCAGATTTATCCCCGTATGCAGACGATGATGGAGTATGTGCTGGGTCGCACCAACCACCGAGGTATGGTCGAGGGTATGACCGGCGATTGGGTCTTTGTCGATTGGGCCGATGGCTACCTCGACAAGAAGGGCGAACTCGCCATCGAGCAGGTGTTGCTGTGCAAGAGCCTCGAAACGATGGCTCTGTGTGCCCGCCTTTCGGAGGTGGAGGAGGATGTCGAGCGTTACGAGCAGCTGGCTGCCTCGTTGCGTGAGCTGCTGCTGCCCACCTTCTGGAACGAGCAGAAGCAGGCCCTGGTCCACAACTGCGTCGAGGGCCGACAGAGCGAGGCGGTGACCCGTTACGCCAATATGTTCGCCTCGTTCTATGGCTATCTGAGCCCCGAACAGCAGGCTGCCATCAAACAATCGGTACTGCTCAACGACCAAATTCTGAAGATTACCACCCCCTATATGCGTTTCTACGAGTTGGAGGCCCTCTGTGTGATGGGCGAGCAGGAGGAGGTGATGCGCCAGATGAAGGAGTATTGGGGCGGTATGCTGCGTGAGGGTGCCACCACCTTCTGGGAGAAGTACAACCCCGAGGAGCAGGGCACCGAGCACCTGCAGATGTATGGTCGTCCCTACGGCAAGAGCCTCTGCCACGCCTGGGGAGCCTCGCCCATCTACCTGCTGGGCCGTTACTACCTGGGTGTGAAACCCACCTCGCCGGGCTATGCCACCTGGGAGATGCGTCCCACGTTGGGCGGTCTGGAGTGGATGGAAGGCGTCGTGCCTACCCCCAACGGTGAGATTTACCTCAAGATGGACAAAGAGCAACTTACGGTACGTGCCACCGAGGGCGAGGGTCTGTTGTACCTGCCCAATGTGGAGGCTCCGATGCGCATCGAGGCCGGCCGTGAGGTGACTGTGAATTTATAAACCACCAATTACAACCTTTCAAACCTAAACACACTATGAAGAGATTTTTAATGATGGCTGCGGCTCTGTTGCTGTGCAGCTGTGCCGCCGAAACGGTTCGCCTGACGCTGCCCGAAGAGCTAACGCCGCAAACCGCCTTCTCGGCCGAACAACTCACCGCCGCCCTCGAGGCCAACGGCTACGAGGTGGTAACCGACGGCGAGGCCGACCATACGATCAGCCTCTCGCTGCGCACGGGCGAGAACCTTAAAAAAGAGGGTTTCCGCATCGAAAAGACCGAGCAGCAGATTGCGGTGATGGGTAACGACGAGAACGGTCTGCTGTATGGCTGCCGTGAACTGATCGACCGTATGGCCCTCAGCGGCAAGTTGGAGGCCCCCGCCGAGTTGGAGGATGCCCCCGAGATGGTGTTGCGTGGCACCTGCATCGGTGTGCAGAAGACCTACTACCTGCCCGGTCGCACGGTCTATGAGTACCCCTACACCCCCGAAAGTTTCCCTTGGTTCTACGACAAGTCGCTGTGGATCAAGTACCTCGATATGTTGGTCGAGAACCGTATGAACTCGGTCTATCTGTGGAATGGTCACCCCTTTGCTTCGCTTGTGAAGTTGGAGGATTACCCCTTCGCCGTTGAGGTCGATGACGAGACCTTCCGTCTGAACGAGGAGATGTTCTCGTTCATCACGACTGAGGCTTCGAAGCGTGGTATCTTCGTCATCCAGATGTTCTACAACATCCTCCTCTCGAAACCCTTTGCCGAGCACTACGGGATGAAGACGCAGGATCGTAACCGCCCCATCACGCCGCTCGTGGCCGACTACACTCGCAAGAGCATTGCCGCCTTCGTGGAGAAGTATCCCAACGTGGGTCTGCTGTGCTGCCTGGGTGAGGCGATGGCTACCTACGAGGATGATGTAGAGTGGTTTACGAAGGTGGTGCTGCCCGGTGTGAAGGATGGCCTTTCGGCCCTCGGTCGCACGGACGAACCCCCCGTACTGCTGCGTGCCCACGACACGAACTGCCGTATGGTGATGGATGCGGCTCTGCCCATCTACAAAAACCTCTACACGATGCACAAGTACAATGGCGAGTCGCTCACGACCTACACCCCGCGCGGCCCCTGGTCGGAGATTCACAAGGATTTGAGCTCGCTTGGCTCGACCCACATCAGCAATGTGCACGTGTTGGCCAACCTCGAGCCGTTCCGTTGGTCGTCGCCCGACTTCACGCAGAAGACTGTGCAGGCGATGCACGACGTACACGGTGCCAATGCCCTGCACCTCTATCCGCAGGCCTCGTATTGGGATTGGCCCTACACGGCCGATAAGGTGGCCGATGGCAGCCGTCTCGAGCAGTTGGACCGTGACTGGGCGTGGTATCGTGCCTGGGGTCGTTATGCCTGGAACTGCCGTCGTGACCGCACCGAAGAGGTTGCCTATTGGAACCATTCGTATGGCGAGTTCTTCGGGATGAGCGACGAGGCGGGTGCTTCGGTGCGTGAGGCCTACGAGGAGGCGGGTGAGATTGCCCCCAAGCTGTTGCGCCGCTTCGGCATCACGGAGGGTAACCGCCAGACCCTCTTGCTGGGTATGTTTATGAGTCAGCTCGTGAATCCCTACAAATACACCATCTACCCGGGCTTCTACGAGAGCTGCGGCCCCGAGGGCGAGAAGCTCATCGAGTATATCGAGAAGGAGCAGAAGGGCATCGACCACATCCCCGGTGGCGAGTTCCCGTTGGATATTGTCGAGCAGTGCATCGCCCACGGCGATAAGGCCGTAGCGGCCATCGAGCGTGTCGAGGCCAAGAGTAATAAGGCCGAGTTTGAGCGTGTGGCCAACGATATGCGTTGCTACCGTGCCTTCGCCTACGCCTTCTATTGGAAGGTGAAGTCGGCTGCCGAGGTGCTGCGCTACCAGTGGACCAAGGATGTGGCCTACCTCGATGCCGCCGTGCCTCTGTTGGAGAAGAGCCTGGAGTACTACCGTGAGCTGGTATCGCTTACCGAAGATACCTACCTCTACGCCAACAGTATGCAGACCGCTCAGCGTCGTATTCCGATCAGCGGCGAGGGGGGTAAGCACAAGACCTGGATCGAGATGTTGCCCCACTACGAGAAGGAGTTGGAGGCACTGAAGGCCAACATCGAACTGCTGAAGAGCGATGGCGGCGTAGAGACGACCGTTGTGGAGCCTGCCACGAATGCCGAGGTGCAGTTGGAGGGGCTGTGGCGCCGTGTTGAGATGCGTGAGGGGGTATCGCCCTTCTCGAATCGCCCCGAACTGACGATCGAGGCCATCGCCCCCGAGTTGGTGGGGCTGAAGGGCTTCGTCTTTGACGGTGAGGCCAAGCGTACGGAGGCTACGACCTTCAAATTCAGCTGCAACGAGCCTGTAAAACTGCTCGTAGGCTACTTCAAGGGCGACAACAAGCGTTTTGCCCAGGCTCCCAAGCTCGAGATTGATGCGACGGCCAACGACTACAAGCAGGCCGAGCCGCTGCTGACCAATGCCGTAAACGTGAAGGGTTGGGCCGTAACGAATGTTCACCCCTACCACTTCGAGGCGGGTACGCACGAGGTGACTCTGCCCCGAGGCTACCTGTTGGTGCTGGGCTTCACCTCAAGCGATGTGAAGGCCCGCAACGTGGGTCTGGCCGGCTCGGATGAGACCCCCGATTGGCTCTTCTATTAATGCAACCTAAACCACTCCACCGTACACAACCTGTGCGGTGGAGTCTTAAAACCACCACCCCGATGAAACGACTTCTATTTACCCTTTTTGGTGTGGCGCTGTCGGTGTGCGCCGTGGCGCAACGTCACGTTTCGCAGGAGCGAATGGCTGAGGTCTATGACGAGGCCCGCACCCCCTATAAATATGGTATGGTCATCGCCCCCGAGGATAACCACCACAAAATCGACTGCCCGACCGTTTTTCGTGAGAACGACCGTTGGTATATGACCTATGTGGTCTATGACGGCAAGGGCGCCAAAGATGGCCGAGGCTACGAGACGTGGCTGGCCGAGAGCGATAACCTCTTGGAGTGGCGCACGCTGGGGCGCATTCTCCCGTTCCGTGACGGCACGTGGGACGAAAATCAGCGTGGCGGCTTCCTCTCGCTCATCGATATGGAGTGGGGTGGCTCGTATGCGCTGCAAAGCTATAAGAACCGCCGCTGGATGACCTACATCGGTGGTGCAGGGCGTGGCTACGAGGCAATCAGCGCACCGCTCAACATCGGCCAGGCCTGGACCAAGAAGGACCCCACCGTGGCCCATCCGTGGCAGGCACCGCTGAAGCCTTTGCTCTCGATTGAGGACAAGGATGTGCAGTGGTGGGAGCAGTTGGTGCAGTACAAGAGTATGGTCTATTGGGACCGCGACGAGACACTCGGTGCGCCGTTTGTGATGTTCTACAACGCCGGCGGCAAGAATCCCGAGACGGGCTACAAGGGCGAGCGCATCGGCATTGCGCTGTCGAAGAATATGAAGAAGTGGAGCCGCTACGAGGGCAACCCCGTCTTCTCGCACGAGTCGCAGGGTACCATCACGGGCGATGCCCAAATTGTCAAGATGGGCGACGTGTATGTGATGTTCTACTTCTCGGCCTTCAACCCCTCACGCCCCTACAAAGCCTACAACACCTTTGCTTGCAGCTACGACCTGGTGACGTGGGACGATTGGCAGGGCGACGATCTGATCTACCCGACCAAACCCTACGATGAGATGTTTGCCCACAAGAGCTTCGTGGTGAAGCACGACGGGGTGGTCTATCACTTCTACTGCGCCGTGAATAACGACGAGAAGCGTGGTATCGCCGTAGCCACCTCCCGTCCGATGGGTCGCTCGAAGGTGAAGTTCCCCGCCCCCGATAAGAAGGGTCGCCGTACGGTCGTGGAGTTGGAACACGGCTGGAAGAGCTGGCTGGAGGGCAAAGAGGCGGAGCGCAAAACGGTCTCGGTGCCCCACAATTGGGACGATTACTATGGCTACCGAATGTTGGTGCACGGCAACCTGCACGGCACGGCCTACTACGAAAAAAACTTTGAGGTTGAGTCTGTTACCGATAAGCAGGCCTACCTCCACTTCGAGGGTGTGGGCACCTACGCCACCATCACGCTCAACGGCAAGAACCTGGGTCGCCATCCGGTGGGCCGCACGGTCTTCTCGTTGGATGTGACCGGTGTGCTGCGTGCGGGCAAAAACCATCTGGTTGTCAAGGCCGAGCATCCCGAAATGATTGCCGATATGCCCTGGATTTGCGGTGGCTGTTCGTCGGAGGTGGGCTTCAGCGAGGGCTCGCAGCCGCTCGGCATCTTCCGCCCCGTGAAGCTCGAACTGACGGACCAAATCCGCATCGAGCCGTTTGGCGTTCACATCTGGAACGAGGGCGATAACAAGACGGTACATATTCGTACTGAGGTGAAGAATTATACGGACCGAACGGAGACGATTCAGGTCGTCAATAAGTTCTCGAATGCCAACGGCGGGCAGGTCTTCCGTCTGGTCGAGGAGGTGAGCCTGGCTGCGGGCGAAACCAAAATCGTCGAGCAGACCGCTACGGTCGAGAATGCCGAGCTGTGGTCGCCCGAGCGTCCCTATCTCTACTCGTTGGCCTCGATGATCAAGCGTGACGGAGGCAAGCGTACGACCGACGAGGTGACAACCCCCTACGGTATCCGCACCTTCTCGTGGCCCGTCTTCCGCAAGGATGGCGATAACCGCTTCTATGTCAATGGCGTGCCGACCTTCATCAACGGCACCTGCGAATACGAACATCAGTTTGGTCAGAGCCACGCCTTCTCGCACGAGCAGGTGGCTGCCCGCGTGAAGCAGATGTTGGCGGCAGGCTTCAACGCCTTCCGTGATGCCCACCAGCCCCACCACCTCGACTACCAGACCTATTGGGACAAGCACGGTATTCTGTGGTGGACGCAGCTCTCGGCCCACGTGTGGTACGATACGCCCGAGTTCCGTCGGAACTTCAAGACGATGTTGCGTCGTTGGGTCAAGGAGCGTCGTAACAGCCCCTCGGTGATGCTGTGGGGTCTGCAAAACGAGAGTGTGCTGCCTCGCGACTTTGCCGAGGAGTGTGTGGCCATCATCCGTGAAATGGATCCCACGAGTGCCACGATGCGCCCCGTAACCACCTGCAACGGCGGTGTAGGTACGGATTGGAATGTGGTGCAGAATTGGAGTGGAACGTATGGCGGCAACCTTTTCAACTACGGTGAGGAGCTTTCGGCCGAGGATCAGCTGCTCAATGGCGAGTATGGTGCTTGGCGCACGACGGGTCTGCACGAAGAGCCGTCGCCCTTCGACCCTCAGGGTGCTTGGAGCGAGAGCCGTATGGCCCAACTTATGGAGACCAAGGTACGCCTGGCCGAGGAGAATCGTCACCGCCTGTGTGGTCAGTATCAGTGGATCTACTCAAGCCACGACAACCCGGGTCGTCGTCAGCCCGAGGAGGCGCTGCGCCGTATCGACAAGGTGGGTCCCTTCAACAACAAGGGTCTGGTGACCCCCTGGGAGGAGCCGAACGATGTCTATTATATGTATCGTGCCAACTACATCTCGCCCGAGAAGGATCCGATGGTCTATCTGGTGTCGCACACCTGGCCCGACCGCTTCGAGGGGATGTGCCGTGCCACGATTGAGGCCTACAGCAACTGCGACTCGGTGCTGCTCTACAACGATGCCGCACCTCACCGCCGTGCCTTCCTGGGGCGCAAACTGCGTGGCAAGGTGGGTCACCACCTGATTTGGCCGCTGCGTGAGATTCGCTACAATGTGCTGCGTGCCGTAGGCTACTACAAGGGCAAGGCTGTGGCCGAGGATGTGTTGGTGCTCAATAATTTGGACGAGGCCCCCAACTTCGATGCCCTGTACCGTGACGTGCAGCCCATCTTGAAGGGCGAGGCGGGAATGAACTACCTCTATCGTGTGAATTGCGGTGGCGACAGCTATACCGACGAGTTTGGACAGGTGTGGGATACTGACGATGTGCGCTACTCGCACTCGTGGGGCTCGGATTTGAATGCCCTGACCCCGCACCAGGCAAGCCAGCGGATGATCTACGATCCGATTGGCGGCACTCGTGATTGGAAGCTCTTCCAGTCGTTCCGTTGGGGTCGTCATCGTCTGAACTACCGCTTTGCCGTGCCCGATGGCAAGTATCGTGTCGAGCTCTACTTCATCGAGCCGTGGCACGGAACGGGTGGCGGCTACGGTACCGATTGCGAGGGGTTGCGTATCTTCGATGTGGCCGTGAATGGTCGCACGGTGGTCGATGACCTCGACATTTGGGCCGAGAAGGGCCACGACAACGCCTTGAAGGTGGCCGTTGAGGCCGAGGTGAAGGGGGGCGAACTGAAGATCGACTTCCCCGAGGTCAAGGCGGGTCAGGCCGTGATTTCGGCCATCGCCATCGCTACGGCCGATGCGTCGGTGCGTGTGGCTCCGCTGCCGCCAACCACCTGGAGTTGGGCCGATGCCGAGCGGGATACCTTTGCCAAGACACCGAAGGAGCTGCTCCCCGAGGAGCCTGTAACCCGACCCACGACCACCTACGAGGCCGAGACGGCCGCCGTCGAGGGCAAGCACCACAAGGAGCTGCTGCGCAAGAAGGAGGGTGTCTTCTTCGAGGGTGGCAAGGGCCGTATCGAGTGGACCGTACAGACGGGTCTGGCACAGGTCTATGCCTTCCGCTTCAAGTACATCAACCTCACGGGCAAGCAGGTGCCGCTGCGTTTGCAGTTGATCGACCCCGCAGGTGCCGTGTTGCGTGATCAGGAGGTGATGTTGCCCGATTTGGGCGAGAAGTGGCGTGTGTTGAGCACCACGTCGGGCGGCTATATCAATGCCGGCAAATACCGTGTAATTATCTCGGGCGAGGAGATGCAGGGCTTGGGCTTTGAGTCGCTCGATGTGCAATAAAGCGTTATGAAGAGAATTTTATCGTTGCTGGGCCTTACGGCCCTGACCCTCACGGCCGTGGCCGAGACGCCCGATTGGGAGAATCACCACGTGCTGCAAATCAACCGTGAGCCGGCTCGTGCCTCGTTCATCGGCTACGGTCAAACGAAGGGCGACCGCACCATTTCACTCAATGGTGAGTGGAAATTCCGCTGGACGGCCCGCCCCGAGGAGCGTGTCAAGGAGTTCTACCGCACCGACTTCGACGACCGCAAGTGGGATAACTTCCAAGTGCCGGCCAACTGGGAGGTGAATGGCTACGGAACCCCCATCTACGCCTCGGCCGGCTACGTCTTCAAGATCGATCCCCCGCGTGTGATGGGTACACCGAAGGAGAAATATACGACCTACACCGAGCGCAACCCGGTGGGGCAGTACCGCCGTAGCTTCAAGCTGCCCGCCCAATGGGGAGTGGGGCAGACGTTTCTGCGCTTCGAGGGCGTGATGAGTGCCTTCTATGTCTGGGTCAATGGCCAGATGGTGGGCTACTCGCAGGGCAGTATGGAGCCTTCGGAGTTCAACATTTCGAAGTATGTGCGTGGCGGCGAGAATCAGATTGCCATCGAGGTCTATCGCTACAGCGACGGCTCGTATCTCGAAGATCAGGACTTCTGGCGTTTTGGCGGCATCCATCGCGATGTCGTGGTCTATCATACCGAGGATGTGCGACTTACGGACTATACGGTGCGCACCGTTCCTGATGCCGACTACCGCAATTTCCGCCTCGAAATCGACCCCGAATTTTCGGTCTATCGCAATAAGCGTGGCGAGGGCTACACCTTCGAGGCGCTGTTGGAGGATGCCGAGGGGCGTGAGGTGGCCCGTATGGAGATTCCCATCGAGCCGGTCTTGGATCTAAACCACAAGGCGGCCCTGATGAACGAGTGGTTTCCGCAGCGAGGCCCCCGCAAGTTGGGTCGTATGAAGTGTGAGGTGGAGGCCCCGAAGCGTTGGACGGCCGAGACCCCCTACCTCTACCGCCTGCGTCTGGCGCTGAAGAACGAGACGGGCAAGGTCATCGAGCGTGCCGAGCAGCGTTTGGGCTTCCGCTCGGTCGAGGTGAAGGGCGGACAGGTGCTCATCAACGGTGCCCCGATTCGTTTTAGAGGGGTCAATCGCCACGAACACGACCCGCTGACGGCCCGTGTGATGAGCGAAAAGCGGATGTTGGAGGATGTGCTCCTGATGAAGCGTGCCAACATCAATGCCGTGCGTACGGCCCACTATCCGAACCACCCCCGCTGGTATGAACTCTGCGATTCGCTGGGTCTGTATGTGATGGACGAGGCCGATATCGAGGAGCACGGTCTGCGTGGTACGCTGGCCAGTACCCCCGATTGGCACGCCGCCTTTATGGATCGTGCCGTGCGTATGGCCGAGCGAGATAAGAACTGCACGTCGGTTGTCTTTTGGTCGATGGGTAACGAGAGCGGCTATGGTCCTAACTTTGCCGCCATCTCGGCCTGGTTGCACGACTTCGACCCCACCCGCCCCGTTCACTACGAAGGGGCTCAGGGGGTGGATGGGGCACCCGACCCCAAGACGGTCGATGTCATCAGCCGTTTCTATCCCCGTGTGCAGGAGGAGTATCTGAACCCGGGTATCGAGGAGGGAGCCGATGCCGAGCGTGCCGAGAATGCCCGCTGGGAGCGTCTGCTGTCGATTGCCCGTCGCACGAACGACGACCGTCCCGTCTTGACGAGCGAGTATGCCCACTCGATGGGCAACGCCCTGGGTAACTTCCAGGAGTATTGGGATGAGATTTACAGCCATCCCCGTATGTTGGGCGGCTTTATCTGGGATTGGAGCGATCAAGGCATTGCCCGCCTCAAGAACGGCCGTCTGCAGATGGCTTATGGTGGCGACTTTGGCGATCAACCCAACCTCAAAGCCTTCTGTATGAACGGTATCGTCTTTGCCGACCGCAGCTATGGCCCGAAATACGACGAGGTGAAGCGGGTCTATCAACCTGTTTATATGTCGCTCGACGGCTTGAATGGCAATCAGGTGTCGGTGGAGGTGACGTCGCACCACCACCACATTGGCTTGGAGGGTTATACGGCCCTCTGGCAGTTGCGTGTCGATGGCGAGGTGACGGCCGTAGGTGCGTGGGAGCTGCCCGATTTGATGCCCTCGGAGGAGGGCCTTTCGACCATCAATCTGGAGCGTGCGATGAGGAAGGTCGATCTTCAAAAGCAGGATGTGCGTCTCGATTTGACGGTGCGCCTTACCGAGGATTGCGCCTGGGCCGAGGCGGGTCACGAGGTGGCTCACCAGCAGTTGGTCCTCTCGGATAATCAGCTATCTGTTTCGCAGCGTGAGGTGGCCCGTACGGGTCGTGTGACGGCGGCGGATGGTGAGCAGCTGACATTGAAGGCTGCCACGACGACGGCCGTATGGGACCGTGTGACGGGCCGTCTGACGACGCTCCATTACGGCACGCAACCCATCTTCGCCCCCTGCGATACGTTGCCCGCTTCTCGTTTCAGTGCCTTCCGTGCCCCGACCGACAACGACCGTTCGTTCGGCAATTGGTTGGCCAAGGATTGGAGTCGTGCCGGAATGGATACACCGACCATCGAGTTGCTCTCGTTTGATTGGGAGCAGGTCAATGCCCAACGTGCAGAGGTGCGCTCCGAGGTGCGCTACCGCTATGCCGAGGGGGCGATTGTGGTCTCGGAAAACTATACGCTCTATGGCGATGGTACGCTCGATTTGAAGCAGCAGTACCGCTTGGAGGGGACACTGCCCGAGTTGGCAGTCTTGGGAAATACCTTTGCGGCACACCCCTCGCTGCAGGGCCTTTCGTGGTATGGCTACGGCCCGATGGAGAGCTATCCCGACCGTTACCGTGCCGCCCGCATCGGCCGTTGGGCTTCGCTCGTAGAGCGTCAGTACACCCACTATCCCCGCCCGCAGGATGCAGGCAACAAGGAGCAGGTGAGCGAGCTGATACTGAAGAACAGCCGAGGCGCAGGTATCGTCATCACGGCGCTTGACGAGTGTTTCTCGGCCAAGGTGCTGCCCTATACGGCCGAGGATTTGGCCCGCACGACCCACGAATGCGACCTGCGTGAGCGCAACGCCGTCTTTGTGACGCTCGATGCAGCGGTGCTGGGTCTGGGCAACAGCAGTTGCGGCCCGGGCGTGCTGAAGCGTTATGCCATCGATAAGAAAGAAACCCATACGCTCCACGTGCGTATGCAACCGCTCAAATAAAACCCCGAAGGGGCAATCAAAAAGAGAGGCTCGACCCACAGCGGTCGAGCCTCTCTTTTGTTGTGTCGGATGGGGGAATTTACTCCTTGCTCTCCACCTCGGCAGCGGCAAGCGTCATCACTACGTTGTCGTAGTTGATCTCGTCGCACAGACCCGAAATCGACTCCTCCTTCTCTACGTTCTCGAACTTGCAGTCCTTGAGGTAGATGTTGTGGATGTTCGACAGATTCTCGAGGGCCGTTACGCAGACACCGTAGCGGCTCTTCTGGCTCGTTACGTTCTCCATATAAACGTCCTGAACAACGGGGTAGAAGGCGGCATCACCCACGCTCTTCTGGTCGTAAATCAGGTTGATCTTCAGCACCGACTCCTTGCACTGACCTACCGTTACGTTGCGTACGTAGATGTGCTCAATCACACCACCGCGACGGGCGTTGGTCTTGATGCGGATGGCACGATCCAACTCGGGCGAATCCATCACGCAGTTCTCTACGAAGAGGTACTTGTAGCCGCTGGCAATCTCGCTGCCGACCACCACGCCACCGTGACCGTTCTTCATCTCGCAGTTGCGCACGATCATATTCTGGCTCGGTACGTCGATGGCACGGGCGTCGCCGTCGCGACCCGACTTGATGGCGATGCAGTCGTCACCGGTGTTGAAGTAGCAATCCTCGATCAGCACGTAGTTGCACGACTCGGGGTCGCAACCGTCTCCGTTGGGGCCGTCGTTGTTGAACTTCACGTCACGCACGGTGATGTTCTCCGAGAAGACGGGGTGCAGGTTCCAGAAGGGCGAGCGAATCATCGTCACACCCTCGATCAGGATGTTCTTGCACTCGAAGGGGCTTACCAGCTGGGGACGCATACCATAGCCGTGACCCATTACACGCTCCTCGATGGGCTTCTCGGCATCCATCCACTCCTGCAGCAGGGGACGGCCGTAGCGCTGCGTATTGCGACGCTCCTTCTCCCAGTCGGTCTCCACGTTCCAAACCATCGACCACCAGTTCTTGAGCGATGCACCGCCATCCAACGTGCCGAGGCCCGTTACGGCGATGTTCTCCTGCTGGTAGGCATAGATCATCGGCGAGTAGTTGTAGCAGTCCATACCCTCCCAGCGGGTGCGTACGATGGGGTAGTGGTCCAGGTTGTCCGAGAAGAGCAGCGTGGCGCCCTCCTCGAGGTGCAGATCGACATTCGAAAGCAGGGTGATGGCACCCGTGAGCCACGTACCGGCGGGAACGATGACGTGACCACCGCCCTCGGCGTTACACTTGGCGATGGCGGCATTGATGGCGTCGTGCGAAGCTACGCCCTCTTTGGCACCAAAGTCACGGATGTCGAAAGTGGCCTCGGGGAAGGTCGGAGCGACGATTTTAGCCTCGATGGCAGGGTAGATCTCCTCCCAAGCCTTTTGGCTCGGCGATTGGGGGGCACAGGCTACTACGGCTACGGCCACCAGGGGTAAAAGCAGTTTGAAAAATTTCATAGAATTGGGTTTTAAGTTTAGATTTCAGTTCAAAGATACAAAAAAAGGAATACATCTTCCAAAAAAAACGAAAAACGAGTGATTTTTCCACAAAAATTTATAACTTTGTTTGGGCTATTTTGAAAATTAAAGCGAACTAATTACATCAATTATACGACAATTATACGACAATGAAAAAGTTACGTGGTATTATTCCGCCGATGATTACCCCGCTGAAGGGGAACGATGAGTTGGACCGTGAGGGCACGGTGCGTCTTGTGGAGCATATGTTGAAGGGTGGCGTGCACGCCCTCTTTATCCTGGGTACGACGGGTGAGGCCCAGAGCCTGACCTATAAACTGCGCTACGAGTTTGTCGAGTTGGTGCTTCGACAGGTGGCCGGTCGTGTGCCCGTGCTGGTGGGTGTGACCGATACGTCGCTCGATGAGAGTGTGCGTCTGGCCGACCACGCCAAGCAGTGTGGTGCCGTAGGTGTGGTGGCTGCCGCCCCCTACTACTTTGCCGCCTCGCAGCAGGAGTTGATCGAGTACTACACAGCCCTGGCCGATGCGCTCCCCCTGCCGCTCTACCTCTACAATATGCCTTCGCACGTCAAGGTCTTCTTGGAGGCCAAGACGGTCGCTGTGTTGGCCGATCACCCCAATATCGTGGGTCTGAAGGATTCGTCGGCCAATATGAACTACTTCGAGACGCTCATCTATCTTCTGGGCGACCGGGAGGACTTCTCACTCTACGTGGGTCCCGAGGAGCTGACCGGCGAGTGTGTGCTGATGGGTGCCGACGGTGGCGTGAATGGCGGTGCCAACATCTTCCCCGAGCTCTATGTTGCGATGTTCGATGCCGCCGAGGCTGGTGATTTGAAGCGTGTGCGTGAACTGCAGCGCCGCATTATGCAGATTTCGGGTACAATCTACACGGTCGGCAAGTATGGCTCGAGCTACCTGAAGGGTGTGAAGTGTGCCCTGTCGTTGCTGGACATCTGCGACGACTACCTCTCGTGGCCCTACCGCAAGTTCCGCACCGAGGAGCGTGGGAAGATTCACAAGGCCCTGGTCGATTTAGGCGCCCTGTAATTTGACACTAATTAAACTCGAAAACCAATGGGTATTACCTGGTTAGATTATACCATTTTCTTCCTCTTTGTGGTGGGTGTTGTGGCCTTCGGTTGCTCGTTCTACTTCCGTAGCAGCAAGGGTGCCGCCGCCTTCACCAAGGCCGAGGGTAAGCTCCCCTCGTGGGTCGTGGGTATGTCGATTTTCGCCACCTTCGTCTCCTCGATCAGCTTCCTCGGACTGCCCGGTCAGGCCTACGCCGGCAACTGGAATCCCTTTGTCTTCTCCCTCTCGATTCCCTTTGCGACGTGGCTGGCGGCCAAAATTTTCATCCCGCTCTACCGTCAGGTCAATAGCGTTTCGGCCTACCACTACCTCGAACTCAAGTTCGGCTATTGGGCCCGTTGCTACGTGGCCGTCTGCTATCTGCTGACGCAGTTGGCCCGCACCGGCTCGATTCTGCTGCTGTTAGCCCTGCCGCTTAACACGATGTTTGGTTGGGATGTCGAGACGATTATCATCTGGACGGGTGTGCTGACGTTGCTCTATTCGCTGATGGGTGGTATTGCAGCCGTGATGTGGACCGACGCCATTCAGGGTATCATCCTGATTTTGGGAGCGGTGGCCTGTGCCCTGCTTTTGACCTTCTCGATGCCCGAAGGCCCCTCGCAACTCTTCTCGATTGCGGCGGCTCACGGTAAGTTCTCGTTGGGCTCGTTCGGGGCTTCGCTCGTGGAGCCTACCTTCTGGGTGGTAATGATTTACGGTCTGTTTACCAATATGCAGAACTACGGCATCGACCAGAACTACGTGCAGCGTTATATGACGGCCAAATCGACCTCCGAGGCGGTTCGTTCGACCCTGTTCGGCTCGCTGCTGTATGTCCCCGTGTCGCTCGTCTTCGTCTATATCGGTACGGCTCTGTTTGCCTACTATACGGCACAGCCCGAGCTGTTGCCCGCAGGTACGGCCTCGGATAAGGTCTTCCCTTGGTTTATCGTCTATGGCCTGCCGACGGGTCTGACGGGTCTGGTGATCGCCTCACTCTTCTCGGCGGGTATGTCCACCATCTCTACCTCGATCAACTCGGCCGCTACCATCATTTTGACCGACTTTGTGCAGCACTTCTCGAAGAAGCCGCTGAGCGAGAAGACCAATATGAAGGTGCTCTACACGGCCTCGTTTGCCGTGGGCTCGTTGGGCGTGGTGATGGGTCTTATGATGATGCACATCGACGGTGTGTTGGATGCCTGGTGGAAACTCGCCTCGATCTTCAGTGGCGGTATGTTGGGCCTCTTCCTTTTGGCCTTGGCCTGCCGCAAACCCAATCGTATTGCCTCGATTTTGGGTGTGGTGGTCGGCCTGATGGTTATCGCCTGGATGAGCCTCTCGCCCTTCATCAACGAGGGGGCGCCCTTCTACGAGTTCCGCTCGCCGCTGCATACCTACCTGACGATTGTCTTCGGCACGACGGCTATCTTTGTGGTGGGCTTTGTGCTGACCCGCCTTTTGGGTAAAAACGAAAAACAAGCAAAATAATCAATAAATCACTAACTTAAACCAAACACAAGAAGTATGAAAAACTATCCTAAAATTGGTATTCGTCCCGTGATCGACGGCCGCCGTCGTGGTGTGCGTGAGTCGCTGGAGGCCAAGACGATGGGTATGGCCCAAGAGGTGGCCAAATTCTATGCCGAGCATCTGCGTTATACGGACGGCACGCCCGTGCAGTGCGTCATTGCCGATACGACCATCGGTGGCGTTGCCGAGGCTGCTGCCTGCGCCGATAAGTTCCGTGACAACAACGTGGGTGCTGTGCTGTCGGTAACTCCCTGTTGGTGCTACGGTACGGAGACCATCGATATGGATCCGCTGATGCCGAAGGCCATCTGGGGCTTCAACGGTACGGAGCGTCCGGGTGCTGTTTATCTGGCTGCTGCTCTGGCTGCCCACACGCAGAAGGGTCTGCCTACGTTCGGTATCTATGGCCGTGACGTGCAGGATGTGGAGGATATGTCGATTCCGGAGGATGTGCAGCAGAAGCTGCTGCTCTTCGGTCGTGCCGCCCTGGCTGTGATGCAGATGAAGGGCAAGAGCTACCTCTCGATTGGTTCGGTATCGATGGGTATCGCCGGCTCGACCTGCGACCCCAACTTCTTCCAGGAGTACCTGGGTATGCGCAACGAGTATGTCGATGAGACCGAGATTCTGCGCCGTATGGAGCAGGGCATCTACGACCAGGCCGAGTTCGAGGAGGCTATGAAGTGGGTGGAGCAGTACTGCAAGCCCAACGAGGGTAAGGATTGGAACCGTGAGGATCTGGTTTACAGCCGCGAGGATAAGGACAAGAATTGGGAGTTCGTCGTGAAGATGATGCTCATTATGCGCGACCTGATGATTGGTAACGATAAGCTCAAGGAGATGGGCTTCGAGGAGGAGGGCTGCGGCCACAACGCCATCGTGGGCGGTTTCCAGGGTCAGCGTCAGTGGACTGACTGGAAGCCCAATGGCGACTTTGCCGAGGCGATGCTCAACTCGTCGTACGACTGGAACGGTATGCGTGAGCCGATTGTGCTGGCCACCGAGAACGATACGCTGAACGGTGTTTCGATGCTGTTGATGAAGCTTTTGACGAACCGTTCGCAGATGTTTGCCGATGTGCGTACCTATTGGTCGCCCGAGGCTGTGGAGCGTGTGTCGGGTATGAAGCTCGAGGGCAAAGCTGCCGGCGGTATTATCCACCTCATCAACTCGGGTGCTTGTACGCTCGACGCTACGGGTCAGCAGTCCGACGAGGAGGGTAACCCCACGATGAAGCCCTTCTGGGAGATTACCGACGAGGAGAAGGAGAAGTGTCTGGCTGCTACGACCTGGTTCCCCGCCGATCGTGGTTACTTCCGTGGCGGTGGCTATTCGTCGCACTTCCTCACGCGTGGTGAGATGCCGATGACGATGTGCCGTCTGAACCTGGTGAAGGGTCTTGGTCCCGTGCTGCAGATTGCCGAGGGTTGGGCCGTGAATACCGATCCGCACATCTTCGAGGTGATCAACAACCGCACCGACCGCACCTGGCCGACCACCTGGTTTGCACCTCGTCTGACGGGCAAGGGCTACTTCAAGGATGTCTATTCGGTGATGAACAACTGGGGTGCCAACCACGGTGCCATCAGCTATGGCCACATCGGTGCCGAGCTGATTACCCTCTGCTCGATGCTGCGCATTCCCGTATGTATGCACAACGTGGAGGAGGAGAGGATTTTCCGTCCCTCGTCGTGGGCTGCCCACGGTCAGGATATGGAGGGTGCCGACTATCGTGCCTGCCAGAATTACGGACCGATCTACAAGTAATTCAAAGTTTAGAATTCAAAATTCAAAATGGGGGTTGTGGCTTGTCCGCGACCCCTTTCTTGTTTGATAAGGTCGCTGTACGAAGCTGGTCTAATCCCTAAATGCACTACACGCTCTAACCTCCCTATATTCGCTTTCGGGTCGCGCAGCCCGTCATTTTTAATTTTTAATTTTTCACTTTTAATTTTCTTGGTATGTTTTGGCTGTTTCGGGGGCTTTTTGTATCTTTGTAAAATACGAGAAACTACGCCTATGAAGACTATGCTTCGCACGCTCACTTTGACGCTGGCGGCCTTGGCCGTCGTTGCATCAACCTTTGCTCAATCGCTTGAAGAGCGTTTTGCTGCCCCCGAGGGCGATGCCAAACCCTGGACGCTGTGGTATTGGATGTATGGTGCCATTTCGGACGAGGGCATCAAGGCCGACCTGCAAGGGATGGCCGATGCGGGGCTGGGTGGTGCCTATCTGGTGACGATTCGTTCGAGCGACGACAAGCGAGGCATCCCCTTTGCAGGCGACTCGGACCAGCTCACCGAGAATTGGTGGAAGCGTGTCCGCACCGCCTTCACCGAGGCCGACCGCCTGGGGTTGCAGCTCGGTGTCCATATCTGTGACGGCTTTGCGTTGGCCGGAGGCCCTTGGATTACCCCCGAGGAGTCGATGCAGAAGGTGGTGTCGGCCCACACCTCCATCGAGGGTGGCAAGCCGCAGACGCTGACCCTCGAAAAGCCCTCGCACTACGAAAATTACTACGAAGATATCGCCCTTGTGGCTCTGCCGCAGCGGGGTGAGGCGGCGTTGCCTGTGCCGGCGGTGCGGGTGGAGACCGTCGCAGAGAATGTAGCGGAGAATCACCGTGCCTCGATCGACGAGAAGGGGGTGATTCGTGCCCGTGCGAAGAGCCGCATCTACTACACCTTTGCGCAACCCGTCGAGGTGCGCAATATCGAAATCATCCTCTCGGGCAACAACTACCAGGCCCATCGCCTGCGTATGAGTGTCAAGAACAGCCGTGGCGACTACGACTTCGTGTCGCAGTTGGAGCCCGCCCGTCACGGCTGGCAGAATACCGATTTCCAATCGACCCACGCCGTGCCGCCGACCGTTGGCCGAGAGTTCTGCTTCGAGTGGGACCCCGCGGGCAGTGAGCCCGGGTCGGAGGATTTGGATGCCGCCAAGTGGGCCCCCAACCTCAAAATCAAGGAGATTCGTTTCGGTGGTGCGCCCCGCATCCACCAATGGGAGGGTAAGGCCGGTTTTGTGTGGCGTGTAGCCCGTGAGACCACCTCGCAGGAGGTCTCCTCGACGGATTGCATCCAACTGGAGGAGGTGGTTGATCTTACCTCGCAACTCAAAGGCGACGAGGTGACCGTATCGCTCCCCGAGGGGCGTTGGACGCTGTTGCGTATCGGCCACACCTCGACGGGTCACACCAACGCTACGGGTGGCGCAGGTCGTGGTTTGGAGTGCGACAAGTTCAGCCGTGAGGCCGTA
Source organism: Alistipes sp. (assembly GCA_017436185.1). Next base: position 153,018 of record JAFSDP010000007.1, on the reverse strand, counting down.
GGCAAGCAGATTGACAATTGGTTTGGCCGCATCCGCTCGGAGATGGATCCCGAGGTGGCGGCTCGTGTGCTCAAAGTCTTGTATGTCGATAGCTGGGAGTGCGGCTCGCAGAATTGGAGCGAGGAGTTTGCTCAAGAGTTCAAGAGCCGCCGAGGCTACGATTTGCATCCTTGGCTGCCTCTGTTTGCGGGTGTTCCGATGGTTTCGGCCGAAAAGTCGGAGCAGGTGTTGCGTGATGTGCGTGAGACGATTGGTGAGCTGATTCACGATGTCTTCTTCGATGTGTTGGCCGAGAAGGCCGACACCTACGGCTGTCGCTTCACGGCCGAGAGCGTGGCTCCGACGATGGTCAGCGACGGTATGTACCACTACGATAAGGTCGATTTGCCGATGGGCGAGTTCTGGCTGGGCAGCCCCACCCACGACAAACCCAACGATATGCTCGACGCCATCAGCGGCGGTCGTGTCTATGGCAAGAATATCATCTCGGCCGAGGGCTTCACCGAGCTGCGAGGTGTGTGGGATGCTACGCCGGCGATGTTGAAACCCATCTTGGACCGCAACTATGCCCTGGGTCTGAATCGTCTGGTCTATCACGTCTGTACCCACAACCCCTGGCTTAACCGCCATCCGGGTATGACCCTTGACGGCATCGGCCTCTTCTATCAGCGTGACAACACTTGGTACAAGAACGGTGCGCCGGCGATGAACGACTATGTGGCTCGTGCGCAGGTGCTGCTGCAATATGGCCATCCGGTGGTCGATGTGGCGGTCTTCACGGGCGAGGAGATGCCCCGCCGCTCGATTTTGCCCGACCGCCTGGTCGGCTCGCTGCCGGGTCTGATGGGAGAGAAGCGGGTGGCCGAGGAGCAGGTGCGCCTGAAGAACGAGGGTCAGCCGCTGCGTAAAAAGCCCGTCGGCGTGAGCCACTCGGCCAATATGGCCGACCCCGAAAAGTGGATCAATCCGCTGCGTGGATATGCCTACGACTCGTTCAATCGGGATGCGTTGCTGCGTTTGGCTCGGGTCGAGAAGGGGCGTCTGACGCTGCCCGGAGGGGCTTCGTACAGCGTGCTGGTCGTTCCCGATGCCCATCCGATGAACCCCGAAAACAGAATGAGCGAGGAGGTGCGCCTCAAAATCGAGGCCCTGAAGCGGGAGGGACTTATCGTGCCCGAAATCCCCTACACGGCCGAGGATTTCTCGGCCTACGGCGTGGAGCGTGATGTGATTGTGCCCGAGGAGGTGGCTTGGACCCATCGCCGCTCGGAGGAGGAGCAGACCGACATCTACTTCTTGAGCAACCAACTTCCTGAGACCCGTACTCTGACCGCCTCGCTGCGTGTGGCGGACCGTGTGCCCGAGTTGTGGGATGCCGTGACGGGCGAAATCCGTGAGGCGACACAGTGGAAACGTTGTGAGAACCGCACCGAGATTACCGTCGAGTTGGAGCCCTACGCCTCTGTGTTTGTGGTCTTCCGCCGTGCGGGTGAGCCGACGAAGGTTGAGCCTCGCAAATCGATCCTCAGCCCCCTCGACACAACATCCGATTGGTGGCTTACGTTTGATTTGGGCGAGGAGGGTGTGCGCACCGAGCGCACCAAAGAGCTCTTCGATTGGACGACGAAGGCCCACCGTTCGCTGAAATACTTCTCGGGTACGGTGACTTACCGCACCACCTTCCGCCACCGCCAGAAGGGCGAGCGTGTTCTCCTCCACCTGGGCGATGTGCGTGATGTGGCCGCCGTGTGGGTCAATGGCAAGCGTTGCGGCGTGGCGTGGACAGCCCCCTATACGGTTGATATTACCGAGGCGGTTGAGCGGGGCGAGAACCAACTGCGCATCGAGGTGTCGAACACCTGGGCCAATGCCCTCTTGGGTGCCGACCGAGGTGAGGCCCCCTTCCGCCATATTTGGACCAACGCTGCGTACCGCCGTGCCGATGATACGCTGTTGCCGGCAGGTCTGCTTGGCGGACTGAAACTCGAAATTGTGAAATAACTAAACCGAAAACCGATATGAAACTGCAAAAATGGATCTTCATCGCTGTGGCGATGGTGTGGGCGTGGTCGAGTGAGGCTGCCATCAAACTGCCCGCCTTCTTTATGGACAATATGGTCCTGCAACAGCAGACTGATGCCCCCGTGTGGGGCTGGGCAACCCCCAAGAAGGAGGTGCGTGTGGCGCCGAGTTGGACCGACGAGGTCTATACGACCCGTGCCGATAAAGAGGGTCGCTGGAAGGTGTCGATTCCCACCCCCAAGGCGGGAGGACCCTACGAAATCCGTCTCTCGGATGGTGAGGAGCTGACCCTTAAGAATGTGATGCTGGGCGAGGTCTGGATCTGCGCCGGCCAGTCGAATATGGAGATGCCGATGAAGGGCTTTAAGAATCAGCCTGTGGAGAATGGCAACCTCGATGCGGCTCGTGGCACGAACCCCAACATCCGCCTCTTCACCGTGAAGCGCAATGCCCAAATTGCGGAGGTGGAGGATGTCGTGGGTAAGTGGGAGGAGGCTCGCCCCCTCTCGATTCGCGACTTCTCGGCTACGGCCTACTACTTTGGTCGTATGGTCGAGGAGGTGATCGATGTCCCCGTAGGTCTTATCTGTGTGGCCTGGGGTGGCTCGGCCTGCGAGGCTTGGATGACCCCCGATATGCTCGCCCCCTTCAAGCAGGTGACCCTGCCCAAGACGCAGCAGGAGGTCGATAAGACCCAGCAGCGTTGCCCGACGGCTCTCTGGAACGGTATGTTGCGCCCGCTGGTGGGTATGGCCATCCGTGGTGCCATCTGGTATCAGGGGTGTGACAACTGGAATCGTGCCTACTACTACGCCGATCTGAATGCTGCGATGATTCGTGGCTGGCGTGAAAAGTGGGGTATTGGCGATTTCCCCTTCTATTACTGCCAGATTGCCCCGTTCGACTACGACATCATCACCGCCGTGGGGCAGCCCCGCTACAACTCGGCCTACCTGCGTGAGCAGCAGGCCAAGGTGGAGCATATGGTACCCAACACGGGTATGGCGGTACTGCTCGACGTGGGTATGGAGCGTGGCATCCACCCCTACGACAAACAGACCCCCGGTGAGCGTCTGGCCCTGCACGCCTTGGCCAAGACCTACGGCATTGAGGGTATCTACTGCGATGCTCCCATCTTGAAGGAGGTGGAGTTCAAGGGCGACGTGGTGGAGGTTTCGTTCGACCGCTCGTCGATGTGGATTTCGTGCAAGCACGGTTTTGAGTCGAAATGCTTCGAGGTGGCCGGTGAGGATCGTGTATTCTATCCTGCCAAGGCCGAGGTGAAGCAGAAGAAGATGATCGTGCGCAGCGAGCAGGTCAAGAAACCCGTGGCTGTGCGCTATGGCTTCAAGGATTGGGTCGTAGGCGATCTGTACGGCTCGGATGGGCTGCCCATCTCGTCGTTCCGCTCGGACGATTGGGCCGACCCCGCCCCCATCAAAGAGAAGTAAAATATAGCACCAAAAACCAACAATAGGTTTGAGAAAACTCTTTTCCTTCATTGCACTTTTGTGGTCGGTGGCGGCGATGGCGCAGCCGGCCGACTACGTCTGGACCACGCAAAGCCACAACTCCTCGGAGTCGATGCCGCTGGGCGGTGGCGATGTGGGTCTGAATGTCTGGGTCGAGAACGACGATTTGTTGTTCTACATCACCCGCAGTGGCAGTTATGATGAGCACAACGCCCTGCTCAAAGCGGGTCGTGTGCGTCTGCAAATCGAGGGCGGTAAGACCGATGCCCCTTTTAGCCAGACGCTGTGCCTCTCGAAGAGCGAGATGGTCGTTCAGTTACACGGTGCCACCATCCGCCTGTGGGTCGATGCCTTCCACCCGATTATTCACTGCGAGGTGGCGAGCCCTCGGGCGGTGAACTGCCAAGTCGATTACGAAAATTGGCGTTACCAGCCCCGTCCCTACCGCAAACTCGAGGGGCGTCAGGCCTCGCACAAGTGGCGCAAGCCGACCGATTTGGTGACTGCTGCCGATACGATTACCCCCTTTGCGAACGGAGTGGTGTTCTACCACCACAACCCCGCCGTGACCCTCTTCGATCGCACGGTCGAGGTGGAGGGAATGAACGAGGTGAAAGACCAACTGTGGAATCCGCTGGCTCACCGCATCTTTGGCGGTAAGCTGTGGAGCCGTGACCTGCGCTTTGTGACGACGACCACTGCCGAGTACCTCTCGACCGACTATCGGGCCTGGCAGTTCCGTACGATAAAGCCGATGCGTCGTCTGCAATTCACCATCGCCCTGCATACCGACCAGACCACCGAGGTGGCCGCCTGGCAGCGCGGATTGGAGAAGACCGCAGCCGAGGCCGATCGTAAGGATGCCAAACTTCGGACCGAGGCGTGGTGGAGCGACTTCTGGCAGCGCAGTTGGATCGAGGCTGAGGGCGAGGCTTCGGAGGTGGCTCGCAACTACACCCTCTTCCGCTATATGTGGGGCTGCAACCGTCTGGGCAGCGACCCCACGAAGTTCAATGGCGGATTGTTTACCTTCGATCCGCAGTTCGTCAATCCCGAAAACCCCTTTACGCCCGACTTCCGTAATTGGGGCGGTGGTACGATGACGGCCCAAAATCAGCGTCTGGTCTATTGGCCGATGTTGCGCTCGGGCGACTTCGATTTGATGACCGTGCAGTTCGACTTCTACGAACGTATGCGCCCCAATGCCGAGTTGCGCTCCCGCTTCTATTGGGGTCACGAGGGTGCTTCGTTCACCGAGCAGATCGAGTTGTTCGGCCTGCCGAACTATATGGAGTACGGCACCAAACGCCCCGAGTGGTTCGATAAGGGTGTCGAGTACAACGCCTGGTTGGAGCATTGCTGGGATACGGTGTTGGAGTTCTGCCAGATGATTATCGAGACGTGGCGCTACGACAAGGCCGATGTGGAGCGTTATAAGCCCTTAATCGAGAGTTCGTTGCGCTTCTTCGACGAGCACTACCAATACCTGGCCCGCCGTCGTGGCCGCAACGCCCTGGATGGCAACAAAAAGCTGATTCTCTTCCCCGGCTCGGGCTGCGAGACCTACAAGATGACCTACAACGCCTCTTCGACCATCGCCGGTCTTCGTCGGGTGTTGGAGAGCTACATCGAGTTGAAGGAGCAGACCGCCGATACGGTACTTTCGCCCTGGCGTGCAATGCTCGATCGAGTTCCCGAACTGCCGCTGCGCACGGTCAATGGCCGTGAGATGATTGCCCCCGCTGTGGCGTGGGAGCGCATCAACAACACCGAGACGCCGCAGCTCTACCCCGTCTTCCCGTGGGGCTACTACTCGTTGGCCTCGGAGCGTGCGTTGGATGTGGCCCTGAATACCTATCTCTACGACGACCACGCCGTGGCGATGCGTTCGTCGAAGGGGTGGAAGCAGGACAACATCTGGGCCGCGATGTTGGGCCAAACCGACGATGCCGTGCGCCTGCTGAAAGAGAAGCTGGGCAACGGCCCGCACCGCTTCCCCGCCTTCTGGGGTCCGGGTTTCGACTGGACTCCCGACCATAATTGGGGCGGCAGTGGTGCCATCGGCTTGCAGCAGATGTTGATGCAGACCGACGGCGAACGCATTGTGTTGTTCGGTGCCTGGCCTGCGGAGTGGGATGTGAAGTTTAAGTTGCACGCCCCGATGCAGACGACCGTCGAGGCCGAGTTGAAGGACGGCCGGGTGGTTTCGCTCAAGGTGCTGCCCGAGGAGCGAATGAAGGATGTGAAGATTATGTTACCCGTAAAATAAATTTCAGGGATGAAAAAGATGATTTGGATGGCGTTGGGTCTGCTGTTGCCGCTGATGGGTACGGCACAAACCAACGAGATGAAGCCGCAGGAGATTTCGGTGGCGGGCCTCGTTCCGCTCGATGGCTGTGGCCGTTTGGTCTATGATTTCAATGGCGGCTGGCGCTTCTTCAAGGGCGATGTGGCCGGTGCCGAGGCGGTCGATTTCGACGACCGACAGTGGGAGGTGGTATCGACCCCCCACACCGTGGAGCTGACCCCCGCCGAGGCGAGTGGTTGTCGCAACTATCAGGGCAAGGTGTGGTATCGCAAACACTTCACCGTGCCGTCGGAGTGTGGCGACAAGGAGGCCCTGCTGCACTTCGAGGCGGTGATGGGTAAGCAGAAGTTCTACATCAACGGCAAGCTCGTCGAGGAGCATCTGGGTGGCTATCTGCCTGTGATGTTGTCCCTTACGAAGGCGGGTGTGAAGGCCGGTGAGCGTTGCGTGGTGGCTGTTGAGGCCGACAACACGAACGATAAGATGTACCCACCCGGCAAGCCGCAATATACGCTCGACTTCGCCTATCACGGCGGCATCTACCGTGACGTTTGGCTCATTGCCCGCTCCAAGGTCGGCATCACCGACCCCATCGAGGAGGGCAAGGTGGCCGGTGGCGGTATCTTCGTGCACTTCGAGAAGATCACCCACGAGAGTGCCGAGGTGCACGTCTCGACCGAGGTGAGAAACGATACGGATCGCAATCGCTCGATTACCGTCGAGACCTCGCTTGTGGATCAGGAGGGGAACCTCGTTAAGTGCCTCACGCAGCGCCTTTCGATGCAGGGTCGCACGGCCAAGACGGCCCAGCAGAAGTTTGTGGTGAAGAACCCGACGCTGTGGAGTCCCGAAAATCCCTACCTCTACCGCATCGAGACCCGCATCAAGGAGCAGTTCAAGCCGCTGGATGGCGGTGTGACCCGTGTCGGTATTCGTTCGTTCGACTTTACGAAGGAGGAGGGCTTCATCCTCAACGGCAAACCCTATGGCAAGTTGGTGGGTGCCAACCGCCACCAGGACTTCGCCTATGTGGGCAATGCCGTGCCCAACTCGCAGCAGTGGCGTGATGCCAAGCGTCTGCGTGATGCAGGTTGCCGCATCATCCGTGTGGCCCACTACCCGCAGGACCCCTCGTTTATGGATGCCTGCGATGAGCTGGGTCTGTTTGTCATTGTGGCCACCCCCGGCTGGCAGTATTGGAACAAGGATCCCCTCTTTGCCGAGCGTGTACACCAAAACACCCGTGAGATTATCCGTCGTGACCGCAACCACCCCTCGGTGCTGATGTGGGAGCCGATTCTCAACGAGACCCGCTACCCGCACGACTTCTCGCTCGAGGCGTTGCAACTTACCAAGGATGAGTATCCCTATCCCTACCGTCCCGTGGCCGCCGCCGATGTTCACTCGGCAGGCGTGAAGGAGAACTACGATGTGGTCTATGCCTGGCCGGGCGACGAGCAGAAGGAGGATGCCCCCAACCAGACCATTTTTACCCGTGAGTGGGGCGAGAATGTCGATGATTGGTATGCTCACAACAACAACAACCGTGCTTCGCGCAGCTGGGGCGAGCGTGCCCAGTCGATTCAGGCGCTGTCGTTGGCCGAGACCTACAACAGCCTCTACGACACCGAGCCGCAATTTATCGGCGGTGCCCAGTGGCACCCCTTCGACCACCAGCGCGGCTACCATCCCGACCCCTATTGGGGTGGTATCTACGACGCCTTCCGTCAGCCCAAGTATGCCTACTGGATGTTCCGCAGCCAGACCCCTGCTACGTTGCAGCACCCGACGGCCGAGAGTGGCCCGATGATCTACATTATGCACGAGATGTCGCAGTGGTCCGAGAAGGATGTGGTGGTCTATACCAACTGCGATTCGGTGCGCTTGTCGATCTACAACGGCGCCAAGACGTGGACCAAGCCCGTCGAGCGCGGCGACCGCACGATGCCCTCGCCCCCCGTTGTCTTCGAGGATGTGTGGGACTTCTGGGAGGCTCGTTCGTACAGCTACACGAACAAGAATTGGCAGGCCGTGAATATGGTGGCCGAGGGCTACCTGAATGGCGAGGTGGTCTGCTCGACGAAGCGGATGCCGTCGCGTCGCTCGACCAAGTTGCGCCTCTATGTCGATTGGGAGAACAAGCCGCTTGTGGCTGACGGCTCGGACTTTGTGGTCGTGGTGGCCGAGGTGACCGACGACAGCGGCAATGTGCGCCGTCTGGCCAAGGAGTTCATCCGCTTCAGCATCGAGGGTGAGGGCGAGATTATCGGCGATGAGTCGATCTACGCCAACCCCCGCCCCGTAGAGTTTGGCTCGGCCCCCATCCTGGTGCGCTCGACCCGCAAGGCGGGCGAGATTCGCATCAAGGCCGAGGTGGCCTTCCCCGGTACGCACGCCCCCACACCTGCCGAGATCACGCTGAAATCGGTGCCTGCGCTGTTGCCCTTCTGCTACGATGAGACGGAGCAAAAGGTGGAGAGCACCACGGCGCAGAGCGACAAGAGTGAGGGTACGCAGCTCAGCGAGGAGGAGAAACGCCGCCTGTTGGAGGAGGTGGATCGCCAGCAGCAGGAGTTCGGCGTGCAGTAGGGTCGTTTCGGGGTCTGTTTTGGTCGTTTGACCCCTCATAAGGGGTTGAATAAGCGAGAAATAGATACCTTTGCGCACTCTTTTCGAGCAAGCAGATATACTAATTACTAACTAACAATACCTTTTATGAAAAAGATTTTAGTCCTGATTTTGGCTTCGGTGTTGGCGTTGCCCGTCTTGGCGCAGTACCCCGAGGTGCCCGATTCGGTGGAGGCTCGTGCTGCCCGTCAGAGTGCCGAGTGGCAGAAGCTCTCGGATGCGGCTTGGCAGAAGGCCCTGCCCATCATCGAGCAGGAGGAGAAGGAGTTTGGCCGCATCTATCGCCCCTGGGCCTCGAAACCCGAGCAGCTCTTGAAGGCCTCGATTCCTGCATTCCCGGGTGCCGAGGGTGGTGGTATGTACACCCCCGGTGGTCGTGGCGGTAAGGTGATTGTCGTGACCTCGTTGGCAGATCGTGGCCCCGGTACGCTGCGTGAGGCGTGCGAAACGGGTGGTGCCCGTATCGTGGTCTTCAACGTGGCCGGTGTCATTCGCCTCGAGGCGCCCATCGACATCAACGCCCCCTACATCACCATCGCAGGTCAGACGGCCCCCGGTGACGGCGTCTGCGTGACGGGTGCTTCGGTGCACATCAATACGCACGACGTGGTGATTCGCCATATGCGTTTCCGTCGTGGTCAGACCGATGTGGCCTACCGTGACGATGCGCTGGGTGGCAACGCCGTGGGTAATGTGATTATCGACCACGTCTCGGCTTCGTGGGGTCTGGACGAGAATATGTCGATCTACCGCCACGTGTGGAATCGTCAGGCCGATGGCCGTGGCGAGAAGCTCCCCGCCGTGAACGTAACGATCCAGAACTCGATCTTCTCGGAGTGCCTCGATATGTACAACCACGCGTTTGGTGCGACGATCGGCGGTCACAACTCGACCTTTGCCCGCAACGTCTTCGCCTCGAACATTTCGCGTAACTGCTCGATTGGTATGAACGGCGGTTTCAACTTCATCAACAACACCACCTTCAATTGGTGGAACCGTTCGGTGGATGGTGGCGACCACACCAGCCGCATCAATATGATTGCCAACAACTTCAAGCCCGGCCCGATTACCCCCGAGGGCAAGCCCATTTCGTGGCGTATCCTCAAGGTTGAGAACGGTCGTGACAAGGCGAATCGCGGCAATTGGGGTCGTGCCTATGTGTCGGGCAACCGCACCTTTGCCAACGCTGCCGTAACGGCCGACAACTGGGCCGGTGGTGTGATGGCCGGCGATCAGTTCGTCACGGCCGACAATGCCGAGTTGATGAAGCGTGTCCGTGCGGAGGAGCCTTTCGAGATGGCCCCCGTGACGATTCTCTCGGCCGAGGAGGCCTTCGACTTCGTGCTTGACTATGGCGGTGCTTCGTTCCCGAAGCGTGATGCGGTGGATGCCCGTGTGATGAAGTCGGTCAAGACGGGTAAGGTCTATCCTGCCAAGGATGCCCGTGAGCACCAGCCCCTCTATGTGAAGCGTCGTCTGCCCGCCGATTCGTACAAGCAGGGTATCATTACCGACCCGCAGCAGGTGGGTGGTCTGCCCGAGTACAAGGGTAAGCCCTATGTCGATACGGATGGCGACGGTATGCCCGACAAGTGGGAGAAGAAGTATGGTCTGAACCCCAACGACAGCTCGGATGCTACGGGCGATGTGTCGGGTGACGGCTATACCAACATCGAGAAGTATATCAACGGCATCGACCCGACCGTGAAGGTGGATTGGACCAACCTGGAGAACAACCACGACACGCTGCACGGCCGTAAGAAGCTGTTCTAAAACACGATAACATATATGAAGAAGCTGCTTTTTACGCTTCTCGGTATAGCGGGTTTGTGCTGCACGCAGGGTGTGGCACAACCCGCTTTTCCGATTTCGGTAGCTCAGGGTAAGCTCCAATACGCTGCCGACAGCCGAGGTAACCGCATCCTCGACTTCTCGCAGTGCGGCTACCGCAACTCGAACGAGCTGATTCCCGATGCCGAGGTGGTCTTCACCCTCTCGCCCTCGGAGAACGACAGCCGAACGATTCAGGGCCACATCGATGCTCTGGCAGCCCGTCCGATGGATAAGAACGGTCTGCGTGGTGCCATTCTGCTGACAAAAGGCACCTACTACCTTGATGAACCGCTCCGCATTTCGGCCTCGGGTATTGTGTTGCGTGGCGAAAGCAAGGAGGGTACGGTGCTCGTAAAGCGGGGTGTGGATCGTGGTGCCGTGATCTATGTCGAGGGCGAGGCCGATCGCACCTTTACGGGCGAGGTGGCCGTCACATCCGAGTCGATTCCCGTGGGGGAGAGCTCGTTTGAGGTGGCCTCGACGAAGGGTCTTTCGGTGGGCGATGAGGTGGTTGTCGAACAGCAACCCGTAGCCCGTCCTCGTGGTCGTGATGTGGTCATTACCCCCGAGTTGGAGCGTCAGCTCGGCCCGGGCAATGTGCGCATTGGGTGGGATCGTACGATTACCGCCATCGAGGGTAACCGCCTGACGTTGAACGATGCCCTGACCTTCGAGTTGGGTCTGCGCCCCGTCGTTGTGAAACCCTATACCTGGGCAGGTCGCATCGGGGAGTGCGGTGTGGAGCACCTGACCATCGTTTCGGACTATGATAAGAACTACCCGCTCGACGAAAACCACGCCTGGACGGGTGTTTGGATGGATAATGTGGAGGATTGCTGGGTGCGTCAGGTCGATTTCCGTCAGCTGGCAGGCTCGGCCGTAGCGGTGCAGCACGATGCCCGCCGCATCACGGTGGAGGATTGCCAATCGTTCGACCCCGTGTCGGAGATTGCAGGCTCACGCCGCCGCACCTTCTTCACGCTCGGACAGCACACCCTCTTTCAGCGTTGCTACTCGGAGCACGGTCAGCACGACTTCTCTGCAGGAATGAATGCCGCAGGTCCGAACGCCTTTGTGCAGTGCGACAGCTACCTCTCGAAGGGCTTTAGTGGCTCGACGGGGGCTTGGGCGTGCGGTCTGTTGTTTGATATTGTCAATATCAACGGCCACGACCTCTCGTTCAAGAGTCTGGATCGTACCCACGCTCGTGCAGGGTGGAATACGGTGAACAGTGTTGCTTGGCAATGTACGGCGGCAGGTATCGAGTGCTATGCCCCCGAGGCCTATGGGATGAACTACGCCAACGGCTCGTGGGCCACGGTCTGCGGCAACGGCATCATCACCAATTCGGATGAGTTTGTGAAGCCCTACAGCCTCTTCCGTGCCCAGCTTTCGGAGCGTATCGGGGCGGAGAAGGCCCAGCAGATTGCCCGCATCTACGACCGCAATACGAATGCCTCGTCAAGCCCCACCATCGAGCAGGCCGTCGCCCTGGCCAAGGAGGCCTACGAGCCTCGTGTAACGCTGCCGATGTGGATTGCCCGGGCCCCCTTCACGGCCTCCATCGAGCCGAACGGGGTAACCGCTCTCTTGGCCGAGGTCGATTGTGCCGAGCCTGTGACGAAGTATGGCCTGAAGGAGGGCCGTCTGGTGATGAACGATGCCCTGTTGGTGGGTGGTCGTCAGAATGTGCGTTGGTGGAGCGGTAGTTTGGAGTTCGACCAACTCGAGAAGGCTACGGCCCACGTCACCCGCTTTGTGCCCGATCGTGAGGGTCGAGGCCTCACGGACCGCATCGACGAGGTGGTTGCAGAGATGAAGGAGCGTGGTACGTTGCTCTTGGACCACAACTACGGCCTTTGGTACGACCGTCGTCGTGACGACCATATCCGTGTGCGTCGTCGTGATGGCGATGTGTGGGCCCCGCACTACGAGCAGCCCTTTGCCCGCTCGGGCGAGGGGCAGGGCTGGGACGGTATGTCGAAGTACGACCTGACGAAGCCCAACACCTGGTATTGGAGCCGTTTGCGTGAGTTTGCCGCCCAAGCCAAGAAGGAGGGGTTGCTGCTCTTCCACCAGAACTACTTCCAGCACAACATCATCGAGGCGGGTGCCCACTGGGTCGATAGCCCCTGGCGCACGCCCAACAACATCAACAATACGGGCTTTGCCGAGCCGACGAACTTTGCAGGCGACAAGCGTGTCTTTGTGGCCGATATGTTCTACGACGTAAACCACCCCGTGCGCCGTGAACTGCACCGAGGCTACATCCGTATGTGTTTGGATGAGTTGGCCGACTACGACAATGTCATCCACCTGGTGAGCGAGGAGTACACCGGTCCGCTCCACTTTGTGGAGTTCTGGTTGGATTGCATCGCCGAGTGGCAGGCCGAGAAGGGCAAGGATGTCTTGGTGGCCCTCTCGGCAACGAAGGATGTGCAGGATGCCATCCTCAAGGATAAGCGTCGAGCCGAGGTGGTCGATATTATCGACATTCGCTATTGGCACCACCGCTCCGATGGCACGACCTACGAGCCGGAGGGTGGTGTAAGTATGGCTCCCCGCCAGTATGCCCGTAAAATCAAGGTCGGAACGATCGACTTCGCCTCGGTCTATCGTGCCGTGAGTGAATATCGTCAGGCTCACCCCGAGAAGGCCGTAACCTACTTCTCGCAGAACTATCCCGCCTACGGTTGGGCCATCCTCTTGGCAGGAGGTTCGTGTCCGACGCTCCGCATCGAGAACGAGTCGCTGCTGGCTGCAATTCCGCAGATGACCACGACCTTGAGCGATGCCGATTCGTATCGTCTGATGGGTGAGAAGGGTGCTCTTGTCTATCTTCCCAAGGCCGCTACGGTTGAGGTGACGTTGCCCAAGGGAAGCTACACGCTCTACGAGGTGGATATGAAGACGGGTGCTGCAAAGCGTCTGCAGAAGCAGGTGAAGAGCACCCAACCGACGGTGTTGAATCGTGCGGGTCTCTTCTGGTTTGAGAAGCGATAAGCGTGTGTGCCCAAAGCCAACAAAAAAGGCTGTCCCGAAAGGACAGCCTTTTTTCGTTGTCGATAGCTTGCGTTAGGCCACGATGTTCGAGATGAGGAACGTAGCAGCTACGGTAAGGATGGCGTAAAGCTCGGGGAAAGCAGCCAGAATCAGCGTCTTACCCATTACGTCGTGACCGTTACCGATGGCAGCGATACCGTTGGCGCAGACCTTGCCCTGATAGATGGCAGCAGCCAGGTTTACGATACCAACCAGGATACCGGCACCCAGGATAGCTGCACCCTGCAACATCGTGGGGTTAGCCAGCATGCCCTGCACCATAAAGAAGCAGACGAAACCGTACAGACCCTGCGAACCGGGCAGAGCCGACAGAATCATGTAGCTACCGAAGGCGCCACCGTTCTTCTTCATTGCACCAACGGCAGCCTGGCCGCAGATCGAAGTACCCATAGCCGATGCGATACCGGCCAGACCTACCATCAGAGCTACGCCGACATAGGCCATTACTAAAGCAGTTGTTTCCATAATTTTGTTGTTTTTTAATTGTTTGTTGTTTATTTATTCGTTGTCTTTTTCGTTTTTCAGCGGCTCGAAATTGCGCGAAGCCATCTCAAAGCCGGCATTCTTATAGAACTCCACAAAGGTCAGACGCATCGGGTGTACGAACGACGAGATGGTGGACATAAAGAGGTTGATGCCGTGACCAATCAGAAGGATGGGCAGCATCACCAGAATACGCACCACGATGTTGGCACCCTCGGGTACGAAGCCCTCGGCCAGCGAGTTGAACACCAGCGCCAAGACACCACCCGACAGACCGATGGCGAACAGACGGATGTACGACAGCACGTCCGAAAGCAGACCGGTGATGTTGTTGTACAGATTCCACAGACCCGAGCCGATGTTGAGCAGCGGATTGAGGAACTTACCCGGCGTGTTGAGCAGCAGCATCAGGGCCATACCTACGCCGATGGCGGCATAGAAGGCAGGCGACGAGGTCGTGAAGCCCGGGATTACCCAACTTTCGTTCATCATCGGCAGACCTGCAGCCACCGAACCGGCCACCAACACGATGAGCCAGCCCAGCGTCGAGTAGCAGTACTTGACGCCAAAGCAGCGGATGGTCATATAGACGTTGAGTGCCAAACCGAAGATGATCTGCAACATACCGATGGCCAGTGCCCACGAGAAGAACTGCCCCTGGAAGTCGAAGAACTTCACCGAGGGGAAGAACTCGCCGAGGCTCATACCGAAGAACGAGCCGCAGAAACCACCGAACAGGGTGGTCGAAAGAGCGCACATCGTGGCGAACCAGGCGGCACGCTTCATCATACCCTCCTTGCACTTTACGAGCATCGCGATACCTGCAATGAGCAGAATCAGACCGTAGCCGGCATCGTTCAGACAGATACCGAAGAAGAGCATATAGAAGGGGGCAAAGAAGGGCGTCAGGTCCAACGTGCCGTACTTCGGACGGGCATACATATCGCCGACCATCTCGAAGATGCGGGCGAAACGGTTGTTCTGAAGCTTGACGGGGGTGTCGTCCTCGGGGGTGGGATCACCCTTCAGATAGACCACATTGGGGTACTCCTCCAAGAGCTTATCCACCTCGACCGAAGTGGTACTCTCGGCCCAACCCTCCATCACAACCAGCAGGCCGTCGGCCTCACGAGTTGCCGTCTGGGTAATCTTCGAGCCTTGCAGCTTCTCCTTGAGCGTGGCGGCGTAGTGGCGCATCACACCCTTCGAGGCTGCCAGACGGGCATACTCTGCATCGAGGCTCTTCAGCTCGGCCTCGGTCTTCTGGATGCGACGCTCGGCCTCGGTGACATCCATCGTGGGGCTCTTCATCTCCAAGGCGTCGATCGAGAGCTCCTCACCGGGCTTCGTGACAACTACAAACCAGACGGTCGAGGCCGTGCGCGAAATCTCCTGCAAGGTGTATTGCTCCTGCCACGTCGAAAGCTCTGCATCGAAGGTCGAAGCGGCCGTCGAGAGGTAGTGCAGCACGATGCCCTGCTCGGCCAGCGCAGCCGTGCGCTTAGCGTCGAAGGCTCCCCAGGGGCGCAACTCATCGGCCGTCTTCTCCAGACGACCCAACTCGGTCGTGAGGGCAGCGGCACGCTGCTGCGTCTGCTGATAGGCCTCCAGGGCAGCGGCACCCGTCGTGTAGGGCTCACCCTTCAGCTCGGCGTGCTCCTTGTCGGCCTGCCAACGCTCGAGCGTCTCCTCGGCCTTCTGCAACGCCTCGATGTCGAGGATCAGCTCACGCTCCTCCTCGGAGGGCTCCCAGCCCGTGGTCGTGATATCGACCAGACCCAGCTCACGCAGGCGAGCAATGAAGTCCTCGCTTTGTGCTGCCAGCAACACAAAGTTGTATTTCGACATTTTTGCTATCATAACGTCGAGCCCTCCCCGGCTTGCTGTTGTTTTGTTTTAACGATTTTCTGGGCGGATTTCGAGAGGTTCTCCTCGTCCTCCATAAAGCGTTTGATCTTACGAATGGCATCCTCGTATCCCGGAATCTGGACCTTCTCATAGAGGTTTACCTTCTGCGTGGTCTTGCGTCGGGCATAGTCCAAGAGTTCCATCTTACGGTTATAGACCTCGTACTCGATGCCCAAACGGGCCAACTTCTCGAGCATCGCCACACCGTCGGCATACCAGACGGGCGACGAGAAGAGATCATAAGCCTTACGCTCGAACTTCACGTCGTGCAGCACCGGCGTGCGTACACCGGCAATCTTCTGCTCCGTAAGTTCGATATCGGCAATACGGACCAACGTACAATCAAACTCACCCCAGAGCGCAACCATATAGTCGTACTCGGCCTGCAGGGCCTCGAAACGACGACGAAAATCGGTCGCGGCATCCTTTGCCCGCTTCACTTCGGAACGCAGTGCCGACTCCTTCGACTTGATGGTCGGAAGGGCCTTCTGGCGCATCTTCAGCTGCTTGCCGAGTTCACCGAGCGAGGTTTTGTTGTATTGAAATTTGATGGCCATTGCTCCTTATGCTTTCCAGTATTTTTCGATCAGCTCGGCCTTGATGGCAACCTCCTCCTTCGAGAAGTACTCGGCGAAGAGCTCCCACGCCGTGTCGAGCATCTCGGTGATTTCGATGTTAATGTCGATAGCCAGCAGCTTGCGCGAGTAGTCGCGGGCAAACTTCAGGGCACGCTCGTCGTAGTCCGAGAGGTCAAAACCGTTCTCGAGCTTCGTCTTGGCGTTGGCAGCATCGGCGTAGAGACGCACACAGGCGTTCATCACCTGCGGGTGGTCCTCACGGGTCTTCTTGCCAATTACGAGCTGCTTGAGTCGCGACAGCGAACGGAAGGGGTCGATAATTACCTTACCCGTATCCGAGTCGTTGCGCAGGAACAACTGACCCTCGGTGATGTAACCCGTGTTATCGGGGATGGCGTGCGTAATGTCGCCACCCGACAGGGTCGTCACGGCGATGATGGTAATCGAACCGCCGTTGGGCAGCTGTACGGCCTTCTCGTAGATCTTGGCCAAATCCGAGTAGAGCGAACCGGGCATCGAGTCCTTCGAGGGAATCTGGTCCATACGGTTCGACACGATGGCCAGGGCATCGGCGTAGAGGGTCATATCGGTCAAGAGCACCAGCACCTTCTCGCCCTTATCCACGGCAAAGTACTCGGCAGCCGTCAGCGCCATATCGGGAACCAGAAGACGCTCTACGGGCGGGTTCTCGGTCGTATTTACGAACGATACGATGCGGTCCAACGCACCGGCATTCTCGAAGACCGACTTAAAGTAGAGGAAGTCGTCGTTCGTCAGACCCATACCGCCCAGGATGATCTTGTCGGCCTTGGCACGCAGGGCCACGTTGGCCATCACGGCGTTGTAGGGCTGGTCGGGGTCGGCGAAGAAGGGAATCTTCTGACCCGTTACGATGGTGTTGTTCAGGTCGATACCTGCAATACCGGTTGCAATCAGCTCCGAAGGCTGCAGACGCTTGAAGGGGTTTACCGTCGGACCACCAATCTCACGAGCCTCGCCCTCTACGGCCTCACCACCCTCGAGCGGCTCGCCATAGGCGTTGAAGAAGCGGCCGGCCAGGTTGTCCGACACCTTGAGCTTGGGGGGCTCGCCGTGGAAGATCACCTCCGAGTTGGTGGCGATACCCTCCGTACCGGCAAAGACCTGCAGGGTCACGTTCTGGCCCATAATCTTTACCACCTGCGCCAGCTTGCCGCCTACGGTAGCCAGCTCATCGTTACCTACACCTTCGGCACGCAGCGTAACGGTGGCCTTGGTGATGTTGTCGATTTTGGTGTATATCTTTTGAAATGCGCGTGTAGTCATAAGTTGAAATTATTTGGCGTTTTCCTTAATGTACTCGGCAATCTTCGACTTGTAGTCGTGGAACTTCTCCGACTGCCACTCCGAGTAGTTCATCTGACGGAAGAGGTTGATCAGACCCTTGAAGAACTGCGAGCACTGCTCAAAATCGGCAAAGGTGAAGTCGTGGTGGCAGATGTCGAGCACCATTTTGTACATCATCTGCTGACGCTCCATCGGGCAGTTGGCATCGATGTCGTCGAAGGCATCCTGCTGCAGAATCACGAAGTCCAGCAGCTCCGACTTCCAGAAACGCTCGTGGTACTCAACAGGTACACCGTCGTCGCCGAGGATGTTGATCTGGTCGTTGGCCTCTTTACCACGCTGCACATAGGTCTTACCCTCATAGACGGCATCTACCCAATTCTTCTCGATCTTCTGGTCCAGGTACTCACGAATCTCGGGATACTCCAGGTACTTCGAGTAGCTGTCCAGCGGGTCGATGGCGGGATAGCGCTTCGAGTCGGCACGACCCTGCGAAAGGGCGTAGAAGCAACGTGCGGCCTTCTTGGTCGATTCGGTTACCGGCTCCTTGAGGTTACCACCGGCGGGCGATACCGTACCGAGGAAGGTTACCGAACCCGTCTCTCCGTTCGTCAGCTTCACCAGACCGGCACGGGCATAGAAGTTCGAGATGATTGCCGAGAGGTCCATCGGGAAGGCATCCTGACCGGGAAGCTCCTCCAGACGGTTCGACATCTCACGCAGGGCCTGTGCCCAACGCGAGGTCGAGTCGGCCATTACGAGCACCTTCAGACCCATTGCACGGTAATACTCACCGATGGTCATACCGGTATATACCGATGCCTCACGGGCAGCTACGGGCATATTCGAGGTGTTACAGATGATGATCGTACGCTCCATCAGCTTGTGACCGGTGCGGGGGTCCACCAACTCGGGGAACTCCTTGAAGATCTCCACCACCTCGTTGGCACGCTCACCGCAAGCCACCATAATGATGATGTCGGCCTCGGCCTGCTTCGAAATGGCGTGCTGAAGCACCGTCTTACCGGCACCGAAGGGACCCGGGATAAAGCCCGTACCACCCTCGGCCATCGGGTTGAAGGTGTCGATGGCACGCACACCCGTCTCCATCACGCGCGACGGACGGGGCTTCTCGACGTAGGCACGGATGGCCTGCTTGACGGGCCACTTCTGCACCATCGTGATGGGGTACTCGTTGTTGTCGCTATCCGTGACAACGGCAATCGTGTCGGTCACCTTGTAGGTGCCCTCCTTCACGATGCTCTTTATGGTGTAGTTGCCCGTCATAATGAAGGGAACCATAATCTTGTGGCTTACCCACTGCTCCTTCACCTCACCGAGCCACGAAGCGGCCGACACCTTGTCGCCCACCTTGGCCAGGGGCTTGAACTCCCACGTAGCATCGAAATCGATGGGGTCGGTCACCGAACCACGGTCGATGAACAGACCCTCCATCTTGGCCAAGTCGTTCTGCAAACCATCGTAGTTGCGTGACAGCATACCCGGGGCCAGCGTGGCCTCCAGCATATGACCCTCGAACTCTACCTTGTCGCCGATCTTCAGACCGCGCGTCGAGTCGAATACCTGGACATAGGCATCGTCGCCTATGACCTTGATGACCTCGGCCATCATCTTCGTATCACCTGCGTGAACATAGCAGATCTCGTTCTGGCCGACTGCACCGTCTGCCTTGACGATCACGATGTTCGAGATGATACCGTTTACACGTCCTGTAGTTTTCATTATTGTTTTTTATTGTTTATTTGATCAATGCTTTGCCGTCGAGCTCCTGCATCAGACGGTTGAACAGCTCACGGCCACGCTCGGCATCGAGCAGCGACCAGCGGGCCACGATGTTGAGTCGAACCAGATAGGCCAAGATGGCGTTCAGGTCGAAGTAGTCGAACACAGAGAGCTCCAACGATTCGTTCCAACGAATCATATCGACTTTGTGCTCCTTCTCGATGATGTTCTGCTCATCCTGCAGGGCGGCAATCAGCGTGTCGATGTACGAGAGTTCGCCACGCAGACCGAAGTCCGAAGCCGAGCTGCGCTCGAGCTGCTCGACAATCTCGCCGCCACCTACCGTCACCTCCTCGACCGAGCGGCCCAACTCACGAGCCGTCAGGGCGGCCGTTACGTTGCGCAGGTTGCAGTCGAAGGCCGACCAACTCTTCAAGAAGCGGCTGCCCTTGCGCAGGCAGAGAGCATAGTAGGCACCAAACAGGGCCTTCTCGAAGCGCTGCGTCGTATTGACCTCCTCGGCATCCTCGCCCTCGGGGTCGGCAAAGGCACGCACCACCTGCTGCAGCTCCTCGGGCAACAGCGCAGGGTGCTGCAACTCCTCGTGAATCTCATCGGCTGTGAGGTTGCCCAGTGCATTGTGGGCCGTACGACCGGCACGACGAGCCGCCAGGTTTTCGCAGTCGTAGTAGGTGTAGAGCAGTTCCACCTGGCGTGCATCGCTCGACGAGAGCTCCTCCATCACCTCGGCACGAATGGCCAGGGGATCGAAGCCCTTACGATCCGAGTCGAGCGTATATTCACGCAGGCCGGAGACTAACGAATAATAGTTTTTGGCAAACATAATTAGGCCTTAAAGAGCATTTGCGAAACCTTCTCACGCAGGTACTCCGAAACGAGTGCCTCCAGGTCGGCATCGGCGAACGAGATGTAGTAACCGCCGTTCTTCTCGCTTACACGGAAGCCCGTCTTTACCTCCTTCGAGTAGCCCACCTCGATACCCTCGGCGAGCAGCTCCTTCATAGCCTTCTCGAAAGAAGCGTCCAGCTCCTGACGCTTGGCCTCGGGCAGAAGGGCCTTCAGCTCGACCTTACCGGCCGAAGCTCCGTTCCAATTCTTGGCTACGGCAACGAGCATCTCCTTGAGGAACGAGCCATCGAGCGTGGCGGCCTTGATGCCCTCCGACGTGGTCTTGGCGATGATCATCTCCGAAATCTCGGCCTTCAGGCGGGCAACGGCCTGCTTACCGGCCAGCGAGATCTCGGTCTCGGTGTTCTTGGCCGTATCCTCGGCCTTGTCCTCGGCCTTGCGGATAATCTCCTCGGCCTCCTTGCGGGCGTCGGCAATAATTTTGGCGGCCTGCTCCTTGGCGCGGGCGATGCACTGATCGGCCTCGGCACGGCCCTTCTCCAGACCCTCCTCGTAGAGCTTCTGGGTCAATTGCTGTAATTTGTTCTCCATAAAGTAGTTATATGATTTATTAGATATTTGTCGTGAATCGGCACCCAAAGGTAGTAAATTTTTCCCAATAAAAAGAAGAACACGCGCGCGAAATGGACCGTAACGACAAATTATTTAGTTATTTGGACCATTTACTCTCCTCTTAACCCCCTTGTCGAGTTGTTTCACCCCGCATTATTGCCGTTTCACCCCACTAAAGAGGCTATCTTTCGACCGTTTTTCTATTTTTGTATTGTCCCTGATGGGCAATTACACACTAACAGGTTTTTCTCGAAAGCACACCTTATGCAAAAGTGTCTGCTATTGTCTCTTTTGATGGTCTGCGTTACCATCGCAGCCTTTGGTTAAGCGACCTTTGGCCCGATGAGCGGCCGTGTTTTCGAGGAATCAACCGACCCACTGCGCCCCCGACCGCAAGGTCTGGTGGGTGCGGTGGTATCGGTTGAGGGTAAGGCAGACACGCTCCACACCACGACCGACTACGACGGCTATTTCTACTTCAAACGGGTCCCCTTGGGGGTGGTGCGGGTTCGGGTGAGCTACCTGGGCTACGAGACCCAAACGATGAAGATTGCGGATGAAAGAGGCCGGCACCTTTTGGGTGTCGGCCTCATTTCTTTTTTGTTTGATTGTCAGTCTATTGGTGCTGCTCACGCAACAGATCCTGTACGACCTTTACGGGCGAGAAGGTGGTGATGGGTACATCGACAAAGATGGTGTTCCACTTGGCCATTGCACCGTTCCACAGACCGGGCAACTCCTGGGCACGCAGCTCACGACCACCGGCCGACTTCGACGAGATGAAGCCCGTCTCGGGATCGGTATATTGGCGCAGGTCGAACTTGCCACCCTTCGAGGTCTTCACGCCGCACACCAAATCTACGGGGTTGAAGTGGGTTGCACCCTGCATCAGAGGCATATCCTCGGGGGCAATCTGGCTCGACTCGGCAATCTGCAGCGACTCGGTGCCATCGGCATTGCCTACCCAGAACGGGCCACCGCCCGGCTCACCCTCGTTGCGTACCATACCGCAGATGCGGATGGGACGATCCAAGACGGCCTTCAAGAGGGCCGAATCGTAGTTGGCGGGCAGCTTCACGCACAGACGCTTCTCGATGAACTCGGCAATCGCCTCCAGCTCGGCACCACCGACCTCCAGGGCCTTGAGGTACTCGAACGAAAGCTCCTGCAGCTCCAACAACAGACCGGCCAGCATCTTCTTGCAGCGGGTCGTGTCGCCACGGCGGGCGTCGGTTGTTACGTTGTCGATATTCTTGATGAAGACGATGTCGGCATCGATATCGTTCAGGTTCTCAATCAGCGCACCGTGGCCGGCGGGACGGAACAACAGCGACCCGTCGTCCTGACGGAAGGGGGTGTTGTCGGGATTGACGGCGATGGTGTCGGTAGAGGGCTTCTGCACCGAGAACGAGATGTCGTAGCGGATGTTGTAGCGAGCCTCGTAGAAGGGCACCTTCTCCTCGAGCAGCGACTTGAAACCGTCGATGTGCTCGGGCGATACGGTGAAGTGGATGCGGGCTACCCCCTTCGAGGTGGCGTAGGCAGCAGCCTCGGCCAGATGCTCCTCGACGGCCTTGCGGGCACCCTCGGGGTAGGCGTGGAAGGTCACCAGACCCTTCGGCTTGGCACCGTAGTTCAGGCCCTCCTTGACGATGGCCGAAACGATGGCTTTGTCGTCGGCACCCTCCGGAAGGATGGCCTTCAGCTCGGGCCAGAAGGCAAACTTTTCGATGTTGTCGATCAGTTTGTCGATACCTCCGCCACGCTTGTCCTCATTGACAAACGAGAAGAGCTCCTTGAACATACGGGTGGCGGCACCCGATGCGGGGACAAACTTTACCACCTCGAGCTCCGCAACAGCGGCGTCGTAGCGGGCGACATACTTGGCGCCCTCCTCCTCGTTGAGGACCACCACGCCATCCGACGGCGAAGCAGCACGTACCACCTTCAGGAAGGGGAATCCTCGGCGGAAATTCTCGATTTGCAGCTCTACGGCCTCCTTCGTCAGGCCGTGTGCAGCGATTTGTTGCAGGTCTTTTTCGTTGAACATATCTAGTAGTTTTTGATTGGTTCGTGGCCAAATATCATTCAAAGTTAATAAAAATTTCTAACTTTGCACTATGATACGCCGCTTTCACGAAATAAATTTGTCGGAACGCAACAGTTTTCACGTCTCCGAGCAGGCCAAATGGCTCGTCGAGTTTGACGACGAGGCCGATTTGGTTGCCATCTTCTCTGCGCCCCATCCCGACCGTTGGATGGTCCTTTCGGGGGGCAACAACATTCTCTTTACCCAAACCTACGAGGGTATGCTCCTTACGCCGACCGCTTCGCACATCGAGGTGGTGGCCGACCAAGGCGATGAGTTGACGGTGTGTGTCGGTGCAGGGTTGGAGTGGGACGACCTGGTGGCCTGGAGCGTGGAGCAGGGGCTGTGGGGGTTGGAGAACCTCTCGCTCATCCCCGGTAAGGTGGGGGCTGCCCCCGTGCAGAACATCGGTGCCTATGGTGCCGAGGCCAAAGATGCCGTGCGGAGGGTCCATCTGTTCGATGTCGAGCAGATGCAGGGCCGTGTGATGGAGGCCTCGGAGTGTGGGTTTGGCTATCGTGAGAGCTGCTTTAAGCACGCTTTGAAGGGCAAAGTAATCATCACGGCCGTCGAGTTTACGTTGAGCCGCACGCCCAATCCCCGCCTTGGTTATGGCGATGTGGAGCGGGAGGTGGAGGCCCGAGGCGGCGTGACGCTGCGCAATATCCGTGAGGCCGTCTGCGCCATTCGTCGCAGCAAACTGCCCGATACGGCCGAGTTGGGCAATGCGGGCAGCTTCTTCAAAAATCCCGTGGTGGAGCGGGCCGTGGCCGAGCGTCTGTTGGCCGAGTGGCCCGAAATGCCGCACTATCCGACCGCCTCGCCCGACGAGGTGAAGTTGGCCGCAGGATGGCTCATCGACCGTGCAGGGCTGAAGGGCTACCGTGAGGGCCGAGTGGGTGTCCACGTAAAGCAGGCCTTGGTGCTGGTCAATTACGGTGGAGCAACGGGCAACGAGGTGATTGCTTTGGCACGTCGGGTGCAGGAAACGGTGTATGAAAAGTTCGGGGTTCGAATCGAACCCGAGGTAAATATCTGCTAAATGATGACCCTTGCAACACGCTTCGAGGAGTATGTCGCCTCGCACAACCTCTTCACGCACGACGATCGTCTGCTCTTGACCGTCTCGGGCGGTGTGGACTCGATGGTGATGCTCTCGCTCTTCCACGAGGCGGGCTACCGTTTCGGGGTGGCCCACTGCAATTTCTGCCTGCGAGGTGTGGAGGGCGACGAGGATGAAATGTTGGTGCGTGAGGCGGCCGAACGCCTCGGTGTCCCCTTCTATAACCAACGTTTCGATACGAAGGGCGAAATGGAGCGTACGGGCGAGTCGATGGAGATGGCTGCCCGCCGTTTGCGCTACCAATGGTTCAACACCCTTTGCGAAGAGGAGGGCTATGCGGCCATCGTGGTGGCTCACCACGCCGACGACTCAGTCGAGACCTTCTTTATCAACCTCCTGCGTGGCACGGGCCTGCGTGGCCTGACGGGCATTTCGACCCAGGTGGGTCGGGTAGTGCGCCCGCTGCTGTTTGCCACCCGCAAGGAGATTTTGGAGTATGCCGTAGCACACCGCATCACCTATCGTGAGGATTCGTCGAATCGCTCGACCAAATACCTGCGCAACAAGATACGTCTGGGATTGGTGCCCCGCATTCGGGAGATTAACCCCAAATTTACCGCCCTGATGCGCCGCAACATCGGCCGCCTGACCGATGCCCAGAACTTTATTTCGGTGGCCATCGAACATATTCGTCACCAGGCTGTTACGGAAGAGAATGGGGTGGTGCGCATCCATCTGGATCGCATCGATCAGGCGCTGCCCCGAGGCTTTGTCCTCTACGAACTGTTGAACTCGGCCTACGGCTTCAAGGGCGATGTAATTGACAGCCTTTGTCAGGCGTTGGAGCGGGGTGAGTCGGGCCGTCGCTTCTATGCCCGTGAGTGGGTCGCCTGCTCGGATCGGGAGGCGGTCGTGGTGGCCCCCATTGCGGAGGAGGACCCCTGCGAGGTGACCATCCGTCAGGGGGCGTTGCGTGCCTATGGCGGCAACTCGGTCCTCTACTTCGAGCTCAGAGACATCGACCTTATCGAGGAGTTTTCGGTGCCGTCGCATCAGACCCTGATCGATGCCGATAAACTCACCTGGCCCCTCACGCTGCGTCGTTGGCAGGAGGGCGATTGGTTTGTCCCCTTCGGAATGACGGGCAAGAAGAAGGTGAGCGATCTGTTGGTCGATCAGAAGGTCTCGGTGATGGAGAAGCAACGCCAATTTGTGCTACTCAACGGCACGGGCGAGATTGTCTGGGTAGTGGGTCGTCGTGCCGACGAACGCTTCCGCCTCGATGCCAAGAGCGAAAATGTATTGTGTATCACGCGTGAGATTGTATAAACTATGGCCAAAAGTGCAGTGAAATTTCGGGACTCGGTGGCCGAGTTCGAGCGGTTGCAACGAGATATTGCCGCCCGTAAGTTTGCCCCCATCTACCTCTTGATGGGCGAGGAGAGCTACTTCATCGATCGCCTTTCGGAGCAGTTGGGCTCGACGATTCTTAACGAGGTCGAACGTTCGTTTAATCAAATTACGGTCTATGGCAAGGATAGCGATGCGGGTCAAATCATCAACCTCTGCCGTCAGATGCCGATGATGGGCGCCTATCAGGTGGTCATTCTGAAGGAGGCACAGCAGTTGCGCCAAATCGACACGCTGCAATACTACACCCGCCAGCCCTCGCCGACCACCATTCTGGTCATCTGCCACAAGGAGAAGTGTGCCGATCGTCGCTCGGCCTTCTACAAGGGGTGTGCCGCCAATGGCGTGGTCTTCGAATCGGTTGCTCCGCGCGACTACGAAATCTCGACCTGGCTCGAGCAGTTCATCGCCTCGAAGGGTTTTCGTATTGACCGCAAGGCGTTAGCGATGCTGACCGATCATCTGGGTACGTCGATTTCGAAAATTGCCCTTGAGTTGGATAAATTGGCCGTTTCGCTGCCTGTCGGAACGACCCAAATCACCGATGCCGACATCGAGACCAATATCGGTATCTCGAAGGAGTTCAATAACTTCGAGCTGTGCCGCGCGGTGGTGACTCGAGATATGGGACGTGCCTTGTTGATTGCCGACCATTTCGGTCGCAACCAGAAGGATAATCCGCTGCTGGTCACCATTATGGCCCTCTTCGGGCAGTTCCGTGACCTCTTCACGATGAACTACCTGATGTGGCTCACCCGCCACAAAGGACAACCCTTTCCGTCGGATATGGAGTTGATGAAAATTTTGCGCAAGCCCAGCCCCTACATCATTCAGGAGATCAAACAGCAATGCGTCTTGTGGCCCAACCGCAAGGTCTTCCAGATTTTGGGACTGCTGCGTGAGTACGATGCCAAGAGCAAGGGTCTGCAATCGGGTGGTGCGCCGAGTGGCGAGCTGCTGCGTGAGTTGCTGCTCAAGATTTTTATGTTGTAAATTGCCCCTTTTTGTTGGTCGATGGAGCCTTTTGTCTATCAGATTTTTCACCTCTACGGTGGTCGTGTGCGCCTCTTGGATGAACACATCGAGCGGCTCGATGCAGCCTCCCGTATGCTCTTTAATCGACCCTATCACCCCGACCGAAAGGCCCTCGAACAACGGCTTCTGGCGGAGGCTGAACAGCAACGCTATACATCTGATTATTCGTCGTTTGTGCGGGTCGAACTCTTCGATACGGGCGAGGAGATTTGCTATGGTGTGGGCCAATCCTACTATGCCGGTTATGCGGTGCGGAGCGTGCGCCCGAAGGTGATTACGCTGGCCTACGAAATGCCCCTCTTGGAGGAGGGTACGGTGGCCTCGCTGGCCACAGCGAAGGTGGCGCAGGCCCGAGCACAGGCACAAGGGGCAGACGATGCCCTGCGCATCGATCATACGGGTCGTGTGCGTTCGATGGGCGAGGCGACCTTGTACGGTATTCGCGAGGGCTTTCTGATCGCTCCGTCGAATCCCGTTTCGGCCACCGACACGCTGGTGCGCAAGGCGGCCGACAGACTGCGATTAAGAACGGTGCTGCACCCGATTTTGCAGACGGAACTGCACCTTTACGATGAACTCTTTGCGGTTGATTATCGGGGCATTACCTCCATTTCACATTGCAACAACCGCCCCCTGATGACCCTGCGTGTCGAGCGTCTTGCCGAGGCGATGAATGCGGTCGTCAGCGTTCAATAATCACATACTCCGAATAGACGATCTTGGTGTGGGGATTTGATGACCGAATCTCCTGCCGCAGTGCCTTCGTACCCCACCGAAAGAAGAGAAAACGGCGGGGAATGCGATGCACCACCTGGTGCAGTGTGTCGATCGAGCGGAGACGACAATGGAGCGTGTCGGGGGTGATGCAGCCCTCGATTTCGACCCAGGGATCTCGCCAACGAAAGTGACGCACCGAGTCCAAAACAGGTTGTGTGTCACGCCGTTGGATAAAGACCGTATCCCGAATCGGGGCGGCAATTTGCAGCTCCTGACGGGTGGTGGTCGAGGCGGCCGCTTCGACCCTGCGCAGGCGGATGCCGAGTTGGCGAATCCGCTCGGCCGAGGCGGCATTCAACGCCTCAAACTCCCGACAGCGTAGGCGCAGCACCTCGCCCGAGGCGTGGAGCGAGTCCAGCCGTTGGCGATACGAGGCGATGAGGGCCGAATGATTGGCCGAAAGTCGCTCGTTTTCAGTGTGGTAGTGGTTGATTAAAAGATAGATGACCCCCGTCGCTGCGAGGGCGTAGAGCAGTAGATAACGATTCATACGACTTTTTTTCGACAAAGATACCGCCCCGCCCTCCCCTCCGTTTTCTAAATTTTACCGACAAAACGAGTGCATTTTTCCAAAAAGGTTGTATCTTTGTCAATTATGGAACGTACAGCAATTTTTCCCGGCTCGTTCGACCCCTTTACCCGAGGTCACGAGGCCATCGTCGAGGAGTCACTCAAACTCTTCGACCACATCATCATCGGCATCGGCAACAACTCGATGAAACAGGGGCTGCTTACGGTCGAGAACCGCAAACGCCTCATCGATGATGTCTATCGCAACAACCCCCGTGTCGAGGTACACATCTACCACGGCCTGACGGGCGAATTTGCCGAGCAGATGGGGGCGTGTGCCATCATCCGAGGGGTGCGCAACACGACCGACTTCGAGTACGAGCGTACGATGGAGGCCACGAACCACCGCATCTATCCCGAGCTGACGACCGTGATGCTGTTTACGCCCGCTCCGGTGGCCGATATCGCCTCCTCGACGGTGCGTGAGGTGTTGTCGTTCGGCCGCTCGGTCGAGGAGTTCCTGCCCGACGGAATTGATATAGCAGATTATTTATAACCCATTAAAAGAGAGAAAATTATGATGCAATTTACCGCTGAGATGATTGCCGGCTTTTTGGGCGGCGAGATTGTAGGCGATCCCCAGGCTGCGGTGCATACCGTCTCCTCGATCGAGGAGGGGAAGGCCGGGTCGTTGGCCTACCTCACGAACCTCAAATACGAGCCCTTCCTCTATACGACGGGGGCATCGATTGTCTTGGTTGATAAGAGCTTCGAGCCTCAGCAGCAGGTGCCTGCCACGCTTATTAAGGTGGAGAGTGCCGCCGAGGCCGTAGTGAAACTTTTGGCGATGTATGCCGCTGCCAAACCCCGCCGCAAGGGCATCAGCCCCCGTGCTTCGATTGCCGAGAGCGCGGTGGTCGAGGGCGATACGTATGTAGGCGACTTTGCCGTCGTGGAGGAGGGTGCCAAAATCGGCCCCAACTGCCAGATCTATCCGCAGGTCTATATCGGTACGGGTGTCACCGTGGGCGAGGGTACGATTCTCTATCCCGGCGTGAAGATTTACGAGGGTTGCCACATCGGCAAGCGTTGCATCCTGCACGCAGGTGCCGTGATTGGTGCCGACGGTTTCGGCTTTATGCCCAATGCCGAGGGCGGTTTCGACAAGATCCCCCAGCTCGGTAATGTCATCATCGAGGACGACGTGGAGATTGGTGCCAACACCTGTATTGACCGTGCCAAGACCGACTCGACCATCATTCGTCGTGGTGTGAAACTCGACAACCTGATTCAGATCGGCCACAACGTGCAGATTGGCGAGAACACCGTTTCATCGGCCCAGACCGGTATTGCCGGCACCTCGAAGGTGGGCAAGAACTGCTTCCTGGCAGGTCAGGTGGGCATTGCCGACCACGTGACCATCGGTGACCGTGTGAAGGTAGGCTCGAAGAGTGGTCTGGACAAGGATGTGCCCGATGGTGAGATTCGCTTCGGTTACCCCGCCCTGCCCGGTATGAAGTACCACCGTTCGGCCGCCGTCTTTAAGCGTCTGCCCGAGTTGGATCGCAAAGTCGATCAGCTGGAGAAGGAGATTGAAGAACTCAAAAAACAAAAATAGCAAGATGAAAAAGTTGATGATTATTGCGCTGGCTACGGCTGCGCTTACGGCCTGCTCGATGCAGCCGAAATATACTATCTCAGGCCAGGTTGAGGGGCTGGAGGGTACGATCTATCTGACGACCCGTGAGGCCGTTTTGGACTCGACCTCGGTGGAGAATGGCGCCTTTAAGCTCTCGGGTGAGCTGGAGAAGCCGATGGTGGCCTACCTGGCCAATAACGCCAATCTGCGTGCCGCTACGGTGCGTGCGCTGGTGCTGTTGGAGGAGGGCGACATCGTTCTTTCGGTCGATTCGCTGGGTGAGGCCTATGTAACGGGCACGAAGGCCAACGATGCCAATACGACCAATGCCAAGAAGAAGATGGCCCTCTTTGCCGAGTACCGCAACGAGGCCACCACACCCGAGCGTCGTGCCGAGATTGAAAGCGAGTACGAGTCGCTGGGTCGTGTGGCTCTGGAGGAGAATCTGGACAACCTCTATGGTCTGGTTGTGCTCGATGACGAGATGTACGGCTTGACGGGTAGCGAGGCCGAGGAGTTGGCTGCCAAGTTCTCGCCCGAGATGCAGGCTACCGACCTGATGGCCAAGCTGCAGGAGGTGATTGCCGTGAAGAAGCGCACCGAGGTGGGCCAGCCCTACATCGACTTCGAGCAGCCCGATGCCGAGGGCAACGGCGTGTCGCTGAAGTCGGTCATTGAGAATCCCGCCAACAAGTATGTACTGGTTGATTTCTGGGCTTCGTGGTGCAGCCCCTGTATGGCCGAGGTGCCTGCCTTGAAGGCTGCCTACGACGAGTTCCACAAGAAGGGCTTTGAGATTTTCGGTGTTTCGCTCGACAACCGCAAGGAGGCTTGGGAGGCAGCCATCAAGAACAAGGAGCTGAACTGGCTGCACGTGAGCGACCTGAAGGGTTGGGAGAATGCCGCCGCTGCCGAGTATGGTGTGAAGTCGATTCCCTCGAACTACCTGGTTGATTGCGCTACGGGCCAGATCGTGGGTGTAAACCTGCGTGGTGAGGCTGTGGCCGAGAAGGTAGCCGAGTTTTTGAAGTAAACCGGAAAGAGGTTAAAGAAAAATTGACGAGGTCGTCATTCTGAGCGAAGCGAAGAATCTCTACTCGGGCAGTCTGCTGTGATAAAGATTCTTCGCTTCGCTCAGAATGACGGCTTAGGTTTTTGCCTTTCCCGCAAATGTAATTCTAAATTCTAAATTTTGAATTTCGATACCTATCGCATTATGGGCATCGACCCAGGCACGAACTATATGGGTTACGGCGTCATTGAGGTCGAGGGGCGCACGGTGCGCTCGGTGGTGCTGGGTGAGATTGACCTGCATCGACTGAGCGATCCGTATGCCAAGCTGCGCTATATCTTCGAGCGTGTGGGGTCGCTCATCGAGCAGTATGACCCCCGCGAGGTGGCCCTCGAAAGCCCCTTCTTTGGCGAGAATGTGCAGTCGATGCTCAAGTTGGGACGTGCCCAGGGGGTGGCGATGGCGGCCGCATTGAGTCGTGACCGCCAGGTCTTTGAGTATGCTCCGATGCGTATCAAACAGTCCATCACGGGCCGAGGCTCGGCCTCGAAGGAGCAGGTGGCCTCGATTGTCTGCCGCACGCTCAAGGTCGATGAGCCGCCCAAACGATTGGATGCCACCGACGGAATGGCCGTTGCGTTGTGCCACTACTATAGCTCCACCTCGCCGCTCAATGCCGCTCTGGGCGAAGAGCGCACAAAGGGGCTGGGAGGAGGCAAACGTGCCGCCTCGAAGGGCGGCTCGAAGAGTTGGGAGAAGTTCCTC
Organism: Alistipes sp.; assembly: GCA_017436185.1. Next base: position 121,872 of record JAFSDP010000007.1, on the reverse strand, counting down.
TCCGAACACCCCGAACGGGAGATTAAATAGGGAGAATGAGTAAGGGCTGTCGTTGGTTGCGACAGCCCTTGTTGTTATACTTGGCAGAGGCTCAAGATCTCCTCCGCACGATCGACAATTTGGTCGGCTCCGGCAGCCTCCAGTTCGCTGCGGCTGCGAAAGCCCCACGTCACACCAACCGCCTTGATGCCGGCTCGGTGGGCGGTCTCGATATCGACCCCCGAATCGCCCACATAGAGGACCCGCTCACGGGGGATATTTACGCCGCTCAGAATCTCCTCTACGACCGCAGGGTCGGGTTTGAGCGGTACATCGGGGCGTTGGCCATAGATCGCCACCCATCCAATCTCGGGGAAGAAACGGTGAATCAACTCCCCGGTGCCCGCCTGAAACTTATTCGATGCCACAGCCAGCGACACCCCTGCGGCCTGCAGATCGCCAAGCAGTTGCACGATACCTTCGTAGGGTTTGGTTTTGCAATCAATGTGGTCGATGTAGTAGCTCAAGAAATCTTGTCGTGCTGCCGCAACGCTCTCCGCTGTGCGTAGCTCCTCGGGCAGGGCCCGCTCCACCAACCGCATAATGCCGTTGCCGACAAAGGTGCAGTACTCCTCGTAGGTGTGTTGGGGCAGGTTGCGCTTTCTAAGCATCACGTTGGCCGCCTCGGCCAAATCGCCGATGGTGTTGAGCAACGTGCCGTCCAAATCGAAGATAATCAGGTCGTATCGCATTACTTCTTACGTTTGATTTTCCATCCGATGGCTGCCACCAGAATCGACATCAGGGGGCTGACCAGGTTAAAGATGCAGTAGGGGAGGTAGGTCCAGGTCGCTACGCCGAGCACCGTTGCCTGGGTCATACCGCACGAGTTCCAGGGCACTAACACCGAGCAAACGGTGGCCGAATCCTCCACCGAGCGGCTCAGCAGACGAGGCTCCAGACCACGTTCCTCGTAGAGCTCCTTGAAGAGACGACCCGTGAGGATGATGGAGATGTATTGGTCGGCCGAGCAGAGGTTGAAGAAGATGCCCGCTCCGACGGTCGAGGCGACCGATGCCACCGTGCGACGCACCCAACGCAGGAAGACCTCGGTCATCGAGCGTAACATACCGCTGCCGGTCATCACACCGCCAAAGGTCATCGCACAAAGGATGAGCCATACGGTGTTGAGCATCCCGCCCATTCCTCGGGTCGAGACCAACTCGTTCAGGGCGGCGTTACCCGTCTCGATGGCCGTTGAGCCGTAGCAGGTCACCAAAATGCCCTTAAACGAACTCAGGAAGCTGCTTTGCGTCACCTCGGCCACCTCGTTGATGAGCGTCGGCTGGGCAATGGCCATCGCCACGCAGGCAAAGACCACCGCAGCAAAGAGGGTGATGATGGCGGGCAGCTTGCGGGCAATCAGAATGCCTGTCAGCACGGGTACAATGAGCAGCCAGGGGCTGATGTTGAAGGTGCTTTTGAGGGTCTCGGCATAGAGGTCGGCGTGGGCCATCGAGGCGTGGTCGAGCGTCAGACCCGCTGCACCGAAGACGATGAGTGCCACCACCATCGAGGGAACAGTCGTGAAGAGCATATAGCGAATGTGGGTGAAGATGGGTACCCCGACCGTCGAGGAGGCCAAGACGGTGGTGTCGGATAGGAGCGAGATTTTATCGCCGAAGTAGGCTCCCGAAATGATGGCACCAGCAATCCACCCCTCGGGCAGCCCCATCGCCTCTCCAACGCCCATCAATGCCACACCTATGGTGGCAATGGTGGTCCACGAACTACCCGTCATCAGCGATACGATGGCGCAAATCAGGGCCGAGGCGACCAGAAAGTAGCTCGGGTGAAGGATCTGCAACCCATAATAAATAAGTGTCGGCACGACGCCTGATACCATCCACGTTCCCGAGATGGCACCGATGAGCAACAGGATCAGAATGGCCGAGGTGGAGGAGCGGATGTGCTCCACGATCGACTCTTCCAACTCCTTCCAGGTCACCTTGTAGCAGATGATTGCCAACATCGCAGCCACCGATGAGGCCGAGAGCAGGGCAATCTGACTACCTCCGTAGATGGCATCGCCACCGAAGCAGCGGATGACCAGATAGAACAAGAGTGTCAGGACGATAAGTGGTATTGTCGAGACCCATACAGGGGGAGTCGGGCGGTTGTTTTCCATTTTTTAAGATGTTTGTTGCGGGACAAAAGTACAAAAAAGAAAGCATTTTTTCGCCAAAAATTTTGCAGGTAACAATTTTTGCCCTATATTTGCACTCGCAATTGCGGAAATAGCTCAGTTGATAGAGCACAACCTTGCCCCAAAAGGGTAAACATCCCCAACCTTGGCAAGGAGCAATTGCAAAGTCGGGGAAATATATTTTGCGGAAATAGCTCAGTTGGTAGAGCACAACCTTGCCAAGGTTGGGGTCGCGAGTTCGAGTCTCGTTTTCCGCTCAAACGAAGAAAAGCAGTCCAAACGGGCTGCTTTTTTCGTTTGACGTCGAGACTCGCCCGTCGCGACCCCAAAGTTCCCCTTTCAGGGGCTGGGGGGTGTAAATAACAATTCGCGAGCATTGCCCACGCACGTGGGCTCGAGTCTCGTTTTCCGCTCAAAAAAAAGGAAACGACGGTCATCAGGCCGTCGTTTTTCTTTTTTCTCGCTACAAGCTCACCAACACCCAAATTTTCGCGCACATTGTTGCCCAAACAGTGAGCAACGAGACGGACAAACTATCCGCCAAACTAAGCGGCACGAGGCTTCAGCCTCAATGGCAGAGTGACCTCAACAGATGCATAAAATACAAGGAACCCTTTCGGCTCCTTGTATTATCAATTAGCAGTTTTCTGAATAATAAAACCTATACTACAAACTCATTCAATTCTTCTTTTAACTGTCTCCAGTTGGGGAAATATCGATTTAATAATGCTGTATATTCTTCATTGTGAAGGCGCACCTTTATATGTAGTAGTTCGTGTACAACAATATATTCGATGCAGTGTAGAGGCTTCTTTATCAATTCCAGATTGAAAATAATATTGCGTGTTCTGTGGTTGCAGCTCCCCCATAATGTTTTCATCTGCTTGACCTCCCATTTATTTGCTTTGACATCCAAAATTTCCTCCCATTTAGCAATCATTGGAGGGAGTAATGTCTTAAACTCTGCACGATACCATTCGCGAAGTATCTCTGCCTTGCGCTCTTCTGTAGCACCATTGCGAACATACAGTACAATAAACTCATTACCCATTAATTCCACCTTCGCAGGTCCATTATGCTGAATAACCTTCAAACGATAACGATGTCCCTTGAAGTAGTGATTCTCACCCGAGACATATTCACGAGGTGTTTGTCGGTTCTGATCAAGGATCTGCGACACACGCTGTTTGATCCACGGTAGTTTCGTAATCAAAAAGAGTCTAACAGCCTCCTCTGTCATTGACAAAGGGGCTGATACATGAATACGAGCATTGGGCGGGTAGATTGTGAGATGCACATTCTTTATCTCCTTCCACTCGACCTCGGCAGATATATCAGATACGCTAATAATCTTCATTAGTACTCCTTCTGTGCAACTATAATTTGCATAATATCATCTATCTTATCTGCCTCAAAGCCTTGCAATACACCCTCAACGGCTCTACGCAGTGCTCTCATCTTTTTCATACCGCTACCATCCATATCACGGAAGCCATCTCTGGCATTTGCCTTGATTGTATCGTGAACACGAAGCGTCAAAGCCTCATCGTTACCGAGATTATCATATAACGACTGCTTGCCTTTTGTGTCAATTGATGCAGGGTATTTGGCCTTTACTGTCGAGCGAGCCTCTTTGAGTTTGTCAATGAGCCTGCTAATCAATTCTTTATATTGCAGTTTTCCATCTTTCTGCTCTTGAAGCAGTTGATTGAGCAACTCCGACATTTTATCAAAGTAGGCTGGGTTATTGGGGCGTTCGCTGATAATCATCTTACGCATATTGGCAGCCAATACCTCTGCCACAGAGCGCTCATTTTGCTTAATCTTCTTTGGTAGCGAATCGATTGCCTTGTCTCCATCTGTGTCAATCAAGTCAAGGAATGAGATATCTGCCAAATCGACCAACTTCTCACTATCCTCAGCACGTACATAGTTGTCGATTAGCTGACGCATTGCTGGGTCGTAATACTTCAAGTCAAGCGCATCGCCACTCTTTAACTTAATTTCATCCTTTATGTCGTTGTAATAATCCACCTGTTTCTTAATATCTGCCGCCTCTTCTGCAGTGAAGCCAGCAGCTTCCATTTCGTTGGCCAGGTCGATGTATCGGCGCACTAAACGAGAAACAAGTTTGTAGAATGTCTCTCTCTTGTTAGCATTTGCCTCGCACTCCTTTTGCTGCTCGTCGACTGGAGTTGTTTCTGCATATACAAAATATGCAAAATAACCCTCTCTTGTCTGAGGATGTATCACCTCACACATCGTGTGTACTGCCTGCAATGCCTCTTCCAGCGCTTTGCGAGCCTCAGCAAGACGATTGGTGAGCAAGCCCTTGATGTCATCTGCATCATATCTGTCAAATGCACCATTGGTATAGTCCTCAATAGCACTTTTGACTGCCCCGAATAGGTCTTGATAATCGACAATATAGCCATAGTCCTTCTCCTCGCTATCCACACGATTTACTCGGCAGATGGCTTGGAAGAGGTTGTGGTCTCGCATCTTCTTGTCGATATATAGATAGGTGGCAGATGGTGCATCAAAGCCGGTCAACAACTTATCCACTACAATCAGGAGCTTCATATCTCCCGGATGGTCGATAAACTCTTGCTTTGCCCACGCTTCAAACTGCTCGGCGGTCAGTTCGCCTATCATCTTTTGGTAGATTTCGTACTTTGTCAGATCCTCGGTCTCGCCATCGCCTTGATATTCATCTTTCACCGATGCGGTACTTGCATTATAACTTGTAACCACGGCACAATGTCCTTTGAGTTCTGTTGATTGGAACACCTCCCAATAGCGACACGCCTGATAAATGCTGTCGGCTACAAGCATCGCATTTCCATAGCCACCCGACAAAGCACGCTTCGTGCTCATATCTTGGCAAATATCTGCCACAATACGATCTATGCGCTCCTTGCTACTAAACAGTTTCTCCATTTTTGCCCAACGCTCTTTGAGCGCAGCTCGAGCAACCGAACTCAAACCTTTTGTCTTGGCATCAAACCACTCGTCTATCTTTTCTCGCTTGCCGAGATACTGCTCCACATTGCGAGCCTCGTAGCGCAGGTCGAGGATAACGCCGTCCTCAACTGCCTCATTGAACTTGTAACTGTGGATATACGAGCCAAATGTCTCAATGGATTTCTTTTTGTCTGTATGAAGCAATGGTGTACCTGTGAAACCTATTAGCATTACATCATCGCCCATTATGTGCTTCATTGCCTCGTGGAGCATACCTCCCTGTGTACGGTGACACTCATCAATAAAGACATAGATGTTACCCTTTGCTCGGAAGTCGGCAGGCAACGACTTTGCCAACTCGTCGAGGTAGAGGTCGAGCGATTTGGTCGCCTTTTTGCCTCCTACCGAGATGGTGTCGCTATCGTTCTTGTTGCCAAATTTGTGTATCAACGAACATATCAGCCACGGCTCGGCAGCGTTGAGCATACCTATTAACTTGTCGCCACTCGTTGCTCGCTTAATCTGCTCGCCCGCATCCTTAAAACCGTTCTCTATCTGCTTATCCAACTCGTCACGGTCAGTGATGATTACCACACGAGCATCCTCCACATTCTCGCGTATCCACTGCGCCAACCATACCATCGTTAGCGACTTGCCCGAACCTTGCGAGTGCCAAATAATGCCGTTTTGCTTGTTGCGAACTCGTGGCTGCGCCGCCTTGATGGCAAAATATTGGTTAGGTCGTGCTGCCTTCTTGACACCACCGTCAAAGATGATAAAGTCGTGAATATACTCCAACAACCTCGCCGGCTCAAAGAACTGCAATACGCTGCGGTCCAACTCATTTTGATACTCCTCGGCGGTAAAATGAGGCTTCGCGCAAGGCTCACCGCACGGCTCCTTCCAACGAAGCCAAAACTTCTCGGGCGTTTTTATTACTCCATAGTGCAAACCCTCGGTGTCGTTACCCGCAAATAGGAGTTGTATGGTCGTGAAAAATCGGGGGATATAACCATCTTGCTGGTTACGGATATTCTGACGAATACCCTCGTGTGCGGACACAGTGCTGCGCTTCAACTCTATTACTGCAAGGGCAATACCATTGACATAAACGACCAGATCGGGGCGGCGGTCGCTTGTGCCGTGCAGGGTTACCTCCTCGGCAATCTGAAAATCATTCTCCATCGGGTTTGCCCAGTCGATAAGGTGCACCATCTTCTTCTTTTCGGTCACCTCCGCCTGCACATTCACGCCGTAGCGCAATAAGGTATAGACCTCCTTGTTGGCGTTGTAAAGTCCGCCTCCAAGCGAGCCTGCCGCCTGCTTGAGTTTGGCGATGGCACTGCATATCTCCTTGTCGGTGTAGCCACGACGAACGAGGTATGCCGTGAGATACTCCTCCTCGACATTGCTATTGCCCTCTCGCTTCTCCCAATTGCCGAGATAGGCGTACTTCAATACACGCCTAAAAAGACCTATCAATCTATTTTGCGTAACACGCTCCTTTGCCCCGATAGTTGTGTCCATATATTTATTATTTAGAATGGTAAATCATCCACTCCGATGGTGTCCGAATAAACTAGTTCTGTCCCCCCAAATTTCTTGGCGAGCTTATTGTACTCAGTTATAATAGATTTTGTATTAAGTGTTGAATTAATACCAAATGAAGAAGCAATCTTATCTATTGTATCTACACTAAAATTAGATATTTTATTGATTAATGCCAACCATTCAAGAGCTTCATTTTCATTTCGAGAATTTAGGAATAGTTTCCCTAATATTGAGAAATACTTCTGATTCGCGTTCTCCATCTTACAAATGGTTTCAAATACATCTTTAGCAACAGCATCAGCTGTCTTTTTGGCTTTTATGGCCTGATATTTCCCAATAAACCCGTGAGGGTCTGCACCCCTTTTAATTGACAATGTCGGTATGGCTCGACCTAAAGCTATCCCCACCTCTTGGTCACACCATTTGCTTTGATAAAACTTGGGGGTTAGTATTGCACATAGTAGATCCATTGAAGCCAGTGCTTTTTCGATTTCAGTTTGCCATAGTTTCGATGGCTCAATGTCCTCGTGAGCAACAAAACAATCAATTCCATATCGAGCAAGATGCTTTTTCAAATATGCAGCAGATTCTTTATTCTCCGTTAAGTGACTAATGAATACTCTGAAATATCCACTACGCCAACACTCTGCGCTATCTGCAATTTTATCAAAATAATCTGTGGGAACAATTTCTCCGCTCAATTCTTTGCTGATAGCAGACACTTGACCTTCATCCATAGTAGTAAGCACGTCTACTACGTAGCTGCCAATGTCGCCATATCCATTATGGTATATTATATCCGATTTGTAGTCTTTTAGATAATAATATATCTCATCCCACGAAAAACCGCGTAGCTTTAATGCTTCTGCAATATTTCGTTTTAAGAGTGCTTTTTGCAGTGGTTTCATATCTTATTCTGTTTTCAATCTTATTTGTCCGGTTAGGAGTTTTTGCATCATACCCGATTTCAGGAGGCGGTACTTGTCGCGCTGGGCTTCAAGGTCGGAAATCTCCTTATCCATATCACTCAATATAGTAGCAATTGCTTGTTGCTCTTCAATATCAGAGGGCATACATATCACAAACTCTTCAAATGTTGGTAATCTTAAAGAATCCACAGTTGCTTTTACTGTTAATGATAATGCATACTCTCCAAAATATCGAGACGTATAGAAGTAAATAAACTTGCCGCAAGCCTCATCAGCAAAATCACTAATTTTATACACTCTTTGGTGAAAATCGAACTTGCCGTTAATATAATGGAATATATTTCCAATACCGCCTTCACCGGGCACTAATATTGCTTCACCATCAAAAGAGTATGTGTCTATTGCGTACACCTTCTGTGATCGCACAAAAAAAGGATATTTGCCATTTTCTACAGCTTGATCACCATTGCGGCTGCCTGTCTTAATATGCGACATTTTACCAAGTTTCTTCTCAATCCACTCGTCGGTGAAGCCGGGGAGGCGTTTTTTGCCGGTGAGGAGTTGCTGCATAGCACCTTGTTTGAGGAGTCGTTTCTTGGCGATTTTCTTATCCAATGCCGCAATCAACCCATCCACATCACTCAACGCCTCCGCAATCGCCCTCTGCTCCGCAATAGGAGGAACAAGCAATTTAGTTTCTTGTATAGATGTTCTCGATATAGATGATACCTTAATGCCTGTGATGTATGGTATAAGTTGGTTATGGTAGTTCGTAGAGTTTATATAGTATCCCAACCAACCTGCAGCAAATGGGGCGGTTGGACGACAGAAAAATGTATGCAGACCTGCTACGATTTTGTTATCCCCAACATTCTTAATCTCCACACACTTGCCTACGGTTTCATCCTCGGCGGTATCGGCTATGATAATATCGCCAGATTGAACAAGTTTCTGTAGTTTTATTTTTACATTCTCATTAAGGTATGGGATTGCACACTTTTCAACATCTACAATCGTAGGATATTTTATAAGCACATCACCATAATGGATGTTGCGAACCACTCCGCGACTGTCATTCATACAATCGCGAGGGTAGGTATTGTTAGGGTACATATCAAAGATTTGAGAGAATAATTTCACCTCCCAATCTTCGGGTATTATCCCTAACTCGGTCTGCTTATATCCTTGTGGTATGTTAGTGTTTATCATCTTGAACATACTGTTCATAAACTTGAGCTATATGTCGTCCAATACAACTGATAAATTCGCTTGTTTGTTTGTCAGATAAGCGTCTACCATATCGTTGCGTAACCGTTTGAATATTCTTATTTTTCCCAGTGTCTATAGTTACCTCATATTCAAATTCCTTAAATTTATAATTTATTGTAATTTCTATGTCATAAGCACGAAGACTCTGGGATATTTGGAAGAGAAATGTTGATCTTATTGCATCTGCAAAATTGTTCTGCAACATGTCAGAAAAATGCTTTATCGTATATCCTTGACTGTATTTAGGAGCAACATATATGATATGCTTTGCACTAAAGAACATATCCCGAAATGGAGCAAGAGCATCGATAATCGCATTATGAAAATCCAAAAACTCTTCTTGTAGAACTTTATTAATCAACTCTTTGGTTCTCGGGGGGCAATCTTGTGCTCTTTTTGATAAGATTACCATTTTTTTCTTCCAATCATCCTCTTCCTCAATACTTTCACCTTGGGCTGCTCGAATACGAATCTCCAATGCACGCTCCAAACAACCACTCATATAGTTTACAAATGGTTGAATTTGCTCTATTTCCGCGTTGGCACCATCTGATGGATTGAATCCAACAGTAACATCACAGCGATTGAGTGCAGACAAATATTTATCTTTATCATCGCTACGCACAATAATCATAGGGTAGCCAGCACGAAGAAGTATAAAATTTACTAACAAGCGTGCTATACGCCCATTGCCATCTTCAAATGGGTGGATGCGAATATAGCGGTAGTGGAATAACGAAGCAAGTTCGAGAGCCGAAAGTTTATTTTCCTCTACAGCTCTATTGTACCACTCTATTAAGTCGGTCATTAGAGCCGAAGTCTCCTCGGGAGAGGCATACTCGAAGCGCTCGCCCGTCGCAGTAAAAACGGAATTTGGGCGAGTTTTATACTGTCCTGCGTGAATCTTATAAGTAGTAACACTACCATCCGGCAATTCTTTTCGCACAGTATAGTCTTCTCGAATGAGTGTTTTGTGAAGATTTTTGATAAAATACTCAGAAAGGGTGCGCTCAGTGGAGTGGGCCTCTTCCTGCATCATTTTCAACCCCACATTGTGGGCTTTCATCTCCTCCAAGTCGTGCATTTTTGCGTCGCCATCAACCTGATCAAACATCAGCAGAAGTTCAGTTTGCCCATAAGTTAGGGTGTTACCCTCGATATGATTGGAGTTATAGTTGAATTCCAACATAAACTTCTGGTCAATCTTTGCTTGCACCTCGTCAGATACAGGTTGCAACGATTTCCACTCGTTATAAAGTTTTTCAAGCTGCGTCATATCGTTATAAATTTTAATAACCCATTTGTCTTAGGTACGCCTGAATAATATCGCTTTGGCGTTTTTGATATTCAAGCCATTCTTTATGCAACCTATCTAATAGCTCTGCCTTATCTTTACTATCAATCGCATTACACATTGGCTCTGCGATATGTGAAGGGTATGTGCTTCGAATCAGCCCCTTATTAAATTCACTTTCGGCTTTCTTATAGATAAGATTCCAAAATTCTTGTTCTGTCATAGCTTATATTGTTAATTTTTAATATCCCATTTGTTTTAGGTGTGCTGCAACTTTTGCCTCCAAGTCGGCGATTTCGGCATCAATCTCTGGGAGTGTTTGTGCGTAACGCTCGGCGAGAGCCGACACCTTTGAGGTAAGCTGCTGGCTGATGCGTTGCATCTCGCCTTCGAGGCGTGAGCCAAGTGATGTAAACCACTTCTTCTCGATGACCAATCGCTTAATATCCTCCTCCGAGAGGTTGGCATACTTAACCAAGAGTGCAGTAAGCAGATCGTACTTGCGCTCCTTGATAAGTTTCTTATTGAGCGAAATATCGCCCTTGAGTTCGAGATATTTCTGCAAAACGGCAAGCTCCTCGGCATCAGCCTTCTTATCAAGAGCCTTGATTCGTTTCTTGATATTGGCATCGGTCATCTTACTATCGGGGAAGTTGTCCTCGTCAAGGTAGTTTTCCGCCTGCTCCTCGATAAGCTCAGCAAGTTGTGCCTCGTTCTGCGAGAGCAACTCCTCGGCTGCGATGATAAGATCGCGCTTGTCGGCAAAATACTCATCGATAACGATAGGCACAGGGAGAAGGTCGCAAACAATATCCTCGGGAGTGGCTGCTTTCTTCTCCTTTTTCTTCTTGTCGTCGTTCTTTTTAGATGCAGGTTGTGGAGTATAGAGTTGCACCGTCCAACCACCGGATGAAATCATATAGCAGTCGTCCTGCATCGTCTCTCCCCAATAGTTCATCAGGCAGTCATAGACATCGTAGGCATCGACAAGCGACTTGTCAGCACCGAAAATTTCCAACAGCGAGTTGCCGAGTAGCTCGATTAGTGTCTTGGGAGCAAAACCCTGAACAAGAGAGTTGAGTTCGCCACGATGCTTGTCGCACCAATCGGCAAAACTACGCTTGAATACCTCGCTCTGCTTTTGAAAATCGGCATTCGCAGAAACGGTGTCACGAATGGTATCTTGCTCGCAGTTGAGTGAATAGTATCCTTCGCGCGTAGGATGCTCCGAGAAGAGGTCGCCACGCAACGATGGGCACACATCACAATAGGTCGCAAGTTGGTCAATGTCGTGCTTAGGCAGCCCACCATAGAGGTGTGCATCGATATCTTGCAATATCTCGGTATCGGGAGCGGAAACATAGCGAGGGATATTGAGGTTGTAGTCGTTGCGCTCAATCTCCTCCATAGGCACAAAGCGGGCGAAGTGTGGCACATCACGCTGCGATTGCCATACATCGACAATGCGGCGGATATCCTGCTCACGCAGGCGGTTTTTGGCACCGTCCTTAATATAACCACTCTTGGCGTCAATCATAAAGACGCCCTTACGACCTGCCGCCTCTGATTTCTCGATGATAATGATGCAAGCAGGGATTCCAGTGCCGAAGAATAAATTGGCAGGAAGACCGATGATGCCCTTAATATATCGCTTCTCGGCAACGAGATACTTGCGGATTTGCGCCTCTGCGTTACCACGGAACAGTACTCCGTGAGGTAAGATGCAAGCTGCGCAACCAGTCTGCTTCAGCGAGCGAACAATGTGAAGCAAAAAGGCATAGTCGCCATTTTTCTCTGGCGGGATGCCAATCTTTATACCTTCGCCCCAACGATGGTATTCGTCTTCTGCCTTTGCACTCTTCAACCACGATTTTGTTGAGAATGGCGGGTTTGCAACGATATAGTCGAATGTTTTAAGCTGGTCATCATCCTTAAATTGTGGGTCGTTGATAGTATCGCCCTGTTTGATGTCGGCATAAATCTCGTTGTGAAGAATCATATTCATCTTCGCCAAACCGACAGTGGCATTATCCTTCTCTTGACCATAAACAGTGGCTCCTTCGGGCGTTTCGCACATAGCTCTTAATAGCAACGAGCCAGAACCACAAGTGGGGTCGTATATAGTTGTGCGCTTGCCATTTTTAGCATTGCTCAAACCGATAACCTTCGCCATAACACGGCTAACCTCGGCAGGGGTGTAGAATTGACCTTTGCTCTTGCCACTTTCGGTAGCAAAGTTCTTCATCAAATACTCGTAGGCATCGCCAATAAGGTCATCATCAGCTGCTCTGTTCTTGCTAAAATCGAGGTTTTCGTTCTGGAAGACAGCGATAAGCTTGCTAAGCGTTTCAACTTTATCTTTGCCTTTTCCGAGTTTTGCTTCGTCGTCAAAATCGGCAACAAAGACACCATCAAGTTGATTCGCCTCGGCAAGTTTTTGCATCTTTTTATTTATCTCCTCGCCGATATTTGGATTACCTTTGAGTGCAACAAAGTCTTCAAAATAACAACCATCGGGAATTTCAATGTCAAATGCGGCATCACTACGACTCTTGTCGCTGATGTATTTCACGAAGAGTATAACCAATACATAGTCTTTGTATTGGCTTGCGTCCATGCCGCCACGAAGCTCGTCGCAGCATTTCCATAGCGTGCTATATAATTCTGATTTCTTGACTGCCATAATTACTCCTTATTCGCAATTAAATCTTTGGGATCAACATTCAAAATCTTGGCGATCTCGAAGAGAACTTCGAGGCTTGGCTGACGACGATTACAAACATAAGAGTTCACCATGCAGAAACTCTTGCCCAACTTTTCTGCAAGCCAAGTTTGTTTAATTCCGCGCTCTTCGAGCACCTCTTTTATGCGATTCATAGTGAAAGGTATAAAACTATTTTCAACAAAGTTATAAAATATTATGAAATAAAAAGAGAAAAAGCCGAAACTTTTTCTCTTTTTATTGGGGAATAGATATAAGTTTCTCTTGTTACACACCCTTAGTACAGAAATAATTCGTAACTTTGTAAAAGAGCATCTAATAATTAATCTTATGAGTACACTTGAACGGGCAATAGAGATAGCAACCGAGGCACATCGTGGGCAGTTTGACAAGGCGGGAAATGACTATATCGGTCACCCATTGCGTGTAATGGCAGCGGGCAAAACCACCGAAGAGAAGATTGTCGGCGTGCTGCACGAGGTGGTGGAGGATACAGATTGGACCTTTGAACGCCTTGCCGCCGAGGGCTTTTCGGTGGAGGTTATCGAGGCACTGCGATGTGTAACCAAGCTGACGGAGAATGAGCCATACAATAAGTTTATTGCTCGTGTCAAGGAGAATCCGCTGGCCGTGGCGGTCAAACTCAACGACCTGACGGATAATATGGATATCCGTCGTTTGCCCTACATCTCGGATAAGGATGTCAAACGGCTGAAAAAGTATTTGAAAGCGTATAAGCAGCTAACGGGAACACCCACTTACTCGGTGTTTGCTTGCCGGCAGGAGTACCCTAATGCCTATGCGCCTTGGGCTGAGGAGGATGATTTAGAGCTAACCCAAATGTGGTGTGAGGGTGCAACAACCAAAGAGCTTGCTTCCCATTTCCAACGCAAGCCAAGCGCTATAACCTTCCGAATCAAAAAGTTGGAGTTGGTGGAGAAATATGGAGAGAGATAAAATTAAATATAGCTATGCAGAGCGAAAAATTTAGTTAATATACGCATGGTATATTTATCAGCAATCTCCTCGAATGTCGTTTCGGGCATTTGCTCGATTGTTGCGGGTGTCTGCGGAAGGAGTTGCGCCATTGCAAACTGGAAACCGCCCTTTGCAATATTCACCGTGCGAATCTGACCAGCAAAATCGTACAGACCTCCAAATAGGTAGGCGTGAATCTGCTGCAAGCCATTGACCGAGCCGACCTCGATATTGTCTATGAGGCTACTCTCAAAGAGGGCATATGCCTTCGATTTGCTCTTGCCGTCAATCGTCTCGTCGCTATTGGTAAACCACTCGACAAAGCGCATAGCACGGGCGTTTGGAAAACTCTTTGCGAGGAGCAGAACGCCATCGTAGTCGAGGACATCAGCGAGTCGTCGCTTGCCATCGGGCGCAAGCAATTTCAACTGGTTAGTGCCACTAACCACTTCGCTATTCTCGCCTTTGAGCTTTGTTTTGAGATATTTCCAGTAGTTACGGCTCTTCTGATAGTTGTCTTGGTCGTTCAGTACCCCAACAATATCAAGCACCGAGAACCACCATTTGGATTTTTCCTCATCCCAAACAGCTCGCACCTCACGGTCATTATAAAATCGAATGGATATTTTGGGCATATAAATATAGTTATAGTCCACCCCAAATCATTGAGTTGGTGAGAAGGTTGGCGACAATATTTGAGGCGACATCTGCGCCGAACTCCTTGAGTTTGTCAAGAATACCTGGACGAGCCTTTTGCAAATCATTGTCTGCTTCGGCTACAACGGATTTTAACTCTTTTATTTGGCGACCAGTCAAATCATCTTTTATTGCCTCAATAAACAACTCCACGGCCAATGATTGCTCTTGGCTTTGAGATTGGGTGTTCGTATTATTAATAGTTATATTCATGTCAGTCTTTGCATCGCCTTCTGTATTTGTTTTAGCAATAGATACAGGATTTGGCAAAATTGTTAAAGCGCTCAATATCGCCAACATTCGTTGTTGCTGCGTTTTTGTCAATGCACCTCGACTCAGAGTGTCAAACTCAATAACTTGCTTGTCATTGGTGTAGTTCGCAAATAAATATCTTCGAGCTTTTGCCAACCAATATTCATATGCCTGATGATCTCGAAAATAATAAAAGCCACTAGATAGATACATCGTCTCGATTAAATCTATATGCTCTTGAATCAATGATTCTAATGTTATGTCGCTCATGAATCTTTTCTTTCAAAATGTTCTTTTACTGAGAATGACAACGCATCCGTTTTGTTGCCAAACATTAATAGTAGTTCTATTGTCGCATTATTTATAAAAGCCTCTACATCTTCTCGATTTATCTTCAATTTGAAACGAAGCATATCAATACTTTCATTAGGGAATAGTGGATATTTCCCTAGTTGAAATATTTTCAATCTTTGTTCCTCGAGGAATGTATAATTCATTTCATCCTTTATAGGCTCCCACGATATTTCGCTATATTTGATATAGTTATTTAAGTAGCAATTCAATTTATACAACGTTGCTATAACATTGCTGTTATTCCATACCTGAGCAACAAAATTAAATGTTACATAGTCTTCAGCATCCTCGTGTTCTGTATATAAATTGTATGCTTTTACTCTTAAGTTGGGTGTTGATTCTCGATAAAACAAGTCTCTGACCTCATATTCTTCCATTTTAACAGAACGGAAATTGTTGCGCTTGTAATAACATTTGTCTGCACTCATATGTGGAGTGTTGCTGCTACGAGGAATTTTAACAACATATATACTTTTCTCGACATCGCCATCACATCGAATAGGAAATATTTGCAACCGCTCAATCTTGCGCTGGATATTATCTTGAATAACCTGCTCTAACCACTCTTTTGTGTATATGTCCCCATCTATGTATGATAGGGCGTGCGCTTTATGTTCTTGCTCATCTATGCCATACACGATAATACCTCCATCTGAATTTGCAAAGGCTGATACATCTTTCGCAATTTCAGCTTTTTTCTTATCATCTTTGCTTAATGACCCTGCTGCTTTGAAATCAAGATGTACAGACTCTTCTGCCTCATTATCAATTAAGGCAGTTATATCATCAATGTTATATTCTTCTTTATCAAAGAAATCCATTCTACTCAAAAATTTGGGTTTCGAAGTTTTTCAATGCTTTTCTTCTGCATTCAATAGATTGTTTGTATAATTCATCAATCTTAATTTGTCATAAAGATATGAAAAATTTTGCTATAATCATAATATGGGACAAAAAAGACGGCCGGAGCCGTCTTGACAAAGATTAATGAATACAAACGATCTTCTGGATATCACCTCCTATGATTCTCGGGGCAGCAATAGAAGCATCCATCTACATTGTTGTAGTATCGCTTTGCCTCTCTGATTGCTTCCAAGCTGTTGTGGAAGAAGCCCAAATTGATTCGATTCTCGATTGATGGTCCATGGGCGCAACTTGAAGTATGCACCTCGTGATCGCCCGTCGCGACCCCAAAGCACCCCTTTCAGGGGTATGGGTGTAAACAACAATTCGATAGCATTGCCCACGCACGTGGGCTCGTGGCTCGTTTTTGGGCGATATGGGCAACAACAAAACAGGCGACCCTCTTTCGAAGATCGCCTGCGCTTGTGACACCGACAGGACTCAAACCTGTAACCTTCTGATCCGTAGTCAGATGCTCTATTCAATTAAGCTACGGTGCCGAATTGCGAATGCAAATGTAGGGCGAAATTGGCAATTGTGCAAATAATTTCGTAAAAAAATTTCAAAAATTTAGCCCACTGTCTCGTCAAAACGGTCGTAACGTGCTCATATCCTTAGCAATAGAGCTGTACGTCGGCGGCGGTAATTTTTTCGCCCGAAAGGATCGTCAATCGCTCCACCACGTTGCGAAGCTCGCGAATGTTGCCGCTCCACCCCTTCTCTTGCAGGGCCGTGAGGGCCTCCGGCTCGATGGATTTTATGTCGTGTTGGTATTCCGAAGCGATCTGTTGCAGGAAATGTTCCGTCAGGGCAGGAATGTCGGCGGCGTGTTCCCGAAGGGCCGGCACACGAATCACCACCACTCCGATGCGGTGGTACAAATCCTCCCGAAAGTGGCCCAGGCGAATCTCCTCCCTCAGGTCCTTATTCGTAGCGGCGATGACCCGCACATTGACCTCGATATCCCGATCGCTCCCCACACGGCAGATCTTTCGCTCCTGCAGCGCTCGCAACACCTTGGCCTGGGCAGCCAACGACATATCGCCTATCTCATCCATAAAGAGGGTGCCGCCATCGGCCAGCTCGAATTTTCCTTTGCGCTGTTTGATGGCCGAGGTGAAGGCCCCACGTTCGTGACCGAAGAGCTCACTCTCGATAAGTTCCGAGGGGATGGCGGCGCAATTCACCTCGATGAACGGGGCCGAGGCCCGAGGGCTTGCGGCGTGCAGGTGCTTGGCAACCAGCTCTTTGCCCGTGCCGTTTTCGCCCGTGATAAGCACCCTCGCCTCGCACGGCGCCACCTTCTCGATCAAGGCCCTGAGGTGTTGCATCTGGGGCGACGAGCCGATGATGGCTTCGCTCGCTCCGCTCGGCTTGGCGGTGCGTGCTCGGCGCATAGTCGGTCGTTGGGTGGGAGCCGGCTCGCCCTCGCGGCTCGCCACCACCCGCCGAATAGCCCCCAAGAGACGATTCATGTCGATGGGGCGGGGCAGGAAATCCTCCGCTCCGCTTCGGACGGCCTCCACAGCCGCCTCGATGGTCGCCTCGTTCGAGAGAACGATGAACGGCAGGTCGGCCTCGA
Source organism: Alistipes sp. (assembly GCA_017436185.1). The sequence continues at coordinate 104,193 of JAFSDP010000007.1, read as the reverse complement.
GGGTGGGAGGGTAGTCGGTGAGTATCAAATCGAAGCGGTGGCGGCGCAGCACCCCTTGGGCCAACTCGTCGCTCTCGACGGTGGTGGTTTGCAATCCTTCGTATTCCAAGCGTTCGCGCAAGGTGTTTCGCATACTTTTTGAATGGTCCACTATCAAAACCCTGGTCATAATTTGTAAATAATTAAAATTTCGCTATTTTTGTGCATCAAAACTACAAATTCTCGCCGTCAATGCCCAATGGGGCGTGCGGCCTAAAAGGGGGAGCAGTAGAAGACTCGAAGTGCTATCCGAAGGCCTCGAACACAGCTCTTTTGCGCCAAAATGAATCACCTCCCCATTGTCAAAACAGAATGAAAAAGAATTACAACTACACGCGTCGCAAGCTCTATCTGCCCGAGTATGGACGTCACATTCACGAGATGATCGATTCGCTGATGGAGATCGAAGATCGCCACGAGCGCAACCGTCAGGCACGAGCCGTCATTGCCGTAATGGGTAACCTTTTCCCGCTGCTGCGTGACACGGCCGACTATACACACAAGCTCTGGGATCACCTCTTCATTATGTCTGATTTTCAGCTCGATGTCGATTCGCCCTATCCCCGTCCTTCGCGCGAAGATTTGGCCATTCAGCCCCGACAGCTAAGCTACTCGCAGGGGCGCATCCGCCACAAGCACTACGGCAAGTATGTCGAGCGTATGGTGCGCCGTTTGGCCGAAGAGGGGGCTACCGAACGTACGGCCGAGGCCATCGACAACGTGGCCCGTTATATGCGTGCCAAGAGCTTCGAGTACAACCAGGAGCACCCCAACAACGAGGTCATCGCCAAAGACCTGCGCGAGATGTCCGAGGGTGTTATTTCGTTGAGCGAAGAGGCACTCAATCAACTCCGAAGCGACTACAAACAGCACCTTTCGGCACGTCCCGTGAAGGGGCGCACGCCGCAAAATGCCCGCCAAAAGCGCAACACGGTCGCCGGTCACGGTCGTAATTTCACCAAAAACGGCGGTCATCAGCGCAATTCGGGCAAATAAATGTGCGTTATTTGAGAAAAAAAGCTACCTTTGCTCTATTAACACGTAAGAAACGCTAACTTTACTTATGAATAAACTCATCATTGGTCTGGCCGCCGCAGCCACCTTGCTTGTCGGTTGCCAATCGTCAAAAGTGGAAATCGCAGGTCGTATGGCGGCCGGCGAGCAGAAGGAGATTTACCTCGAGCAGGTCTCGATGATGCAGCAGAGCGTCATCGACACCGCCGCCCTCGACAACGAAGGCAACTACCTCTTCACCCTCGAGGAGGGCCCCAAGAGTCCGGCCATCTACAACCTCTTGTACGAGGGCGAGCGCATTCCGTTGTTCCTGAGTGCCGGCGACCGTCTGACGGTCAGCTCGGTGGGCAACATCACCCGCAACTACACCGTCGAGGGCTCCAAGGAGTCGGAGTTAGTGCGTGTCTTCTATCAGCCCTTCGTGGCAGGTGCCCAGCAGTTGGACGACATCGCCCGCAAGCTGGCCGACAACACCCTCTCGGAGCAGACTCGTGGCGAGCTGATCAAGCAGTACACCGATACCTATTATGCCATCCGTCGTGAGCAGCTCCGCTTCATTGCCGAGCATAAGGCCTCGTTGGCGGCTGTCTATGCCATCTATCAGCGTCTGCCGGGCGACCGCTACCTGGTCGATGGTGTGAGTGATGTGATTCACTACCGCAACGTGGCCGAGGCGATTGCCGATCTCTATCCCAACTCGCCCTACCTGGTGATGTTGCGTGGTGACATTAACCGCATGGAGGCCACCGAGAAGCTGGCCTGTGAGATTGAGGAGTCGGCCTTCCCCGACCTGGAGTTGCAGGACATCTACGGCAAGAAGATTAAACTCTCATCGCTCAAGGGTAAGGTGATTATGCTCGACTTCTGGTCGGCCCAGCTGGGCAACAGCACCGTGCTGAACGCCGAGTTGAAGGAGATCTACGCCAAGTACCACGAGGCAGCAACTCCGTTTGAGGTTTATCAGGTGGCCATCGATACCTCGAAGTCGCTCTGGATTAACGCCGTACAGCAGCAACAGCTGCCCTGGATCTCGGTGAGCGACCTGCGTGGTCAGGCCTCCACGTCGCTGGGCGTGTACAACGTCACGCAGCTGCCCACCTCGTTCCTCATCGATAAGGAGGGCTCGATTGTCGGTCGTGACATTCGTGGCGAGGAGCTTGACAAACGTCTTAACGTGCTGACCCGTTAATATGCATTATTTCGCCTCGGACATCCATCTGGGAGCCGGCACGAAAGCCGAAGCACAGGCCACCGAACAGCGGTTCGTGGCCTGGCTCGATTTTGTGAAGTCCGATGCCGAAACCCTCTTTTTGGTGGGCGATATTTTCGACTTTTGGTTCGAGTACCGCAAGGTGGTCCCCAAAGGTTTTGTCCGCACGCTGGCCAAGTTGGCCGAGTTGAGCGAAAGCGGGGTGCGTGTGGTGATGCTGACGGGCAACCACGATATGTGGGTGAGGGAGTACCTGACCGAGGAGTGCGGCGTGGAACTCTATACCACCCCGCAGACCTTCACGCTCGACGGTCGAACAATTTTTGTGGCTCACGGCGACAATATGCGCATCGAGGGGCAGTGGATGCTGCAACTGATGAACAGCTGCTTCCGCTCCCGACTGCTGCGCTGCCTCTTCTCGTGGTTGGTACACCCCGACCTGGCACTGAGCTTCGGACAGGCCTGGAGTGCCTCTTCACGCAAGAAACACGCCTCGGCCGATGACTTTACCGAGGCCTTGACCGAGCCGCTGATCGACTATGCCCGTGATTGGGCCAAGAGCCATACGGTGGACCACTTTGTCTTTGGACATATGCACTATCCGCGCGATTATCGTGAGGAGGAGCTGCACGTGGTCTCGCTCGGCTGTTGGGATCTAACCCCTTCGTACGCCCAACTCGACAAAGAGGGGAATCTTACCTTGATAAAATTGGATTGATATGCAACAATACCTCGATCTGCTCCGTCGCATCAAAACGGAGGGTGTCGTCCGAGGCGACCGTACCGGCACCGGCACCAAGAGTGTCTTTGGCTACCAGATGCGCTTCAACCTCGAAGCGGGTTTCCCGCTACTGACCACCAAGAAGGTCTTTCTGAAGGGGGTTATCCACGAGCTTCTGTGGTTTTTGAGCGGCGACACGAACATCGCCTACCTGGTGCAAAACGGGGTGCATATCTGGGATAACGACGCCTACCGCTACTACAACGAGTTGTGCGTACGCCACGCTGTGCTGCCTGTCGATCGAGATACCTTCCTGGCAGCCGCCGGCACGCCGTCGCCCATCGAGGGGTACCGCTTTGGCGATCTGAACCACGTCTATGGCTACCAGTGGCGCTCGTGGCCCAAGGCCGATGGGGGTGTGATTGACCAGATTAAGGGGGCTGTGGAGCTGATTCGTCACAATCCCGAGTCGCGTCGCATCCTTGTTTCGGCGTGGAATGTGGCCGAGGTGGAGGATATGGCTCTGCCTCCCTGCCACGTGCTGTTCCAGTTCTATGTGGCCGAGGGTCGCCTTTCGTGCCAACTCTATCAGCGCAGTGCCGACACCTTTTTGGGCGTTCCCTTCAACATTGCTTCGTATGCCTTGCTGACGATGATGATGGCGCAGGTGTGCGGACTCAAACCGGGCGATTTTGTCCATACGCTGGGCGATACGCACCTCTACCTGAACCATATGGAGCAGGTCGATGAGCAGCTCTCCCGTGCGCCTCGTCAGTTGCCGACGATGCACCTGAACGAGGAACGCACCTCGATTTTCGACTTCCGTTACGAGGATTTTACGTTGGAGGGATACGATCCCTGGCCGACGATTAAGGCCCCGATGTCCTTCTAAATCTGCTGCCTATGCTCTCTGTCATTGTTGCCGTAGCCGAGAATGGAACCATCGGCGATCAGAACGCCCTCTTGTGGCATATCCCCGAGGATATGCGCCATTTCCGTACCCTCACGACGGGCCATCCGGTGGTGATGGGGCGCAAGACCTACGAGTCGTTGGGGCGTCCGCTCCCAAAACGACATAATGTAGTCATTACCCGCCAGGAGATGACGATTGAGGGGTGTACGGTGACCCACTCATTGGAGGAGGCGTTAGCCCTGTTTGACCCCGAGGAGGAGGTTTTCGTGATTGGCGGTGCGCAAATCTATGCCGAGGCGATGCCGCTGGCCGATAAGTTCTACTTGACGGTGGTCGAGCAATCTTTTGCGGGCGACACCTCGTTCCCGGCGTGGGATCGTACGGAGTGGGAGCTTGTCGAGCAGGAGCGTTTTGAGCCTACGGAGGAGCGTCCTTTGGGATTTCGCTTTGAAATTTACCTGCGCAAGAAATAATTTTTTGCGACATATTCTGCTCATTATCAGCAGATAGCGACCTGAAACCGATTTCAAGTAAAATTAAAATTTGGTTTTGATGGTTTTTTGTATTATCTTTGCACCAGCAAAACGACAGAAAGGTCATCTGACCAATCGACGATACATCGCGGGGTAGAGCAGTTGGTAGCTCGTCGGGCTCATAACCCGGAGGCCGGAGGTTCGAGTCCTCCCCCCGCTACTAAAGAGGACAAATCGAGAGGTTTGTTCTTTTTTTGTGTCTATACAGCGCGCATGGCTACTTGCGTAGCCCTCGTGGTGCAGCGATGCAGGGCCATGTGTGCAAGCCCTCGGCCTGCACCACTGCACCACGCCACCTGCGGTGAATGCGCATGCTAACGAGCGCTCGTTGTAGCGTGGTGGGTACTACTCACTAAATAACGGAGGTTGCGGGGATAGAATGTGTTGATTGCTCGACCTGCGGTCTGCGCTATGCGGTATCCCCGCGAGCTAACGCTTCGAGCCTCCCCCCGCTACTAAAGAGGACAAATCGCAAGATTTGTTCTTTTTTTGTGTCTATACAGTGCGCATAGCTACTTGCGTAGCCCTCGTGGTGCAGTGATGCAGGGCCATGTGTGCAAGCCACTACCCATACTGCCATACCAAGCTGCCTGTGGGGAGTGCACCGGTAAAACAAAAAAGCAGTCCGTGAAGACTGCTTTTTGTTTTGGTGTGGGAGCTGAGGGATTCGAACCCCCGACCCTCTGCTTGTAAGGCAGATGCTCTAAACCAGCTGAGCTAAGCTCCCGTAAAAATGGCTTGGGACTGCAAAGGTAACTCTTTTTTTGAAAACTCCAAACTTTTTTGAAAAATTTTTAATTTTCGTTGCACGTGTCATTTCCCGTACCGACACCTTTGCACTTTGTAAAGAACCTTACGCAACCCTCGCGCATCGCGCCTGAACAAGGACTTGAACCTAGGACCCCATGATTAACAGTCATGTGCTCTAACCAACTGAGCTATTCAGGCAATTTGCTGGCGGTGTTATCCGTTTTGCGAGTGCAAATATACGGCAAAATTTCATTCTCGCAAAATTATTGCAAAAAAAATTCACAAAAAATGTAACTTTGCATCATCAATACCTTTTGATATGAAGTCGCAACTACGATTTATATTGCTCATTTTCACGCTTTTAGTGGCAAAATCAGCCCTTTCGCAGCTTCATTTCGAGTCTGTGAGCCACGATTTTGGCACCTTTGGCGAGGCCGATGGCAAGGTCAGCTGCACCTTCCGAGCCGTAAACAACTCTCGAAAACCGCTCATTATCCGCAACATAGCCACCTCGTGCGGCTGCACGGTGCCCGAATTTCAACGCTCGCCCATCCTCCCCGGCGACTCCACCACGGTGCGAGTGACCTACGATCCTTATGGCCGTCCCGGAATTTTCGATCGCAAACTTTATGTCTGGGGAACGGCCGAAAAGCCGATGGCGGTGTTGGAAATCAAGGGTACGGTGACTCCCCGTCCTAAGAGCATTGCCGAGCGTTATCCCATCGAGGCGGCAGGGGGCATTCGTCTCTCGGCGACCCATTGCGCCTATACATATATTTATATCGGGGCCGAGATGCAGTCGGCCATCGGCATCACCAACACCTCCGACAAGGCCCGCACACTGCGTCTGGAGCCTATCGAGCAGAGCGGGCTGATGACGCTGCATTATCCCACCTCGCTGCAACCCGACATCACCGAGAGCATCAACTTCACCTACAAAAACCCCTCCGAGGCGCCTCGCTATGGTACGATTCAGGATTCATACCGTCTCTACATCGACAACGAACCGACCCAAATCATTCTGATGGCGCACGGTGTGGGTATCGACAAACCCGCAAAAATGGGAAAAGAGGGGGCACCCGAGGTACAATTAAGCGAAAATATCATTAAATTTGGGGCGGTGAAACGTGCAAACAGCCCCTTGGAGCGTCGCATAACCATCACCAACAACGGCTCGGGCGTGTTGTATCTCCGTGCGGTGGAGTGCAGCAACGGGGTGCAGGCCCAATTCGAGACGGGGACGGCGATTGCTCCCCAACAATCGCTCACGGGGGTCGTGCGACTGACCCTTTCGCCCACCCAGGCGGGCTTCGTAAGCGAATACCTGACGCTCGTCACCAACGATGCCGCACGTCCGATGCGTCGCATACGGGTGACGGCCATAATTGAAGAATAGGAAGAAACAGAGATTGCTATGTTCAAAATTCTGGAGAAACGGCTGCTGGCCGAAAATATCTACTTAATGAAGGTCGAGGCACCTCGTGTGGCCCACGCTGCCCTGCCCGGCCAATTTGTCATTGTGCGTGCCGACAAGGTGGGTGAGCGCATCCCCCTGACCATCGCCGACTACGACACCGAAGAGGGAAGTGTCACCATCGTCATTCAGACGCTCGGTGTCTCGACCCGCAAAATCTGCGCCCTCAATGCAGGCGACTCGCTGGCCGACTTTGCAGGTCCGCTCGGTCGTCCGTCGGAGTTTATCCACCTTTCTGAGGAGGAGCTGCAGCAGCGTCGCTACATCTTCATCGGCGGCGGTGTGGGTACGGCTCCCGTCTATCCGCAGGTGAAGTGGCTCAAGCAGCACGGCGTGAAGGTCGATGTCATCATCGGTGCCAAGACAAAGGATATGCTCATCTACACCGACGAGATGGCCGCCGTAGCCGAACACCTGCACATCGCCACCGACGATGGCTCGGAGGGCTTCAAGGGGTTGGTTACGGCCCTGTTGGAACAGCTGATAGCCGAGGGCAACAGCTACGACGAGTGTGTCGCCATCGGCCCGATGATTATGATGAAGTTTGTGGCGCTGACGACCCGCAAATACAACCTCAAGACCACCGTGTCGCTCAACGCCCTGATGGTCGATGGTACGGGTATGTGCGGAGCGTGTCGTGTGACGGTGGCGGGCAAGACCCGCTTCACCTGCGTAGAGGGTCCCGAGTTCGACGCCCACGAGGTCGATTTCGACGAGGCGATGCGTCGTCAGGGAATGTATCGTTCGTTGGAGCAACGTGCGTTGGCCATCGCCCAAGAGCGTGAGGCGGGCCACAAGTGCAAAATCGGTTTGGATAAATAGTCAAGAGGTATGGCAAACAAGATACCGCGCGTGCCGGTGCGTGAACAAAATCCGGCGCGTCGTAGCACCAACTTCGAGGAGGTTTGCTACGGCTACAACCTCGAGGAGGCACAGTTGGAGGCCTCCCGCTGTCTGGATTGCAAGAATCCCCGCTGCGTGGCCGCCTGCCCCGTAGGGTTGCAGATTCCCCGCTTTATTGCGGCGCTGCACCGTGGTGAGCTGGCCGAGGCCGCCTCGATTATCTCTGCAGATAGCTCGCTGCCCTCGATTTGCGGCCGTGTATGTCCGCAGGAGACGCAGTGCGAGGGGTCGTGTATCCTCGGCATCAAGGGCGAACCGGTGGCTATCGGCAAGATAGAGCGTTTCATCGGCGATTGGAAGCTCGAAAACCCCATCGCGACTACTGTGGCCCCCTCGAATGGCAAGAAGGTGGCCATCGTAGGGTCGGGCCCGTCGGGCCTGGCGTGCGCCTCGGATTTGGCCAAGTGGGGCTACGAGGTGACCGTCTTTGAGGCACTGCACCAGCTGGGTGGCGTGTTGGTCTATGGCATCCCGGAGTTCCGTCTGCCGAAGGAGCGGGTTGTGGCTCGTGAGATTGGCGAGGTGGCCAAGCTGGGCGTGAAGTTCGAGACCGATGTCATTGTGGGTCGTACCGTGACGGTCGATTCGCTGCTCGATGAGGAGGGCTTCGATGCCGTCTTTATCGGCTCGGGAGCGGGTCTGCCCCGCTTTATGGGCATCGAGGGCGAGAACCTGAACGGCGTGGTTTCGGCCAACGAGTTCCTGACCCGTGCCAACCTGATGCACGCCTACGACGAGGAGTACGATACGCCGATCTTTGTTGGCAAACGGGTGGTGGTTGTCGGTGGAGGCAACGTGGCTATGGATGCCGTGCGTACCGCCAAACGCCTGGGCGCCGAGGCGGTGATTGTCTATCGCCGCAGCGAGCAGGAACTGCCTGCCCGCCAGGAGGAGGTGCACCACGCCAAGGAGGAGGGCATCGAGTTCCGTATGCTGACGAATCCCACGGCTGTGCTTGGCAACGAGCAGGGCTGGGTGACGGGGTTACGCTGCGTGGAGATGGAGCTGGGTGAGCCTGACGAGAGTGGCCGCCGTTCGCCCATCGTGAAACCCGACTCGGAGTTTGAGGTTGCGTGCGATGTGGTGATTATGGCGCTGGGTACCTCGCCCAATCCGCTGATTGCCGCCACAACCGAGGGCCTTGAGACCAACCGCCGAGGCTGCATTACGGCCACCGACGAGGGTCAGACGACCCGTGAGGGGGTCTTTGCCGGTGGCGATGCCGTGACAGGGGCCGCTACGGTGATTTTGGCTATGGGTGCAGGTCGCAAGGCGGCAAAGGCCATCGACGACTACCTGAAAACAAAAGCGTAGTTGGATTTTGCGAAAAAAGTTGTATCTTTACGAAAACCTTATTACTAAAACCAAATAGTTATGAAGAAGTATTTAGCTGAAATGGTGGGCACGATGGTGCTCGTATTGATGGGTTGCGGCACGGCTGTTAGCCTGAGCTGCGGTGTAGATACCGCCTCGGTGGTGGGTACGGCCTTGGCCTTCGGTTTGGCCGTGGTGGCTATGGCTTATGCCATCGGCGGCATCTCGGGTTGCCACATCAACCCTGCCATCACGCTGGGTGTATGGCTTTCGAAGCGTATGAGCGGTAAGGATGCCGCCATGTATGTGGTATTCCAGATCATTGGTGCCTTCATTGGTGCCGCCGTGCTCTATGCCTTGGCTCCCGAGTCGGGCCTGGGCGCCAACTCGATTCAGGCAGGCATCTCGACCTGTGGCGCAGTGGTTGCCGAGGTAGTCTTCACCTTTGTCTTTGTGCTGGTGGTGCTGGGCACGACCGATGCCGAGAAGGGTGCAGGTAACTTGGCCGGTCTGGCTATTGGTCTCTCGCTGGTGCTTGTACACTTGGTTTGCATCCACTACACGGGTACGTCGGTGAATCCCGCCCGTTCGATTGGTCCCGCTGTCTTGGCCGGTGGTCAGGCTTTGGCCGATCTGTGGATCTTCATCGTTGCTCCGCTCGTGGGTGCTGCCCTGGCAGCCGGCGTGTGGAAGGTCTTGACCTGCGAGTGCTGCTCGAAGTGCGAGAAGAAATAACCCCACTCCTTTAGCAAACAAAACGACCGCATCCGAAAGGTGCGGTCGTTTCTTTTGTTGTTGGGTCGTTACTGAACGCTGAAATTCACGGGGATGAGTTTCACGGGGCTGTTCAGGCCCGAGGGCATCGGCTCCCAATCCGAGTAGCGGGTGCGCTGGTATTGCAGGTTCACCACGTTAATCTCCTTGAAGATGCGCCACTCCTCGCCTCGACGGTCCATATCGGCAATGCGGTTGGCGGGAAGATTCGTCACCTCGATCTCGATGGTGTTCTCGCCCGCTTTGAGCCATTGGCCCACCTTCAGGCGGTAGGGAACAGCCCAAGCCGTGCCGACCTCCTTGCCGTTAATCCGTACACGGGCACTCTCACGCACGTCGCCAAGATCCAAAATCCACTCATCGGCCTCCATTCGAGGCAGCGTGAAGGTGTTGGTATAGACGCCCGTAGCCATCGTGATGGTGGCGGCGGGGTGGTCGATCGTGGTCCACGAGGTGGGGCTGTCAATCTCAAACGTACCCTCGATGGTCGGTGTGCTTTCTAAAAAATGAAGTTGCCAGCCGTGGTCGAGTTGGAGGCTGATGGGCTGCGCTTGGGTATATTCCCAGCTCGCCACGTCCGGCAACTTATGATCGAAGGTCTGCAAAATCGTACTTTCGCCCGAATGCAACTGAAGGCGCACCAAGGTTTTATCGCCCTCCTTGCGCATTTGGGCACGACCCTTTTCGCCCGTCATCGGGTCGAAAAGCATCGCCTCTTCGGCCGCAACAGCCAGCTCTACCCAGCCATCAACCCCCTTCTCCTGCAGTGAGGAGATGAAGTAGTGGTGGCCCGTCTCGTTCGAGCGGCGGATGCACTGCAATCCGTAGTGGGTCTTCATCATTTCGGGGGTGATGCCGCTCATCCGCAGGGCCGAAGCGTAGTCGTTACCCGTAATGATGGTACCTGCCTCGATGGGGGTCGTTACCGTTTTGTCGAACGACAGGGCGGGTAGTTGGCTCTTTACACGGGCGAACTCGCCACGACGGCTCTCCAGCTGGCCGTAGCCCGGCACATCCTCGGGGTAGTTCTCCGTGAAGATCAGCGTAGCACCCGAGCGGGCCAACTCCAGCAGGTGTTCCAGCACCTCGGTGGGCATCAGCTTCACGGCGGGGATGATGATGGCCTTGTAAGCCGTGCCGCCCTCGGTGAGGAGTTTTCCGTTTTCGCAGCGGGTTGTTTGGATGAAGCGGTCCGAGATGTAGTCCATATCGTAGCCCAGGTTGCTGATCGTGTGGACCGTTTTGATGAACTTCGGTGCACGCTTGGCCATATCGTGAATCGAGAACATCAACAGGCGGCCCGGCTGCTCCTGCCACATATCATAGACGGGCAGATAGACCAGAAAGTCGTTGTCGGGCTTACCCATCTGCAGGAACGATTGGCAGCGGGCGATGTAGTCGAAGAAGGCCGGAGCGTCACGCCAGATGCTGTTCGTGGGCGACATATCGATCGAGGCGTAGAACTTCCAACCCGGCCAGCGAGCCTCACGGGGGCTGTACGGGGTACCGTGGAAGTACATATGATTCACACCAGAGACAAACATCAAATCCATATCGGGTTTACACTGTGCCAGCGAGGTGCGGAAGTGCTCCGTAAGCCAGGTGAAGGTCTCCGACGAGGTGTAGGGCTTACCTGCGATGTGGGCCGCCGACGAGGCATATTTGAGCATCGAGAGGTCCGAATCGTTCTTGCGGGTCAGTGCATCCTGACGCAACCCCTTGATGTGGAACTGCGACAAACCGAAACCCTCGCATTCGGGAATATCGACCGAGGCGTAGGTGTCAATCAGGTTGGCGGGCGAGCCGTGTGCCTGGCTGCGGGTGATGCTGCCGTGGCGGTGTGCCCAGTCGGTCCATTGGGTGCTGAAGTTCTCGATCAGCAGGTCCGAAATCGTCTCACGGTAGTCGCTCACGATGCGGGCCGTGTGGTCGTTGCGCTCCTCGGCGAGGAAGGCGGGGAAGTGCCCCTCGAGGCGGTAGCCGCGACGGCGTGCAAACTGCTCCAGAAAGTCGGGCGTCCAGTCGGCTCCATAGACCTCGTACGAGTCATTAAAGAAGGTGTGGGGGAAGTTGGTGCGGTGCTCTTTGAAGGCCTTGTCGAAGGTCGTCAGGTAGCGTTTTACGGCCCCCTTGTCGAGGTGGTTCATTACATAACCCTCGCCACCCGGGGCGGCACGCTTCACCTTTTGCAGCGTCTTGCCGACGTGCAACACGATCAGTTCCCATTCGCCTACGGGGGCATTCCAACGCAGCACCCCTTGCTTGACCTGCTTCGTGAGGTTCAGACATTGACCACTCTGGTTGTAGGCCATCACACGGCTCAGTTGTGCCACAGGGCGTTGCTTCTCGTCCTCCACCTCGATGGGGAGCGATATGATGCGCCCCCCCTGCACCTTGTGGCGGGTGAAGAGGGCCTTTGAAGCGGCATCCTCCACGGCTACGTTCGGGCCGCCAAAGGGCCATCCCGTGCCGTTGTTCATCGTCACCTCGATGCCGACACGCTTACCCTCTTTGACGGTGTGTTGCAGCACCTCCATCCAGCGTTTGCTCAGGTAGGGGATGTCGTTCTTGTCATTACCCTGCACGCCGTAGATGGGGGTAATCTCGACCCCGCCCAGACCGGCTTTGGCATACTCCTCGAGGTTGTATGTCAGGTTGGCCTCATCGACGGCACTGCCCAACCACCACCATCGGGCACCGGGAAGTGCCTCGGGTTGAATGGTCGGCCACTCTTGGGCCTTCAGACTGCCACACAGAAGCAACAGACTGACAATCAATAACGATCGTTTCATTATCGGTAGTTTTTCTTAGTTGTCGCTTGTGTAGGGTTTGCCATCCACCGTGATGTTTTGATAGCGTACCTCGCCGGCATCGTCCGTAACGAAGAGCGGGCGGCCATCGGCCTTGGCATAGTGGAAGTGTACGCCATCGAGCGAGATGCCTCGTGCGTGGCGGATAAACATACCCTTGGCCGGAATCGTGCCGAACATCCACGGCTCGGGGTAGGTGCGCTCCTGTTCGGGAGGCGTAAGTTTGCCATCCTCCTCGGTGTAGCCGCCCTGGTAGTAGATGTGGATGTCGTTCATCGAGACATCCTCGATGAGTGCACCCGGAATGCCGCTGATGATCGACGAGTAGCGCGAATCGGCATTGAAGACATTGATGTGGCTGATGCGGATGCGCTTCATCACCCCGACGGGCGTGCCTTGCGGACTGCGCAGACGGGCACCCAGACGCAGGAAAATCGGGGCATTGACAATGTCACGCATCGTGATGTTGCTGATGACGATATCCTCCAGGTGGCCGCCATCGACGGTCTCGAGTGCCAAACCACGACAACGCTCGAAGATGCAGTTGGTGATGGCGATGTTCTTGAAACCGCCGCTCGACTCAGTACCCAGCTTGATGCGGCCCGTCACGAAGCCCTGATCGGGGGCTTGCGGCTCGTCACGCTGCCAGGTGCAGTCCAACACACTGCCACGGTCGTAACCGCTTACCAGACAGTCCGAAATGGTGACATTCTCCGTATCTTTGAAGTAGCCCAGACCATACGAAGCCTTCAGTACGATGGCATCGTCCCAGGGCGAATTGACCGTGCAGTTGCTGATGCGGACATTCTTGCAGCAGTCGATGTCGAAGCCGTCACGATTCGTATCGACCTTGACGTTGAGAATCGAGAGGTTATCTACGCCCGTAGCCAACAGGGCGAAGTGGCCGCACTGCAACATCGAAATGTCTTTGAGCGTTACGTTCTTGCACAATTTCAGGCTGATGGCCTTGTTACCCACCCCCGGGATGCGGCTCTCCTCACGGGTGAGTCCCTTGCCGTAGATCAGGCCCGGGCCGCTGATGGTGATATCCTCCAACCCGATGCCCCAGATGAGCGAATTTTTCCAGTGGCTGTGGCCGAAATCCTGGAATTTGTCGCTCTCGTTCTCTTCGGCCAGGTCATACCCTTCGGTGGCCGAGGGGAAGGCGGCCACGATGCGACACCCCTGCTCGAGGTAGAGGTGGATGTGGCTGGCCAGGCGAATCGAGTAGCAGGCATACTCACCTGCGGGGAAGTAGATCGTACCGCCTCCGTTGGCGGCAGCCTCCTCGATGGCTCGGTTGATGGCGGGGGTGTCGATGGTCACACCATCGGCCTTGGCACCGTAATCTTGTACGTTGTATATCTTCGCTTGGGCTACGGTGGTTGCGAGGGCGAAAATGAGCAATAAAAGGCGTTTCATAGCGGTTGTCTTATTCTTCAAGGTTCATGAGTAAGAATTTGCGTAGGAACGAGGCGTTGCCATACATTGTGTGTTCGTCGGAGAGGTTCCAAAACCCATTCTTCGAGGTGGGGTGGGCATCCCAGTCGATGATAGCCCACGCCAGACCGATCTCGTTGCCTGCCACCAAACGGGTGGGACGCGAGGCCTCGGGGCCGTTGGCATCGGCGTGGTCGTAGGGGGTGATGTAGAACTCCAGCGTCAGATGGCCCGATTCGCCCTCACGGAACGAGTAGTTGTAGGCGTAATCAGCGTAGGGGTCCTTTTTGAGCCACACCTGCGGGCCCCAATACATACACCAATCGCCGTCGCTGTGGGCGGGGGTGAAGATGTGGTAATTTTGGGCGTGACAGCCGTGAAAGTTGTACCACGCCTGCCATACATCCTTCGGAGCGGTGGGGTGGAAGCGGTCGATGAAGGGGCCTCCCGAGCAGTCGCCATCGACCACCACCTCGAAGATGTCGGTCTGGAGCGAGTTTTCGGTGAAGCGCCAATAGTCGTCGTAGGCCTCGTAGAGGAAGTAGAGGCGTTGGGTCGTCTCCGACCAGCCCACCTTGACACGCACCTGAAGTGTCGAGGGGTTGGGGGCGGCGTGTTTGCCTTCGTCCTCCTTCAGGGCCTGCTCGGTGATGACATACGAGGCCGGCACACACTCCCAATCGAGGCTTTGCCCGTCGATTTGGGGCAGGCGATCATCGGGGAAGTGGTAGATTTTCCACTCCTGACCCTCGACCGCAAGGACCACGAGGCTCATCAGCAGACAGAGGTACAATCGTTTCATTAGCGTGCGTTGTTGTAGGCCTTCTCAAAGACCTCCGGAAGCATAAAGTAGTTGTAGTCGGCACGCTGGAAGAGGCAGAAATAGCAGGCCTCTTTCTCCTCCCATTCGTACAGGGCCGCAATGACGTGCGCATCGGTCTTCTTGCCCGAATGGTAGAGAGCCAGGGGCGAGGATTGTTGGTGCCCGTCCGAAAGACGCATCTCGGAGCCGATGGGCATCACGCCGTGCGTCGTGCGCAGACGCATACTTGCGCCGTAGTAGGTCGTAAAGGCGTTGCCCTCGGTGCTGTGCACGTTGTAGCGGCAGGCAGCGGTCGGGATGTGGTTGTCGGCGATTGCGGGATTCTCCACACCGTTGCAACCACCAAAGGCCCAACAGAGTTGCAGCTCTTGGGGCAACTTCTCGCCCTCGACTTTTACAATAAAGCCGACAGCGGGGGCGGGCAGGGGGCAGACCACGAGGCGGAGCTTACCGCCCTTCCAGAGGTTGTCTTTGATGGTGTAGTGCACCCCCTCCTGCTTGATGTTGCACTCGTCGATCCAACGGCTCTCCTCGCCACACACCACACCCAGGCGGAACGAGCCGGCCCCTTTGGGCAGATGGAACGGAAGCGTTTGGGCCAGACCGTCGAGCGAGGTAAAGGCCAAGCAGAGTACGAGCGGCAGCACGAGCCGCACGAATTGCGAAATTTTCTTCATTCTATCAGGTTGGTTTTAAGTTCTTCATGTTTAGTTGCCGTCGGGCTTCTCCATCTCGATAAAGGGGCTGGCATTCCACTTAAACTCCTCCACCTTGTCGGGTTGTGCGGGGTTGTAGGGGGTGTAGTCCGAACGCAGACTGCCGAGGATGGGCAGGTTGAGCTGCTTCATCCCCTCGATGATGCACTTGGCAATCTGGTAGGCACCGTAGGGGTTGAAGTGGGTGTTGTCGGCCATCGGGCGAGTTTGGCCCGGGAACGAGCCGGCAGGGTAGTGTACAAAGGCCTTTTTCGAAGGCTCTACGCCCATCGCCTCATAGAAGGTGCGGGTCATCTGGTGCAGGTCGATCAAGGGGATGTTCTCCTTGGCGGCCAACCAGCGCATTGCCTCGGGGTAGTTCTCGTGCGTATCACGAATCTTACCCTGCTCGTCGAAACTGCGACGCTGCGTCGGGGTGACCAGGATGGGGTGAGCACCACGCAGACGAGCCTCGTCGATAAAGGTCTTCAGGCTGGTCATATAGGAGTAGTAGGCGCCCTTGCCCGGCCCCTTCTGCTTCTGGTCGTTGTGGCCGAACTCCATGATGATGTAGTCGCCCTCCTTCATCTGCGAAAGGGCCTTCTTTAGACGACCTACGGCGATAAAGGTGTTGGCACTCTCACCCGACTCGGCGTAGTTGGCAAACGCCACCCCTTGGTTGAAGAAGCGGGTAATCATCTGACCCCAGCTGGCCCACGGCTCGGTATCCTGATCCACGACTGTCGAGTCGCCACACAGAAAGATGGTCGGCACGTTCTCTACACGCTCGATGATGAGCTCGGCCAACTGCGGGGCATCGCCGTTGAACTCCAAGGTGAGTTTGTCGTCCCAATTCAGCTTACCACGCTCACGGGCTTTGATGCGGACATCCTCCTTGTCCGAGATGTGGGTGTTGCGCTTGTTGATGACAAAGACGCACGATTGGGTCTCGCCCTTTTTGGTGGCCACATTCTCAAAGAAGAGGCGGCGTGACTCGCCACGCACGGTGGTTACACCGGCCACCCGCTTGTTGCCCACTACGGCCGTGACACGGTAGTTGCCATCGGGTACGGCTACCGAGAAGAAGAAGGGGGCGTTCGATTTACCGTCGGGCGAGGCGACAAAATCGTAGCCGTAGCCCGAGGCTTCGGTGAAGCGGTCGGCGGGGGTGATTTTGGTGTACCCCTCCTTGGTTTTCTTGCTCGTCGTAAAGTCGAATCGGTAGGTCTGAGCCTCGACACTCGGCGTCAGGAGTGCGGCCAGGAGCAGTAAAACAAGCTTTCTCATACGTCTTAAGTTTTAGATTTATTTTCGGTTTTCGTTCGTATTTTCGTTTCGGTTAGTTTGGTTATGCTAAAGTACGCCTTTTTTTGAAGAATCTCAATAGATACCTATACATATAAATGGAATTTTGTACATAAAAAGGGCGACATGGAGTGCAGTTATGTACGATTTTGCATTAAACTTACCAATCTTTACAAAAAAAATGGGTATCTTCGGTTTACCTTTGTATTATGAAAATGCGCCTTATGACTATCGTGAAGAGATTTTTTGTTTCGCTGCTTTCGTTGGTGGCGGTTGCTACGGTGAGTTGCACCGAGGAGCCGGCCTATCTGTTCTCGTACTTTACGGGCAACAGCCGTGACGGATTGCACCTGGCGTATAGTCTGGATGGCAAAGAGTGGTTGCCGCTCAACAACGGCCAATCGCTCTTGACCCCTGCAGTCGGAAAGGATTGCCTGATACGTGACCCGAGCATCTGCCTCTCGCCCGACGGCACGTTCCACCTGGTGTGGACCTCGAGTTGGACCGACCGCATCATCGGTTACGCCTCCTCGACGGATTTGATTCATTGGAGCGAGCAGCGTGCCATCCCCGTGATGATGCACGAGCCGACAGCCCACAACTGCTGGGCCCCCGAACTCTTCTACGATGCTCCGTCGCAGACCTACTACATCCTGTGGGCCACCACCATCCCGGGTCGCCACAGCGAGGTGCCCGTCATCGAGAGCGAGCAGGGGCTGAATCACCGTATTTATTACACCACAACCCAAGATTTCGAGACCTTCGCCGAGACCAAGATCTTCTTCAACCCCGACTTCAGCGTCATCGATGCCGCCATTGTTCGTTGCCCCGACGAGGGGGATCTGCTGATGGTCGTAAAGAACGAGAACTCGCTGCCGGCCGAGAAGAATCTGCGCATCACCCGCACCCGCCGCATCGAGGAGGGCTTTCCGACCACCGTGTCGCCCTCCATCACGGGCGATTATTGGTGCGAGGGCCCTGCACCGCTCTTTGTGGGCGATGACCTATATATCTATTTCGATAAGTACCGCAACCACCAATACGGTGCGGTGGTGAGCCACGACGGCGGCCACACCTGGGAGGATGTCTCCGACGAGGTGAGCTTTCCCGAGGGTATTCGCCACGGTACCGCCTTCCGAGTGCCGAGAAAGGTGCTCGACAACCTACTTCGCCTAACCACAACCGAAAACCAATAACCTGACCTAACCAACCTATGAAACGACAACTACTGACCTTATTGTTCACCTGCGCCTTTGTGGGCGGTCTTTTCGCTCAACCTTGGTTTAAGGATAGCGATTTAACCTTGACGGGTGTCTATTACTATCCCGAACATTGGGCCGAGAGCCAGTGGGAGCGTGACATCAAGCAGATTCACGACCTGGGCTTCGAATTTATCCACTTTGCCGAGTTTGCCTGGGTGCAACTCGAACCCGAGGAGGGGCACTACGACTTTGCCTGGCTGGATCGTGCCGTGGCGCTGGCTGCCAAGTACGATTTGAAGGTCATTATGTGCACTTCAACCGCTACGCCGCCCGTCTGGTTGAGTCGCAAGTACCCCGAGATTCTGATTCGCAACGAGCAGGGCATCGCCCTCGATCACGGTGCTCGTCAGCACGCCTCGTTCGCTTCGCCCCTCTACCGTGAGTTGGCCTATAAGATGATTGAGAAGTTGGCCCAACACTATGGCAACGACCCTCGCATCATCGGTTGGCAGCTCGATAACGAGCCTGCCGTGCAGTTCGACTACAATCCAATGGCCGAGTTGGGCTATCGTGACTTCCTGCGCAAGAAGTACAACAACGACATCCAAGCCCTGAATGCCGCCTGGGGTACTTCGTTCTGGAGCGAGGTCTATTCTTCGTTCGACGAGATTACCCTCCCCAAGCCGGCCCAGATGTTTATGAATCACCACCAGATTCTGGACTACCGTCGCTTTGCTGCGGCCCAGACCAACGAGTTTTTGGATGCCCAGTGCCTATTAATAAAGAAGTATGCCAAAAACCAGTGGGTGACCACCAACTACATCCCCAACTACGAGGAGGGTCACATTGGCGGCAGCCCCACCTTCGATTTCCAGTGCTACACCCGTTATATGGTTTATGGTGACAACGAGGGCATTGGCCGTCGTGGTTACCGTGTGGGTAATCCGCTGCGCATCGCCCTGGCCAACGACTTCTTTCGCCCCATTCAGGGAACGTATGGCGTGATGGAGCTGCAGCCCGGTCAGGTGAATTGGGGTACGATCAACCCCCAGCCGCTGCCCGGTGCCGTGCGCTTGTGGCTGTGGAGCGTCTTTGCAGGTGGTAGCGACTTCATCTGCACCTACCGCTATCGTCAGCCACTCTTCGGCACGGAGCAGTACCACTACGGCATTGTCGGCACGGATGGCGTGACCGTTACGCCGGGTGGCCGAGAGTATGTCCAATTTATGCAGGAGATCAAGTCGTTGCGTGGTCGCGTAGCCGAGCGTGAGGCGAAGCCTGCGGATTATACGGCCCGCCGCACGGCCATCCTCTTCAACCACGAAAATTCGTGGAGCATCGAGCGTCAGAAGCAGAATCAGACCTGGAACACGCTGGGTCACATCGAGAAGTATTACCGCACCCTCAAATCGTTCGGTGCCCCCGTCGATTTCATCACCGAGCAGAAGGATTTTGCGGACTATCCCGTGATGATTGTCCCCGCCTATCAGCTGGCCGATCCCCAATTGGTGGAGCGTTGGACGAAGTATGCCAAGGAGGGTGGCCACCTGGTTTTGACCTGCCGCACGGCTCACAAGGACCGCTATGGTCGCCTGCCCGAGATTCCCTTTGGCTCGTGGATTAACTCGCTGACGGGTAATGAGATGGAGTTCTACGATTTGCTGCTTCCCGAGGAGCCCGGTGTGGTGAAGATGGGCGACAAAGAGTATCGTTGGAACACCTGGGGCGAGATTCTCAAACCCGGCCGCGGGGTCGAGGTATGGGCCACCTATGCCGAGGAGTTCTACGAAGGCAAACCTGCCGTCACGACCCGCAAGTTGGGCCGAGGCACGGTGACCTACGTAGGTGTCGATAGTTCGGACGGGTCGTTGGAGCGTGATGTGCTGAAGCGCCTCTATGCCCAACTCGACATCGAGGTGATGGACTTGCCGTATGGCGTGACGATGGAGTACCGCAACGGAATGGGTATTGTGCTTAATTACAGCGACAAACCCTACCATTTCGACCTCCCCGCAGGGGCAAAACCCTTGATTGGTACGGCGGAGATTCCCACCGCAGGGGTCTTTGTCTTTGCCATTGCCAAGTAACTGCTACACAAACCGACTACTACCTTAAAACGACCTGAATATGAAACGCTTACAACTCGTCATCGTGGCGCTTTTTGTCGCCCTCGGAGTGGATGCACAGCCTACGCAGCGCATCTACCTCAGTGGTACCGATGTGGAGCACCCCCGCACCTGGGATTTCTACTGCTCGGGTGGCCAGAACAGTGGCCGTTGGAGCACGATTGAGGTGCCGAGCTGCTGGGAGTTGCAGGGCTATGGCGAATATACCTATGGCCGCTTCTACCGCACCAAGGGGCTGAAGCCGAGCACCGAGACGGGTCGTTACCGCACCACCTTCAAGGTGCCTCGCGGAGGCCACTACCGCCTGGTCTTCGAAGGCTCGATGACTGACACGCAGGTCTGGATCGACGGTAAACAGGTCGGTGAGGTGCA
Source organism: Alistipes sp. (assembly GCA_017436185.1). Next base: position 83,775 of record JAFSDP010000007.1, on the reverse strand, counting down.
TCAAGGTGGTTTTACTGAGTTCTCGTACGATGTAACCCCCTACATTCGCCCCAATCGGGTGCAGAAGTTGGAGGTGTTGGTCCACAAGGAGTCTTCGAACGACAGCGTCAATGAGGCCGAGCGCCGTGCCGACTGGTGGTTGTTTGGCGGCATCTATCGCCCTGTATATATAGAGGTATTGCCCGAGGAGCATATCAGCCACGTGGCTATCGACGCCCGGGCCAACGGTGAGATTTATGCCGATGTCGAGACCTCGTCGAAAGCGCCTGTAAATCTGACGATTGATGGCAAAACGGTAGCCTACAATGCCGAGAAGGGGTGTTGGCTCTATCCCAACCCCAAGCAGTGGACTCCCGAGACGCCCCACCTCTATACGGCCACCTTTACGTTGGGCGAGTCGGGGCACACCGTGTCGCACAAGATTGGTTTTCGTACCGTGGAGTTCCGCCCCTACGACGGCATCTACTTGAACGGCACCCGCCTGGTGGTGAAGGGTACCAACCGCCACTGCTTCCATCCCGAGACGGGTCGTGCCTTGAGTCCGGCGATGAGTCGGCAGGATGCGGAGCTGTTGAAGCAGCTCAATATGAACGCCGTACGTTGCCATTACCCCTCGGATCGCCACTTCTTGGAGTTGTGCGACTCGATTGGCCTTTTGTACTTTGTCGAGCTGCCCGGTTGGCAGACCCGCTACGATAATCCGACGGCTGCCCGTATGGTCGAGGAGATGATTCGTCGCGATGTGAATTACCCCTCGGTCTATATCTGGAGCAACGGCAACGAGGGTGGTTGGAATCGCTCGATCGACCACCTCTTCAAGGAATTGGACATCCAGAAGCGCAAGGTGGTCCACCCCTGGAGCGACTTCGAACAGCTTGATACCCACCACTATCCCGCCTACCAAACGGGTGTCTATCGCCTGCACCAGGGGCAGAATGTCTTTATGCCCACCGAGTTCCTGCACGGTCGCTACGACAAGGGACAGGGTGCCGCCCTGGAGGATATGTGGTCACATTGGTGCCGCTCGCCCCTCTTTGCAGGTGGCTACATCTGGGCCTATGTCGATGAGGCGGTGCGCCGTACCGACCTGCCGATGGGTGCCTCCGAGGGCAAACGCTTCGGCCAGCAGGGTTTTGATATAAAGGATTGCCTCTTGGATAGCGATGGCGGACACGGCCCCGACGGCTGTATGGATCCCTATCGTCAGCCCGAGGCGAGCTTCTACACCATTCGTGAGGTGTGGAGCCCCATCTATATCGACCGCCTGCACATCACTCCCTCGTTCGATGGGCGTGTGCTGGTCGAGAACCGTTACCTCTTTACCAACCTTGCGGACTGCCGTATGGAGTACCGTCTGAAGAGCCTGAAGGGCAACGTGTTGCAGTCGGGTAAGGTGACCCTTCCCGCCCTTGCCCCCAACGAGCGAGGCTATGCCCGCTTCGAGGTGCCCGAGGAGTTCCGCAAGGCCGATGTGCTGGAGTTGGTGGCCTATGACCACCACGGCGTGGAGGTCTGCAACTGGACCGAGCCGATTCATCGTGCCGACGCACAGCCGATTGTGGCTAAGGGTCAGCGCACCGTGAAGGCCATCACCTTCGATGAGCGCGGTATGTTCAATGTCGATGGGTTGGTGGGTCCCTATCCCGTAGGTATGGAGGTGGCCGTGCGTAGCCACACGCAGCGCACCGAGGCCGACGGCACGGTGGTCAATACCTTCCGCTACAAGGGTGGCATCGACAGCATCGTGTGGCGTCAAACCCCTGATGGTCTGCTCTATATGGATGCCGTAGTGCTCAACGACGAGCGTGGCCACGGCCTGTATCCCTTCCTTACGGACGAGAGCAAATGGACGGTGGGTCTAACCTTCGATTACCCCGAGGAGCGTGTCGATAGCGTGCGTTGGGTGGGCCGAGGCCCCTACCGAGTCTGGAAGAACCGCCTGAAGGGACAGCAGTTTGGCGAGTGGGCGTTGGCCTACAACAATACGGTGACGGGTAACTACAACTGCCCTATGCCGCCCATCTATCCCGAGTTCAAGGGCTACCGCAGTGAGCTGCGTTGGATGGAGCTACTGCCCAAAGCGGGTGCTTCGTGGCGTGTCTATACCCTCAACGAGGAGATGTATCTGCGCCTCTTCACCCCCGAGGAGCCGATCGACCGCACCCCCGATGAGATGGGTGGCCTGCAGGAGACCTTGTCTCGCAAGCAGGAGCGCACGATGGTGCCCTTCCCCGCAGGCGATATTTCGTTCCTGCTCTCCATCCCGCCCATCCAGAGCTATAAACCTTTGGAACAGCTCGGACCCGAGAGCCAACCCTATAACATCCGCATCAAGCCCGGTGACGACGGCTTCCGCATCCGACTGGTGTTCGACTTTACTGCCGAGAAGTAAAACGAGTTGATTATGAAAAGATTACTGCTTATACTGTTGCTTGGTTGTTCGTTCAACCTGATGGCCCAACAACCCGTCTTGCACTACGATTTTCGTGGTGACAGCGGTCGTGTGGTGACCGATAAGAGCGGCTCGCACTTCGATGGCAAGCTGTGTGGCTCGGCCGTGTTGGACGGCGAGGGGGTCTATTTGGGCAACGAGGATGGCTACATCGATATGGGTGCTGCGGTAGGTGCCTGGTTGCAGGGGATGCGCCAATTTACCGTTGCCGTGCGCTACAAGGTCGATGCGGAGGCCTCGCTCAAGGGGCAGGGCTACTTCTTGTGGGCCTTCTCGACGCAGGAGGTCAATACCTTCACCGAGGGCCGCTACCACGCCTACAAACTCAACATCCAGCGTGCCGAGAATTCGGTGGGCGGTTGGCAAAACGAGACCCTGATGGATCTGGGCAAACCCTCGACGAAGGGCGAGTGGCAGTATGTGGTCTATACGCAGAATGACAACGAAGGTCGCCTCTTCCTGAATGGCCGCCTGGTAGCCTTCAACAACGCGATGTTCACGATGAGCGAGAGTTTCCCGACCGAGGCTCCCCGCTACAATTGGTTGGGGCGTGCCCCCTTCAAGGGCGACTCCTATTTGAAGGGTACGCACCTCAGCGACGTGCGCCTCTACGATACGGCCCTCAGCGAAAAGGAGATTCGTCAGCTCTATAACGAGGTGCAGCAGAGCGATTTGAGCCGCTACAACTTTATGTACACAGGTCAGTCGAAAAACCGCCGCATCCACAAGGTGGTGGATGGTGAGATTGTCTGGCGTTACGACAACAAGACGGGGCGTGGCGAGATCAGCGATGCCGTCTTGATGGACGATGGGCACATCCTCTTGGCCGACCAATACGGTATGGCCGAGTTGGACGAGGCGGGTGTGGAGTTGTGGCGTGTCGAGGTGCCGAAGGGTACGGAGGTGCACACCATCCAGCCCATCGGAACGAAGTATGTGGTCTATGTGCTCAACGCCAAACCTGCCAAGGTGGTGGTGATGCGCCTCGATAATAAGAAAATTGTCCACCAATTCGAGCTGCCCTACGAGGAGAAGGGAAGCGTACACGGGCAGTTCCGCAACGCCCGCCTGACCCGTCAGGGTACGCTGCTGGTGTCGAATATGGCGATGGGCTTCGTGGCCGAATATACGGCCAAGGGCAAGGAGATCAACCGCTGGGAGCTGTTCGGCCCCTGGTCGGCCACCGAGTTGGAGAACGGCAACATCTTGATGGTGGGTCGCAAGGGCCCCGTCAAGGAGATTCAGCGTGACGGTACGGTGGTGTGGGAGACCAATACCACAAAGTTCGGCCTTCAGAATCCGCAGAAGGCTTACCGCTTAAAGAATGGCAACCTGGTGATTACCAATTGGTTTAACGAGTGGAATAAACGAGATGTGGCCACCTTCAACCCTTTGCGAGCCCCGTTGCAGATGATCGAGCTTACGCCCGACGAGCGGGTCGTATGGGAGGTTTCGTCGTGGAGCGGCGAGAAGAACCTCGGCCCTGCCACCACCTTCCAATTGTTGGATGAGCCGGTGGTGCGCTCGGCCTGCTACTTTGGAAAATACAAATAAAACAACCTATCTACTATGAAACGACTGATTTTACTCTCTGTAGCCCTCGTTGCTGCGATGGTTGCCACGGCACAGCCCCGTCTGTTCGTGCAGCCCAACCAGCCGCTGGGCGAGCCGGTGGGCATCCACGAGGGGCGTGTGGCCTGGATTCACAATCCGGGTGTCGCTACCTGGGATGGGCAGACCGGTTTCTGGGTCGAGGAGCGATGGAACGACCAACAGAAGGCCGATGCGATGATGCGTCAGGCGGTTATGACCCTCTCCGGCAAGCGTTCGCCCAAGGCAGCCTGGAAGGCCCTCTTCAAAAACTTCAACCAGCGCCACGGCAAGGGCAGTGTGGGCTACAAGGAGGGCGAGAAGATTGCCATCAAACTCAATATGAATAACGCCATCACCCATCGGGAGACCATCGAGCTGAACTCGTCGCCCTATGTGACGCTGGCCCTGCTGCGCACGCTCATCAACGACGGCGGTGTACGCCAGGAGGATGTTATCGTCTGCGAGCCGAGCCGAGCCATCACCGACAGCATCTACAACCGCTGCCACCGCGAGTTCCCCGATGTGGTCTTCATCGACAACCTCGGCGGCGAGGGTCGCCTCAAGTGCGAGTACTACCCCGAGCAGCTGAAATACTCGGTCGATAACGGTAAGATGGCCCGAGGTCTGGCCAAGTGCATCGTCGATGCCGACTACTTGATTAACTCGGCCCTGCTGAAGACCCACAAGGGCCCGGGCGTGACACTGACGGCCAAGAACTGGTACGGTGCCACGGACATCAACCTTATGTGGCGAATGAATGCCCACAACGGCATCAGCCCCGATAAGCGTCACGGCAAGCCGAGCTACAAGACGATGGTCGATTGGATCGGCCACAAGGATCTGGGTCAGAAGTGCCTGCTGTTCCTCATCGACGGCACCTACGGCAGCCGTGACGTGAATGGTCCTCCGGCACCGAAGTGGCAGAAGGCCCCCTTCAATAACGAGTGGTGCTGCAGCATCATCGTCTCGCAGGACCCGCTGGCGTGCGACGTGGTGGGTATGGACCTTTTGATTCACGAGTGGCCCGAGTTCGGCAGCTTCAACTTCTGCGACGAGTACCTGCGTGAGGCGGCCACCATTCCCAACCCCGCCACGGGGGTGGTCTATGACCCCGAGCGTGACGGCCAACCGCTCACCGCACCGCTGGGACGGATGGAGCACGCCGACCAAAATCGTCGCTATACGACCCTCGATGTGGTCTATGTGAAGCAAGAATAGCCCCATTTTTCTGGCTAAACGGAAAAAATGAGGGGTAAAACAGAAAAAAACGGAAAAAAATGCGAAAACTTGTGCAATTTTGCTTATCTTTACTTTACGAACCACCACTAAAGTGGGAGAGGCAAAAGAACACAAACTTCGATAACTAACCTATTCACTAACTTAATAACTTTACGTATGAAAGACAGAACTTTTACCAGTCTGTTGATCCGTTTCTCAAAACGGATGTTCTTCGTCGCTTTGTTCGCCGTTCTGGCCGTTGCCGCCAGCGCACAAAGCAAGTCCGTCACGGGTACCGTGCTTGATAAGGCAGGGGAATCCGTTATTGGTGCAAGTGTTGTAGTCAAGGGCACGACCCAGGGTACGACCACCGGCATCGACGGTAAATTTACGCTCGCAAACGTTCCCGCAAACGGTACGTTGCAGGTGAGCTTCCTGGGTTACAAGACCGTTGAGGTGACCGTAGCAGGTCGCACGGCAGTCGATGTAGTCCTGGAGGAGGATTCGGCACAACTCGATGAGGTTGTGGTTGTTGGTTACGGTGTGATGAAGAAGACCGACGTAACGGGTGCTGTGGCACGCGTGACGGCCGAGGATCTTACCAAGCGCCCCGTAAACAACGCATTTGAGGCTATGCAGGGTAAGGTTGCCGGTGTGGATATCACCTCGAGCGAGCGCCCCGGTACGCTGGGTAAGATTCGCATCCGTGGTGAGCGTTCGATCTCGGCTTCGTCGGACCCCCTCTATGTAGTGGACGGTGTGCCCCTGTCGGCAGGTGGTATCGAGACGATCAACCCGCACGACATCGAGTCGATCGACGTGTTGAAGGATGCCTCTTCGACCGCTATCTACGGTTCGCGCGGTGCCAACGGTGTTATCCTGGTAACCACGAAGCGTGGTAAGACCGGTAAGTTGTCGCTCAACTACTCGGGTTCGGTAACGCTCGAGGAGCTGGTTGACAAGTCGCCTTCGATGACCGCCAGCGATTACATCACGTGGCGTCGTTGGGCTTACTACAACAGCAATGAGGAGCTTTATCCTCGCGGCGACCAGCCCAACTACGAGATGGACCAGAACTTCTTCTCGGGTGATGACTGGGCTTTGGCCAACATCAACCAGGGTTGGGTAAACGGCAAATGGGATGGTTCGAAGGTATCGAACACCGATTGGGCCGATCTGGTAACCCAGACGGGTGTGACGCACGAGCACTCGATCAGCGGTAGTGGTGGTACCGAGACCATGCAGTCCTTCTTCTCGGTAGGTTATCTGAACAACGAGGGTACCCAGAAGGGTCAGGAGTACGAGCGCTACAACTTCGCTCTGTCGGTTGACCTGCAGGTGAAGCCTTGGTTCAAGATGGGTGGTTCGATCAACGGCTCGTGGGCTGTTCAGGACTACGGTTACTCGCGTACCGGTCAGTCGTCGAGCTCGGGTCCCGTCGATATCTACAACGCTGCGAAGGCACTGCCTCGCTACACGGTTCCCTACACCGCCGATGGCGACATCATCACCAACCCCGGTGGTTCGACGACTAACGCTTACACCGTTATCGACGAGTGGAAGAAGTCGAAGGATAACCGTCAGACCTTCCGTGCATTGGGTAGCTTCTACGGCCAGTTCGATTTCGGTAAGATGTGGGCTCCGCTGGAGGGCTTGACCTACAAGATTGCGTTCGGTCCCGACTTCCGTCACCACCGTCAGGGTATCTTCATCAGCAAGGATTCGGCTGTGAAGATGGGTTCGAAGAACTACGCTCGCCAGGCTACCAACCGCTACTTCGCTTGGACGCTGGACAACCAGATCAACTACAACCGTACGTTCGACAAGCACACCGTAGGTGTTACGTTGCTGCAGACCGCTTCGAAGTACAACAACGAGAGCACAAATCAGAGCGCCAACGCCATCCCGAACGAGAAGTTTGAGTGGTTCAATATGAGCAGTGTGGATATCACCGATGCCGCTACCTATGGCGCATCGATGGGTACCGGCCTGTCGGAGAACCAGCTGACCTCGTATATGGCACGTGTAAACTACTCGTATGACAATCGTTACCTCTTGACCGTATCGGGTCGTTATGATGGTGCTTCGGTACTGGCTAAGGGTAACAAGTGGGCATTCTTCCCCTCGGCTGCCATTGGTTGGCGTATCGACCAGGAGTCGTTTATGAAGGATGTAAATTGGATCAACCAGTTGAAGCTCCGCGTGGGTATGGGTGCAACGGGTAACGCCGCTGTAGGTGCCTACCAGACGCTGGGTAACATTCAGTCGTTCTTCGTTCCCTTCGGTGCAACCATCGTTCCGGGTTACGCCACCAACGAGCCTTACTACACCAGTAAGAGCGTGACGATGGCCAACAAGGAGCTGGGTTGGGAGATCACGACGCAGTACAACTACGGTATTGACTTCGACTTCTTCGACGGCCGCATCGGTGGTACGGTGGATGTTTACCACTCGAACACGGATGACCTGCTGCTCAATATGACGATTCCTACCCTGACCGGTTTCTCTTCGACGCTTGCCAACATCGGTAAGACCAAGAACTTCGGTGTGGATGTATCGTTGAACCTCGTTCCCGTTCAGACCAAGAACTTCGAGTGGATGTCGAACATCAACTTCGCTTACCAGAAGGACGAGATCGTAGAGCTGGCTAACGGCAAGCAGGACGATATCGGTAACAAGTGGTTCATCGGCGAGGCTATCAACCTGCACTTCGGTATTGATAACGCCGGCCTGTGGCAGATTGGTGAGGAGGAGGAGATGGCCAAGTTCAATGCGAACGGCCACGACTTCGAGCCCGGTAAGGTGAAGCCCATCGACCAGAATGGTGACTACAAGATCAACGATGATGACCGTATCATCCTGGGTAACCAGAACCCGAACTTCGTATTGGGTTGGTCGAATACCTTTAATTATAAGGGTATCGAGCTGGGTATCGAGCTTTACGGCCGCTTCGGTTATATGGTAAGCGCCGGTGGTGAGGGTCAGCTGGGTATGTACAACCAGCGTGAGATCGACTACTGGACTCCCGACAATCCGGGTGCCGAGTACCAGAAGCCTATCTACAGCCAGGCCGGTGGTGACCAGTATTCGAACCTGTTGGCTATGCGTGATGCTTCGTTCCTGAAGATTCGCAACATCTCGCTGGGTTACAACTTCTCGCCGAAGATCCTGAAGAAGATCGGTATCAGCTCGCTGAAGGTTTACGCACAGGCACGCAACCTGGGTAACATCTACTCGTCGGTTGATTTCATGGATCTGGATACGGGTACGACCTTCTACAACCGCGGTTATACGTTCGGTCTGCAGATCGGTTTCTAATTGTGGATGAACAGATCGGATTCTCAAAAAATACTTAAAACTGCTTAAATATGAAAAATATCAGAAATAAGTTCATCGCATCTCTGCTGGCCGTTGCTATGATTACCGGCTTCAGCTCGTGTAGCGAGAGCTTCCTCGATGAGGAGAACAAGGGGTCGTATCAGACCGACTATTTCGAGACTTCGCAGGGTATCCAGGACCTGGCTACGGCCCTCTATGGTAACATTCGTTGGCACTTTGGCTACGAGTGGGCCTATGGTATCACCCTCTACGGTACCGACGAGTTCACCAACGGCGCCGACCTTACGGCCGAGCCTTGGAACACCTACGACAGCCGTCTGAGCTCGCTGAACTGCGAGCCCGCCAACGGTGCTGCCAACAAGAACTGCCCTCCCGTTTCGGGTCTGTGGGATCAGATGTACTACGGTATTTCGTCGGCTAACCTTGTAATCGCTTCGGCTGACAAGGTTGAGGACGCAAAGATTCGTCAGAACTGCCTTGGTGAGGCTCACTTCCTGCGTGGTTACAACTACTACCGTCTGTTCGCTCAGTATGGTGGTGTGATTCTGCAGCTGGAGCCCGTTGCCGGTGTGGTTAAGACCTTCGAGCGCTCGAGCGCCGAGGCTACCCTGAATCAGGTGATTGCCGACTTTGAGAAGGCTTACGAGTTGCTGCCCACCGATCGTTGGCGTGGTACCGGTTCGTGGACCAAGTACACGGCCGCTCACTTCCTGGCCAAGGCCCTGCTGTATCGTCAGTCGGAGCGTTGCGCCGATTGGAACTCGGCTTATCCCGCTTCGGAGGATCTGTCGAAGGCCATTCAGCTTTGCGACGAGGTAATCGCCGCTTGCCCGCTGGAGCCCGATTACAACAACCTCTACTCGATTTGGACCGGTATCGATTGCAAGGCTGAGGAGTCGATGGAGATTCTGATGTCGTGCCAGCACACCGCTTCGAACGCAGGTCGTTTCGGTAACCGTACCTACAACTACTTCAACCCGCAGTTCTCGAACTTCTCGGGTGGTTGGGTACAGCGTGGTCAGTACATCGGTGGTATGGACTTCCAGCGCTGCCGTCCTACGGAGTACACTTACTCGATCTTCGATAACGTGAACGATGCCCGTATGTGGAAGACCTTCAAGACTGTTTACGGTCTGAACAACGAGCAGAGCAAGCCCGCCGATGTTGTTGCTCTGCACGGTATTACGGCCGATCAGGTTCCTGCTCTGGGTGACCTCGGTATCATCTTCATTCTGAACAAGAAGGATGATGCTCGCTTCCGCGATGGCAATGAGTCGGACTTCGGTACGGTAGGTCGTGGTGCTATTGCTCACACCTTCGTTCACCCCGAGACCGGCAAGTGGGTTCCCAACGCATTCCCCGTATTCGCTGGTGGTAAGTATGTAATGAACACCTTTGGTGTGAACGGTAACCCCGCCCAGTCGAACGTATTCTGCGGTATCAACAAGACCGACGACGGTTCGCGTACGGCTGAGAAGGGTGATGCCCACCGTGACGTGATTATGGCTCGTACGGGTGAGACCTACCTGATCAAGGCTGAGGCTCAGGTTCGTGCCGGTAGCTATGCTGAGGCTATTGCTACGGTGAACCAGCTGCGTGCTCGTGGTCAGTGGAAGGACGGCGAGGATCGTGAGTTCTACACCGATGGTTCGATGGCATTTGCCGTATCGGCCGGTGGTGATGCTGACAACTCGACGCTGACTGCAACGCTGGGTAAGTGTAAGTTCTTCAACGCTCAGGGTAAGCAGGAGAAGATGACCAACGCCAAGGCATTTGAGTACTCGTTCATCCAGAAGAACACCTACTACCTCTCGACCGGTATCGAGCGCACGACGGCCGCTTCGAACCTGCAGATTGCAGGTCCTTCGCAGCTGCCCGCCGAGGACGAGGCTGTCCTGTCGAAGCTGGGTGTAAGCGGTGAGAAGGATCGTCTGATCAACTTCATCCTCAACGAGCGTACCCGCGAGATGCTGGGTGAGTGGAACCGTTGGGAGGAGCTGAGCCGTACGAAGACCCTCGTACAGCGTGCCAAGCTCTTCAACCCCGAGGCCGCTCCTAACGTATCGGAGAAGCACCTGCTTCGTCCCATTCCGCAGACCTTCCTCGATCAGCTCCAGCACGCTGACGGTACCAACCTGACGGATGCCGAGAAGGATGCTATGCAGAACCCGGGCTACTAGTAGATAGCTACCGTTAAATGAACGATGGGCCTGTCTAACCAGGGTTAGGCAGGCCCATTTTTAGATGAAAACAACACTTCAGATGAAAAAACTTCTTTTTGCACTTCTCTTTGCTACGCTTTTGACGGCGGTGGGTTGCAATCGCTCGAACGTGGTGCGCTACGAACTTGTTGATGGCGACCCTACGGTTGATTACATCGAGTTTCTGAACGACTCCGTGTGTCGCTATGTGGCTCCCGGCCCCATCACCCTCGTAAGCCCCTATACGGTGGAGGGTGAGGTCCTGACGGTCCATATCAACGGGATGATTAAGGCCAACCTCTACCAATTCGAGAAGAATCAGTTGGTGGGCGAAGCTCCCTTCTTCGAAGGCGTCTGGAAGAAGAAATAGAGGGTTTGTTCCTCTCTGATACAGGGCTGTCGAACTTTCGTTCGGCGGCCCTTTTTATGCTCCTGCCCACCCAACCACAAACGAAACGGGCATCCGCCCTGTGCAGATGCCCGTCTCCAATAAACCTAAACCAATTATTAACCTATGGTCCCGTCGTCGGACCTTCTTAAACCTAAAATTAACACTTAATCTCTTATCTCTTTTCTATTCCTTATTGCAGCTTATAGACCTCCGAGCCGGCCAGCAGGAAGCAACCTGCACCGAAATCCTCGAAGTCGATCACCTTGTCGTAGGTGACTGGCTGGCTGTCCTTCGGCTCCTTGCCCGTGCCCTGCACATAACCCAGGAAACCGTTGGGATGCACCGCCTCCTTGACCATCGCATTCCACGCCTTCAGCAGCACGGGAAGGTACTCCTCACGATCCAGAATGCCCTTTCTTACGCCCCAGGCCATACCATAGACGAAGAGCGAGGTGCCGCTGGTCTCCTTGCCGCCGTAGTTCGACTCGTCGTGCATACTTACGTTCCAGTAGCCATCCTTGCGCTGGCAATCCTTGATGGCCTTGCTCATTGCCACAAAGTCGTTCAGGTAGTCCGCACGGTGCTTCTCGTCGGCAGGAATCTCCTCCAAAACGCGTACCAAAGCGGCATAAACCCAACCGTTGCCACGGCTCCAATAGCAGTTCTTGCCATTCGGCTCCTTGTAGGGAGGGTCGAAGTCGTGGTCACGCCACCACAGCCCCTCTTTTTGGTTGTACATACCCTTCTCGCCGTGTGTGTTTCGGGTGTAGGCATACATATCCCACATCTTGTCGTAGTATTTCGTCTCGCCGGTCAGGTTACCCATCTTGGCAAATACGGGCATACCCATCTGAATGGCATCGATCCACCACCAATCGTTCACCTGCGGCGTATTGACCAGCATATCGAGGTTGGCTCGCACCTTGCGGATGCGCTCGGGATCGGGGCAGATGCGGTAGAGGTCGATGTAGGTCTGACCTGCGCAGTAGTCGTCTGCATTGCGGGTCACGGTGCCGTTGCGGTAGCCCCACTCGTGGTAGTTGGCCCAATCGACGGCATACTTATAATAATCGTCGCGCGGGTAGATCGAGTAGAGGGCCATCAACCCCTCGTAATAGACGCCACGGGTCCAGATGTTGCTGGGGCGGGTGACATTCTTGACGAACGACGGGGTGCGATAGTCGGCATACTTCTTCATAAAGTAGCCATTCACCTTGATCATCGCCTGCAGGGTCTCTTTCTTATCGGGCAGCGCTTGTGCGGTTGCAAAGCCGAAGCCCAATGCCAAAAAGAGGAGCGACAGAATTACCTTCTTTTTCATAATGCGGTAAGCGTTTTAAGGTTATTACAAAATTAAGTTCAAACTTGTTCTATTCCAATGGAAAAGCGTACAACTTCCTCGATTATAATGCATATCAGTGCATTATGTGTCGATTTTTACTCGTCGGTGCCCTCCGAGGGGGTCTCTTCGCCCTCTTCACGGCCTCGTACATAGGCCGAGGGCGAGACGCCGAATTGCCGTTTGAAGCATTTGCTGAAGTAGAAGGGGTCGTTGATGCCGACCTGGTACGACACCTCGGCCACCTTGTAGCGATTCTCACGCAGCAGCTCGGCCGCCTTCTTCATACGTACGATGCGGATGTACTCGTTGGGGGCGTAGCCCGTCACGCCTCGGGTCTTGCGGTAGAAGATCGTGCGACCCAGCCCCATCATCGAGGCAAACTCGTCGATGGTGAACTCGGCATTGCCAATCTGCTGCTCCATAATGCGTTGCAGCTTGTCGGCAAACTCCTTGTCCTTGTCCGAGGTGCAGATGGCGGGACGCATCATATTGGGATCGTGCGAGAACTTCTCGCGCAGCTTTTCGCGCTGTTCGATGAGCTTGCAGGCGCGCGTGAGGAGCAACTTCAGACTGAAGGGCTTGGTGATGAACGAATCGGCACCCGACTCGACGGCATTCAGGTGGCTCTCGGGCGAACTCATTGCCGTGAGCAGAATGATGGGGATGTGGCTCGTGTCAAAGTCGTTCTTGAGCTTGCGAGTCACCTCGAAACCGGTCATTCCGGGCATCAGTACATCGCAGATAATCAGGTCGGCATCGTAGGTGCGGGCACGCTCCAATCCCGACGGGCCGTCCGAAGCGGTCTCAACCTCGAAGTATTGGCCCACCTCCTCTTCCAACAGCGCACGCACATCGTTGTCGTCCTCGATGATAAGCACTTTGTGGGTATTGAGCGGCTCGGTGGGAAGCGCCATTTCGGCCTCCTCGGCTTCGTCACTCTGCTCGGTTGAGGGGGGCGTCGAAAGCTCCTCCTTTTGCAGCAGGGCATTGTGAATGACCAGAAAATCCTTCTCTTCGTAGAGCGACGTGTCGGTGGGCAGCGTGACCGTGAAGATCGAGCCGCCACCCTCGTTCTCTCGGAACGTGATCGTACCCTTGTGGACATTGACTAACTCGTGCGTCAGATGCAGACCCACACCCACGCTGCTGCCCGAGAAGCTGCTCTGCATAAAGCGCTTGAAGAGCTCGTGCTGCTTCTCCTTGGGAATGCCCACACCCGTATCCGAGACGGTGATGATGAGCTGCTTCGAGACTTCGTTTACCTCGACCGAGAAGCAGACCGTACCGCCGTTGGGAGTGTATTTGAAGGCATTTGAGAGCAGATTGTAGGTGATTTTATCCACATACCCCTTGTCGATATACATCTTATAGGAGGGCTTCGAGGGGAGGAACCTGAAGTCCATCCGCTGCGACTCGGCCGCATCGTTGAAGCTGAGGAAGATCTCGTAGAGGAAGGCCACCACATCGGTCTGTTCCAACGAGAGGGCCAACTTGTTGTTCTGCATCTTGCGGAACTCCAACAGCTGGTTAATCAGGCGCAACAAACGGTTGGTGCTCTTCTCCATCACCTTTACCGAGTCGGTCATCTCCTTGGGTACCTTGCCACGACGCTGAATCTTCTCCAATGCCCCCTGAATCAGTGTCAGCGGGGTGCGGAACTCGTGCGAAATGTTGGTGAAGAAGACCAACTTATACTCCGTCAGCTGCTTTTCGACTTCGATACGGTTGCGCAGCGTGTTGAAGTTCTGCATCAGGCGGAAAGCAAAGTAGAGGATGGCGCCAATGAGTAGCGCATAGATCAAGAATGCCCACGTCGTCTTCCAGAAGGGGGGCACGATGACAATTTTCAAGACCGCCTCCTCGTCGTTCCAGTGGCCTACACGGTTGCAGGCCTTGACACGCAACAAGTAGCTCCCGGGCGAGAGGTTTTTGTAGGCGGCAAAGTTCAGCGACGAGGGGGCACTCCACTCCTTGTCGTAGTTGTCCAATCGATAGGTGTACTTGGTGCTGTTGTCGGCCGAGTAGTCGAAGATGGAGAAGTCGATGACAAACGAATTCTGGAAGTGCTTCAGTTTTAGCTCGTTGGTGTAGATGAGCGAGCGGTCGAGCGGCGAGTCGGCATCGCCCGTGCGTACCGAAATGCCGTCGATGCGCAGGGTCGTGAAGGCCACCTCGGGGGTATCGGTTGCGTGGTTGATAATCTCGCCCGGCGAGATGACCACCAGGCCGTGATTCGTGCCGAAGATCAGTTTGCCCTCTTGGCTGACTCCCCAGCTGTTCTCGCCATAGACGTTGCCCAGCGCCGAGGCAGAGAAGAAGAAATTCTCGAAGGCGTGGGTCGTGGGGTTGAAGCGGGAGATACCATACTCGGTGGCAATCCACAACATCCCGTCGCCATCCTCCACAATCGACTGCACCATATCGTTCACCAGACCGTCGCTGCTGTCAAAGTGGGTAAATCGGAGGTCGTTGTAGTCGCCCTCGGGGTTGCACATACTGAAGCCCTTGCCCGTCGCACCCATCCAGATGCGACCCTCGCAGTCGGCATAGATACACTTGATTTCGTTGCTGCGCAACGTGCCGTTCGAGGTGCTGAAGTGTTGGTAGTTTGCGGGGTCGGCCAAGAGCGAATCGGGGTGGAAGACAAAGAGTCCGCCACTCGTGCCGACCCACATACGGCCGTTGCTATCCTCCTCGATGACACGGATTTGGCTCTCGGTGTTCGAGCCATTCAGGAAGCGACGGAACGTATAGCCGTTCCCCTCCTTGACGGCCAGGTTCAACCCGCCGCCAAAGGTGCCGACCCACATTCTGTTGGCACGGTCACGGTGGAGTGCAAAGATGCTGTTGTTGCCTATCGAGGCGGGATTGCTCGAACTGTGGGTGTACCATTTGCCGTCGATGTTGAGGCCGTTGTTGCGGCTGCCCAACCAGATGCTGCCATCCTCGCCCTCGGCCGTGGCGTAGATGTTGGCATCGAAGTAGCGACGACTCTCGATTTTGCTCAACGAGGCATCGTAGGTGTAGAGGCCGCCACGACGGGTGCCGACCCAAATTTTTCCATCCTCCATCCGCTGAATCATACGCACGGTGTTCGAGCGGTCGGAGCGGCTCTCATCCTCGGGGAAGATACGGTGGGCACCCTCGTTGAGAATCGAGATGCGCGAAATGCCCGCATACTCCGAGCTGACCCAGATGCCGCCTGCGCTATCCTCCATAATGAATTGCAGGAAGTTCGAGGCAATCAGGTTGGGTCGGTCGATGTCGTGGGTGAAGTGTTGCAGCTCCTCGGTCGAGAGGTCGTAGGCAAACAGACCGTTGCCGTAGGTCGAAATCCAGATGATGTCGCGTGAGTCGTGGACGAAGTGGTAACGCTCCTCGTCGATATAATTGACCTTCTCGGCGGGCATCAGTTGCAGCTTTTTGATGCGCCCCGTCTCGGCATTGACATACCACACGGCGCCCGTCTGGTTGTGGACCCAGAAGTTGCCTCGGTTGTCGCTCTGCACCTGACCTTTGGCGATTTGCAGGTCGGCGTAACGGCTCAAACGGTGGCTCTTGAAGTCGAACAGATAGCTTCCTCGACCCGTGAAAATCACCCAGTTATCCTTCATGCGCATCGCACCGTAGATGTTTACGGTGGTGTTGCCATCGCTGATGCCGCTGACGATGCGCTCCTCTTCGTTGGCACGCTTGAGGGCAATCTCGCCATCCCACGACAGGAAATAGAGGTCGTCGCCTTGGGGGGTGATGCGGCAGGCGTTGTGGCCCTCGAAGTGGGTCGTCACCTTATCGCCATCGACAAGCACCACCCCTTGGTCGGTGCCAATCCAGATGCGATGTTGCTTATCCTCAAAGATGTAAGATACGCGGTCCGAAGGCAGGTTGCCCAGCTCCTTCTTATAGACGACCGAGCGGAACTCGCCATTGGTGTAGGTCACCTTGCGGCAGCCGTTGCCCTTGTGCCAGAGCCACATATTGCCCTGCGTGTCGCTCATTCGGTGGCTGTAACGCTGGGTGTGTTCGCCACAACCCGTGAAATCGACAAAGCATTCGCGCTTGAGGTCGAAGCAGCTGACCACATCGGCGGGGGTGAAGACCCACAAAAAGCCCTTCTCATCCTCGTCAATGCTCCAGATGCGGTGGTCGTTGAGCGAAACCTGCTCCGATTCGTCGGGACGGTAGGTAACGAACGTGTTGCCGTCGTAGCGGCTCAAGCCGTTCATCGTACCCATCCAGATGAAGCCTTTGCTGTCTTGGTAGATGTAGCGGACCGAGTTGTTGGCAATGCCGTCGTCGGTGGTCATCCGCGTTGCCTGCACCTCGACCGAGGCCGATGCCGCAAGGCTGAAAAGAAGAAAAATCAGGGTTATAAACGTAAGGCGTACCTTTTTCATAATCATCGTGTTTTATGAATGTAAAGATACAAAAAAAAGTGTATCGGAGCGACCCTCCGATACACTTTTTTGACCCTTTTTCGCCTTAGTCCATATGGAAAACCTCGGGCAGGGGAATCGATACGGGCGAGTTGTCCTCGTTTACCTCCATAATGTCGGCCATGTAGTCCCACCAGCGCTGCACGATGGGGTTGGTACCCATATCCTGCGAGCCGGCTTCGCCCTTGGTCTTCTGGCAGGCAAAGAGGATGTTGGTCTCCTTGTCCCAGTAGATCGAGTAGTCATAGACGCCCCCGTCCGAGAGCAACTGCTTCAGCTCGGGCCAGATGGCGTTGTGACGCTTCTCATACTCCTCCTCGCAACCGGGCTTCAAAAACATCTTGAATGCTTCACGTTTCATATTAGTTCGTTTTTAGGTTGTTGTTGGTTTCTCTCTATGGTTATTCTGCCTCCTACATCTCGACGTGGAAGATGGGGCGGTCGGTCTTCTGCTCGGTGCGGTAGAACTGGATGGCGCTGTCGTTCATCTTCGGGTGCTCGTTTTTGAGCATCTTGATCATCTCGGCACCGGCCCATACCACCGGCCCATAGCCGTGAGCGGCATAGACATTCACGGGGCGGTAGTAGTAGAAGGCGGGATCGAAGGCCATACCCGTACCTACGCAGGTGTTTTCGACCTGACCCTCGGCGTTGATTTGGGTAGTCACGCCGTGCCAACCCAGCTGGGCCACAGGACCATAGGCCATAGCGTCGATCCAACCCTTGTTGATGGCGTGGGCGAAGCAATAGACATAGATGGCCGTAGCCGAGGTCTCCAGGTAGGAGTCGTTGCGGTCCAGCAGCTGGTGCCACAGACCCTCGCCACTCTGGCAGGCGGCCAAGCCACGCACGTGCTCACGGAACAACTCCATAATCTCGGCACGACCCGGATAGTTCTCGGGCAGCACGTCGAGCACCTCGCACATCGTCAGCAGTGCCCAACCGTTGGCACGACCCCAATGGAAGGCGGGGTGGTCACCCATTCCCTCGACCCAACCGTGGCGGAAGAGCTTCTTCTCGGGAACCCACATACGCTCGGCAAACTGCAACACCTGGCGTACCGTCTCCTTCAGGCACTCCTGCTGCTTCTCGCCGGCCAGATTCGAGTACCAGGCGATGGGCGGGATGCCCATAAACATATCGTCGAGCCAAAGGGTGTTGTACTGCGGGCGGGTGCGGGCAAAGGTGCCGTCCGACAGGCGGTACTCCTTGTTGAGGATGAAATCCATATAGTTCTCAATCAGGGGCATCAGCTCCAGCGAGTTGTCCTTCATCTGTGCCTTGACCATCGCAGCACATACGGCACCGGCATCGTCCAGGGCGTGGGGGTCGAGAATCTGACGCATCTGCGGGTCGATCTTCTCGCCTGCCTCCATCAGCTTGCGGTAGTGGGGTGCTACGGCTGCGAGGAACTTGAAGCGGTCAGCCACATAGTTGTAGTAGGCCTCGTCACCCGTTGCCTCGGCAGCGGTCAGCATGGCCGAGTAGGTCACACCCCACTCGTAGCTGGCCAGACGGTAGGCACCACGCTCGAGCTGGGCGTCGGCATCAATCTTCGTAAAGTCGGTAATCTCCTCGCCGGTCGTCTTGCTGACCACACGGGTCGGGGTGCTCTTCTCGAGGTAGTGGAGCACACGATCTAGGTCGGCCTTGATCTCCTCGACGGTCAGCGGACCGTAGGGGGTGTTGTAGGCGGGCTGGAGCAGGTGCAACGGCGTGTTCGAGTCGTTTTGCACCTCTTGTTTGGGTTCAACACACGACCACATCCCGAGCAGCAACAGCAGGGCGGTCGAAAGACAGATGGGTTTGAGTTTCATGGTGTTAGTGTTTATTTGTTTTGAAATTTGTAACCACGGAAGATGCCCTCCTTCAAATCGGGTCCGAAGTAGAAACCGGGCTGGGTGGGCTGGTTGTAGGCCACGTTCTGGGTGGCGATGCTGATGCGATAGACGGGATCCTCGAGGAAGGTGTGGAAACGATATTCGGTCGGGATGCGGCTCACATACAGACGCAGCGACGTGTTGTCCTCGGTCGGCAGCAGCACCTCCTCACGCCAGTCGCCCACCAGGTCGCCCTGCACGCAGGGGTTGGCCTTGGTGCCGTTGATGGATTGCGCCCCCTCGAAGATCATAATCGGGCGGCAGATCTCCTCCTCCCAATCGTATTTCGTGACACGGTTGCGATCGAGCAACTCACGCAGCAGGTCGCCGTCCCACCAAAGACCCATATTGACCGAGAAACTCTCGATCGAGGGGCGAATCACCTCGCCTCGGATGTTGAGGATGCCCTTTGTGTCGAGCGACCACATCTCCATACCCGGATTGCGGGGATCGACATCGGCCGCCATACAACGACCCACGTCCATCTTGCTCTTCACCTGCACGAGCACCTCGCCCGTAGCGGCATCACGCAACGACGAGCCGTCACGACGGTTTTCGTGGCAGTCCCACACCTGCAGACCCGCCATATCGGGGGCAAAACGGCTCAGGTGCATGGCATCGCCGTGCCCCATACGGGTCGAGTAGAGCCCCTTGCCGTTGTGGTCGATGGCGCACGAGCCGTAGATAATCTCGTCGCAGCCGTCGCCATCCACATCACCTACACGCAGGTTGTGGTTGCCCTGACCGGCATAGGCCTCGTTGCCGGGGTTGTTGCTGTCGAAAATCCAACGCTCCTTCAACGCCTTGCCGTCCCAATCGTAGGCGGCCAAGACGGCACGGGTGTAGTAACCTCGGCACATCACCACGCTGGGGTGTTTGCCGTCGAGGTAGGCCACGCAGGCCAGGTAGCGGTCGCTGCGGTTGGCACGGGTGTCGCCCCAATCGGCCAGGTTGCCACGCTGGGGTTGGTAGTCGATGGTCTGCATCGCCTCGCCCGTGAGTCCGTTGAAGATGGTCAGGTACTCACGGCCGGTCAGGATGCGGCCCTGATTGCGGGGGTGGCGACCCGGGAACTCGGCACTCACAAAGCCCTTCTCACGGTAGTCGGCCGAGGCATCGCCTATCACCTTGCCCGTGCCATCCACCGTGCCGTCGGAGGTCTTCATCACCACCTCGGCTTGGTTGTCGCCATCGAGGTCGAAGACCATAAATTGGGTGTAGTGGGCACCTGCACGTACGTTGTGGCCCAGGTCGATGCGCCACAGACGCTCGCCCGTGAGGCGGTAGCAGTCGAAATAGACATTGCCCGTGTAGCCGTCGTGGGCGTTGTCGTGGGCATTCGAGGGGTTCCACTTCAGGATGATTTCATACTCGCCGTCGCCATCCACATCGCCAATCGAGGCGTCGTTGGGGCTGTACGAATAGCTCTCACCTGCAGGGGTGATGCCGTCGGCAGGCTTGTCGAGCGGAATATCGATGTAGCCAATCGGAGCTTTGGCGGGCAGTGTGTAGTTGCCCGTGATGTGGTCGGTCTCTACGCCATCGACCATCGCTTTGACGGTGTAGTGAGCCGCCTTCTTGCCGCTGTACGCATCCCGATAGAAGGTACCTGTCGTGGCGGGCACGGTGGCGATTTTCTTGCCGTTGCGGTAGATGTTGAACGAGGTCTCGATGGGGTCCGACGAGAGGTAACGCCACGAAAGGGCCACCTCCGAAGGGGTCTCGCGAATGGCTACCACGCCACGTCCCAACTTCTCACGTTGCAGCTCATCGTAGTTGTAGGCCGTCTGTGCCAGGGCGGTCGAGGTCAGCCACAAGGCCACCGCCATACTCCAAAGTTTTAAGCAGGTTTTCATCGTAGTTCGATTTCTATTGGTGTGTAAAAAGGTAAATCTGGTCCAATACCACCCCCTCGTCCAGGGCAGTGAAGGTGAGTTGTTGTGCCGTGTCAGGCGCAATCGGCACCACCACACGGCGGATGGCCTGGTTGCGCAGCACGTTCTGCTTCCACTCCTCGCTGCGCCCGTAGGTCTCATAGGCGATGGGGGCGGTTTCGTGGCCGTTCAACGTGAGCGAGAAGCGCAACTGCCCGCCCTCGATGGGGTGGTTGGGCAGCAATCTTACCTCGACCTCGACCGAGTCGGTAGCGATCTTGGGCAACGCAAAACCAATGCTTTCGCCCTTGGCTACCACTGCGGCCTTGCCCTCGTAACCCAGCCCTGCACACCGAGTGGGCGACCCTTCGGTGCAGTCCGAGCCGTTCCAATAGCGGAGCGGAGTCGGCGGCTCAGGCAGTGCGGTCGTCGCCGTATCACGCTTCACACGGTCAAAGACGGGAAGGCGGCGAGGTTGGAAATCCATGATCCGTTCCCACTTGGGGGTGTTGTAGCGTCGGGTCAGCGAGACGATGCTGTCGAAGGCGCGGTCGCTCTCCTCCCAATCGGCTTTGCCGTGGCGGGCCAGCTGGGCCTTCAGCAGTTTTTCGTTCATCTGTTGCGCCGCCAAGACGGGGTATTTCACGAGTTGGAAGTAGCACTCCGTTTTGTGAGCGGGGAGGTGGCGTTCGGCTCGGACCACCGTTTCGGCCATCGACTCGTAGGCCGCAAGGCGGATTTCGATCTCCTGCTCGCTCCACGGTAGGTCGCTTACGATTTTGAATCGGGGGTCACGCTCTTCGGTGCGGGTGTGGCCCAAAAATTCGGGCTTGCGGATGTAGGCCAAGCGGTAAAACTCCTCCACAGCGGGCTGAATCTGTTTGGCTGTTTTGGTGCCGAACTCACGCTTTAAGAAGTTGTATTGGTGTGCCTTAATGCCTTGTTGCTTAACGGATTCTGGGCTCCACGCCAAATCCATAAACAGCTCGATTTGGTACTCTAGCGGCTTGATGTCGCCCACGTTCAGTATCCACATCTTTTGAATGCCCCGCTCGTAGGCGGTCATCATCTGCTGGTAGATGAGCGACGGATGGGCCGTGCCGAGCCAGAGGTAGTCGTGTGGACGACCCCAATACGAAACGTGATAATAGATGCCGTTGCCCCCCTTGCGAGCCTGCTCCTCGGGGGTGGGGAAGTGGCGGATGTAGCCGTAGTTGTCGTCGCACCACATCAGCGTCACCTCGTCGGGAACCTCCAACCCGGCGTTGTAGATGTCGAGCACCTCCTTGTAGGGAATAAATACCTGCGGTACTTGCGTAACATCCTTATTTACATAGCGTGCGAGCAGTTCACGTTGATCCTTCAGTACCCGTGTTAAGACCTCCTTTTGCTCCTCGATGGTCTTGGCACCGTTCATTGCTCCGTCGTGTACGCCACGCATTCCGAGGGTGTAGAGGCAGTTCGAAGCGGCCACCTCCTTGACACGCTCCTCCCAGAATGTGAGGACATTACGGCTGTTGTGCACATAGTCGTAGTCGCCTATGCCGTCTCGCCGCCACTCGCCGTTGGTGTTGCGCATCATCGGCTCGCAGTGCGAGGTGCCGATGAAGATGCCATAGCGGTCGGCAACGGCTTGGTTGCCCGGGGTGAAGTAGAAGGGGATGGTGCATTCGTGCATCGCCGGCCAGAAGGTGTTGGCCCTTAGGCGCAGCAACAACTCGAAGATGCGTTCGTGGCTCTTCGGGCCGATTTGACCCTCCACCTCGCTCGGCTCGTAGTTCTGCCAACTCCAGGGAGTCAGCCCCCAATCCTCGTCGTTGAGGAAGATGCCTCGGTAGGCAACCGCGGGGTATTGCAGGTTGTGATAGCCCACAGGTAGCGAGAAGTGGTTTTGCTTCTCGGGGGTTGCGTCGGCCCACCACTCCCAGGGCGAGACGCCAACAAGGCGGCTCAACTCCATCAGACCATAGGCCGTACCTTGCGGGTCGCTGCCGACGATAATTAACCGCTTGTCGGGCGTGACGGTCAAAAGAAAGGCCTCCTTTTTCCCCTCGAGTGGCGAAAGGTCAATGCCGAGCGGCTCGATAAGTGCGCTTTGGCCCATCGTGCCGACTACAATGTCGGCCTCGTGGTCGTTGGTCGAAAGGGTGGGGCGCACCGAAAAGACCGCCTCGATATCTCGCTCGACAAGGGCCAATGCCGTATGCACAACCTCCCCCTCCGAGGCGGTGTAGTGGATGGTTACCGCCTCCTCGGAGCGAAGCGTAAAGCCGTCGTGGTGGCAGGCCGAAAGGAGGGCTGCACACGCCAACCATAAATACGAGCGTTTGAGCATCATCGGGTCAGGTTATATATAGGTATCTGTTCTATTTTACATACTCCTTGAGCGGGCAGTCGGTTGCCAGCAACCCCTCGACAATGCTTTGGGCATTGAGGCGGGCACCCTTCTTCGAGGTGTGGGTGTGGTCACGGTTGAAGTATTCGCCCACGGTGCGAAGCCCCTCGTCGAGGGCCATCGCCTCGAGTTTGTCGCCCGAGATTTTGTTCAAATCGACAAAGTAGGCCCCCGTCGCCTCGGCCGCCTCACGGGTCCATTTGCCAAACGAGGTGGTGTTGCGCTGAATCTTGCCGTTGTCGAACATATTGCGGGGCGTGTGGCTCAAGACAATGGGGATGGCTCCCTTCTCCTGGGCGTCCATAATGAACTTACGCAGGTACCAACCAAAGGTATAGACCACCTGATACATTCCCGTCTTCTCCATCTTGAAGACCTTGCTTTCGGGACCTGCACCGGGCAGCTCGGCACGCGCCTTGCCCGTATGGATGGGGCCTGCATCGTTGTGGCCGAACTGAATCAGCACGAAGTCGCCCGGTTGCAGGGCGTTATAGACCTTGTCCCAGCGCCCCTCGTCGAGGAAGGTGCGGGCACTGCGCCCTGCCATAGCGTGGTTCTCGACCGTGATGCGTTCCTCGTCGAAGAGTTCGTGGATGACGCTTCCCCAGCCCCACATACCATCCTCCTCGGTGTCTCGATTCTTGACCGTGCTGTCGCCAATGGTGAAGAGCATTGGAATGCCCTCACGGCGGGTAGCACCCGTCACGGTGTCGGGCTCGATGGGTTTCAGGTAGTCGGCCAACTTCAGCCCCTTGCAGTTGCGGATGCCCTCGGCGGCCGACTCGGCATTGACACGGGCACCGAAGGCGCTGGTGTGGATACGGTCCAGGTAGAACATATACTTCACCTTCTCCTTGCCGAACTTCTCGAACTTGCGGGCGGTGATTTCGTTCAGGTCGATGAAGGGGATGCGCTCCTTCTTAGCCACCTGCTTCGACCACAGACCGAAGGTCTCGTTCACACGGGTAATGATGGTGCTGTCGGCATCCTCCCAGGCGTTGCGGGGGGTGAGCGACATCAGAATGGGATGAGCCCCCTTCGCCTTGATATCGGCGATGTAGCGACGCATATACTCGCCAAAGGTATAGACCGTCTCTTGGCGGCCCGTCTCTTTGATGGTCACATCGAGCGACTCCTTGCCGATGCCGGGAATCGAGGCACGGGCACGACCGTGGTCATAAGGGCCGTTGTCGTTGTGGCCCAACTCGATGATGACCCAGTCGTCTTTGCGGATGCCCTTCAGTACGTTGGGCCACAGACGATTGTAGAAGGTGCGGCTGCTCGTGCCACCCAGGGCGTGGTTCTCGACCGTGATGCGCTCCTCGTCGAAGTACTCGTGGGCAAAATACCCCCAACCCCATTGGCCGTTGTTGCCGTTGCCGAGCGTGCCGGTACGCATCGTCGAGTTGCCGACCAGGAATAACACGGGGTTGTCCCCCTTGCGGCTCGAACCCGAAATGGGGCGTGCCGTGCGGGCGATGTTGAGGCTGTCGAGGGTGTTATCGACCACCTGATTGACATCCTTCATCGGAGCACTGATTCGGTTTTGTGCCTGTGCGCCAAACCCTACGCCGAGGGCGAGCAGCAGGCCGATGCAAAGTGAGTAACCTTTCATACTATCTTTTGTTTTTAACTATTGTCGCAACGTCTCTTTGAACTCAATCTCCACGATGCGCAACTCGTGGTTGATCTTGTCGCCATTCTTGGCCTTGAAGAGGTCCAATTCGCCCGCAGCAGGGGCGGCTACCTCGACAATCTGACCAAAACGGTCGCTCGTCTCGCCCGCACCCTTCAGCCGAATGGTGAAACGGTCGGCCGTTACGGGCTTCAGGTTAAGGTGGATGTAACCCAGACTCTTCTCCGTCGAGCCACTCCAAACAAGTCGATCGCCCGCATAAATCTCAATCGGGTAGCTGCGCATACGCCACCCCGTGAGCTTCATACATATTTCGTCGATTGTGGCACGACGCTCCAATTGGTAGCTGATCCAGGCCGTCTCGGGTCGTCCGTCGTTGGCCCACTCGCTCAGCTCGTTGTCATCGAAACTGTTGGCCGCCTTCTCCGAGTTGGCTCCGGCAGTGGCCGAGAGGATATTTACGTCGATTTTTGAGGGGGTGAACGAGGGCGTTTGCGGTGTCTCGCCACGAGTCAGGCGACCTGCCAACTCATCGCCGGGGATGTAGTCGCTCAGGCCATCTTTCACCACGATGGGCGAGGTGGAGAGTTCGATTTCGGCCCCCTGCAACCCCTCGGCAGTGGCCTTGATGCGTACCTTGCCCGCCTCGGTGAGCGAGCGCACCAACGCACGATTGATGCCGCACTCGACGGGCAAATCTTTCGAAAGGATGTAGTTGTCGGCTCCCTGGGCGATGCCTCCACGCCACTCGGCAGGACCCTCCACCTCGAAGTGAATCGGATGGTTGGCCAGCGGACAGCGACGCCCTTCGGCATCGGTCACCTCCACCTCTACGAGGACCATATCGGCACCGTCGGCCTTCCAACCTGCGGGGCTTTGGATCGCCTTCAGGCGGATGGCGGCAGGCGTGCCGGCCGTCTGAAGCGCGGTGCGGCAACACTCACGCCCCTCGGCATCGTAGCCTACGGCCTCCAGACGACCCGCCTCAAAGGCGACATCGGGGAAGGTGAAGAGGAATTGGAAACTGCGCTCCCCTTCGCCGAGCGACTTGCCGTTCAACTTTAATTCGACCCGCTCGGCCGACGAGACCACATAGAGGGGCTTGATGACATCGGGTTTGTAGTTCCAATGGCCGATGATGTGGATGCGGGGCTGTTCGATATCGACCCAGCCGTCCCACATCACCTGATGGGCATAGAAGGCATCTTTGGGGATGCGCATCGGGTCGGTCGAGCCGCTACGACGGTAGTTCTCGTCGCCTCGGAAATGGGTGTTGGTGTCCGAGAAGACAATCTTCACGCCCCCCGAGCTGACACGGCTGCCCGTACCGGGACGCTCCCGCCAATAGTCGTACCATCGTGTGATGACCTCGATGGCGAAGTCGTCTTGGTTGCGGTTGTAGGCGCTCATATCCTTGCGCTGCTGCCCACGATACATCATCCCCGTGTGGGAGACTTTGTGGGCCTCGTTGCCGACGTGGTAGGGGTAGGAGTATTCGTCCCAATACTTGCGCAACGCCTCGTCACGGCAATACTCCATCGCCCACATCGGGTGGTGTTTGCTCTTGTTGATGTAGAGCATCTCGCCGCCATACTCCGCCTCGCGGATGTCGAGCATCTCGCGCGAGCCGATGGCACGGCCGCCGTGGGGGTCGTATTGGTCACGCAGGGCCTTCATCTCGACCATATGTTCACGGCTGATCGACTCGTTGCCGCACTCGTAGAAGATGATGCTGGGGTTGTTGCGGTTGTAGATGATGGCATCACGCATCAGCTCCAGACGCTGCTCCCATTGGCGACCCGTGCGATCCTTCTCGGCATCGCCTGCGGGCATCGCCTGCAACAGACCCACACGGTCACACGACTCGATGTCCTGCTTCCAGGGGGTGATGTGCATCCAGCGTACCAGGTTGGCGTTGCCCTCGACCATCAGGCCGTTGCTGTAGTCGCTCAGCCAGGCAGGGATGCTCGCACCTACGGCCGGCCACTCGTTCGAGGTGCGCTGGGCATAGCCTTTGAGTTGGATGACCCGGTCGTTGAGCCACACCAACCCCTCGCCGAAGCGGGTCTTGCGGAAGCCCGTGCGGGTGGCCACCTCGTCTATTTTTTTGCCCTCGACCCACAGCGAGGTCTTGACCGTATAGAGGTAGCCGTAGCCCCAACTCCAGAAGTGCAGCCCCTCGACCGTCGCCGAGGCGGCAAGGGTTTTCGTTTCGCCCGCCTTAACGAGCGTAGGTGCCCCCTCGAAGCGGCTGATGGTTTTGCCATCACGATCCACCACCTCGACTCGGTAGGTTACCTCACGATCCCGCTTGCTCTCATTCTTAATCTCCGACTCGGCGTGGATATCGGCCGTGCGGCTCTTGGTGCGGATGTCGTCGGCATAGATATAGACGCCCGTCGTGCGGAGGTTGCTGTAGAGGGGTAACGTTTGGTAGAGGGGCTCCGTGAGGTGCAACCAGACGTTTTTCGGAATGCCGCCGTAGTTGGCGTTGAAGTTGCGGTCGCTCCACTGGTATTTTGTCTCGGTGGCCCGCTCGCTGTAGGCCCAATTGTTGTCGATGCGCACCGCCAACACATTCTCGCCCTTGAAATTGATGTAGGGCGTGAGGTCGAAACCCACGGCCATTGCGCCGTTCTCGTGCAGACCGAGGTAGTGACCGTTCAGATAGAAATCGGCTCCCTGACGCACCCCCTCAAACTCCACAAAGACCCTCTTGTGGCGGCTGTCGGCGGGCAGGCGGAAGTGCTTGCGGTACCAGACAATGGTGTCCGTCAGGTCGTGGATGTCGAGGCGGAAGGCCTCATCCTCGTTGAAGGGGCGGGGCAGCGTGACTCGTTTCCAATCGGCATCGGCGTAGCGCACCTCCCGTGCTTCGGGGGTGTCGCCGACACGCAGCAGCCAGTCGGCGTTGAAGTTATACTTCTGACGACCCTCTGTAGCGGTTGCCGTATGGAGCAGAGTGGCTGCAATAAGCAGCATAAGGAGGCGCAGTTTCATAGTCGGTCGGGGGTTGGGTGTGTAATGGGGATAAGGAGGTTAGTCGAGGTTCGAGATATCGACCATCATCAGCGTCAGACGCTTGCCATTGGTGAAGTGGCCCGACTGGAAGAGTACCTTTGTGCCGTCGGGGCTGAAGCTCGGGTGTGCGTGGTCGGGACGCATCTTCGTGTCCGATGCGAGCCAATGACGCTCGCCCGTAGCAACATTGATGACCCATACGTTGCCACCGAACGTGTCGCCTGCGGCCCACTTGTCGTCACGGCTGGCGTTGCAGTGCCAGAAACCACGGCCACGCAGCTGGTTGGGGTCGGCTTGCAGGTCGCCCATCAACTCCACCTGACCGAGGCACTCCACATCGTCGTTGCGGAGGTTGATGCGGATGATGCCGCTCACCTGTTTGCGCAGACGGGGCTGGAAGCCGAGGATGTTGAAATAGACATAATCTTTCGAGGCAAAGGTCTCGTGGGTTACCCAATCGAGCGGGGTCTCCTTGTAGAGGGGCTTGAAGATGGAGCCGTCAGCGGTGCAGAACCACATACGCTGGTGGGCGTCGCCACCCGTCTCGTTGCAGAAGACAATCTCACCGGGGGTGAAGCGGCTGGCCTGGATGTGGCCCACCTTGAACTCCGTGTCGATGACCTTCGTCACCTCGCCCGTCTTAAGATCCATCTTGCGGATGCCGCACAGCGTGGGCTTGATCTTGATGGGCTGGTTCGTCAGCGGCAGAAAGGCATTCTTCTCCATACGGGCACGCTCCTCGGCCGTACCCTCACGCTCGACGGTGATGTAGGCGAAGTCGTCGTTGCAATCCACAGCATAGCCACCCGGACGCCCCATCTCGGTGGGGAAGGTGCCGATGAACTTCTCGTAGGCGGCCGGCTTCTTCACCTTGCCTTTGTGGACATCCTTGAAGAATTTGTCGAGGTCCATCACATACATATTCCAAGCCCCCTCTTCACGGCGGCTGATGAACATACGGTTGCTCTTGTTGGCCAGGTAGGCGTTGCCCAGATTGGGACCCTCGGTGGCCTGGATGATCTTGCCCGTTGCCATCTCGATGAAGTAGATCTGCGTCGGACGCCACTTGCGCACCTCTCCGTTGGGCAGGGTGCTCTCCATCTCTTGGTCATCGCCACGACTCGACGAGCGGAACAACAGGTAGTTGCCGTCGGCGGTCCACATCGGGTCGGTCTGATAGAGGAAGCGGTCGTGTTTGAGCGTGTCGGTCAGCATCGTGATGGTGTGGCCGGTCTGCTTATCGACATAGGTCTGCATCTCCGAAGGGGTGCAATTGCCAAATTGGGCCGAAGCCGTACCGCAACCGAAGGCGGCGATGAGCAGTGTAAAGAGGATCTTTTTCATTGTTCGAAGTTTTTGGGTTCATTATTGATACAAATTTACGGAGTAAAACGGGCTTTTCAAATAGAAATCCATCCATTTTCAATGTCAATTTGTCCATATTGGGCGATATTTTCCTTCCCACGGGGCATAAAACGGCGGGGCGATGTGCGATGCGATGAGTGGAAGTCCAGCCTTTACCCTTGTCTTTCGGCTTTGATTTCCTCTGGTCAAATCAAAATATAATTAAGAATCTTTAATTATCTGCGGGGTGTTGTTAAGAAATTTTAGAATAACAGGGTCTGCTGTGTCGAATTGTTATCCGATTTTGCAAAAAATGTTGCTGTTTTTGCTGAAAATGATAGGCTTAATTCCCAAATCTGCCAAAATGTTGTATCTTGGCGTCGGTAACTATACCTCTTTTATGGGTTTAGTTGCCTTTTGGTGTAAAACAGAAAAACCAATTAATAACTTATTGTATAACTTAAACAAAGGTAAACATGAAGAATTTTACAATGAATCGTGTGACCGCGGCTATTGCTCGTAAGCTCTCGCTTCTGATCTGCTTCCTGGCAATCTCCGTATTCACCTATGCGCAGCAGCAAGTCACCGGTACGGTGAAGGATGCTGCTGGTGAGCCCGTGATCGGCGCCAGCGTCGTTGTCGAGGGTACGACGACCGGTACTTCGACCGGCCTGAACGGCGAGTTCTCGCTGTCGGTTCCCGCCAATGGCGTGCTGTCGGTATCGTACATCGGCTACAAGACCCAGCAGGTTAACGTGGCCGGTAAGACCAACATCACCGTAACGCTGCAGGAGGATGCTGCAACGCTCGACGATGTAGTGGTTGTAGGTTACGGTACGATGAAGCGTAGCGACCTGACCGGTTCGACCACTTCGCTGCGTAGCGAGGAGATCACGTCGGTAATGGCTGCCAACCCCATCGAGGCTCTGCAGGGTAAATCGACCGGTGTGGCCGTATTTACCAACAACCAGCCCGGTGAGGCTCCCACGCTGCGTATTCGTGGTTCGGCTTCGATCAACGCCGGTACCGACCCCCTCTATGTAGTGGACGGTTTCCCCTTGACCGATGGCAACATGAACGACTTTAACCCCGCCGACGTGGAGTCGATCGAGGTACTGAAGGATGCTTCGGCTACGGCTATCTACGGTTCGCGTGGTGCCAACGGTGTGGTTATGATCACCACCAAGAAGGGCGCCGAGGGTCGTCACAACATTTCGTTCCACGCCAACGTGGGTGTACAGATGCGTTCGCGCCTGCTCGAGACCATCGAGGGTACCGACTTCATCCAGTACATCAACACCGCTACGGCTAACCAGGGTGGTCAGGCTCCTTTCCAGGCCGGCTACAACGGTAAGTTCTACAACTGGCAGGAGGAGATCATCCAGAAGACCGCTCTGACGCAGGACTACGGCGTAGCTTTGGACGGTATGGCCAAGGATACGAAGTATATGTTCTCGGCAGGTTACTACAACCAGGATGGTCTGATTGAGTCGCAGGGCTTCGAGAAGGTTTCGTTGCACACCAACCTCGAGCACGACTTCAACAAGTGGTTCACCATCGGTGCCAACATGCAGTTCACCACCGGTACGCAGAACATTCAGACCAACCCCATCACCAACGATATCTTCCGCTATGGTTGGCCGACCGACGCCCCCTACAATGAGGATGGCTCGTTCAACATCGTTCAGCACGGTGAGGCCTTCAACCCCCTGGCCGATATCGCCGCTACGGACAACCGTCGCAAGACGACCCGTTTCATCGGTAACTTCTTCGCTCAGGTGAACTTCACCGACCACTTCAACTATCGTCTCAACATTGGTTACGATACGAAGAACACCAACCAGTATTCGTGGCTCGGCTCGCAGACCGCCAAGGGTATTCAGGCAGGTTCGACGACCGGTTCGGGTACGCACACCTGGGGTCGCAACGAGTCGCGTCTGATGGATAACATCTTCACCTACTCGAACCAGTGGGGTGACCACCGTATGTCGTTGACGGGTGTTTACTCGTGGCAGGACTACAAGTACAACATGTCGACCAT
The DNA here is from genome assembly GCA_017436185.1 of Alistipes sp. Next base: position 52,612 of record JAFSDP010000007.1, on the reverse strand, counting down.
GTCGGGTAACTTTGCTAACGACCGTCTGGGTGCTTGGGACTTCGCAGGTGTTGACCAGGCTTCGCTCAAGTCGGATTCGGATATCTACAACAACCGCCTCATTTCGTGGACCGCTCGCGGTACCTATGCCTACAAGGACAAGTACCTGTTGACCGCTACGATTCGTTTCGACGGTTCGTCGCGCTTCGGTTCGGATTCGAAGTGGGGTACCTTCCCCTCGGTAGGTCTTGCTTGGCGTATGTCGGAGGAGGGCTTCCTGAAGGACAACGAGGTGATCACCAACCTCAAGATTCGTGGTAGCTACGGTATCACCGGTAACCAGGAGATTGGTAACTACCAGTCGCTGGCCCGTCTGGCCACCGCTTCGTCGGATTCGAACTACTCGGATGGCTCGTCGACCCTCCAGGGCTTCTATGAGTCGGTAGGTAACTCGAAGCTGAAGTGGGAGAAGACCGCTCAGCTCGACCTCGGTTTCGATTTGACCCTGTGGGATCGTCTGGATGTAGCCTTCGACTACTACAACCGTCAGACGAGCGACCTGCTCTACACGGTACCCATCCCCTCGACGTCGGGTTACTCGTCGGTATTGAGCAACGTGGGTGAGGTAGCCAACCAGGGTATCGAGCTCTCGCTCAGCGCCGATGTATATCGCTCGAAGGATTGGACCGTTACCATCGGTGGTAACTTTACCTACAACACCAACGAGATCAAGAAGCTCTACGACGGTGCCGATCGCATCACGGCTTACGATGGTTCGGCTACGACCGGTCTGTCGCGTGTACTGGAGGTAGGTCAGCCCGTAAACGGTGTTTACGCTTGGCACTCGCTGGGTATCATCAAGTCGCAGTCGGAGCTCGACGCTTACATCGCCAAGATGCCTAAGTTGGCCGGTACGGTTGGTGTAGGTTCGGAGATGTATGAGGACATTGACGGCGACGGTGGTTTGTCGATCAACGATGCTCAGTGCATCGGCAGCATCGAGCCTTCGTACTTCTACGGTTTCAACGCTTCGGTACGTTGGAAGGAGTTGAAGCTCTCGGTTTATGGCCAGGGTGCTTGGGACTACGCTTCGATGTCGGGTTCGGAGGACTACTACAACAACGGTTCGAAGTGGGCTATCGCCTTCCAGAACACGGGTAACTACGCTCTGTGGGTGAACAACTCGGTTCGCAACCAGACGGGTCTTCCCACCAAGGAGGGTTGGGCCGCTATGTGGAGCCCCTCGAATATGGACGGTGACGCTCCTATGGCCGGTGCCAAGGGTGTGATGCTGTCGGATCGTACGAACGCCGACTGGTCGTACTTCATCCTGAAGAACATTCAGCTGTCGTATGACTTCTCGAAGCTCATCAAGTCGAAGTATATCAAGGGTCTGGTATTCAACGTGAACCTCCAGAACTTTGTAACGGGTGCCAACCACATTGGTTACAACCCCGAGAATGGTGACGTTTCGAACCCCTACGCCAAGATTGTTATGTTCGGTGTTAACGCCAAGTTCTAATTTTAATTCCAGATGACTATTATGAAAGCATTGAAATATCTGTTGGCCGGCGTGACGCTGCTCACTGCCACCTTTGGCGGTATGACGCTGACTTCGTGTACCGACCTGGAGGAGACCCCCTACACCTTCATCGACCCCAACTCGTACTATACGACCGAGGCCGAGGTTGAGACGGCGTTGGTGGCTACCTACAACCGTTTCCGTCGTATCTATAGCGGTAACAACTCGCTCTACGTGGCTCACCTCGAGCTGCTGACCGAGCAGGGTTGGCCCAACTATACGAAGGACAATATGGACAACATCAGCAAGTGGGCTTATGCCAACAACGCCAGCACCGGCGGTGTAATGAAGGTATGGGGCTACGGCTACGAGTGTATCAACCGTGCCAACATCGTGTTGGGCCGTGCTGATGGTGTATCGATGAGCGACGAGGCTCGCACCCGCATCAAGGGTCAGGCCCTCTTCCTGCGTGGTTATACCTTCTTCCACCTGCTTCGTCTGTGGGGTGGTATTCCGCTGCCTTTGACCTACACGAACGGTATCGACGGTCTGGAGATGCCCCGTGCTACGATCGATGAGAGCTACGAGCAGGCTATCGCCGACATCGAGGCTGCTGCCGAGATGCTGCCCGAGAAGGGTGAGGCCGGTTACGATGTATGGCGTATCTCGAAGGGCGCTTGCTACGCTGCCCTGGGTCAGATCTACCTCTATCGTGCTTCGATGAACGGCAACAACACCGACTACCTGACCAAGTCGCGCGACTACAGCCAGAAGGTTATCTCGTCGGGCAAGTATCGCCTGATGGACAATTTCACGGACAACTTCTACTGGTTCAACACCAACGCCAAGAACAACGCAGAGTCGATCTTCGAGCTGCAGTACTCGGCACAGAGCGGTCAGAGCAACAATATGCACATCCGCTTCGGTCTGGGCCGTACGAACAACGACTTCTTCGGTTGCTACCAGTACTGCCGCTTCGGCGTATCGGGCTTCCTGTACCAGGAGATGAAGAACAATGGAGACAAGCGTGCCGAGGCTCTGCTGTCGTACTTCTCGGGTGATGGTGATGGTTCGAAGGTTATTCGTGACCACTACTACAACTCGGAGACCTTCCACTGGGAGCCCAAGGTGACCAACGATAAGGGTGGTGAGCACCAGTGCGTGTTCAACCTGAAGTACTTCGACCGCCACACCGACTACACGCTGATGCAGCCCAATGCCAACTTCGGCATCCTGCGCTATGCTGACGTGCTGCTCAACTACGCCGAGGCTTCGAACCTGCTGTCGGCAGGTCAGGGTCTTGCTGAGCTGAATATGATCCGTGAGCGTGCCGGTCTGGCACCCTTCGAGGGTGGCTCGCAGGCCGAGATCGACGACGAGATCCTCAACCAGCGTCGCTACGAGTTCGTAGGTGAGGCGAAGGTTTACTTCGACGAGCTGCGTAAGGACAAGATTGCCGACTTCGCTGCCGAGAAGTGCGAGCGTGGTGTTCAGGAGGGTATCATCTACATCAGCGACCTGGTGTTCAAGCCCAAGCAGAACTACCTCTTCCTCATCCCGCAGGGTGACCTGGATGGTAACAAGGCTCTGGTTCAGAACCCCGAGAACGTATCGAAGTAATTTGTTGCGTTGCTCAACTAAAAAGTCCGTCTGCATTGCGCAGACGGACTTTTTTTCTATCTTTGTGAAAGATAAATGCGACTTGGTATGAAACGAATCCTTCTGATATTACTCGCCGTGGTGGCTCTTTCGGGCTGCACCCGCATCGTAACCCCCACCTCCGAGGGGATGATTGTGGTGGCCGAGGATGGCACCCGTGTGCGTGTGGAGGCGGTCTCGGAGACCATCATCCGCATCTCTTCGACCCCCGAACGCCGCTTCTCAGAGCGAGCCTCTTTGGCTGTGCTTCCGCAGCAGAGCCGCCCACCCTTCGAGATTGTGGAGGGCGAGACGCAGGTCGAACTGAAGACGGCCGCCGTGTCGGTGGTGGTGAAGCGTCAGAATGGCCGTGTCGATTTCTTCGACCGCCAGGGTCGCCAACTCTTGAGCGAGGACAGCCGCTCGTTTACCCCCATCGAGGTCGATGGCGATAAGGGCTATACCATCCGCCAGAAATTCCTTTCGCCCATCTACGAGGGCTTCTACGGCCTGGGCCAACACCAGAGCGATGAGTTCAACTACAAGGGCAAGAACGAGACCCTCTACCAATACAATACGAAGGTCTCGGTACCGTTCGTCGTGTCGAGCCGTGGCTACGGTTTGCTGTGGGATAACTATTCATTGACCCGCTGGGGCGATCCGCGCGACTACGCCAACCTCGACGAGTTGTTCGAAAGCGAAGGGCTTACGGCTACCTACCGCTCCCGCAAGGGGCTGATGGTTGAGCGCACCGAAGAGCGACTCGACTATGCCGATTTGGAGAAGGTAAAGCATTTTCCGGAGGAGTTTTTGCCCCACTTTTATGGCTCGGAGATTACCTGGGAGGGCGATTTGAAGGCCCGTGAGGCGGGCATCCACCGCTTCCAACTCTACTACGCCGGCTATACGAAACTCTATGTCGATGGCCGTGAGGTCGTGCCCGAACATTGGCGCACGGCCTGGAACCCCAACAGCGTGAAGTTCGAGCTGGACTTCAAGGCAGGCGAGAAGAAGCACCTGCGAGTGGAGTGGCGACCCGATGGCGGGGTGTCGTATATCTCGCTGAAGGCCCTTTCGCCGGTCGATAAGTTGGAGCAGAACAAGATGTCGTGGTGGAGCGAGATGGCCGACCAGATCGACTACTACTTCGTTCTGGGTAGCGATGCCGACGAGGTGATTTCGGGCTACCGTCGCCTGACGGGTAAGGCACAGATTATGCCCAAGTGGGCGATGGGCTTTTGGCAGAGCCGTGAGCGTTACAAGACGCAGGAGGAGGTACTCGCAACCGTTGCCAAGTACCGCAAGCGGGGCATTGGTCTGGATAACATCGTCCTTGATTGGTCGCATTGGGAGGAGGATCAGTGGGGTAGCCACGAGTTCGATGCGGCTCGCTTCCCCGACCCCAAGCAGATGGTCGATTCGCTCCACGCAATGAATGCCCGCTTTATGATTTCGGTTTGGCCGAAGTTCTACATCACCACCGACCACTACAAGGAGTTGGATTCGCTCGGTGCGATCTATCCCCGTGCCGTGACAGACAGCGTGCGTGATTGGATTGGCAAGGGCTACATCGGCTCGTTCTACGATGCCTACAACCCCGAGGCACGCCGCCTGTTCTGGCAGCAGATGAGCGACCACTACCTCCCGCTGGGGGTCGATGCCTGGTGGATGGATGCTTCGGAGCCCGATATTCTGTCGAATGCCTCGTTGGAGTACCGCAAGGCCTTGTCCGGCCCGACCTACCTCGGCTCTTCGACCCGCTACCTGAACGCCTATGCGCTGATGAATGCCGAGGCCATCTACAACGGTCAGCGAGGCGAGAAACCCAACCAACGTGTCTTCCTCTTGACCCGCTCGGGCTTTGCGGGGCTGCAACGCTACTCGACGGCCACCTGGTCGGGTGATATCGGCACCTGCTGGGAGGATATGAAGGCGCAGATCTCGGCGGGCCTGAACTTCTCGATGGCGGGCATCCCCTATTGGACGCAGGATGTGGGCGGCTTCTCGGTGCAGAAGAAGTTCGAGAAGGCGACCGAGGGAAGCGAGGCGATGGAGGAGTGGCGTGAGCTGAACGCCCGTTGGCACCAGTGGGGCGCCTTCACCCCTCTGTACCGCTCGCACGGCCAATATCCCTACCGTGAGCTCTACCATATTGCCCCCGAGTCGCACCCCGCCTACCGCAGTATGTGCTACTACAACGAGCTGCGTTACCGCCTGATGCCCTACCTCTATACGCTGGCCTCTCGCACCTGGTTCGACGATTATACGCTGATGCGCCCCTTGGTGATGGACTTCACCTCCGAGGAGGCCACGCCCCACATTGGCGATCAGTTTATGCTGGGCGATGCCCTGCTGGTCTGCCCCGTCTATACCTATAAGGCCCGCAGCCGTGAGATCTACCTGCCGCACGGCCTTTGGTACGACTTCTACACCGAGAAGGCGGTGCAAGGTGGTTGCCGTATGACGGTCGATGCCCCCTACGAGCGCACCCCCTTGTTTGCTCGTGGTGGCGAGATTGTGCCGATGGGCCACCCCATTCGCTACACCGCCGAGCGACAGGACCACGCCCTGACGATCAATGTCTATACGGGGCGCAACGGCCGCTTCACCCTCTACGAGGACGACGGCGTGAGCTACGACTACGAACAGGGCCTCTCGACCCGCATCCCGATGTGGTGGATCGAGAAGGAGGGCCGATTTATCCTCGGCGAGCGCACCGGCTCCTACCCGGGAATGGTTGCCCAACGCAACATCACGGTGCGCATCATCTCGCCCTCGGGGGTGAAGGAGCACTTTGTGCGCTACGCAGGTCAGCGGGTCGAGATCCGCTAACGAAAAGAAAAAGGCTGTCCCGATGGGGCAGCCTTTTTTGTGTTAGAAGCCCATCGGGCGGCGATTCGACTGCTTCGAGAGCCGCTCGGCATCGCAGAACTCACGCAGCGTGGTGAGCTGCACGGTCTGCCCCGTGAGGATGTACTCTACGGCCTGCTTGCGGGCGACATTCTCGATTTGTCCGCCGCTCAGGTCGTAGCCGACGGCCAACGAGCGGGCCTCCTCCTCGCTTAATTCGGGCAGCATCTCTCGCCAGATGGCGCATTTGGCTTCGACGGAGGGCTTCGAGAAGGCAATTTTGTAGATGAAGCGACGTTCAAAGGCGGGGTCGAGCGAGGCGGTGAGGTTGGTCGTGGCAATCAGAATACCCTCCATCGACTCCATCTCCTGGAGGATGATGTTCTGAATGGCATTCTCCATCTTATCTACGGCACGTTCGGTGCGCTCCATACGGCAGCCGAAGATGGCATCAGCTTCGTTGAAGAGGAGGATGGGGGCTACCTTCATCTGCTTGACGAGCGAGCGGTAGCGGTCGAAGATATCTTTGATGTTCTTCTCGCTCTCGCCCACGAACGACCCTTTGATGCCGGCGATATTGACCTGCATAATGTCACGCCCCGTGAGGCGGGCCAGCTGCATCACCGTCTCGGTCTTACCCGTACCGGGCGAGCCGTGAAAGAGGCAGGCAAACCCTTTGCGCATTCCCTTCTCTTCGAGGCGGGCGCAGATGCCGTCGAAGTTCTTGGGGCTGAGCAGCTCGGCCAGACGCTCAATCTGACGGGTCTCCTGCGAGTTGTAGAAGAGCCGCTTGGCTGAGAGGGTGGTGTGGTCGATGAGGTTGCGATGGCGCACCTCCTGGGTGTTTTGCACCCCTTCGATCTCTTCGAGCAGCACCTGCTTGGCTTTGGTGGTCAGACACAACTCGTCACGCTTGGCCATTCCCTCTTCGTTGCGGTACTGCACATAGCCCTCACGGAAGAGGATGTGTCCCCCCTCGAAGAGCTGTTTGCGCACTCGACGCTGCTGACGACGGTCGCTGACGAGTTGGTTGATGTCACGCCAGATGATCATCTCGTCGTCACGATTGATAAGCATATCGCAGAACCACACCAGCAGCATCTCGTCGATTTTGTCCACGAGATTGAGCTCTTTGATGCGCTTCACGAAGTTCAGATGGGGGTTGTTGTCCATCAACTCGGTTACACGCGCAGCGAAGGTCTCGAAATCGATGTCGTCTTCCATACGCAACTGCGCCAGGGGGCCAATCTCGTCGAAGAGCTCTTCGCACGAGAGCCCTTTGTGCACCACGGGCGCATAGACTTCGTTGCGCTTGCAGGCTTCGATGAAGGCCTCCTCGACCCAGTAGTTGTTGTCGCGGTGGCGGTGCTGCACATAGCGACGCTCGACAAGGGTGTCGATGGCCGTGCTGATGCGAATCACACGGATGCGCGAGCAGTTCAAAAAGCGGGCAAAGTCGCTGTAGGCGAGCTGTCGGTCGTCGCTCATATTGATGAATAGGGCCAGGAAGAGGGCCTCGTTGTGGTTGAGCTTGAAACGGCGGCGCAGGTAGTTGATGGGTGTGAGTGCCGCTTCGCCCAGCACGGCATCAAGGCCGTCGTTGCGTGCTATGTTGCAAATCTCATCCACCGCAGCGAGGATGTCCCACTTGCGGCGCTTGGGGGTCGGTTTGGAAGGCTTGGCGGGGGTCTGCTCCTCCACGAAGCTATCCAGCGTCATGTCAAAAATGTCGTCGGGGTCGTTCAGTCTCAATCTCTTCTTCATAGCACACATCGTTTTAGGTTTTTACATCAGCTTCACACGACAAAGGTAACGTTAGGTTCTGCCAAATCGTTGCACAAGCACGGTCCGACTTGCCTTTCGCCCCATCGCAACAGATATAGAGCATTTGCCGCCCCCGTTTCTATCGCACCCCACAAAAAAAATGGTGCCCGATCGCTCGGACACCATTTTCTATAACGATTGGATTGGAATTACTTACTTCTCGTAGGTAACAACAATCTTCGAGAAACGCACCTGTGCGGTGTTCGAGAATACAACCTCGGTGTCACCATCGCAGGTGTAGGTAGCATCCGAACCACTCGTGGTAATCGTACCCGTACCGGTCTGAACGGTCAGGTAACTTGCATACGTCGAGCTCGAGCAGGTAACAACAATCTTCTTGATTTTTGCACCCGAGAAGGTCAGTGTGTGGCTCTTGTACATACGAACGGGGTTGTAGTAGCTGTAATTTACGTTCGACGTAGAGCTACCCTTAGCCAGTACGATGCTTACCGTACCATCCGTAGCAGTCATAATACCCGTTGCACCGCTGCCACTATATACGAAGGTGGCGCTGTCGCCTACAAACTCAGCGGTATAAACAGCAGCTGCACCTGCAGCACCCTGCGAAACTGCAACCTCGGTCGTGATATCCTCCGTGGCGTGCTTCAGTACGATAACACCGCTACGCTCCTCAGCTGCCGTGTTTACCTGCGGCGTAACAGCCAAGGTGGTTGCATTGCCATAAACGGCCTCTACCCACTCCGGAGCCGACTGAACAGTCCAACCCTCAGCATCCGACGAAACAGTTACAGCCTTGGTCTTAATGTCATCAGCATTCCACGACAACGAGTTCTCGCTAACTTTCAAGTAGGGCAAAGCCTCGATGTCGGTCATAAATACATAGAAGTAGTTCGACGAGTTGAGGTAGCAAACATAACCCGTAATCTTAGCAGGCAGACCATTGAGGGCTACCAACTCTGCCGTATCCGACGGGGTGATAAACGAACCGGTCTTCGAACCGCCATCAACGTAGAAGTTGAGATAGCTGCCAATGCTGAGATTCGAAGCGTAGATAGTTACGTACTGACCTACCGTATAGTCGCTCGTGAGTGCGTTGAAAGCAGCAGCGTCAGCAATTACCTCGGGGGTGGGGTGCTCAACGGTCGTGGTGCCAATCTTCTCAACCGTAGCGCCGCTCTTAATCTGGCGCTCACCATAGGTCGAGGTCAGTGCGTTGGTGATGTTGATTACATCGCCTACGGCAACACCCAGGTCCTGATACGAATAGAGGTAGCCCGTGCCATCATAGAGCAGGCTGTTGTACTTACCAACGGCAACAACCGTAGCATTCTGAATGTTGTAGGTGCCCTCAGCCGTAGCAGCGTGGATGTCGGCAATCGTCGTCCACTCCATCTCGGCGTTAGCCTCGAAATCGAAGTTGAGGGTCGTTACCTTGCCCGGGTTGAAGGTCTTGCCATTGAGCGTGTAGGTGCGCTCGCAAACCTCGTCGCCGTTGTTGGTGACCGTCACGGTCAGCGTCTCACCCTCGGCAGCCGTGAAGGGGCAGATGGTCAGGTAGTAGTCGGCCGAACCACCCTCGGCAGCCAGGTCGCCACCCTCGGCTACGTTCAGCGTAGCGGTGGTGAAGGTGTAGGTGTCACCGCTGCTCGTGTAGGCAGGAGCCTCGCCCGTCATATCCACGTGGAAGGTACCCGTGATCTTCGAGCTTTCGGTAGCAACCACGATCGACTTAACCGAGATAGCCTCATCAACCAGGTTGGTAACCTTGATCTTCAGCATCGACGAAAGGTGCTTCATCGAGAACTCGGGAGCAACCGAGCTGCCACCCTTAACTACACCGTAGAGGGGAGCATTGCTCGTGTGGGTGGTGTTGTTGTCGCCCGTCTGCTGCTGCGTCTGAGCGGCAATAGCGTAGTATGCCGTGTAGGCCGGAGTCTTGCTGCTGTTGAACGACTGATAGGGGTAGAAAGCAAACCAATCATACGACGTGCCCTCCTCTACGCCCGTTACGGTACCATCGAAGGCACCCAGCTCGGCGTCGGTCAGCGTAAACTCGCCATCGTGCGTGTAGGTGGTCTCACCTGCAACAGCGTGCCAGATGTTCATAGCGTCGCCGCTCGCCCACGAGGTGGTGTAGCCATCAGCGATGGTACGGGTAGCACCCAGGTCGGCATAAACGGTGAAATTCTTCTCGACGGCAGGAGTAACGGTCTCCTCCTTCGAGCAGTTGGTCAGGGCCAGGGCTGCAACGAGCAGCGTAGCCAAAGCAAAAATCTTCTTCATTGTTTTCCTTTGATTTAAGATTTGTTACTCGTCGGCATCCATTTCGCCATCATCCTCCCAGTCGCTAACCGACGAGGCAAAACCCTGCTCAACCTCGATGGTGAGCTCCTCCAGCATCGGGGCCTCATAGGCCTCCATTGCAAAGTTCTTCTTCATAGTTTGTTGTTTGTTTAGTTTGTTATTTAATGATAATGATATTAACGATATTAATGATTTTAAGGATTTTAACGAAATCCTTTTGCTTCTTTAATCGCTTTAAGCTCTTTAAGTTCTTTAATCTCTTTTTCGTTGTGTTTTTCGTTCGTGGCTCAGTTGCTCACGAAATCCTCCTTGCTCAACAAACATTATAGTCTGGCGTGCGGAAGGATATTGGTTTCATCTGCTAATTGGCTACAAAGGAGTACAAAGGTAGCACAAACAACCGACATTACACCTATATATATTATAAACAGCGACTTTTCGGACAACTTTGGCGACATTTCGGACAATAATTCGAGCCTTAAGTTGAGCGTTGAATGTTGCGACTTCAACAAAAAAGCACCCTCACACGAGGGTGCTTTTTGCACAAATGAGCGAATGAAATTTTCGCGATGCCGCCTTACTTGGCGTATCCGGTGGCACAAACCTTACTTCGCGTACGAAACGGCTCGGGTCTCACGGATAACCGTAATCTTGACCTGCCCCGGCATTTTGTCGCAAGCGACAAAAAAAGCCTCCCTTATCAAAGGGAGGTTTGGAGGGATTGTCTATGTCACCGAATGGCGTATCCGGTGGCACAAACCTTACTTGGCGTACGAAACGGCACGGGTCTCACAGATAACGGTGATCTTGACCTGGCCCGGCATTTTGTCGCAAGCGACAAAAAAAGCCTCCCTTATCAAAGGGAGGTTTGGAGGGATTGTCTATGTCACCGAATGGCGTATCCGGTGGCACAAACCTTACTTCGCGTACGAAACGGCACGGGTCTCACGGATTACCGTAATCTTTACTTGGCCCGGATACGTCATTTCGTCTTGGATCTTCTTTGCGATGTCGTGCGACAGGCTCTCGGCCTCCTGGTCAGAAAGTTTGTCGGCACCGACGATGACACGCAGCTCACGACCCGCCTGGATGGCGTAGGTCTTCACCACACCCGGGTAGGAGAGGGCGATATCCTCCATCTCCTTCAGGCGCTTGATGTAGCTCTCGACCACCTCACGACGGGCACCCGGGCGGGCACCCGAAATGGCGTCGCAGACCTGAATGATGGGGGCGATGAGCGAGGTCATCTCCAGCTCGTCGTGGTGGGCACCGATGGCGTTGCATACCTCGGCCTTCTCCTTGAACTTCTCGGCGAGCTTCATACCGATGAGTGCGTGCGGCAGCTCCGGCTCGTCATCGGGCACCTTACCAATGTCGTGCAACAGACCGGCACGGCGGGCAATCTTGGGGTTCAGACCCAGCTCGGCAGCCATAATACCTGCCAGGTTGGCCGTCTCACGGGCATGCTGCAAGAGGTTCTGACCATACGACGAGCGGTACTTCATCTTACCGATGAGGCGAATCAGCTCGGGGTGCAGGCCGTGGATACCCAGATCGATGGCGGTGCGCTTACCCACCTCGACGATCTCCTCCTCGATCTGCTTCTTGACCTTGGCAACCACCTCCTCGATGCGGGCGGGGTGGATGCGGCCGTCGGTCACGAGCTGGTGCAGGGCGAGGCGGGCAATCTCACGACGCACGGGGTCGAAGCCGCTCAGGATGATGGCCTCGGGGGTGTCATCGACGATGATTTCGATGCCCGTAGCGGCCTCCAGGGCACGGATGTTGCGACCCTCACGGCCGATGATGCGACCTTTGACCTCGTCGCTCTCGATGTTGAAGACCGTCACGGCATTCTCGATGGCCGTCTCGGTGGCCACACGCTGAATCGAGGCCACGATGATGCGCTTGGCCTCCTTGGTGGCCGACATCTTGGCCTCCTCGATGGTCTCGTTGATGTAGGCCTGAGCCTCGCTCTTGGCCTCGGCCTTCATATTCTCGATCAGGATGTTCTTGGCCTCCTCCGAGCTCATGCCCGAAATCTGCTCCAAACGTACATTCTGCTCACGGCGTACCTGCTCCAACTCCTCACGTTTGTGCTCGAGGAGCTGCATCTGGCCCTGCATCTGCTCACGCAGACGCTCGGTCTCCTTTATGCGCTGCTCCAGCTCACGCTCCTTGCTCTGGAGGCTCTGCTCCAGTTGCTTGGCACGCTGCTCGCTCTGCTGCAAGCGCTGGTTGCGCTCGTTGAATTGGCGATCGTGCTCGCTCTTGAGCTGCATAAAGCGCTCCTTGGCTTGCAGAATCTTCTCTTTTTTAATCATTTCGCCTTCGGCTTCTGCCTCTTTGAGGGCGGCTTCGCGGCGCTTGCGAATCGAGGTCTTGGCTATCATATTGGTAACCACGGCATAGATTGCAATACCCACGATGGCCGCAACCACGGCGACAAGAACGGTATTCATAGTTGTAATGTCTGTGTTTAAGTGGTTTGTATATCGTGTTTTATGTTACAAAAAAACCGCATAAGATTCCTTAGGATTGTTTGACGAATCTGCAAAGATTGTCATGAGTAGGGTCGCCGACAATCGCAATCTTCCAACGGCCGCCGGAGCGACACCCCGAAGGGTTAAGGCCTGATTTTGAAGCGCCGCACGTTGCCCCAATATAAAAAGTGTTCAGTTTCGCAAAGCTATAAGGAATCTATGCGGGTAGATTTCTTGGGTATGTAAAAGAACCGGTTAAGCACTCCTCTCTTGCCGCTTGGCAACCAAGGGAGCGGTACTATTTGATCTGTTTTTCGAGGTATTGGCGTACCTCGCTGTCGAGGGCCTCCAGTTGGCCCACCTCGTCGCTACTCACCTCACGGCTTTGGCGCATATTGATGTTGGTGATGGCAAAGTTCAAAGCGGCAATGGCCAGGTAGTCCATATCGCCCCAGCCTTTGATCTTCTTCTGCTTACTCTGTGCCAGGTAGCTGTTTACCTCCCGCTCGGCGAGGCGATAGGCCTCCTCCTTCTCGCGGTCGATGGTGAACTTATAGACGCCACCTGCAATTTTCAGCGTAATTGCCAATTTGTTATCCATCTTTGTTTCAGTCACTTACGGTATTCTCGTTCCTCAGCAATCGGGTTACTTCTCCAGAGCCCCGACCAGCGCGATACACTTATCGACCTCCCGCATTAGACGGTTGACACGTGCTCGAGCTTTATCTCGATTACGGCTATCTCCACTCAGCCCCTCGCCCAGCTCCTTGCGCTGCAGCTCCGCTTGGAGGCGTTTCTGCTCCTCTTCGAGGGTGCGCTTCTCGGCACGCAGGGCGGCCAGCTCGGACTCCATCTCGGCACACAACGTCACGAGTCGCTGGTGATCTGTCATCAGCTCACGCACACGACCCTTGAGGGTACGGATGATGTTCTTCTCGGCCATAGCTCGGTTGAAATTAAATTTTTCCCATTCAAAGGTAGGAAAAAATATACAAAAATGCAAGAAAAATTTACTTTCTTGTCGTAATGCGTTCCGGGAGGGTTAGCGAACAACCTCTCCGTAAAGGTCGTAGTCGGCTGAATCCGTGATGGTTACATTGTAGAAACGACCACGCAGCAGACGCTTCCCGTCTGCCGGAATCAGAATCTCCTGATCCACCTCGGGGGAGTCGTACTCGGAGCGAGCCACGTAGAAATCGCCCTGACGACCATCGATGATGACCCGTTCGGTGCGCCCCACACGCTCGGCATTGAGCTGCGAGGCGATTTGGCGTTGGAGGGCCATGATGTGGTCGGCACGCTCCTGCTTCACCTCGTCGGGGATGTCGTCACGCAGCTTGAGGGCCGAGTAGGTTCCCTCCTCCTCCGAGTAGGGGAAGACGCCCAGACGCTCGAAGCGCACCTTGCGCACAAAGTCGCACAGCTCCTTGAAGTCGGCCTCCGTCTCGCCCGGATAGCCCACCAGCAGGGTAGTACGCAGGGCTAAGTCGGGGATGCGGCTGCGGAGCTTTTCGATTAACTCCATCGCCTCGGCCTTGGTGTGGCGACGCAACATCGCCGAGAGTTGGTTGTCCGAGATGTGTTGGAAGGGAATGTCGAGGTATTTGCAGATCTTCGGCTCGGTGGCCATCACCTCGATCACCTCCTCGGGGAAGGCGGCAGGGTAGGCGTAGTGGAGGCGAATCCACTGCAACTTCTCGATGCGGCACAGGCGGCGCAACAGCTCGCCAAGCATCCGCTTGCCGTAGAGGTCGATGCCGTAGTAGGTGGAATCTTGGGCGATGATAATCAGCTCCTTAACTCCCTTGTCGGCCAACTTGCGGGCCTCCTCCTCCAGTTCCTCCATTCTCACCGAGCGGTGCTCGCCACGAATGAGAGGAATGGCGCAGTAGCCGCACTTCCAGTTGCAACCTTCCGAGATTTTTAGGTAGGCGTAGTGGTTCGGCGTCGTCAGGTGACGCTCGGTTGCAAGCTCCTCGTCTTCGGCAGCCCCCAGTCGGCGGATGATGTCGTCCCAGGTGCGGGCACCGAAGTAGCCGTCCACCTCGGGAATCTCCTCACGCAGCTCGTCGGCATAACGCTCCGAGAGGCAGCCCATCACAAAGAGCTCCTCGATGCGCCCCGCACGCTTCGCCTCGACCGCTTGCAGAATCAACTCAATCGACTCGGCTTTGGCATCGCCAATGAAGCCGCAGGTGTTGATAACCACCACCTTGGCATCTGTTCGGTCGCTGTCGAAGCGCACTTCGTAGCCGGCGGCGGCGAGGCGAGCCATCAGGTGCTCCGAATCGACCGTATTCTTGGAGCAGCCGAGGGTGATGACGTTAATTTTTTTCATTGCCAAACAGGGCGTTGATGAAGTCTCGGCGGTCAAAGATGCGCAGCTGGTCGATGCCCTCACCGATGCCGATGTAGCGTACCGGAATGTGGAATTGGTCGCTGATGCCGATCACCACACCGCCCTTGGCCGTGCCGTCGAGCTTGGTGATGGCCAGCGAGGTAACCTGCGTGGCCTGGGTGAACTGCTTGGCCTGCTCAAAGGCGTTCTGGCCCGTCGAGCCGTCCAGCACGAGCATCACCTCGTGGGGAGCGTCGGGGATAACCTTGCTCATCACGTTGCGAATCTTCGTCAGCTCGTTCATCAGACCGATTTTGTTGTGCAGACGGCCTGCCGTGTCAATCAACACCACGTCGGCACCGTTGGCCTTGGCCGACTGCAACGTGTCGTAGGCCACCGAGGCGGGGTCGGAGCCCATCTCCTGGCGAATCATCGTCGCCCCCGAGCGATCGGCCCACACCTGCAACTGGTCGATGGCGGCGGCACGGAACGTATCGGCCGCACCAATCCATACCTTCTTGCCCGCCTTCTTGAGCTGGGCAGCCAGCTTGCCGATGGTCGTGGTCTTGCCGGCACCATTCACGCCAACCACCATCACCACATACGGCTCACCGGACTTGGCATCCAGTCCGAAGTTGCCCTCCGTGGCGTGGGCCTCGTCCATCAGGGCGACAATCTCCTCACGCAACATCTCCTGTAACTCGGCCGTGCCGAGGTATTTGTCACGGGCCACACGGGCCTCGATGCGTTCAATGATCTTGACGGTGGTCTCCACACCCACATCCGAGGTGATGAGCACCTCCTCCAGGTCGTCCAATACATCCATATCGATGGTCGAGCGACCCGCTACGGCACGGGCCAGCTTCGAGAAGAAGCCCGATTTGGTCTTCTCTAAACCTGCCGAAAGCTCCTGCTGCTCAACGGCTTGTTGCGCCTGCTCCTCGGCCGAGGGCTCGGCGGTCTGCTCCACGGTTGCGCCCTCCTCCGGGGTGGTCACAGCGGGAGTCGGTTTCTTTTTGAAAATATCGAAGAATCCCATAATTGCGTTTATAAGTGGTTAATTTGTGCAAAGATAGTAAGAATGTTTGAAAAAAAGCGTTATCTTTACCAAATAGAAATGCGATTTTAACGATATGAAGAGACTTCTATTCTTGACGGCAGCCTTGCTGGCAGGTGTTGTGGCAATGGCGCAGGATTTGGTTGTAAAGACCGATAGCACACGTATTCAGGCCCAGGTGGTTGAGGTGTCTCCCGAGGCGGTGCGCTACAAGCGCTTCACGGCCCCGAACGGCCCGACCTATGTGTTGCCCGTGGCACAGATCAGCTACATCCGCTATGCCGACGGCTTTGTCGAGAACTATAACCACACGAAGGCTGCCCCCGCAGCTCCCGCCCCGAAAAAGGCCGAGGAGACCCCTGCACCTGCACCTGCACCCGCACCCGCTCCGCAGCCCGCACCCGCTCCGCAGCCTGCACCCGTGCAGCAACCCACTCCTGCTCCGCAGCCCGCACCCGTGCAGCAGCCCGCACCTGCTCCTGCCGCGCCGGTGGGTTATGAGGTGACCTATGAGGTGGGTCAATACTATGATTATATGGGTGTGCGTGGTGTGATTTGCCACGTGACTCCCGATGGCAAGCACGGCCTTATCCTCTCGCTCGACGAGGTGATGATCGATTGGAGCACCTTCCGCAAGGGCTCGCTTTGCGAGGTGGGTGCCACGAGTACCACCGATGGCGCAGCCAATATGGCCGCCGTAGCCAAATACATTGCCGACAACAACCTTTCGTGGGACAACTTCCCCGCCTTCAAGTGGTGTCGCGAGAAGGGCGAGGGGTGGTACCTGCCCTCGATTGACGAGATGCTGACCATCTCGAACAACTACAACGGCGGCAACCGTCTGCGCAACGATCGCCACGCCCGCATCGCCTTCAACGACAGCCTGAAGAACCACAACGGCGCCCGTATGGACAACAAGTGTTACTACTTCTCCTCCACCGAGCACAGCGACCGCGTCGCCCTCACCACCCACTTCGGCCTGCAACCGCCCTATGTGATGTACGACGTGGATAAGTGGAACAAGTTCCTGGTACGTGCCGTTCACAAGTTTTAGCAGGAGGCCGTACAAAGAGCGATTTTGGCGTTAAAGCAAGCCCCGCAACTCCTCACATACGTCTGGTATGCTCCGGGATTGCGGGGCTTACTTTGCCTAAAACTCGTAACTTTGTACGACCTCTGAACGCTTTGGTCAGTTCCTCGGCAGTGGCGTCGTCTCTCATTTTGAATTCTAAATTCTGAATTTTGAATTTTGAAATGTGTTTTTGGAATGCTCCAAAAACACAAAGGGCACCCAAATTGGATGCCCTTTGTATTTAAGAGGTTCAGCTCTTAAAATACTACTTCTTCTCCTCGAAGAACTCTTTGATCTCGGCGTTGGGAACGATAGCCTCTTTGAACATATACGCACCCGTCTTCTCCGACTTAACCATCTTGATGACCTTGGTGAACTGCTTACCGGCACCGGTCTTCAGGGTTGCTACTACTTTCTTTGCCATAGTACTTACTTACTATTTAATTTCACGATGTACCGTTACACGCTTCAGGTAGGGATTGTACTTCTTGCGCTCCAGACGCTCGGGCGTGTTCTTCTTGTTCTTGGTGGTGATGTAACGCGACATTCCGGGAACGCCACTCTCACGCTGCTCGGTGCACTCGAGGATGACCTGCACTCTGTTACCTTTCTTTGCCATTTCTTAAAAACGCTTTTTTAGTAGATCTTCTTTGCAGCAGCAGCCTCACGTAGAGCTACGGCCAGACCCTTCTTGTTAATAGTTTTCATACCGGCTGCCGATACCTTCAGGGTGATCCAGCGGCCCTCTTCTTCCGACCAGAAGCGCTTGGTTTTCAGGTTAGGACTGAACGTGCGCTTGGTCTTGTGGTGCGAGTGCGAGACATTGTTGCCCACCATCGCAACCTTACCGGTGATTTCGCAAACCTTCATTTGTCGTTAAATTTTGTTTTAATTATAATTCCCGAAAGGGAGTGCAAATATACGCAAAAATTCATAATTCAAGCACCCAAACGCAAAATTATTTGCATTTTTCGCCCAATTCTTCCTTCAACGTGTCACGCAACAACCGTATGGCATAGGCCGAAGCACGGTCGATGATCTGTCCTCGGTCGCTGCCCGAGGGGTAGCAGACGGCCTTCGATGCGTGGGGCGTGGCGATGCCGAACCAGACCGTGCCGACCGGCTTCTCGGCCGAGCCGCCCGTCGGGCCGGCAATGCCGGTGGTCGAGATGGCGTAGTCGGCACCCGTCACACGGCGTGCGCCCCGAGCCATCGCCTCGGCCACCTCACGGCTCACGGCACCGTATTGTCGGATGAGCTCCTCGTCCACCCCCAGGATATTCACCTTCGCCTCGTTCGAGTAGGTCGTAAGGCCCGCCAGGAAGTAGGCCGAGGCTCCCGCCATAGCGGTGAATTTCGAGGCGATTTTGCCACCCGTGCAGCTCTCGGCTACGGCCAGCGTCAGATGGTTTTCGCAAAGGATGCGATGAATCTGCTCCTCGACGGTAGCGGTCTCAAAACCAACCACATACTCGGGGATAATGCGTTTCAGTCGGGCGAACGCCTCCTCAATCTCGACCCCCACTTCGCGCTCCTCGACCTCGTAGGCCGAAAGGCGCAGACGCACCATCCCGGGCGAGGGGAGGTAGGCCAGGTGCAGGTAGTCGGGCAACGCCTCCTCCCACTCCTCGATTTGCTCGGCCAACATCGACTCGGCCAGCCCCGAGGTGATGAGGGTGCGGTGGATGATTTGGCGCAACGAGAAGCGCTCCTTGAGGCGGGGCAGCACCTCGTCGCTCATCAGGTGCTCCATCTCGTAGGGGACACCCGGCAGCGAAATGATGACCCGATTGTGGTCGTTGAACCACATACCGGGGGCGGTGCCGTGGTGGTTGAAGAGCACCTCGCAGCAGGCAGGCACCTCGGCTTGCGAGCGGTTGAGGGCGTTGAAGGCGATGCCACGCTCGGTGAGCATCCGCTCCACGTGGTCGGCCACCGCCGTATCGAAGCGCATCGGGCTATCGAAGAGCTCGGCCAGCGTCTTTTTGGTGATGTCGTCCTTCGTGGGGCCCAGACCGCCCGTCAGGATGATGAGATCGGTCTGCTCCTCGGCACTGCGGATGGCACGGACGATTTCGTCACGGCTGTCGCCAATCGAACACTTCTCACGCACCACAATGCCCAAACGGTTGAGGTGCTTGGCAATGGATACGGAGTTGGTATCGACGATTTGACCAATCAGAATCTCATCGCCAATGGTTATAATGGTTGCATTCATCTTGAAAATGGATTTTCCTACTCGGTTTCGGTGGTCGGCTCCTCGGCCACGGAAGGTGTGACCTCGTCTTCGGTCGGTGCAGGGGTTTGCGCTTCGGGTTGCTCCTCGGCGGGAAGCAGCGACAAACAGATCTCTTTCAGCAACTTCGGACCTTCGTAAATCAATCCCGTATAGAGCTGCACCAGGTCGGCACCGGCTTTGAGCATCCGCTGCACATCCTCAGCCGTCATCATACCGCCCACGCCGATGATGGGGTAGTTGCCCCCCGAACGGGTATGGATGCGCTCCACCAGAGCGATGCTGCGCTCGGTCATCGGGCGTCCGCTCAGCCTGCCCTCGCCGATTTTGTCGGCGTGTTGGGTGGTGCCGTTGGCGGCCACGATGCCGTCGAGCGGCGTGTCGATCAGGATATCGGTGATGCGGTCAATCTCCTCGTCGCTCATATCGGGCGAGATCTTGACCAGAATGGGTCGGTATTGGTTCTGCCCACGGCGGAAGTCGAACAGGGGCGTCAATACCGAAAGGATATACTCCGACGAACGGGTCAGCGTTGCATCGTAGAGGTCGTCACCGCTCAGATTGATGGTGAAGTAATCGACATATTGGTAGAGGTTGCGGAAGCAGCGTAAGAAATCTTTGGGAGCCTCTTCGGGGGGCGTGGCGGCATTGCAGGCGATGTTGCACCCCACAACGACCCCTTTGTAACCTCGGCGCAGGTGGCGCAGTGCCACCTCCAAGCCACGATTGGCCAATCCTACACGGTTCAGCACCGACAGCTCTTCCTCGCGGCGGAACATACGGGGCGTGGGGTTGCCCGATTGGGCTCGGGGGGTGATGGTACCCACCTCGACAAAGCCGAAGCCCATCGCACCCAACTCCCGAAAACACTCGGCACTGCGGTCCAGACCCGCAGCCACGCCGATCGGATTTTGGAACTTCACGCCGAAAACCTCCCGCTCCAGCCGCTCGTCACGCAGGGCACAGCAACGCTCCAGAAGCCAACCGGCTCCGGGAATCCAACCCACGATGCGCAGGGCCAGCACCACCAGTCGGTGTGCCTGCTCGGGGTTGAGCCGAAAGAGAATCGGGCGTATGATTTTGCGATACATCGGGGCAAATATACGAAAAAAAGGGAAATCAGAAAAACTCTTCCCGATAAGCGTACTCGTCTCGCAACGCTTCAAAGCATTCGGGGTGGCTCCGCAGGGCCTCGGTCTCGGCCTGCAAATTGCAGTACGAGTCGATGCGGTTTTGCACCTCCTCCCAGCCGATGGGGCGGGGTGCAGGGGGTGTCACTGAGGGGGGATACCACCCGTTGAAGGGGAGCGAAAACTCTCGAGCCAACTCCGAGGCGGCAATGGCCGAGGCGTTGGCCTTGCCTTGGGCGGTGTAGCCGGCAATGTGGGGGGTGGCATAGAGGGCCCGTCGGAGCAACTCGGGGGCGATCTTCGGCTCCTCCTCCCACACATCGAAGGCGTAGGGGTGATTGGCTCGCAGGATAGCCCCTTGATCGACTACGGGGCCTCGTGACGAGTTGATAATGAGTGCATCGGGCTTTATAAGTTGCAGCAGCGAGTCGTTCACCAGATGGTGGGTCGAACTGTCGAGTGGGGTGTGAAGGGTCAGGATGTCGGCCTTAAGAGCCACCTCCTCGGCCGTGCGGAAGTCCTTAAGCCCCTCCCGAGCTTGGCGAGGCGGGTCGCAGCAAATCACCCGAAATCCCCACGCCTCGGCATACTGTTTGACCAGCCCTCCGACGTGACCTACGCCAATGATACCCAGCGTGGTGGCTTGGGGCGTGCGCCCTGTTTGACCGAGGTAGCCGACCAGCACTGCCGAGACCCACTGCAACACTCCTCGGGCATTGCACCCTGCGGCCGTTACGACCCGAATGTTGTTGGCGGCACACCACGTTCGGTCGATGTGGTCAAAACCGATGGTGGCCGTCACGATGAGTCGCACGCGCGAGCCCTTCAAAAGGGCCTCGTCACAGCGGGTACGGGTGCGCACCACCAACGCATCGGCCTCGGCGGCATCCTCGGCCGTAATGGCACTGCCCGCCTTGGTTACAAGGCGGCAATGGGGGGCAATGAGGTCGGCCAAATAGGGGATGGCGGCATCCATTAGGATGATTGGCGGGGTTATTTTCATCGGTTTGTGCGCTTTTATCTCCACAAATATAGATAAAAATATAATTTTTTGTAATTTTGTCGGATAGATTGACGCAAATTATGGCAAACGAACACTTTGATGCAGATGGCGTAGGGGTTATCAACGGCAACTATTTCGGTATGCCCTTTACCCCCGACAATGCCGCCCTGGTACTCATCTCGGCCCCCTGGGATGTGACCGTTTCGTATGGAGCAGGTACGGCCTACGGTCCCGATGGATTGATTGAGGCCTCGACCCAGCTCGACTTCTACGATCCGGCAGCCCCCGATGCGTGGCGCCGAGGAATCGCTACGGCCGACATCGACTACTCGTTGCAGGAGCTGTCGCAGCGTCTGCGCCACGATGCTACGCGCGTCATCGAGCATCTGGAGCACGGCGGCGAGGTGACCGACGACTATGTGGTGCGCAAAATCCGCCGAGTGAATGAGGGGTCAATGACCCTGAATCGCAACATCCGTTCGCAGGCCTTGGAGTGGATTGAGCGAGGTAAGCTGGTTGGTCTGGTCGGTGGCGACCACTCGACGAGCTACGGCTTGGTGGCTGCTCTGGCCTCGAAGCATCGTGATTTCGGCATTCTGCACATCGATGCCCATTGCGACCTACGTGAGGCCTACGAGGGGTTCGAGTTCTCGCACGCCTCGATTATGTTCAACCTGCTGCGTGACATCAAAGCCGTACAGCGTATCGTGCAGGTGGGTGTGCGTGACTTCAGTGCCACGGAGCGCCGTGTGGCCGAGGAGTCGGGCCGTGTGGTGCAGTACGACGACCAACGTCTGTTGGAGGCCGAGTTCGCCGGCCAAACCTGGCAGCAGACCTGCCGCCAAATCATCGACGAGTTGCCCGACGAGGTCTATGTCAGCTTCGACATCGACGGTCTGGATGCCCACTACTGCCCCCATACGGGAACGCCCGTGCCGGGTGGGTTGAGCTACAACCAAGCCATCTACCTCTTGCAGTTGCTCGGCGAGAGCGGCAAGCGCATCATCGGTTTCGATGTGGTGGAGGTCTCGCCCCGTGAGGAGGAGGTAATCGATACGTCGGTGGGTGCCCGCATCCTGTGGAAGTTGTGCGGTCAGACCCTCCGCTCAAACCAATAGTGAGAAAAATGATGAAAAAAATAGCAACAATCGTGGCTTTGACCCTCTTGCTTGCCTCCTGCTCGGGCGGGTCGGGCGGCAAGGAGGTGCGCTTGGAGGAGGCAACCGACTCGGTGGCCTATGTGATGGGTATGAACATCGGGCTGAACCTGATTAGGATGGACTCGACCCTGAATGTCGATGCCGTATGCCGAGGTATTCGCGAGGCGGCTGCCCAGCGTACGGTGATGACCATCGAGGAGGCCGAGGCCTTCTACCTGCGCCACATCAACTACGAACTTCCCGAGCGTGCCCGTGCCTACGAGGAGCAGTTGCTGGCCGATATGGCCAACCGCAGCCGCTACGCCCGTACCAAGTCGGGTGTGACCTACACGGTCGAAGAGGTGGGTGACCAGGGCTACCTGCCCAATTCGCAGCGTGACTCGTTGCGTCTGCGTCTGCGCATCTACTCGACCGACGAGAAGGAGTTTTACTCGTCGTACGAGCAGGGCGACACGCTCACCGTGGCGTTGGGCGATTTGGTCCCCGGTGTGCAGGAGTGCGTTCGTATGGTGGGTGCAGGCGGTAAGATGACAGCCTGGATTCCCTCGCGCGAGGCCTATGGTGCCGAGGGAGACCCCTCGAAGAAGATCGGTTCCAACACCACGCTCGGCTACGACATCGAGGTGATCGATGTGGTAAAGTATGCCGACTGGGTCAATGAACGCCGTAGCTGGAAAGACTAACAGAATAACACACTAAATAATTAAAAATTAACAGAAGATGAAAAAATTGGTAAATGTGGCAGTGCTGCTGGGTGCTGCTCTGCTCGTATCGTGCGGTCAGGACGGTGCGACGCTTCCGATGGGTGACAAGTCGAAGATGGACACCCTTTCGTACGCTGTGGGTGCCAACATCGCCACCGGCGTAAATTATCAGATGAGCGACATTCCTTTCGACGTGGCTACGGTTTGCAAGGGTCTGGAGCAGGCCGCTACGGGCAAGTCGAAGGTAGAGCACGAGAAGGCCGTAGAGTCGCTGCGTGACTACTTTATGAACAAGCGTGATTCGCTGGCCGAGGCTGTGGCCGAGAAGCGTGCTGCTGCCGACAGCGCCCGCCTGGCACAGGGTGACTCGACCCGTGTGGAGTATCCCGAGGCCGATGAGGCTATGTTCGAAACGGAGAAGCAGCGTGACGAGCTGTCGTATGCGCTGGGTGTTGACCTGGGTACGAACCTCGTAGGCAGCAAGATGCCGCTGCAGGTTTACTGGGTAACGAAGGGTATCTCGGATGTATTTGCCAAGCAGCCCCAGATGCAGGAGATGGAGGTGATGCAGTACCTGCAGAAGTACTTCACCGTAACCGTACCTGCCCAGAACGCCGAGGCTTCGGCCGAGTGGCTCCAGAAGATGGAGAAGAAGTCGGGTGTCGAGAAGACCGAGTCGGGTCTGCTCTACAAGGTGGTTGAGATGGGCGACGAGACCGTTCGTGCCATCAACGACCAGGACGAGGTGACGGTACACTACACGGGTCGTCTGCGCACGGGTGAGGTATTCGACAGCTCGATCTTCGAGAACCTCTCGAAGGAGGATCAGGAGGCTCGCAAGATGTACAACCCCGCCTTCGTGGAGGGTCAGAACACCCCCGCAACCTTCGCTCTGAACCGTGTGATCAAGGGTTGGACCGAGGGTATGAAGCTCATCGGTAAGGGTGGTAAGATCATCCTCTACATCCCTTCGGAGCTGGCTTATGGTCAGAACGGTATTCCCCGTGGCCCCATCGGTCCTAACGAGGCCCTGGAGTTCGAGGTGGAGCTGTTGGACGTAAAGCCTTACGTTGCTCCCACCGTTGAGCCTACCGAGGAGAAGGCTGCCGAGTAATCAGCCCCACACCAAACAAAAAAGTGCTGCTTCATAACGGAGCAGCACTTTTTATATATAGGTATCGAATAACTATCGCTTGTAGCGGCGGAAGAGACGAATGAACAGATCGCCACCCACGGCAATCAACATCGTCGGCAAAATCACCATCGCCCACTCCCAGGCCGAGAGCGGCTCGGTGCGGAAAATCTCGCCACCCAACTCAACGATGATATACTGCCCCAGCGCAATTAAGCCCATAATGCCGACAAACTCGCCACATCCCTTCCAATGGGTGAAGCCCGAATGTCCCGACTCGAAACCCTTGGCGTTGAGCATATTCCAGAACTGCATAAAGATGAAGATCGAGAAGAAGTAGGTCAGCTGAGCGAGCGTCGGTGCCTCCCAGCGGAGTAGCATCGCCAGCAATACGGCCACCATTACACCGCCAATACCGAAGATCATCCACGCCATATTCTTCGATACGATGAAGTCGCTGTGGCGTCGGGGACGCTCCTGCATCACCTCCTTCGAGGGGGGCAGCGACGAGAAGGCCATCGCGGCAAAGGTGTCCATAATGATATTGACCCACAAAATCTGCGGCACGGTGAGCGGAATGACCGACTCGATGATAGCACCCACGAAGCAGATGATGATGGCCACCACGTTGATGGTGAGCTGGAAGAGGACAAAACGCTGAATGTTGCGATAGAGCGAGCGACCCCACATCACGGCCGTGGCAATCGACTTGAACGAGTCGTCGAGCAGGGTGATGTCCGAGGCCTCCTTCGCAACCGACGTACCCGAGCCCATCGAGAGGCCCACGTTGGCAAAGTTCAGTGCCGGCGCATCGTTCGTGCCGTCACCCGTCACGGCTACCACCTCGTTTTTGCGCTGCAAGAGGCGCACCAGACGCTGCTTGTCGAGCGGGCGGGCACGCGAAAGAATCTTCAGCGTGGTGACACGCTCCAACAACTCCTCGTCGCTCATAGCAGCAAACTCATCGCCCGTCATCAGCGACGTCGGCCCATCCACCGCATCGTCCCAAAGGCCGATTTGGCGGGCAATCTCACGGGCCGTAGCGGCCGTATCGCCCGTCACGATTTTCACCTTGATGCCGGCATTCAGACACTCCTGTACTGCCGCAGGTACATCCTCACGCACGGGGTCCGAGATGGCCACAATAGCCGAGAGGGTCAGCTCACGGCGGGCAATCTCCTCCGAGATAATATCCGTCTCGGGTACGGCCATCGCCAAGGCCAACGTACGCATACCACGCTCTTGGAAGGCGAGCAGACGACTGCGAATCTCCTCCTCGTTCTCTACGTTGCGACACATCCCCAACACAATCTCGGGGGCACCCTTGACCAGTAGGCGGCGATTCTTGTGCTTGCGGTGCTCGGTGATGGTGGCCATATACTTCGTCTCGGTCGAGAAGGTCTGGCGGGCACGGATATGAACACGGTCTCGCAGCGTTTGGTAGTCCAAATCGCTGTTATCCTTGATCCAGAGCAGCAGCGCACCCTCGGTCGAGTTGCCCAACACACGGTTGTCCTTATCGAGGAAGGCGGTGCTGTTGAGGGCTATCTGACGGGTCAACTCATCGTGGGGCGCAGGACATTGCGCTACCCCCTGGCAGAGAATCATCTCGCCCACCCGCATTCGGTTTTGGGTCAGCGTACCCGTCTTGTCGGTACAGATGACCGTCACGGCACCCATCGTCTCGCAGGCGTGCATCTTGCGCACCAGGTTGTTCGTCTTGAGCATTCGGCGCATCGACATCGCCAACGAGAGGGTGATGGCCATTGGCAGACCCTCGGGTACGGCCATTACGATGATGGCTACCGAGAGCATAAAGATGTGGAGTACGGTCTCGAAAATCTGGAGCGGGGCTTGAGCAAACAGGTCGTTCAGGAAGATGGCCTTCAGTAGCAGAATGGCCATAATGGCACCCGAGAGGATGAAACCGATCTTGCCGATGAGTTTCGAGAGGCGGTTGAGCTGGCGGTTGAGCGGCGTGCGCTGACCGCTGGTGACGGTGGCCTGCTCTGTCACTCGGCCCGCTTCGCTGCGATCGCCTACGGCCGTCACGACCATCGTACCGTAGCCATCCACCACGGTTGTGCCACGCAGCACCTCGTTCGAGGGGTAGGTGGCCTCGTTGTTGAAGGCCTTGGGGTCGGTCGTTTTGGTGGTCTCCGGCTCGCCCGTGAGGGTCGATTCATTCACCACAAGCGATACGGCCTCGACCAATCGTCCGTCGGCGGGGATGGTCTCGCCATTCTCGATGATGACCACATCGCCCACCACCACCTCACGGCGGGGAATCTCGAGGCGTTGGCCCTCACGAATCACCTTGACCGGCTCCTCATCATTGACACTGTTCAGGCGACGGAAACGTCGCTGGGCGTCCCACTCAAACCAAAAGCCGACCAACGTGGCCAGCAGAATGGCTCCGATGATGCCGATCGACTCGGTGAGGTCCTTTTGAATGATACCCACCACCAACGACAGAGCGGCAGCAAAGAGCAACACCTGAATAATCGGGTCCTCAAACTTCTCGATAAAGAGTTTCCAGGCCGAGTTGTCCTTGACCGGCGTAAGGACATTTTCGCCCTTCTCGGCACGCGAGCGTTCGACCTGCTCTTGGCTCAGACCATTGGGATTGTATCTCATTTCAATTGGCGTGTTTAGAGTTTGCTAAACGAAAATTGTCGGGTTGATGCGTCCAATCGTATGGCAATGAAAAGCATAATGGTAAAGGCAATGAGCGACGATCCGCCGTAGCTCACAAACGGCAACGGAATACCCATCACGGGCATCAGGCCGATGAGCATACCCACATTCACAAAGGTGTGGAACAGCAGAATCGAGGCCACGCAATAGCAGTAGATGCGGCCAAACGGCTCCTCTTGGCGTTCACCCATCCGCATCAGGCGCAGGATGAGCATACACATCAGACCCAGTAGCAACACCGTGCCAATAAGCCCCCACTCTTCACCAACGGTGCAGAAGATGAAATCCGTATGTCCCTCGGGTACAAATCCGTGTTTAATTTGGGTATTTTGCAAAAATCCCTTGCCCGTAAAGCCACCCGAGCCGATGGCAATCTTGGCCTGAATGACGTTGTAGTCCGTGCCGAGCGGGTCGTTCACAATGCCGAAGAGGGTCATCAGACGGTCACGCTGATGCTCCTGCAAAACCGAGTCGAAGAAGTATTCGGTGGTCTGCAGAAAGAGCATCGATCCCAGAAACAGGAAGACCGTAATGACGATGCTTCCGATGCGGTAGCGAATGGCATAGATCATGGCACCGATGGCCGCTACGACGGTGGTGATGAGCAGCGATCCGTAGTAGGAGAGCGTGTCGGGGAAGAGCAGATTGACCACGCCGAACAGGATAATCGAACTTAACCCCATCGCCGCCAGGAAGATGATGCGGGTGCGGAACTCGCCACTCATCATCGCCTCCGAGAAGATGTAGATCAAGACCAACAGCACCAACAGCAACATCGGCGAGAGGACAAACGACCCGATAAAGAGGGCCACCATCATCAGCAACGGGATGCAGAACCATTGGTGCAGACCCTCACGATAGAGCATAAAGAGAAAAGCACCGAAGACCAAAGCCGAGCCGGTGTCGTTCTGCGCCAGGATGATACCCATCGGGAAGAGCAGCAGCAGGGCGGCACGCATCAACCCTCGGGGGGTGTTGATGGCAAAGTGGTACTCGCTCATCATACGGGCCATCGCCAGCGCAGTGGCAATTTTCACGAACTCTACGGGTTGGAGGGCGATTGAGCCGAAACGGTACCACGCCTTGGCTCCGTTGATCTCCGTGCCGAGTACCAGAGTACCGGCCAAGAGCAACAGCGCTCCGATGTAGATGGGGTAGGCCCACATATGGTAGTAACGTTCGTCGAGCAGCAGTACGAAGATGGCCACTACGGCAGCGACACAGATCCAGACGGCCTGCTTGATGTAGAAGTGGGCGAACGAGAACATCGGCCCGATCTCCTCATCGTACGAGGCGGCGGTGATGGCTACCCAACCGAAAAGCACAATGGCGGCATAGCACGCTACGGCACCCCAATCGATGCCGGCGAAGAGCGATGAGTTGTTTGAACGGTAGTTGGCCATAGGTTAGTGCTTCTTTTTGCGGTCATAGACCGGGTAGGAAATCTTCATATCCTTGATGCGCTTCACCAGCTCGGGACGACGAATTGTGTCCGTAAGATAAAGCTCTTCCAAGAGGCTGGCAATCGGCAGGGCTGCCGTTGCACCGAAACCACCATTCTCGACATAGACCGAGATAGCGATTTTGGGGTTATCCTTCGGGGCAAACGAGAGGAAGGTCGAGTGGTCCTTGCCGCGGGGGTTCTGGGCCGTACCCGTCTTGCCGCAGACGTCGTACCCCTCCAGACGGGCCTGGGTCGAGGTACCTGCCACATTCACACCCTGCCACATACCCTCGACAATGGGCTCGAAGTGGCGGGCATCGACCTTCGTGTAGTGGCGTTTGTAGAAACGCTCGTCGAGCGAGTCACGCCCCTCGACCGCCTTGACGATGTGGGGAATGTAGTAATAGCCTCTATTGGCCACGATGGCGGCCAGGTTGGCCATCTGCAACGGCGTGCAACCCAGCTCACCCTGACCAATCGAGAGCGAGAGGACCGTAAGCGAGTTCCACGAGTTGCGGTAACGTTTGTCGTAGAAGGCTCGGTCGGGGACATAGCCGTTGTTCTCGTCCAGGAAGTCGGAGTTGAGGCGACGACCGAAGCCGAAGCTCTCGACATACTGACGCCACACCTCGTAGCCCTCCTTCACGCTGCCGTATTTCGGGTTGTCGATAATGTCACGGAAGACGTAGCAGAAGTAGGCGTTGCACGACGTGGCAATGGCAAAGCGCAGGTCGGCCGGCGAGGCGTGGGCGTGACAAGCCACACCCCGACCAATTTTGTAACCTCCGTGACAGGGGTGTAGATCCGACGGATCGAGTACCCCCTCCTGCAGACCGATGAGGGCCTGCACCAACTTAAAGGTCGAGCCGGGAGGATAACGCCCCTGCACCGAACGGTTGAAGAGCGGGTTGCGGGGGTCGTGAATCAACTCGGCATAGCTGTTGTTGCGGTCGCGACCCACCATTGTCTCGGGGTCGAATGTGGGCGAGGAGACCATCATCAGAATCTCGCCCGTCGCAGGCTCGATGGCCACCGCAGCACCCACCTTGCCCTCCATCAGCTCCTCGCCGAGGCGTTGCAGACGGGCATCGATGGTGCTCGTGATGCGCAGACCCGCCACCGGAAGCGAGTCGTACAGACCCTCACGATACGAACCCTTGATGGCACCTCGGGTGTTGCGCTCCAAGACCTTCACACCCTTCGTGCCTCGCAGCTCCTCCTCGTAGGCCTTCTCCATACCGCTCACACCCACATAGTCCTCTTTGATGTACTCGGGATTGTGCTCCAGAAAACGCTTGGTGGGCTTGTTGAGTTGGCCCAACAGGTTGCCACCCACGTGCAAGGGGTAGTGGCGGGTGGTGCGGCTCACGGTATAGAAACCCTTGAAACCGAGGGCGTCGAGGCGCAGCTTCTCCTCCTGCGTGACATATTCGGCCACCAGGAAGGGCTGACGACGGTAGGCTCGGGCATCGGTCAGCACACGATTCAGCTTACGGTCGGTCAATCCCAGCAGGGTCTTGAGCTGCAACGTGTCGAAGCCCTTGGGGTCCATCTCGCGATAGACCACCATCAAATCGTAACACTCACGGCTCTGGGCCAGGTATTCGCCACGACGGTCAAAGACCTCGCCACGAGGCGGGAATTGGATATCTTTACGCATCACATTGGCCTCGGCACGAATCGAGTAGCCCTCGTTAAATATCTGTATGTAGGCCACACGGCCGATGAGGGCTGCAAAGACGATGGCTACGACAATTTGCAGCACACGCATTCGCTTAAAGCCTTCCGAGCGGTTTATCATTGTTGCGGGTAGTGTATTTAGCGGTGAAGAGTTTGCCCACCAGACGCACCAGAATGATGGTGGCGGTCGAGCTTAAAACAAGGCGCAGCACCAACTCCAAGAGGTGGCCCCAGGTGAGGGCCTCCAGCAGGAAGAAGAGGGTGTGGTGAAGGATGACCATCGCACTTACGTAACTCCAATAGAGGTTCTTGCCCATTCGTTCGGGCGAGGGGATGCCCTCGTCACGGCTATCCTCGCGCGACGACAACAGTCGGATGATGTGGGGGCGGAAGAAGGCGATGGGCAACGTGGCTACGGTGTTCAGACCGGCAATGCCCATCGTGTAGTCCATCACTACGCCCGTCAAGAGGGCCGTTAGCAGCAGCACGATGGGTTTCGTGTCGAGCGGCAACAGAATGATGAAGGCCACATACAGCAGGGGCGAGAAGACCGACCAGGCTACCAGGTGGTTCAACAGAAAAATCTGCACCAGACAGAGCAGAACGAAGAGCACGATGTAGGGAAGTGTGCGGTGCATCACTAATTGGTTTTTTGAGCGGCCTGCTCCTCCAGTTGGCGCAGTTCGTCGCTCGAAAGGTTATCCATCAAAATCAGGTTGTCGCATTTCGAGAGCTCGGCACTCAGACGCAGGCGGGCCGTGTAGGAGATGCCCAGCGCATCGGGTGTCAGCGACTCGATGGTGCCAATCTTCAGTCCGGCGGGGAAGTAGCTCTCCAGACCGGTCGTCAAGACCTCCTGGCCGATTTGCGGCTCGGCATACTTCGAGAGCTTCTCCAGATTGACAAAGTGGGGATTCTTGCCGTCCCAGGTAATCGAGCCCTGGTAGTTCGATCCGCCCACCGGCGCACCACTGCCTCGGAAGACCTCGCTCAAAAGGGTCACACCCACGGCGTGGCGGGGGCTGCACTCCACTACATAGCCCACGATGGCCCCGTCGCCCGTCGTGATGCCCATACCGGCACGCACGCCGTCGTTCGAGCCTCGATTGACGATGATGTAGTTGTTGGCTCGGTGGGTGGTGATGCTCACCACGGCGGCCTCCACCATTCGGTACTTAACCCCCTCGAATGTCGCCTCACTCACCCCGAGTGACGACTCGGATAGCTGGCTGCGCAGCGTGGCTACCTGCTCCTCGAGTTGGGCCACACGCTCCGTCAGGGCACGATTCTCACGCCCCAGACGCAGGAAGTTGCCCGCATCGGTGATGGCCGAGTGCATTCCGCCCGTCAGCCGAGCCGATTGGGCCAGCAGACGTGCTTCGGTGTAGGCCGTAGCACCGGCATAGTAGTTCACGGCCGCCAACTCCAAAACCACGAAGAGGGCGACAACGTAGATGCTGCGGATGAATTCGATGAGTTTTCGCATAGCTTTTTATGCAACGAATTGCGAGCCGTTGCCCGCAATTCGTCGATGAAGTGGTTAGCCCTTGATGAGGAACGAGAAGCGATCCATATTCTTCAGGGCGATGCCCGTACCTCGCACGATGGCACGCAGGGGATCCTCGGCGATTACGACCTTGATGCCGGTCTTCTCGTGCAGACGACGATCCAGACCCTTAATCAAGGCGCCACCGCCGGCCAGGTAGATACCGCTGTTTACGATATCCGAGTAGAGCTCGGGGGGCATATGCTCCAGCACCTTCATCAGCGCCTCATCCAGCTTGACGAGCGACTTCTCGAGGGCGTAGGCAATCTCGCTGTACGACAGGGTCACGGTTTGCGGCAGGGCGGTCATCAGGTTGGGAGCCGTAACGACGAAATCCTCGGGCTCCTCATCCAGGTCGGGCAGGGCGGCACCGATGGCCTTCTTGATGGCCTCGGCCGTACGTTCACCGATGCGGATGTTGTGCTGCTGCTTGACGTAGTCCTGAATATCGGCCGTGAAGACATCACCGGCCACGTTGATCGACTCCGAGCAGACGATGCCGCCCAGCGAAATGCAGGCGATCTCGGACGTACCACCGCCGATGTCGATAATCATACTGCCTTCGGGAGCCTCCACATCCAGACCTGCGCCCAGGGCGGCGGCCATCGGCTCGTAAATCATAAAGACCTCACGACCACCGGCGTGCTCGGCCGAGTCACGCACGGCACGAATCTCGACATTGGTCGAGCCCGAGGGGATGCAGATGACCATACGCAGCGACGGAGCGAAGAGCGAGCCCGAGGTCTTAACCTTCTTGATGAGCTCGCGCAACATCATCTCGGTGGCCTGGAAGTCGGCGATAACGCCATCCTTCAGCGGGCGGATGGTCTTGATGCCCGGGTTGGTCTTCTCGTGCATCTTCTGTGCACGCTCGCCTACGGCCTTGAGGTTGCCCGTGTGGGTATCGACAGCCACAATCGACGGCTCATCGACTACCACCTGACCGTTGTGAATAATCAGCGTGTTGGCCGTACCGAGGTCAATGGCCAACTCTTGAGTCAGTGAAAAAAGTCCCATTTTGTATCTCTTGTTTAATTATTTGTCAATCAGATTGTTATCCAATAAAAGACCCCTCCTTGACGGTGGGACCTTTTACGACCTTACAAAGGTAGTAAAAAACGAAACACGAAACACCAAATTTTCGACTGAATTTTTTGCTTTTTTTCTTGTAAAGAAAAAGCGGAGGTCGAACTGCCATTTTTCAGTCCGCTCCTCCGTTCCTTTACGAGGCCTCGTTTTGCCTATTTGGTTGTCCCTGCAGCCTTGCGGTACTCCGCTTTGAGGGTCTCGATAAGCTCCCGTACCGAGGTGATTCGGTCGCATCGCCACCATAATGTTCACGCCGATGATTCCCCGATGAGCCGCCTCTCGAGCCTTGCGAATCACCTCCTTGAGACCCCACAGCGTCGCCTTGTCAAAATCCTTCGAATACTCTTTATAGACCAAGCCCAATCCCGCTGCCGAGATGACGCCGATGCCCCCTTCGTTGGCCACGGCCGAGGCCAGTCCCGACATCGAGATACCTACGCCCATACCCCCTTGTACGATGGGTACTCGGGCCACCAGGTCTCCAATTTGTAATGCTTTCATAAACAGGTATTTTAGAACAAAAAAATGACCTCCCGCAGTGGGAGGCCATTTGTCTGTTTGGTCGTTCCGCTTCTGTTTAGTTGGCGGCGGCCGTGATGCCCAGCTCCTTCTTTACGAGCGGGGTGATGTCGGTCAGATTAACCTCGTCGAAGTAGATCATCGAACCGGTCTCGAAGACAGCCAGGTAACCACCGGCCTTGCTCACAGCATCGATAGCGGCCTTGGCCTTCTCCATAATGGGGGCGCTCAGCTCCTGCTCCTTCTTCTGAATCTCCTGCTGGGCCATCTGCTGGTACTCGATGATACGCTGACGCAGGTCCTGCAGCTCCTTCTCCTTGATCTGGCGAACAGCATCCGAGAGGGTGTTCATATTCTTCTGGTAGTCCTGGAACTTGGTGTTGAACTCCACCTGGATGGTCTCCAGATTGTCGTTCAAATCCTTGGCGAAGGCCTCCATATTGGTCTGCAACTCCTTCATTTCGGGCATCGAAACGATGATATCATTCGTGTCAATGCGACCCAGTTTCTGGGCGTAGAGCGACGATACGCCAAGCATCATCGCCAGCGCGAGGGTCAATTTCAGTACGTTTTTCATAATTGAAAGTTAAGTTAATTTTTGTTGTTTATTGTTTGTTTCTTCTTATTTCAAACGGTTGATAATCTGTTGCGTACGCTCGACCGAGGCGGCGTTGTACAACAGGGTGGGGTTGTTCGACGAGTCGAGCACCACCTCGGCACCAATCTCCTTGGCGTAGGCCTCGATGGCGGCAAAGACACGCTCCTGGATGGGCTTGATGAGCTCGATGCGCTTCTTCATCAACGTACCCTCGTCACCAAACAGACTCTCCTGCAGGTCGGTAGCCTCCTTCTCGCGGGCCAGGATGGCATTCTCGAAGCTCTGGCGGGTCGAGGTCGAAAGCTGGGCCTTCTGCTGTTGGTAGGCGTTGTAGAGATCCTCTACCTCCTCAAATTTCTGGTCCACCTGCGACTGGTAGCTTTCGGCCAATTTATCCAGCTCGCTGATTGCGTTGTTATAGGCCGTAATCGACTTGAAGACCTTCTCGCTATTGACCACGATGTAGTTCTGGGCCGATGCCGCGGTAGCCACAAGGGCAAACAGGGCGGCGAAAATCAACTTTTTCATCCTTTTTTTCGGTTTTAATGGTTCATACACCTCTCTTTGTTGGTTGCAAGAAGCATACCTATATAAATAACGTATGCGTGAGGCGGTTTATTGTATGGCTGTTGTTTAACTCGCTGCTCGGGGCCGTTTTTTGGTCGTTTTTAGAACTGCTGGCCCATCACGAAGTGGAACTGGCTGCCGCTCTTTGTGGTCTGACCGGCCGGCGCATCGAAGCCGTAACCCCAGTCGATACCCAGCATACCAACCACCGGCAGGTAGAGGCGTACACCGACACCGGCCGAACGCTTGATCTTGAAGGGCGAGAACTCCTTCCACGAGCGGAAGGCATTACCACCCTCGAGGAAGCCCAGCACATAGATCTGCGACGACGGCTTCAGGATGACAGGGTAACGCAGCTCGGCCGTATATTTGTTGTAGGCCACCGAGTAGTAGTCGTCCACCGGATCGAGGGCGCCATCCTCGTAACCACGCATCGAGATGATGTCGATACCGTAGATATTATAGCCCGACATACCGTCGCCACCCACCTCGAAACGCTCGAAGGGCGAGACCTTGTACTTGTTGTAGTGGCCCAGGTAACCCATCTCGGCACGCAGCATCAGCACCAGGTTTTGATTCGAGGTCAGTGCCTGGAACCATTGGCCCTTCAACTGCCACTTGTGGAACTCAATCCACTTGTAACGCTCCTTATCGCTCATCTTGGGGTCGCTGTAGTCCTTGCCGTCCCACGACGAATAGGGGGGCGTAGCCTGCACCGAGAAGGTGATCTCCGAACCACGACGGGGATAGATGGGCTGATCGACCGAGTTGCGGCTTACGACCAGCTTCAGCGAGAAGAGGTTGGCGGCACCGTTGGTCATAATGAACGACGACCAGTTCTTCAGGTCGTAACGCTCGTAGCTGGCCTCACCGTAGAGGGTGAAGTAGGGGTCGGGCCACGTCAGACGCTTACCCAGACCGAGTGCCACACCATAGGTGCGGAAGTGCATCGTAGAGGTCTGCCATACGTAGTAGGCGTTGTTCTGCTCCGAAATGTGAGCCGACAAGGTGAACGAGTTGGGCTTCTTGCCACCCAACCAGGGGTCGGTGAAGGAGAACGAGAAGGCCTTGTAGTAGGTACCGTTGGTCTGTGCCGAAATCGACAGACGCTGGTTCTGACCCATCGGGTAGGGGCGCCAAGCACCCTTCTTGAAGACGTTTTTGAGCGAGAGGTTGTTGAAGGTGATACCCACCGAACCTACGAACGTACCCGAGCCCCAACCACCGGCGATGTTGAACTGGTCGGAGGCCTGCTCCTCAAGCGGCCAATTCACATTGACCAGCTCGTCCGATACGGGCTTGATGTCGGGCATAATGGCCTCGGGGTTAAAGTGGCCCATCGAGCCGAGCATACGGATGGTCTGCATCAGCATCGAACGGTCGTACAGCTCGCCCGGGCGGGTGTAGAGCTCACGACGAATCACCTCGTCGTCCACACGCACGTTGCCCGTGATGCCCACCTCGTTGATGGTAAACTGCTTACCCTCGAAAATCTTGACCTGAATATCGATCGAGTCGGCACCCACGATGGTTTCGGCAGGCTCGATTTGCGACATCAGGTAGCCGCTGTTTTGGTACTGCGACTTGATGGACATATCCTCGGGATTCTCCTCCTTGCCGATACCCAGACGCTTGTGCATCGACTTCTTATCGTAGGTGTCGCCCTTACGTACGGCGAACATCTCCTGCAGACGCTCGGTGGGGTAGATCGAGTTGCCGACCCACGAGACGTTACGGATGTAGTATTTGTTGCCCTCCGACAGATCGATGTCGATGGCCAGACGATTCGGCTCCACCTCGTAGATCGAGTCACGCAGCACGGTGGCGTTGCGATAACCCTTCGAGTTGTAGAAGTCGATCAGCAACTCCTTATCCTCCTCCAGATTCTCGGCCAGGTACTTCTTGCTCTTGAAGAAGTTGATAGACTTCTGGTGGGTCTTCTTGAAGGTGCGACGCAGACGCTTGTCGTCGAAGTTGGTGTTGCCGTTGAAGTTGATGCGGTTGATCTTCACACGCTCGCCGCGGTCAATGACAAAGACCACATTGGCATAGTGCGTACGCACGGTATCCTGCTCGATGCGGTGCGTCACCTTCACGTTACGAAAACCCTTCTCGATCCAATACTCCTTGATGAGCTTCGTGTTCTTGTCGAGAATGTAGTCCGACAACTCGCTGTTGCGACGCAGCTGCAACTTCTCGATGATGTCCTTCTTCTTGCTGCTCGAGATGCCCTCGAACTTCCAGTCGAAGACACGGGGACGCTCCTTGAGGAAGACTTGCAGGTCGAGGCTGTCGCCCTCGATCTCGGC
This sequence comes from Alistipes sp., assembly GCA_017436185.1. The sequence goes on along the minus strand of JAFSDP010000007.1, from coordinate 15,770 downwards.
ACCAATCTTCACGTCGGCAAAGTAACGCTGGCTCCACAGGCGGGTGATGGCGTTCGAGATGAAGTTGCTGGGCAACAAAATCGAATCGCCATCGACCAGACCGGCCGATGCCTTTACCAAATCGGGATCCAGGTGTTCCAAACCACGCACGTGGACCTTGCGGATGTAGTATTGCTTCTGCTTGGCGCCCGTGTGTTGGTACATCGGGGCATCTTCGTCAAAGGGGGGCAGTACGGCAGTCGAGTCCTGCGCCTCGGTCGCCTCTTGGGCCGTTGAAGCCTCCTGAGCCGATGCGGTTGTCAGCATCATAGCCAAGGCTGCCACAACCACCGTTATCTTACGTAAGTAGTTCATCTATAATCTAAAAATTCACTTTTTCTCTATTTTACCAACCCGAAGCGGCGGTCGCGTGCGGCATAGACCTCCAGGGCACGGGCAAACTCCTCTTCCGAGAAGTCGGGCCACAGCACCTCGGGGAAGTAGAACTCGGCGTAGGAGCTTTGCCACAAAAGGAAGTTGCTCAAACGCTGTTCGCCGCTGGTGCGAATCACCAAATCGGGGTCGGGACAGAAGTCCGTATCGAGCGACGAAGAGATCAGCTGCTCGTCAATCTGCTCGGCCTCCAATTCGCCGGCCTTGACCTTCGTGGCCAGCTTTTGGATGGCACGACGCAACTCGTCACGCGACGAGTAGTTCAGTGCCAGAATCATCGTGAGTCGGTCGCCTTGTGCGGTCTCTTCTTCGATTTGACGGAGGTAGTGTTGCACCTTCTCCGAGAAGCGGCTGCGCTCACCGATGGTGCGCACCCGTACCCCCTGCTTTTTCAGTTCGGGGGTCTCGCTGATTACGCTCTTGCACAACAGCTCCATCAGGGCATTCACCTCGGCTTCGGGGCGGCCCCAATTCTCGGTCGAGAAGGCGTAGAAAGTGAGCCACTTTACACCGTGCATCATAGCGGCACGCAGGGTGGTGCGAATCGCCTCGACACCGGCGATGTGTCCTTCGATACGCTCCTTGCCTTGCAGCTTGGCCCAGCGGCCATTGCCGTCCATAATGATGGCGACGTGTTGCGGTATGGGTTTATCCTGACTCATAATAGGGTGCAAATATAGCTATAAAAATTGAAATAGACGCCTTTTACTAAAGTAAAGTTGCGAATTTTATCCTCTGATGTCCATTCCCCACATCATCTTATTGCGTAACGTGTCGTAGAACGATATATTGTGTGGTACGGCCAAAAAAATGGGACGTTCGGCCCGTTGAATCGTAAATTGGCCATCTTGCAGGATGGGGTAGGAGCGGTCGTCGAGCGTCACGAAGGCCTCGGCGTGGCGGATGCGCAGCTTGAGTTTCACGACACTCGAGTCGGGGATGACCACCGGACGCATCGTGAGGTTGTGGGGTGCCAGGGGCGAGATGACAAAGCAGGCACACGCGGGGGCCACCACCGGTCCGCCGGCCGAAAGCGAGTAGGCGGTCGAGCCGGTCGGAGTCGAGACAATCACCCCGTCGCCGAGGTAGGTGGCCACCATCTGGCCATCGACCCACGCCTCGATGGAGAGTACGCCCGCACCATTTCGTTGAATCGAGAACTCGTTGAGTGCCAGCGACGAAGAGGGGGTGCGAACGAAGTCGCCCTCGACTTTGAGCATCGTGCGCTCCTCGTAGCGGAGCGTACCCGCCTGGATGGCCTCGAAGATGCGCTCCACCTCGTGGTGCGAGTCGCCCGTCAGGAAGCCCAGATGGCCGGCATTGATACCCACCACGGGGATGCGCTCCTCGCCCATACGATGCACGCCGGCCAGCAGCGTACCGTCGCCGCCGTAGCAGACCATCACCGCCTCGGTGGGTTGCGGTCCGAGTTGTGCGCCATAGCAATTTTGGGCGGGAATCACCCAATCGGCCTCTTGGCGAAGAACGGCGGCAAACTCCTCGTTTACAGCATAGTCGAAACCGAATTTCTGCACCGCATCACGTAGTGCACACAGCTCTTTTCGTCCAAAAGCGAGCCCTTGACGGGAAAAAAGTATGATTTTCATCCTCTCGAAACAAAAAAATGAGTAACTTTACGAGCGCAAATATAAGAATTATTGTGACAAAGTTAAGCGTAAACATCAATAAGATTGCCGTTTTGCGTAATTCGCGCGGCGGCAACTGCCCCAATGTCTTGCAGGCAGCCCTCGACATCGAGCGCTTCGGGGCCGACGGTATTACGGTGCATCCCCGACCCGATGCCCGCCACATTCGCTACTCGGATGTGCGTGAGTTGAAGGCGGCCATCGCCACCGAACTCAACATCGAGGGAAACCCCATCGACAGCTTTGTCGATTTGGTTTTGGAGGTTGTCCCTGCCCAGGTGACGCTGGTTCCGGATGCCCCCGATGCCCTCACCTCGAATGCGGGGTGGGACACCCTTGCCAATCGTGAATTTTTGACCGACATCACGGCCCGCTTCCACGAAAAGGGGATTCGTGTCTCGATTTTTGTCGATCCCGACCCCGTGATGGTGGCAGGTGCCAAGGCCTGCGGTGCCGACCGTGTGGAGCTCTATACGGAGAGCTACGCCAGCGGCTATAAGGCCGATCGTGAGGCGGCCATTGCCCCCTTTGTGGCGGCTGCCGAGGAGGCACGTCGTCAGGGGCTGGGGCTGAATGCGGGTCACGACCTCTCGCTCGAGAATCTGGCCTACTACCACGAGCGCATCCCCTGGACCGACGAGGTTTCGATTGGCCACGCCCTGATTGCCGATGCCCTCTACCTGGGTCTGGAGAATACCGTACAACTCTATCAACGAGCCTTAAAGTAGCGAGTCGTGCCCCTGAAGAATCCGATATTTCGACTCATCTCGCACCTGGCCGAAGAGCAGGGCGTAGAGGCCTATGTGGTAGGTGGTTATGTGCGTGACTACTACCTACGACGTCCCTCGACCGATGTCGATGTGGTGGTCGTGGGCAGTGGCGTGAAGCTGGCCGAAGCGTTGGGCAGGGAGTTGAAGACCAAGGTCTCGATTTTCAAGACCTACGGCACGGCAATGCTGCGCACCCGAGACGGCGTGGAGGTGGAGTTTGTCGGGGCCCGCAAGGAGAGTTACACCCCCGAATCCCGCAACCCGCACGTCGAGGCAGGTACGTTGGAGGATGATCAGCTGCGCCGCGATTTTACGATCAACGCCCTCGCCTGGTCGCTCCGTGCCGACCGCTTTGGCGAGTTGGTCGATCCCTTTGGCGGAATGGAGGATATGGAGGATTGTCTGATTCGCACACCGTGCGATCCGGATGTTACCTTCTCGGACGATCCGTTGCGTATGATGCGTGCCGTGCGCTTCGCCTCGCAACTCGGCTTTATGATCGAGGACGAGACTTTCGAGGCTATCTGCCGCAATGTCGAGCGCATCAAAATCGTCTCGAAGGAGCGCATCCTGACCGAGTTGAATAAAATCATCCTTTCGCCCGTCCCCTCGATGGGCTTCGAGCTATTGTCCGAGTCGGGATTGTTGGCCCATATCTTCCCCGAGATGGAGCGCCTCAAAGGGGTTGAACGCAAAGGCCGCCACGCCCACAAAGACAACTTTAAGCATACGCTGAAAGTGCTTGACAATGTGGCACTTCGATCCGACGATTTGTGGCTGCGCTGGGCCGCTGTGTTGCACGACATCGGCAAGCCGCAGAGCAAGGGCTACGACCCCAAAATCGGTTGGACCTTCCACGGCCACGAGGTGGTCGGCTCGAAGATGGTGCCCACCATCTTCCGACGGATGAAACTGCCGCTGGGCGAGCCGATGAAGTTTGTCCAGAAGATGGTCTTTCTGCACCTGCGCCCCATCATCCTTTCCGAAGATTTGGTGACCGACTCGGCGGTGCGTCGTCTGCTGTTTGAGGCGGGTGACGATGTCGAGAAGCTGATGCTGCTGTGCGAGGCCGACATCACCTCGGGCATCGAAGATAAGGTGCAACGCTACCTGAAAAATTTTGAGTTGGTGCGCCATAAGATGAAGGATTTGGAGGAGCGAGACCGCATCCGCAACTTCCAGCCCCCCATCACGGGCGAAATCATTATGCAAACGTATGGCATCCCGCCCTGTCAGCTGATTGGCGAGATGAAAGAACAGATTAAAAATGCCATCCTCGATGGCGTGATTCCCAACGACTACGAAGCGGCCTTTGCCCTGATGGAGCAGCTGGCTGCGGAGCGTGGTCTGAAACGACAGAACTAACTATGGCAAAGCGCAATGGAGCACCCGCACGTGGTGCCAATCCGAGAACAAATGCCCCCCGCACGGAGGCCAATCCCCAGCCCAACACCCGTCCCGATGCAGGGATGTCGCGAGCCGTCGAGGCGGCCGTCGAGGTGTTGCGTAACGGCGGCCTGATTCTCTACCCGACCGATACGGTGTGGGGCATCGGGTGCGATGCAACGAATGAGGAGGCGGTGCAGAAGATCTACACCCTCAAGCAGAGCGAAAATAAACACGCAATGTTGGTGTTGTGCCAGTCGGCCGAGCAGATTGTGCGCTATGTCGATCGTGCCCCCGCCATCGCCTTCGAAGTGATGGAGATGGCCACCTCGCCCCTGACGCTCATCCTGCCCGGTGCCGTAGGCGTGGCCAAGAATCTGATTCCCGACGAAGGAACGCTGGGGGTACGTGTCCCCGACCACCCCTTCTGTCAGGCTCTGTTGCGTCGCTTCGGACGCCCCATTGTCTCTACCTCGGCCAACCTGTCGGGCGAGAAGACACCCCGCAAAATCGATGAGGTGGCCGAGGTGATTCTCAAGGGGGTCGATCACGTTGTTTCACCCCGCCATCAGGGTCGTCCCACGGGCAAACCCTCTTCGATTATCGCCTTCGGCGAAGGCGGCGAGGTGCAAGTGATTCGCCGATAAAGCGAATACTCTCACGATATCCCACCACAGTTAAGAGTATGCCGACGAACAGAAGCCCCAGGGCCGTGATGTTCGTTGCGTCGAACTGTGCCTGATGGCGCAGGTGGGCCAGCGTGCCCGCCACGAGCGGCTGAATGTAGCGATAGAGGGCCGTGTGGACGGCCGTCAGATGCTCCGTAGCCCGATACAAGAGCCACATCGGCCAGACCGATCCCAACAAAACCACATAGCCCACCTCGCCCCACGCCACCCACGAAAGTGAGGCAAACCGCTCCGCCGTGAGGTAGGTTCGCATCAGGGGGAGTGAAATCAGCACGCCGATCAGGTAGTAGAGTCCGATGATGGTGCGTGCCCCCAACCGCTCCAACTGCGGCTTGATGAGCACCGTGTTGAAGGCGATGGCCACCACGCCGCACAACACAATCAGGTTGCCCCACCCCTCGGAGCCGTGCACCAACTGAAATCCCTTGTCGAAGATCAGCAGCCACCCGCCCAGCAGGATGATGCCCATTCCGACGATGCGTGAGGGGTTGAAACGGAGCGTGCGATGCAACACCCAATCGAGCCACAACGTAAAGAAGGGTCCGAGCGTCGAGATGATGGCCGCATCGATGGGGGTGGTGTACGACGAGCCCCACAAGAGCATATACATCCACCCGTAAATCACTAACAATGAGACGGCTCCTATTTTCAGTAGGTCTTGCCACCGAAAGGCTCGCAGACGAAGTTTTAGGAGGGCCGGCGGAATGAAGACCACCGCTCCGACCACCAATTGCAGGGCAAAGAGGGTGCGAAAATCCAACTGCTCACGACTCAGCGAGACATAGAACGAGAAGTTGGCCCCGAACAGCAGGTTTGCCAACACCAGGTCTGCATTATCACGCCAACGCCCCATAAACCGATTCGAACGGCAAATTTTGTGCAAAAAACATTATATTTGCCGCCGCAATTGTTGTCAGAACAGATGGATTATGCAAAGTTGAAGGGCCACGTCGCCTTGTGGGTGGCCAACATCATCTGGGGAGTGAATGCCCCGGTCTGCAAAGGGGTGCTGCAGTCGAGTACCAACCCCGAGGGTATCAACCCCTTTGCCCTGAGTGCCTGCCGTATGGCGGGTGCGGCGTTGCTCTTTTGGGCCGCCTCGCTCTTGATGCCTCGCGAGCGGGTCTCGAAGCGGGATCTGGGGCTGCTGTTGTTGGCCTCGGTCTTTGGCATTCAGTTCAATCAGTTGCTCTATTTGTGGGGGTTGTCGCTTACGTCACCCATCGACGCCTCGATTATTTCGACCCTGGTTCCCATCCTGACGCTGGTGCTGGCAACGCTCTTTCTGCGTGAGCCGATGTCGGTGTTGAAGGTGGGCGGTGTTGCGTTGGGTTGCCTGGGTGCGGTGGTGTTGGTGGTGTTGAGCCAGACGACAGCGGGTGGCCAATCGAGCCTTGTGGGTAATACGCTCTGCATCATCTCGGCCATCAGTTTCGCCTTCTATCTGACAGCCTTCCGTTCGGTCATTGTGCGCTACCACCCCGTGACGGTGATGAAGTGGATGTTTCTGTTTGCCGCCGTCGTGGCCCTTGTGATCTATCATAAACCGCTGATGGCGACCGACTTTTCGGCACTTCCCTCACGGGTGGTGACGGGAGCACTGTATGTCATTGTCGCCTCGACCTTCCTCTCCTACCTGTGCGTTCCCATCGGACAGCAGCACCTGCGCCCGACGGTGGTCTCGATGTATAATTATGTGCAACCCGTCGTGGCGGTCTTGGTGAGTGTCGCCCTCGGAATGGACCGCTTCACCCCCTTGAAGGCGGCTGCTGCGGTGTGTGTCTTTGTGGGGGTGTGGATGGTGACCAAATCAAAAAGTCGTGCCCGGCTCGATGCCGAACACGACCTGAAACGCAACGCCTCGTAAGTTCCGATTAACGGTTCTCGGGCAGAATCTCAATCCAATAGTCGTCGGGGTCGTTGATGAAGTAGAGGTTCATCTTGTGATTCTCGTAGCACAGACATCCCATCTGGCGGTAGTATTCGCGCAACTCCTCGTAGTCGCCCGTCACACGAAAGCAGAGGTGGCTCTCGTTTTCGCCCAGCTCGAAGGGCTGGTCGGCGTGGTCACGCAGCCAGGTCAGCTCCAATTTGAAGGGGCTTTTTCCATCGCCCAAAAAGACGATGATGTAAGAGCCGTCGTCGGCTACCTTGCGGTACATCTCTTTCAGGCCTAAAGCCTTGTCGTAGAACTCGATGCTGCGCTCCAGGTTGGCAACATCAATGTTGAAATGGTCAAATCTTGCTCCAATCTCCATAGTAGTATCGGTTTGTTTTTTGCAAATATAGAAAAAGTTTTCGATTTTTTTGCGGCATCTTTTGCGCTTTCTTTTCTACCCTCTTTTCTACCCTCAAATCAATCAATTCAACACCTCGAGCCACTCCGCTTCGATGCCCTTCTTGAGGCGTGAAATACGGTTATAGACCACCGACTTATCCTTGTCGAGCAGTACGGAAATCGTCGTGGCCGACAGTCCCGCCACCAGGTAGGCATAGAGTCTGTAATCCTTCTCTTTGAACGAGGGGTGCTCGGCACGAAAACGTGCGAGGAGGTTGTTGTGGCGGGCATTCAGCTGTGCCTCAAATTCGGCGTGCGCCTCGTCGTCGTTGCGCAGTTCTCGGACAATCGCTTTAACCTCCGCAATCACCCGCTGTTGCAACTTCTCGCTCCCCTCATAGACATAGTATTGTTCGCACAGGCGTGTGAGGATGGCGTAGTTGCTCCCCGCCCGAGACGACTCTTGGCGGGCGGGGACAGGCTGCTCGGGCGACGAGGTCGTCAGACGGTTAAATTCCCGAATCAGCTCGGGTACCGCTTCGGTCGGCAACTCTCGGTAGAGGCCCCAACGATGGTTGCCCCACAGTTTGATGTTTACAAGTCGCAGTCGCCCCACATTCAGTTGGCGCAACCAGTTCATAAATCGGTTTGTTTTCATACTCCTTTGATTGGTTTAATTGTGTAGTACAAAGGTAGTGTGCGGAAGCTCTTCAGCCCCTTTTTCGGGGGTTGAATAATCTATCAAAACTCCAATTGGCAACGCTGTAAAGGTTGCGAAATCAGTCTGTTGCAAAAATAGGCAATTTTTTGTTCTATCACAAGCAAAAAAAGGCCTATCCGACCCTTGAAAAAGCGGCTGATTGCTACTTCTCGTTGAGTTTGAGGCCGTAGGAAATGTCGGTTGTTCCGCACAGACGAGCAGATAATCTCGAAAAATTTTCATTTTTCATTTTTAATTGTGTAAATTTGCCCCATTAAAGCAAATAATAAACAAAAAACATAAAGCAATGGGAAGAGCATTTGAGTATCGCAAAGCGAGAAAGATGAAGCGTTGGGGTCATATGGCCCGTGTATTTACGAAAATTGGTAAGGAGATCGAAATCGCTGTGAAGGCTGCCGGTCCCGATCCTTCGTCGAATACCCGCCTGCGTCTGCTGATGCAGAACGCCAAGGCCGAGAATATGCCCAAGGAGAATGTGGAGCGTGCCATCAAGCGTGCCACCGAGAAGGATGCCGCCGACTATAAGGAGGTAATCTACGAGGGTTATGGCGCACACGGTATCGCCTTCTTGGTCGAGACGGCAACCGATAACACGAACCGTACGGTAGCCAACGTGCGTATGCACTTCAACAAGTGCGGCGGTACGCTGGGTAACAGCGGCTCGGTAGCCTTTATGTTCGAGCACAAGTGTGTCTTCAAGTTCCGTGCCGAGGGTGCCGATCCCGAGGAGTTGGAGCTGGAGATGATCGACCTGGGTGTCGATGAGTTCTACCCCGAGGAGGACGGCATCACCGTTTATGCCGCCTATGAGTCGTTCGGTGGTATTCAGAAGTGGCTCGACGACAACGGCTACGAGATCGTTTCGGGTGAGGGCGTCTATATCCCGACCGACACGAAGGAGCTGGATGCCGAGGGTCGTGAGGCCATCGAGAAGCTCGTTGAGCGTCTGGAGGAGGACGACGACGTGACGAACGTCTATCACACGATGAAGGAGGCCGACGAGGAGTAGCCCCTTTTTCAAATTTAGAATTTAGAATTCAAAATCGGGGAGGGGCGGGTAAGTTCCTCCCTGTTTTGTCAAAATCGGGATATGAAACGTTTATTTGTTACAATCGTGTTGCTCTTCTCGGCCTATGCCGTGGCCGAGGCGCAAGGGTTGGGTCAGCTCTACGACGACGGTCAGGTGCGAGGCGTAGTGGTGAAGTTGGCCCCCGACGGGTCGCCCGCCGTGCTGATGTCGCTCACCTCGACCAAAGAGCCATTCCAGGCGAGCAAGGAGCCACTGCCGGGTCTTTCGGCTACCCACCTGAGCGATGGCCGTATGAATATGGCCGCCATTGCCAAGTACAAGATGCAGCACGGCGGCTCGTTCCCCGCCTTCGAGTGGTGCAACTCGTTGGGTCCGGGGTGGTATCTGCCCTCGCTTAATGAGTTGTACGATGCCTGGATTAACACCTTCGGTGGCGATGAGGCACTCGATAACTACCATCAGGACAAGATGATGGCCGTGCGTGAGTTGGTCAAAGAGGCTGATGGCGACAAGATGACGTGGGACAAGAATCAGCCCATTCCGATGATTGCCTCGACACTCGACGTGATGACCAACAAGAAGGGCAAGGAGGCAACGGTTCTCCGCACGGTGGGTCTGAAGGAGAGCACGGGCAGTGCCATTGGCTCGTTTGCCATTGTCGGCTCGCCCTTTGGCCGCACCCGCAAGGGCGGTAAAATCTCGACCCTCTATATGGTGCCCCATATGGGTGGCAGCGATGGTGTGGGTGTCTTCCGTGCCTTCTATCGTCTGCGTGACGATGCCTACGATGGCGGCATCTACGAGGCTCCCGAGGTGAAGCGTGGTGCAACGTCACGCATCAAGGATGCCCCCGATACGCAACTCATTTCGGCCGAGGCCGAGGCTCCCACCGAGCAGCCTGCTCCCGCTCCTACGCCCCGCCCGCAGCAGCAGCCACGCCGTCAGGCTGCCCCGCAAACGCAGATGCAACAGCCCGTTCAGCAACAACCCGTTCAGCAGCAGCCTGCTCCCCAGGCCGCTCCGCAGCAGGTGGTCTATGCCAACAATTCGGGTTGGGACATCATCGTTGCTCCCGGGCAGGATATTCAATGCCGTGTGACCCGTGTGGGTGAGAAGGAGATTGAGTACAAGAAGGCGGGCTTCGAGGAGGGTCCCACCTACACCATCTCCCGCCGCAAGGCCGAGAAGATTATCTATGCGAACGGCACGGTCGAGGAGGTCAAGAAATCGCCCCTCGACTTCCTGAAGCGCAAGTAGTGACAGACAGAAACCGAGTCCGTGAGGCTCGGTTTTTTTATGTCAGAAGCTCACCATCATCCGCCCCTCGGTCAGACATTGCGGACAGTAGGGGTGGGAGTGCTCTGCCTCGCAGACCAATCCGCAGGTGGGGCAGACCCGATAACCTCGGGTGGGGTGGTCGCAGTGGTATAGAGCCTCTTCGAGGCGCCTTCGGTGGCCGATCTCGCCACTTACAGCCCATACCAAAGCCCTCGCTGCCAGCCGATTGCCTCCGTGCAGGTGGTAGGCGATGCGTTTAAGTGTGGCCGAATCGATGGTCATCGCCTTAGCGGCAGCGGCCAGATTGCCCGGTGTCGAGTTGCGCAGGATGATGAGCCGATGGGGTGGATGATAACTCCCTCCCGCACGACGAATCAACTCGGCACAATGACGCTCCTGCACCCGCTCGGCGTGGGCGATGGCCCGAAAAAGACGGGCGGTTTGTGTGGCCTGCTCCTCATCGGCAATGCGGGCATAGTGGTCCAATTGGGCGGCTCGGCCGTGTTTAAGGCGGCAACAAGCGTTCAAATCCTCCACCATTTGTGCACGTTGTTCGGTCGGCACGGCCATTGCAGGGCGCATCACCGCCGTATAGAGCCAGCCGAGAAGGATGATTACTCCGGCCAGCAGGACCAATAGAAGAAGGGGGCGTGTCTTCATCGTTGCATTTTTTTTGACGACCCCACAAAAAATGCGCCGACCCGCAAGCGGATCGGCGCAAAATGCTTCTTATGGGGAGCAATTAGAGGCGAGCCTTGATGGCCTTCGATGCCTCCTCGTAGCCCGGCTTATCGAGCAGGGCAAACATATTCTTCTTGTAGGCCTCCACGCCCGGCTGATCGAAGGGATTCACACCGAGGATGTAGCCGCTGATGCCGCAAGCCTTCTCGAAGAAGTACAGCAGACCGCCGATGGTCTCTTCGTCGATGCGGGGAATCTCGATGCGGATGTTGGGCACGCCGCCATCCACGTGGGCCAGCTGTACGCCCAACTCGGCCATACGATTCACCTCCGAGATGCGCTTGCCGGCCATAAAGTTCAGACCGTCGAGGTTGGCCTCGTCGGCCTCGATAACCACCTTGTGCTTGGGCTCAACCACCGAAATGATGGTCTCGAAGAGGGTGCGCTCGCCCTCCTGAATGTACTGACCCATCGAGTGCAGATCGGCCGTCAGCGTTACGCTGGCCGGGAAGATACCCTTGCCCTCTTTGCCCTCCGACTCGCCGTAGAGCTGCTTCCACCACTCGTTGATATACTGCAATTTAGGCTCGTACGAACCCAGAATCTCGACCTTCTTGCCATCGGCATACAACAGGTTGCGCACCGAAGCGTAGATGGCGGCGGGGTTCTCGTCGAAGGCTACGCCCTCGGCAGTCTGGGCCTCCATCAGCTGGGCACCCTTCACCAAGGCACGAACATCTACACCGGCTACGGCCAGCGGCAGCAGACCTACGGGGGTCAGCACCGAGAAACGACCACCTACATCGTCGGGAATCACGAACGTGGGGTAGCCCTCGTCGGTGGCAAGCGTCTTCAGAGCACCACGAGCCTTGTCCGTCACGGCGGCGATACGCTCGGCAGCCTCGGCCTTGCCGTAACGCTCCTCGATGGCGGCCTTAATCAGGCGGAAGGCGATGGCCGGCTCGGTCGTCGTACCCGACTTCGAGATGACAATGGCACCCAGCGAGTGCTCCTTGGCGGCCTCCAGCAGCTCATAGGTGTAGTCCTCCGAAATGTTCTGACCTGCAAAGACTACGGTGGGGTTCTTCTGCTCTTTCTTAAGGAGTTGGAAGGGGTTGCTCATCGCCTCCAGCACGGCCTTGGCACCCAGGTACGAGCCACCGATGCCGATGCAGATGACCAGGTCGCACTTCTCGCGCAGTTTGTTGGCAGCTGCCTCGATGGCATCCAAGTCGGCTTCGGTAATCGAGGAGGGGAGCTTTACCCATCCCAGGAAGTCGTTGCCTGCACCCTCACCCGAGTGCAGCAGAGCATTTGCGGCGAGGGCCTTGGCCTTCATCTCGTCCGAAATCTGATAACCGGTTTTCGAAATGTCGATTTTCATAATTGTATGTTAGGTTTTAGTTGAAATTTCTTTTTTAGATCAGCTTCTGACAGAGGGCCTTCATCTGCTTGCGGGCCGAGGCACCCTCGTAGAGCACCCGATAGACCATATCGGCAATCGGCATCTCGACCTTGTGGCGGGTGTTGATGTGGCGGATGCAGTCGGCGGCGTAGTAACCCTCGGCCACCATCGTCATCTCGTTCAGGGCCGTCTTTACGGAGCAACCGTGGCCGATCATCAACCCGAGGCGGCGGTTGCGGCTGTGGATCGAGTAGCAGGTTACGAGCAGGTCGCCCAGGTAGGCCGAGGCCAGCGTCGAGCGGTTGTCGGGGTAGCTCTCCTCCAGAAAACGGGTCATCTCGGCGGCGCAGTTGGCAATCAACACCGCCAGGAAGTTGTCGCCATAGCCCAGACCGATGGCCATACCGACCGATACGGCGTAGATGTTCTTCAGGATGGCGGCATACTCCGTGCCGTAGATGTCCTGCGAGTAGCTCAGGTGGATGTATTTGGTCGAGAACTTCTGACCGATGACGGCCCCATTCTCGGGGTCGGTGCAGACAACGGTCAGGTACGATAATCGCTCACGCGACACCTCCTCGGCGTGGGTGGGACCCGTGATGAGACCCATCTGCTTGTACGAGAGGTCGTAGTGGTCGTGCAGGTACTCTACAACCGTTTGGTAGTCGCCCGGCACGATGCCCTTGACGGCCGAAATGATGAACTTATCTTTGAGCGAGACGGTGAGCGGCTCCAGGAAGGTCTTGATGAAGGCCGAAGGCATCGCCATCACAATGATGTCGGCCTCCGAGATGACTTTATTCAGGTCGTTCGACGGGGCAATGCGCTCGGCATCCAGCTCCAAATCGCTCAGGTAGCGTTGGTTGCGTCCCTCCGAAAGGAGCGACTCCAACACCTCTTCGTTGCGTACATACCATCCGACACGGCTCTCGTTTTTGGTCAGCACATCGACCAATGCGGTGGCCCAGGTACCGTAACCAATGACGGCACAGCGTGCCGAAGCATCTATCTTGTAATCCATTCGTTTCTTTCGGTAAAGTATATTCTTCTTACAAAGATAACCTTTTTTCTCGAAATATGCGCTTTTTGCGCCCCTTTTTTACGTTACTTGCATTGGCTCTTCATCCACTCGGTCGCCTCGCGGTTTACCTCGCCGAAACGCCAATGGTACGAAGCGGGGGTCTCGACGATTTTTTTCGGGGCCGTGATCACATTCAGCGCGGCACGCACCGAGGTGGGCGGACAGGTGTTGTCGTTGAATCCGTAGTTGTAGAAACCGGGGCACTTCACGCGGCGGGCGAAATTCACCACGTCGTAGTAGCCCATCACCCGCAGGGCCTTCTTGTGGTTGATTTCGGGGTGGTCACCCGAGTGGACAAACATACGGGGCCAACCGCCGGCACGCCCCACCTGATAGCCGCTCACGTCCGACAGGGCGGGGTAGAAGGCGGCCACAAAATCGACCTCGGGATGGAGGGCTGCGGTGATGATGCTCAACGCACCGCCTTGGCTGCCGCCCGTCACGCCTACGTTCTTGCCGTCCCACTCCGGAAGGGTCATCAGGTAGTCGATGGCCTTCACGCAACCTACATAGACACGGCGGTAGTAGTAGTCGTTGCGCTCCTCGATGTGGGTGTACCAATACTCTCCGATGCGCTCCTTGGCGGCCTCAATCTCCTCCTTCGAGGCGTTAATCGGCAGACCGTGAATCTCCATCGTGAAGGTGATGAAACCCTCCTCGGCATAGCTTGTCGAGGGGTCGATGTGCTTCACACCTGCTCCGGGCGGAACGAACAGTACGGGGTGCTTGACACCATCGTTGGGGATGGTCACATAGCCGTAAATCGAGCCGCCCTCCTCGTCGCAGGGGATGCGGACCATCGTGGTGGTGAAACGGTCGTTGGTAAACTTCGGGTTGGTGATGGGGGTCACCTCGATGGGGGTGGTTACGGCACGGGCCTTTTTGATGCTCTGCTCCCAGAAGAAGGTGAAATCGAGCGGGTTATTGATGGTCGGCTCAATGTCGTTCACGTCGAAACCCACCTTGACGGTCTCCGTGTAGCTCTCGCCCTTCACCTCGAAACGGATGGTGCAGAAGCGGAAACCCGGCGTGGTCATCGTGCCGACGGGCACAAGGGCCTTGCCGTGACGAAAAACGGTTGTTCCCTTCAGGTCGGCCTCCATACGGTCGTTGCCCGCCTCGTAGCTGACCATCACCCCGTCGAGTCCCGTGCCACCCGCCTTGGCATAGAGCTCGAGACGAGGCTCCTGCCCGATTTTATAGAGGCAGTCCGAATGGTCGGCCAGAACCGTAAAATTGACATAGGGGGCACGGGCCTTCACCTGCGCCGTGGCTACGGCAACACAACCGAGCATTGCCACCAACAAAAGCAATCGTTTCATAGTTTGTAATGGTTACATTTTGTTCAAAGATAGGAAAAAACAGAAATCGGCCAAGCAGCCTCCGGTAGTTACTAATCCAAAAGTTCAGGGCTGGGAAGCCTTATGCCATCGGAAACGTAGAACTTGATATTGGTGCTGTTTTTCCATTGCGTCTCTCCTGCCAAGAAATCGATAAGCAACTGGGCTGTTTCATCATCGACTCTTTCACGAATCCTATATCTAAACATTTCGCCGTTTTTGTAGCGAGTTTTTATCATTTCCACGCTGCAGAATTCTTTGTCTTTACCTATGTCGTGATAGACAAGTCCTGTGATAATGGGAGGATCGTATGGGCTATACTTTATTACATTTTCATCAACCCAATATATTGCCGAAATGATGTTTTTGAGATCTTCGGCAACCACGCTTAGCGGACTCAATACAATCTGGATGGTTTTTCCTCCGCCTTTCTTGCCGGTGTGGATATGCGCTACCGGGCGCCGCTCGAAGTATGTGTCTTTTAGTGATAGTGTCTGCCCGGCTGCGCTTTGAGAGGCGGAGGTTGTCTGCGCTACGGCTGTGGTTGCCATCGCCAACAACGGCAGCAGAAGGAGAATGATACGTTTCATGGAAATTCACTATTAGTGTTTTAGAAGATAGGGTCGCTATACGTCTTATGGGTCGTTATAAATGGTTACATTTTGTTCAAAGATAGGAAAAAAAAGTTGAAAACACAAACTCTGTTTGAAAAAGGAGCGTCCCGACCACAAAAAAAGAGGGCACCCGAAAGCGCCCTCCAATTTTGAATTTTGAATTCTAAATTTTGAATTTCAAAAACCCTTACTCTGCCTTGCCGGCCGAGCCAAGCACGTTCTCGCACTTGTGCATATAGAGCTTCTTGAGCTCGTCGCGAGCCGGACCCAGGTACTTGCGGGGGTCGAACTCGGCGGGCTTCTCAACCATCACCTTGCGTACGGCAGCGGTCATAGCCAGACGGCCGTCCGAGTCGATGTTGATCTTGCAAACGGCGCTCTTGGCGGCCTTGCGCAGCTGCTCCTCGGGAATACCGATG
>JAFSDP010000022.1 GCA_017436185.1 Alistipes sp. | reverse complement strand
ATTTGTAGTTGTACTCGAAGTAAGAATTACCTCTTCGAGCATCCCACGACAAACGTCCTATTTCCTTATCCCATAGAAAAACTTTAAGCGAGCTGGTAATCATTGTTTCTTATGTCTTATACGTTGTACTTTCTTTTGATTATCTCTGATTAAGTATGCCGATTCAGGAAGTTCCGGCATCATGTCATCCAATGCATCAATCTGACCAATGGCTTTCATAAGCGACAAGAATGTTCCCAATGACATATTACCGGTTGTACCATTCTCGAATTTGTGAATGGTATTGACCGTGATTCCAGATTGCTCTGCAACATCCTTTTGCGTCATATGAGAGCGCAAACGATAGTCCTTGAATCTGGCACCAAGTAACTTCACCAATTCAGGTATAGAATATTCATAATAATCAGTCATACTATCTTATCTTACACGTTAATTTAACCAGCTATTCAAACTTTTACTTATCGCATGCAATAATTTATAATGCAAAGATATGGATAAATTCTTATATCCAATACATTAACAACAAAAAATATGCACTACAAAAGAAAAATAACTATACATTTATCTCGTCCATATGTATACAGATAGATAAAAATCATTGCTAATCATTACGGATTATCGCTTAAAAAGCGTATCTTTGCATCTGTAAATCATTTGGAACGCGAAGGCGGTAAGAAACTGAATATAAATCACTTCAATTGGGTTTCTACCGAAACTTGAAAATGAGCTTGAAAAGCGCGGTACAACACGTATATCGAAATCGCTGATTATCAGCACTATGAATTTGTGAGTATTTTCCGTGTCATTGTAAAAATGTGAGTTGTACCGATTAAAAGGCTAAAACGCATTCAATCAATAGTGTAAATGTGTTGCATCGGTAAGTAACTAACGCCCACCAACAGACGCTACTTATAAATCACTAATAATCAAGACGGTTCCAGCCCTCTTTTTGTATCATTGTTATATTAGAGCAAAATTTTTCATTGAAAAATTATGTTGTATGATTAGGTCACCAATTTGCGGCGCCTCGACCTTTCGAAACCTCCATCATGCCGGATTCTTTACAAAATCCTCGCAATTGGAGCGAGTGTCAAACCTATTGAAGAAGGCGGTTGCGGTGTTGATGCAGGGCTTAAACTTCTCGTCCGAAAAGGTCATATAGAGCCGCCCGCCCAACGAAGCATTTCCGGCAAAGAGAAAGTTCATATTGGGTGCAGTTGCCTCTTTTGCGAGTTGCAGATAATTCTCGTTGTAGGCAAAATTGCGACAATAGATATAGAATCCCAAATTCGTATCTTTGCCATTATTCTCTTCGGGAGATGGCCTATTCGGCACCCGCTTTGGTGTAGTCGTTGTGGACAATGAGGTTGCGTTGTCGAAAGTGGCCCCCTGCGCTAAAACAAAAAGTCGAGTTCCTTGAAGCCGACGACGACTTGTTCGGTGCTCTCGTCGTCCTCCTCATCGGCCCAACTCGGGCGGCGGGTGGTGATTTCAAAACCGAGTTGTTTGGCCTGCTCGATCATCAAATCGCGCTGACGAAACGTGGAGAGCATCATCAAAGGTTGCTCCTTATGCACAATGCCGCAGGGGTTGTCGCACGGCTCACTCCCCCACTCATCCATCAGCCAAAACAAGACGGCTCGATGATCCTTCCGCTTCAGGATGTTTATCACCTTCTTCTCCTCGGTCACATAGAGACCCGAGGTGCGAATCGTCTCGGAGATCTCCCTGAAAAGCGGATAGTGTTTCAACAGATTGCCCCGCAGAAACTCCTCGGCCGTATAGGCATCCAACGCTCGACGGGCAGGCATCTTTTCCCTTATGGCCGCCTCGCCACGCTCCACATAGAGGTAGTATTTGCCGCAGCGCCAATCCAGACGAATCTCAAAATCGTGTTGCAGGTAGAACCACACCTGAAAGATAAACCACGCCTCGGGCGACTCATCCTCCATTTCGTGTTTCACAACCACATAGCCCTGCTGTTTGATTTTCTCAGCAACTCTCTTTGCATCAGCCATTATTGATAAGTTTCTTGTATAGATTTTCGTGTTAAGCAGGTGGCGCATAGGGCACAAGGCACTCGAGGGCGATGGCAACCATTGCGCCACACAACAAAAGGGTCAGAGCAAAGAGCAGCCATTTATGGCCCATAGAGAGGCGAATGCCGAGGTATTTGAAGTCGCTGAAGGATTTGCGTTTCCACAGCGAAAGATTGGCTTTCAGCCACTCCCCGAAAGCCGTCAAATCGAGCGTGGGATGGTCCACAAACCACCGCTCGATGGCCACCTCCAATCGAGGTTCGTCGCACCACGAAAAGGCATCGCACCACTTCACCTCCATCGCATAGCCACCCGCTTCGTCTTTCGTGCAATCCACACCCAGGCAGATGGTTAGTTCGTTCTTGTTACCCCCGTGCCAATAGTTGCGCTGGGCACGGGCCGTCTCGATCCCATCCCGAGCAGCAAACAACGCCACAAAGAGGTGTATCTGTCGCTCCGCCCCATAGAAGGCATTGATAAGTTGCAGCGCGCGTTCCCACTCTTTAGGCAGTTCGACCTCTTCGGGCAGGTGCGACGAGCAGAGCACCGTCTGAGTATCCAACCCCTCGCTTCCGAAGTCGGGGTATTCGACCAATCCCATCTCCTCGGCTCGGGTTTTCGTAATTCGTTCTTCGAGGAAGATGGTGTTAGAATTGGCCAGGTAGTTGATATAAAGCCCCTTATAGGTCACCGTAGCAGCATCTTCATAGACGCCGTTCCAGACGTATCGCTGACCACCACCCCCACTGACGCAGCTCGGATGGTAGGGGTTGATCTGCTCACACGGCGTGGCCCAACGGGTGCGCCACAGGTTATAAGTGGTCGAGTCAATCGCAATGCTTTTGCCCGTGTTGAGCCACATCCACCACTCATCGCTGTGGCGAACATAATGGACTCGCTGGCGGGTGTGGGTGCGACCTCGGCTGTCGGTATAGGTTTCGGTTGTCACGACCCTTTCGACCCAAGGATTGTGGTGCTCGACCGAGTGGGCATAGCCACTCAGATACTCCCGCTTACGGCTCATACGGCGCAACACCAACCAGAGGACCAACTCGGCAACGGCAACCATCACCAAATAGGCCCACCAATCGGGTGTTATGCCCAGCCACAACACCAAACCCAGGGCGGTGAGTGGCGGTGCAATATAGGCTATACGATGCACAGCGAGTAGCTAATGCCGACTATTCGTTGAAGAGCTTGATCTCCTCGTCACGACGGGTCTCGACCACCTCCTTCGTGATCGAGGACGATATCACCTCATACTCCAGTTTGGGACGCGAGCCGACAAACCACGACGAGGGCAGCGACTCACGCAACGTGTCGTGCTCACGAATGATGTCCAGAATGCGCTGCTGGGCCGAGGCGAAGTAGGCACGCTGCGACTCGATGACCTGCATCAGCTTGTCGTAGAGCTTGACATCGAAGTTGGGGTTGGCCTCGTGGATGAACTTCATCAGCTGCGAATTATCGCCACTGTAACGACCTGCAATCAGCTCGGGATAGATGCGCTCAAAGGCCTTGCGGTACTGCTCGGTCACCTCAGCCTCCTGCTTCAGGGTCTTCCACATCGTGTCATAGACCGACTCGATTTTTCCTTGCTGAGCCTCAAACTCCTTGCGCAGGCTCACCTCACGGTTGTGATAGCTGAAATAGAGCACCACCGCCAGCAGCACCACCACACCTAAAACAATCAAAGCAATCATATTCATTTCGGTTATTTGTTGTTCGCTCTTACAAATATACGCTTTTATCGGCGAAGCACAAAAAAAGGGGCGAAAAGTGTTACCCTCCCGCCCCATTATCGACTACAAACGAATCCTACTTCAGCGCCTCGCAATCCTTGAACTCAAGGGTCGAGATGGTGATGTAGGTCATTCGATAGGGATCCTCGGTCTGGTAGTAGCCCGTAAGCCCCATAAACTTCTCACCGAGTTTGACCTGATGTTCTACCACATTGTGACCCAACAGATACTGCGAACACACAATATCGTTGCTTGCCTGTGCGCTGAAGTGGATGAACAAATCGGCCTGACGAGCACACTCATCCGCCAACTTACGTTCAACCCTCTTTACCCACGATGCCGGAGTTTTTACGATATGCTCCGCAAGGTTAAATTGGGCCACACGAGGATGACGACACAAATGGACAATGGTCTCATCCACCAAATGCTGACGCAACTTACCCAAATCGGCATCGGCCAAGGGCTGAGGAGTCACAGCGGCGGCAAAGTCAATCTCGCACGAGTCGTCGTTTTTCAGCACCTCTTCAAAGAACTGATCCAACAACGCCTGGTCCAACAACGAGAAGGTCGGGATGGGTTTATCCAGCTCAATCTTCTTCTGCGAGAGCGAAATCTCCTGATACCAGGCACGCAGGTTGTTGAGCAGCTTCAAGAAGTTCAGATACTTATCTTCCAGACGGTTGCGCACACCATCCATCATCTGCAACAGATGATAAGCGGCATAGGTCTTGTATTTCAACTGCGCCTTTACCTTCTGCGTAGCCACAATCTCCTTTTGCAACGACTTATCCTCCTCTTCGAGTTGGTTTTTGGCCTCACGATACGACTTCCAACGCTGGCGTGCCATATAGGCCGACCAAAGCGTGTAGCCGCCGATGACCACCCACTTCACCCACCAACGCAGGTCGAAGTAGTGCCAATCAATCTGGTGCCACAGGTAATGCCAACTATAGACAAATGCCAGCACAGCCAACGTAAAGCAGATGATGCGAATGAGTGTAAAGAGGTTGTAGCGGCGCTGGTTTTTGGCCAACGTCTCCAAATTCTCTTCAATCTCGCGACGGCGTGTACGCATCTCCCCGATACGCTTCTCCAAGGCTTCGTCGGCTACTCGCAGGTACTCATCACGCACGTGGGGCAGCGACGAGAAACGAGTAGTGAGCTCGGTACACATAAAGAAGAGCTGCTGACGGCGCTGCTGGAAGGCCTGCAAATCGGCCTCCACCTTGGCACGCATCGCCTGCACAATGTAGTAGCGGATATGTAGATCCTGATCGTTCACTGACAGGGTCGGGATATCGATCATTCGCACCTGCGACAACGAGTCAATCTCGGTCAGGATGGTGGCGCTGAGGCACAACTTCTCGTGATCCATATAGGTGTAGGGCACGTAGCAATAACCGCCTTCGCCCCAATCATCACCCCACGAGTTGCGCAGAATGAAACGTTGCAGTTTATCGCTGAAACCCACCACCACCATGGCGTGGCAGGAATGGCGAGGTTTCTCCTCATCGGCCGTTGCGTACAGCGACTCAATTTCGACTTCGGTCGGCATCTGCACGTAACCATCCAACGAAGCCTTCGCAAAGCTCTCACACAATGTCAAGGCAACAGCCACAGGATAACCCTCGGCAAGGGCCGCCTTGATGGCCGACGTAGATCGACCGACATTCATTGCCTTGATAAGCTTGCGCTTGGCAGCATCGGTATAGGCCTCCTCGGAGGGTTTCGAGGTGTAGTCCTTATCGTTGTATCGGCAGTATTGCTCCTGCGCCAGACCAAACTTACCCAACGACTGAACCGCAGGTTTTACACGCGAGCCCTTGTCGGTAACGACCGAAGTATCGGGATTTTGGTCCATATCACGAGCGTTGTAGTAGAGGAACGCCTCGCTCAAATCCAACTCTTCGTTCGTGCTGAGCTTCATCGCGTACTCGAAGATGGCCGTCAGGGCGTGTGCCAGGCAGGAGCCTTGCGTGCCCTGATTCTGAATGGGGCGGAAGCCGCGACGCAGGTCGATACTCTCGGGAATATAGCCACCCTCCTTGGGTTGGAAGGTCTCCTCCAAGAGTTCCTGCTCGAGGTTGGGCATCAGGCGGAAATCCTGCTCATTGAAGTGGAACACACCATCCTCGATATGGCAATGCTGCACCTCGTGGCTGCCCTGGATCTGCTGCTCCAGCTGGGCCATCTGCTCGGTAAAGGCTCGTTTTTGGGCCTCCAGATCAATCACCTTGGCATCGAGTTCCTTCAGCTCGGGAATCGGATTAACGGGGCCGTTTCCCTCCTCGTCGGCGTAGTAGCCACCGTAATCATTGGCAATGAAGAAGTCCAGCCCTTCGGAGAAGAGGTCGTAGATGCAGACTCCGTCACGGTTATAGACCGACTGGGCAAACAGTTCGCAATCGGTCTTCGAGAGCAAAGCAGCCAAAATAGCCGTCTTGACCGGGATGCTCTTTTCGCGCCCCAGCACCTTTTCGCACTGCTCCAATACCTCCTTGGCCTCCTTCTGGAACTGCGCCTGCACCTCCGAGAAGGGTTTTTCGAGTTTGGCGGTGTCGTACTCCTCGAAGAAACGGCTCAAGAGTTGCGGCTTACCCTTCAACAACGAGGCGGCTACCTCGTTGGCATAGCTTGCATTTACCTCTTTGTCATTCACCGAGGCGACATCCATTGCATTGAGCATAGCGCTGTGCAAGAGATAATCCACCATCAGGAACTTATCGACCTGCAACGACGAGAGGCCGAAGGCCACCACATCTTTGTAATTCAACGTGGCAGGAAGCAGCTCTTTGTAGTTGGTGCTGCACGAGAGGGCAAAGTGAGTAATCACCTCGACCAACGAATCGGGCTTCAGCTTCAACGTAAGGCCCCAACGATTGGCGTTCTGCATCACAATCAGATGCTGCATCACGGGCATCTTCATCTTCTTGCGGAACTCGGCATACTTCACAATGAGTGTCGAAGCATCTTCGGGGTCTTTGAGCGTCGGCTCAATCACCGGTGCCAAATCGGTCGTGTAGCCCACAAAGTCGAGCTGCGTAGGCAGATTTACGCCGCTGATTCCCTGGTAAAGCAGCTGAAAGGCCTCCAAACTCGATTTCTTGTAGAGCGGGAAGTGCAACATCACATAGAGCTGCGTTGCATCGTCGCCGGCATCGATCAGTTCGTTATAGACCTCGCGCCACTTCTTGCCAAATTCGGGCAAGGCAATCGCAGGAAACGCTTCCCACGAAAAGTTTGTGTAATGGTCCGCACCAATCAATTCGGGAGCGGGTGCCGTATTCTCCACCCGCAAGCGGGAGAGGTTGAGCTGCCCGTCGGAACAATCGGCAACCATATAGTTGATATTGGCAACGGCCGTGCCACCACCATATTTGAGCGTGGCACGGCCAATACCTGATACCAAATCCGTAAACTCCTTGCCTATAAAAATATGTGCAAAGATGAACATAGGATTTTACTTACGTTTGAACGTGATGACAGTCTGAGCAAACTCGGTCTCAATATAATGCCACTCCTGGTCGATGAACGCAGACTCGTGCGTCTGACGACTATAGTAGGTAGCACTATTTTTATTGGTGCACATCAGGCGATCGATATAATCGCGCTTACCCATCGCAGTAAGCTCGTTGATCTTGGCCATCAACAGCCCCTCACCCAGATTGTCGAAAATCTCCTTCAAACGACGATGCAACTCTGCCTTATAGGCAGGGAAGGTGATTGCCTTGAAGTTATTGTAGGCCGTCAGACGGTTATCGGTAAGAACACCGCCAATCGGATACCAACGCTTATCCTGACCATTGGTGGGCGAATCATTCTGCCAGAAGTAATACTTGCCCTTGCGACAAGCAATATACTTGTTGTGAACGGCCTGCTCGGTGCTTGCAACACGAATGGTCTCACCGTTGTCACCCTTCTCCATAATGGTCACCTTCTCGGTCACATCACTACGCTTGTCGGGATCGGTATCGTGCTGATAACCGAAGATCTGGCCGCAAACCCAGTAGAACATCGCCTCGTTGGGCAACTCGGGCTCCAACTTGAAGTTCTGCTTGCGCATCTCCTCGTAGAGCGTCTTGTCGAAGTGGGGGTTGAAGGTCGCATTGCCGATATTGGCACTGGCCACCTGCTGCTCATACTCCTCAACAACAGCCTCGTCGAAAATCTCGATACAGTAGGGGATGAAGGCATACTCGGCACGGAAGATAAACATCTTCTGACGCAGTGCCTCACAGGGGTTGGGAATGAACTTGCAACCCGCCTGACCAGTAGCCTGGCTGATGAAGGCGTGATCCTTCTCCAATCGGCACTTCTCATCGCCCTTGCAGTAGAGCGAAATCATATACTCGTGTACCATCAGCTCGGTCGGTTTGCGACCACCGTCGTTCTCCTGGCTGCGGTTATCAAGACGCAACAGGCTGCTTGCCTTGGTCTCGATAGCATCCTTGAGCTGTGCATAGGCCACATCGTCCAGTGCATCGATCACGTCAATCAGGCGCTTCGTGCGATAGGCAACTGCCTGCGGCAGACCCTCCACATAAGCATCGATGGCGGGCTTAAGCTCGGTATCGACATCAAGCTCCAAGAGCGACTTGGGAAGCTTCGAGATAAAGCCGGCCAAACCGATATCCTCCTGCTTGATGGTAATCTTCGTACGCTCGCCAAGCGACAAATCGTACTCGAAAATCGGGGAGCTGCCCTGGTTGATCGAGGCAGCCAACTCCACCTCATAAGCATCGCTCAGATTCTCGAGCAGCTCGTTGATGGCCTGAATCTGCTGGGCATACTTCTCGACCACATCCAACAGATGCACGAAGATGTCACGGGCAGCCTCGCGGCGCTTAATCTCCAAGGCGAGTTTCAGCATACCCTTGGCCGTTGCCGAAACAACATCCAGACGCTCCTGCTTGCCTTTGGACGTCTTGAAGAACTTATCGCAATACTCCTCGTACTCCTTCTGTGCCTTCTCCAAAACAGGTGCCTTATCGGCCATCTGCTGCTTCATCGTGGCAGCCTCGGCCTCCATCTCCGAACGGCAAATACCCAGCTGACGAGTCAGCACCTTGAGGAACTTCTGGGCGTTACCTACACCACCGTCACCGCTCAAAATCGACATCAACTCGGCTTTAAGCAGATTATCCTTCTCGGCCTGAAGCTCGGCCAAAATTTTAGCCTCGGGGAAGTCCACCAACGTATTGATGTAGTTCTGTACGGTCGTACGGGTTTCGGTCAGCGAGTCCTGGATAGCCACCTTGGGGCCCTTCAACTTACCCAACGCCTCAACCGAATAGATCGAGTTGATGAGCAGGTCGTTGCCCTCATCCTCGCGTACCTTCGACGACATCGTCCAATCGATGGCCTTCTGCAAGATGTCGGAGCCCTCCTGACGCATCTTGCGAATCAGCTCAACAGCCGCCTTGCAGCCATAAATCTTGGCCAACAGGTCGCCCTTATAGACCACCTGGCAACCACCAAGCGCCTGTGCCCAGCCCTTCTTGTGCAGGATGCCGTAGCTACCCTGCTGCCAACGGTTGTTCGACTGGCCACCCTGAATGGTAGCACCCATATCGCCACTGCTGGCGAAGAGGCAGGTACCCAAAGCGGCGCACAGCTCCTTCACGTTCGGCACCATATTACCCTTGGCAGTCTGGTTGTCGATTACGAAGAACTCGTTGAAAATCGGCGAGGTCAGCTCACGGGGAGCACCGTTAATCTCAAACTTCACGGGAGAAGAGGTCGAGGCGTGCATCAGATAATCCAGATCCTTGATGGCCGAGTAGGCATTTACACGCACCTTCGGCGTATGAGTTCCGAACGGGTCCATGGCACGGAACACACCGTGCAGCACACCATAACCAAAGATGTGGGCACGCTTGCCAAACTTACGATTGATCAACTCGGCAATGTTGAGGAACGAACCCGAACCGGTACCACCGGCCAGCGACATTACGATGTGAATATCAATCTCCTCGCAAGGTACCGACATACCTTGGTCGTTCACGTAGGTGATGTTCGACACCTGCATCCAACGGTTCTGAAGGGCAGCCTCAACGATGTTGAGGATATACTCGGTGTAGAAACGGCCCGTCGTACGCACCTGACCGGCACCATCCGAAATACGGTGTGCCAAGCTATCGGTATTGCCGGGGAAGACCCAGCCGTAAGCACCTCTTTTAACACGGCCCTCGTAGTGCTCTCTCGGGCTGCCGTTATAGGGAATCAGCAACGCATCATCCTCGAGCGAAGTGAGCAGTTCGGGGTTCTTGATATCTGCCAGGTTGAAATCTACAGCCAAGAAGGCAATACACTTGGGGATGTTACCTTTGCCATAAACATCCTCATACAGTTTCTTTGCTTGGGCAATGGCACGGATACCGGTACCACCCAAACCTACATAAATTGAAGGTCTCATCTTGTATGAAATTTTTAGGTTATTTTGTTGTTATTTATGCTTTGAATTTACGATAGAGTCCCACACAGAACTGGATGGCACCATAGAGAATGGCACCGTAGGTCACCACATAGGTACCGCCGCCAGTGGCCGCTGCGTAGGTAACAACCGTCACTGCCACACCGCCAATAAGCCACAAGGCACCGTAAAGCATCATTTTGTTGGCCGCCTTATTGACCTCTTTCTTGTACTGCTCCTGCAACTGCGTAACGACCGTATTGGCCTGCTCAGCCGTAAGGCCTTGCTCGATGAGGCTCTGCATCGTGTCGGCTACACTCTTCTTCTGCTCGAACAACATATCGGCAGCATAAGCGTAGATTTGATTGACAATCTCCTCTTCCGTCTTTTCGTTCTCCATAAGATTATCTGTTTTGATGGGTTATAGACAGCTTATGATTTTACCACGTCTCGACACCAATACGCTGGTTCTCCTCGTTGATAACGTGGAAAAGCTCACGGCGTTCGGTCATAACGAGCGGCGACGGATCGACATCCAAAACCGTATATACCTTTACATTACGGCCCTTGCCCGACTCAATCCGCACCTGCGAGCTCCACACCTCGTTCACCTCCACTTGGTCCTGCACGAAAAAGAGCTTCTTCAACCAGCTCTGCTTGATGGGTTTGTTGCTCAAAATCAGGCTGCAATAGCCGTTGGTGCGCACCGTAACCTCGCCCGCAGTGCCGGGGTAATAGATATCCACCTTCGAGAATTTCACGTGAGGGAAGAAGAGCGGACGCAACAGAAGCACCCAAGCCACATAAACCGAGGCCAGCACAATCAGAATCCACATCACCAACTCGTTGGCCGGATTCATCACGTTTTGCTTGCGGGCCACAAAGCCATCGCCCAACGACGTATATTCGATACGATCCAGTCCATTGAGCGACTTGGCCTTCAAGAAGAGGGTATGGTACCCCTCGGCAGCCTCGGGCGTAAACTCGACACCCACAACGACCTTGCCTTCGCCACCCTTTACTTTAAGGACATTATTGGGGCAGGGCGTACCATTCTTATAAAGGACCACCTCCTGCGCCTTGACCATCTCACCGCTCGGGGTGCGCTCATAGACATCAAACGAGAACTCCGTATCACTCAGATCGCAGCCATCCTCGTTCAGACCAAAATTCAACGTTTTGGCCATCACTACAGGCTCGTATTTTTTCAGAAATGAATCCTTGAAATAGTTGGTTTCACCCCACTTCAAGCCACCCTCAGCCTTATTGCAAGCAGTAAAGCCAAATGCCAAAACTGCCAAAACCAGTGTTGTAAGAAAACGTTTCATAGCTTACTCTTCTACTACGGAAATGGTTAATACACGCTCTTTCTTGTTGATCAATTTCACCTGCGAGTGGGCGGGAACTATGGCGACCTTTTTATTCTGCTTGGCTTTAAGCTCATCGTTGTTCTCCACACTATACACCAAACGCATCGACACCTCCTCGGCAAGTTGCGTTTTGAGTGCTTCGTAATCGAAGTCGGGCGTAATGCAGATGGCGCCATTCACCAACTCCACCACCTCGTTGATGGCAATCGGAGCACCCGCCTGGCTCTGAACACGGATTTTAGCTCCCGTCGGAAGAGGCACATCGCTATTGTTGGCAAACGAAACATTGATTCTCGTTTGGTCCTTGATGTTGAACGCAATCTCCGCAGTCGGCTTCAGCTGCAGACGAATCAGTTGATTCACAAACTCACCTGTGGTGACATAATCCACATTACCCAAATCGTCCGACGTGGGCTGCTCGGCATTCTCCGTGGTCAAGACATAAATCAGAAACTCATCCTCGTCGGCATCGTTATTCCAACCTTTGATGGCCTCTCGGAGTGCATCCATACCGCCGTTCATATTTTGGCGACCGTCGGTCAGCAGCACCAACGTATTCACCTTATCGCCCTTCTGGTAGGTGCGCTGAGCGTAGAGCAGCGGCTCGGAAATGTTGGTATTGGAGTGCTTCAGCTTCATACACGACGGCCCCGTCTGCTTAATCTTTTCGATAATCTGTTTTTTGGAGTCATCGGTCGAGTTGGGCACCGATATGATTTGGTCGAACAACACACCCTCTTGGAACGGGATAACAACAATCTCGGTATGGTTGTTGGCAATTCGGTTGATATCCTTAATCAGATAGTCCTCCACTTTGTCATAGACATCAGGCGTAGCCTGACCATTCACCATACCCTTTCCGATCATCGAGCGGGTAACATCCCAGATGTAGATGTTTCGATTTTGCGCCCAGGCACTGCTCGTCAAACAGCAGGCACACAAAATCAAGAATAAGTAAAGTTTCTTCATTTTTAGGTTAATTTTGATAAAAATCTTGTTCGTTTTGCGGGTTTTCGACGACACTTTTTCGTGAGACTCTTTAGGTAGCTGTTACACATCCGTCTTTTTACAACACGATAGCATCCCCAAATTCAATGCAAGTTAGCCTTTTTTGACAAAACGACCAAATTTTTCTACAACAATTTTTCTTCATCGGTCGCCATCCCATAAAATCCGACAGCAGAACAACGAGAACAAAAATATAGAGCGTTTTGATTTGCATTTTTCATCACTAAAGGCTAAATTTGTTTACGATTTAACCCAAAAACTATGAGACCTTCCATCTACATCGGACTCGGCGGCACGGGTATTCGCATCCTGGCTGCGATTAAAAAGCAATACGAAGATGTTTACGGCAAGGGTAACCTTCCGCCCATTGTGAACTTTTTGGCCATTGATTACAACCTCGCCGACATTAAGAACCCCGAACTATCGACTTCGATCGAGGAGGATGCGTTGTTGATTCCCTACATCGGAAGCCCGAGAGAGGAGTACTTCGAGGCTCAAGAGAAACGCGGCGCTTACAACTGGCTCTTCCCCGGTAATACCGTTAGCTTGGCACACCGTATCTCGGATGGTTCTGTTCATCGCACAAACGGGCGATTCTACACCGAGTATCTCCTGCCTTATATCCAAACTGCGCTGCAACAGCGTGTGCAACAGGTTCAACAAATAGCCTTCGCACCAGAGTTTGACCTCTACATCCTCACCTCACTATGTGGCGGGACCGGTGCAGGCTCGTTTATCAACATTGCCGACCTGGTTCGTTCGATGTACGGCAACCAATGCAATATCATCGGCTACGGCGTTTTGCATAGCGTCTTCCGTATGGTGGATCCGCTCAGGACGCATACGAGGCGTTTCCCCCTAAACGCCTACTCGGCCACCCTCGACTTGGACTATCTGATGAGTGCCACCCCATCCAAGCCCGTCAAATTCACCATCAATGGAAAAGAAAAGAGCTACGACCGACCGCTTTTCGACCACTTTTATTTGATAGATAACCAAACCGAAAGCGGCCGTATAATACCAAATATACATGAGTTGTGCCCAACCATCGGATTACACATCTATACACGCAGCCAAATTCCTATGCCCGAAAGCCCAAATATGGAGTGGCAAAGCGGAATATACAACCTTGCCGACAAAATCGGTTGGGTGAGCGGTATGGGCGTTGTACGCATAGTCTATCGAGGCGACCTGCTAGCCAAGCTTTATGGCTGCAAGGCGGCCGTTGAGCTGATTCGCAAGATGCGTCAGGAGGGTTCCGACATCCCACAGAGGGCCATCGACTGGATGATGGCGGCACGCATCCTTGAGAATGAATATAACGACCTGCTCATCGACTCAATCTACTCCGTTGAGGCGTTGGGTAAGTTGAAGGGCCCCAAGGTGGCTATCCAGGACTCGATGACCGCAACTAAAGCGACGGTGCAGAACTACATCAACACACTGGTGGACTTCCCCGCAGAAAAGGCATTGGCCGAGCTTCAGGCCGAGAAGGAGCGTCTGCTTAAAGCCGAGTTGGTGTCGATTTTGAGCGATGAGGGCGGCGTGGCCAACGCTCTGAAATTTCTCCAGACCCTGAGGAATCAGCTGTATAGTTGCCGCGAAAAGATGGACAATGAGGCATATGAACTTAAGCAACAGTTGGCTTATTTGTTGCCTATGTTGGCGAAGGCTCAACAGGAGTACGAGAACTATGACGGCAGATTCTTTAGAACCAACCGTGGCAGGCAGGAGCGTCTGGATGTTGTTTCATCAACAGCCAAGAGGATGCTGAAGCTCGCCTTGGAGATTAAGCGCCGTGAGGCTGCCCGTGACATCTTCGTGCATCTGCTCAACGAAATTCAAAAATACCACCATCAGCTTGCATCTACCGATGAGCTGTTGGGCCACTTGAGCGAACTCTACACCAACGAGTCGGATGCGTTAATCCATCGTGGTTCTTCGCCCCTCCACGAGCACGATCTTTCGGTATTGGAGCGTGAAAATGTCACCATCAATCCGAATGAGATCAGTGTGGCTCAATTTGTTGCGAGAATGGATAAATCACTTTTGGAATTGGACATCGAAACCGAATTGCAGACCGCCATCGATGGCTATGTTACCCAATTACCACAAGCAGAGGCTTACCGCACCAAGCCCATCGCCGAGGTCATCGAAGAGATGAGCGACGAGGCACTTACCGGTTTAGCCGAAGTAATCGGCACAAAAGCGGAGCGGCTGTTGCGTCTCAACAATCGTGGTTTAGCCAATGACAGCGGACGGCGCCCTACGGAACTAATCGCCAACCACAGCCATCTCTGCTTCGGCCAATCGACCCCGCGAAACGCACACCTAATTACCCAACAGCTGGCAACGCAACTTCCTTGTGGCATAACCGAGCAACACAACTGCTCCGGAATTGGAACGCAGGAGATGGTGATGTTCCATACGTGGGAAGCGGTGATACCCTACTGCATCGAGGCCTTTGACGAGCAGGTGGTCGAGGAATACGAGCGAGTAATCGAAGCCTATTTGAGTGGAGGCAGCACCTTCAACCCCCATTTCGACAAAGAGCTATTCGATCAGATGCGCCAAGAAGGTTTCAGCCTTAAACCTCGTTCCGCATCAGAGGAATCTGAACAATAAAAAAACACTTAACCAAGCGGAGCAGCCACACAAGGTTGCTCCGTTTTTTGGAGGCCAAACGAAAAATTATCGAAAAAAATTTGCTAAAACGAAATATATCGTTTACCTTTGTATCGGTTGACGATATAACGGAAGACAATATAGCAAAACCGACAACCATAAAACCACGATGAACACCAACACCAATGCCCTTACCGAGGCGGTCTATTACATCCTTCTTTCGCTCGTCGAGCCGATGCACGGCTACGGCATTATGCAGCAGACGGCTGCGCTGAGTCGGGGGCGGTTATCCCTCTCGGCAGGCACGCTCTACGGGGCGTTGGCCTCGTTGCAGGAGAAGGGGTGGATTGAGCCGCTACCCGAGGAGGGGCGCAAAAAGGAGTATCGACTAACCGACCGAGGACGCACGGTCCTTGAGGCTGAAATAGAGCGTCTTAGCGAGTTGGTCGAAAACGGAAAAGAGATCTTGAAAATTCAAACACGTTAGGCTATGAGACAGACAAGCGAAATGAAAAAAGTGTGGCGATTCTACACCATCGCCGAGTACGAGCAGGAGGAGCAGTGGATCAACGAGATGGCCAAGGAGGGGTGGAACCTCACGGCCGTAGGTCTATGCCGTTACATCTTCCGTCGAGGCACACCGGGCGAGTACATCTACAAGCTCGATATGGTAGAGCGCACCGCCTCGGACGAGGTGCGTGAGAGCTATTTCAACTTCCTCACCGAGTGCAACATCCGCGTGGTGGGCGAGCTGAAGGATTGGCTCTTTTTGCAGAAAAAGGCGGCCGAGGGGCCCTTCGATATGAAGGACGACACCTACGCCAAGCTGCGCCACATCAACAAAATCTACTCCTTCTCGGTGCGCACCTTCTGTCGCCTGCTGACCACCTTTGCCTGCATCGTAGTCGGCTGCTTTGTCGGGCTGCTGATCAGCTCGAATCCTCAGCTGGACGACTTTTTCCGAGGCATTATGCTCGGCTGTGCGTCGTCGGCCATTGTGGTGCTGGCCGTGGTATGGATCCGCATCATCAACAAGTTGCGTCGCCAGGTCAATAAACTCATCGACGACATCGGCGTAATCGTGTAAATTCAAAATGTAGAATGCAAAATTCAAAATGGGGGTTGTGGCGGTGGCTACGACCCCCTTTTTCGTTGTGGGAGGTGGTTTGATAAGGACCTATAAGACCTATAAGACTTATAAAACCTATGGGCAAAGGTCGTCATTCTGAACGTCAGTGAAGAATCTCTGGGCGAACAGGGCGACTATCAGAGATATTTCGGTCGCTATGCTCCCTCAATAGGACGGGATGGGAGTAATGGGAATAATGTGCCGATGTCAAGTTTACTCCTTGATACGGATGACCATATTGGCGATAATGGCAGCCAGGCCTCCGGTCGTGATACCCGACGAAAAGATATTCTTGATGGCCTCGGGGAACTGCATCAGAATATCGGGATAGAGCTCTACGCCAAGTCCCATGCTGAAACTAATGGCAATGACCAAGGTGGCCTTGCGGTCGATACGCTGCGAGGCAATAATCTTCACACCGGCAGAGGCTACCGTACCGAACATCAGCAAGGTGGCACCACCCAACACCGGGTCGGGCATAAACGAGAAGATTACGCCGATGATGGGGAAGAAGCCGAGCACGACAAGAAACAGGGCGATAAAATAACCCACATAGCGGCTTGCCACACCGGTAAGCTGTATCATGCCGTTGTTTTGAGCAAAAATCGAATTGGGAAACGAATTTAACATACCGGCGATGAACGAATTGACACCATCGGCAAGAATACCGCCTTGGGCACGCTTCAAAAAGGTCTCACCCTCGACAGGCTCCCCCGAAATGAGCGAGTTGGCGGTTATGTCTCCATAAGCCTCAATGGCCGTAATGACATAGACAATCGCAAAAGCCAAGATGGCCGAGAGGTTGAACGACACACCGTATTTGAACGGAACGGGGATGTTAAAGAGCGAGTAATTGGGCATACTGCCGAAATCGACCATCCCACAAAAATAGGATACCACATAGCCAATTACGATGCCGATAATGATTGACCCCATGCGCAAATAGCGATTCGAACTACGGTTAAAGAGCACGATGAGCAACAAGACGAGAGCCGCTATGGCGAGATTCTGAAACGATCCGAACGTACCATTTTCGATGGCAGCCACACCACCTCCGCACGAGGTGATTCCCACCTTAATCAGACTGATACCAATCAGCGAAACGACAATTCCCGAGACCAGCGGCGTGATAATTTTCATTGCATACTTCAAAATTCGGCTAATGAAAATTTCTGCCAAGGCCGCCACCATAGTTGCACCAAAAATGGCGGGCAGGCCACCGATTGTTCCGGCCAGGATGATCGGGCTGATGAAGGAGAAACTGGTGCCTTGAACGCAGAGCAGTCCACACCCCACACCACCTAACCGCCTACACTGGATGAAGGTGGCAATACCCGACACAAACAGGGACATCGAGACCAAAAAGCTCGTTGTTTCGACATCGAAGCCCAACGCTGCGGAGATGATGAGTGGAGGGGTGATAATCGCAACAAAGATGGCCAACAGGTGTTGCAGCGCTGCAAACAGCGTATCCTTGAGCGGGGGACGCTGCTCCAAGCCGTAAATCAAGCCGTTTTTTTGCATAACTATCTGAATGTGATGGTACAATTATCCAAGCTGTCGATGATGGCCAGCGACTCGATGTGAATGCCCCGACTGCGCAACTCATCGCCTCCACGCTGAAAGCCCTTCTCGATCAGAAAACCCATCCCCTCCAGGGTGGCACCCGACTGCTCTACCAAGTCGATAATACCTTTGGCAGCATTTCCGTTGGCAAGAAAATCATCAACGAACAAGACTCTGTCGTCGGCCGTGAGATAGTTGCTGCTGACACACACCGAGTAGGTTCGGTTCTTGGTAAAGGAGAAGACCTCGGTAACCAACATATTTTCCATCGTGCTGGGCATCTTCTTCTTGGCAAAGAGCACCGGCACATTCAGCGCGGCTCCGACCATAATTGCCGGGGCGATACCGCTTGCTTCGATGGTTATCACCTTGTTGATGGAATGGTTGGAGAAACGTCTGACAAGTTCTTCGGCCATTTCGCGCATAAGCACCGGATCCATCTGATGATTGATAAAGTTGTCCACCTTCAAAATGCCGCCATCAAAACATTTTCCGTCGCTTAAAATACGTTCTTTGAGTTGTTTCATAGAGTGAGAAAAATCTATTTTGTCACAAAGATAGCAAATTATAGAGTGATTGTGCCACTTTCGGCCATCTTTCCTCAAAAAAAAGCCCATAGTGCCCCTGGGGATAAGGTCGCTATAGGTCTGTTAAGGTCGCTATAGGTCGTTATGGGGATTAGGTCAGCACCTTATAACGACCCATAGGTCTTATAGGCCACATAGGCCCCATAGGTCTTTATAGGCCGGGTTACAAAAATGTAACCCGTGCTGCAAAGTAAGGAGGATAAAGAGATTAAAGAGTTTAAGGATATTAAAGAGCTTAAGGTTTTTAGGTCTGCATCGTTAATCTCTTTAAGTTCTTTAATCTCTTTATCTAATTTTGAATTTTGCATTCTAAATTTTGAATTTCACTTAACACACCCTTGAAATCGTGAAATAATGAAATCCGTGAAATATGTGAAATCGGTGAAATATCACAAAAAGTTCAATTTTTTTACCCTAAAATACTTGACAACGGGGTTGGAATGTTGTATATTTGCAGTACCGATTGGTCAATCGACCCACCGAGGTGCTATTCTGACACCGAGGACAATCTACACAT
>JAFSDP010000021.1 GCA_017436185.1 Alistipes sp. | reverse complement strand
TGCGTATGGTACATTTACCGTGACTCACGACATCACGCCCTACACCCGAGCCTCGATTTTCGCTGAAGTAGGCAAGAAAACCGACTGCTTTGTACGTTTCTCTACCGTGGCGGGTGAGCGTGGTGCCGCCGATGCCGAGCGAGATATCCGAGGCTTTGCAATGAAGTTCTACACCGATACGGGTAACTGGGATTTGGTGGGTAACAACACTCCCGTTTTCTTCCTGCGTGACCCCTTGAAATTCCCCGATCTGAACCACGCCATCAAGCGAGACCCACGCACAGGTATGCGTTCGGCAAATAGCAACTGGGATTTCTGGACGCTGCTGCCCGAGGCGTTGCATCAGGTCACTATCACGATGTCGCCGCGAGGCATCCCCTTCTCGTATCGCCATATGCACGGCTTTGGCAGCCACACTTATAGTTTTATCAATGCCGACAACCGTCGCACTTGGGTGAAATTTCACCTGCGCACGCTGCAGGGCATCAAAAATATGACCGATGCCGAAGCGGAGGCGGTGATTGCCAAAGACCGAGAGTCGCATCAACGTGACCTGTTTGAGGCCATCGAGCGTGGCGACTATCCCCGTTGGCTGATGCAGGTGCAACTGATGACCGAGGAGGAGGCTCGAACGTATCACATCAATCCGTTCGACCTTACCAAGGTGTGGTATCACAGCGATTTTCCGTTGCACGATGTGGGCATTTTGGAGCTGAATCGCAACCCCGAGAACTTCTTTGCCGAGACCGAGCAGGCGGCATTCAACCCGATGAATATCATCGACGGCATCGGTTTCTCGCCCGACAAGATGTTGCAGGGTAGGCTCTTTTCCTATGGCGATGCGCAACGTTACCGCCTGGGGGTCAATCACCACCTGATACCCATCAATCGTCCCCGTTGCCCCTACCACGCCTACCACCGTGACGGGCAGATGCGCACGGATGACAACGCCGGACGCACGATAGCCTATGAGCCGAACAGCTATGGCGAGTGGATAGATCAGCCCCACCTCAAAGAGCCGCCATTGTCCGTTGCGGGCGAGGTCTATAACTACGATGAGCGGGAACTCGATAGCGACTACTTTACGCAGCCGGGCAAGCTGTGGCGACTGATGTCGGCCGAAGACCAAAAGGCGACTTGCGAGAACACGGCACGGGCGATGGGCAATGCGGCACTCTTTATCAAGCAACGCCATATCCGCAACTGCCACCGCGCCGACCCTTCGTATGGCGAGGGGGTGGCAAAGGCCTTGGGCCTATCGCTTACCGAAGCTCTCACCGCCGAAGATCCCGCCCACCCCAAGTGGGATTGGCGGTAGTCCAAAAAAAGGAGTCTGCAAAAACAGACTCCTTTTTCTTTTAATTACTCTTCACCACATCGGCGGGATTCTCGGTGGCAGCCTTCCACGAGCGGAGGGTTACAAGGCCGACCGTTACGGCGAGAACAACGAGAAGGGCAGCGATATAGAGCCACCAGGGCTGTGCGATGCGGTTGGCAAACTGCTCCAACCAGCGCGAGGTGATCTGCCACGCCACAGGTGCTGCCACCACAAAGCAACCTCCGACAATCCACACATAACGCAGGTTCAACATCTCGACAATCTGGCGTGTCGTTGCGCCATAGACCTTGCGAACAGCAATCTCCGAGCGGCGGTGCTGTGTCTCGAATAGCACAATACCAAAGACTCCCATCAGCGCGATAACAATAGCCAGAATGGCGAAGAGGCCGATCGTAACGAGCTGTTGTTTGGTGTTTGAGTAGAGCATTTCGAGCCACTGGTTGAGGTAGAAGAGGTCGGCCTCCTCGCCAATGGGCGAGAACTCCTTGGTCAGTTCCTTTACGAACTTGGCGAATGCCTTTATATCAGCCCCCTCAACCAAGCGGACATAGAAGAACCCGGGATTATCCCCGCAGTAGAAGGCGTGGTATTGGTTGGGTTGCGCCACCGAGCTGAGGCGCACATCCTTCATAATGCCGATGGTGTTGAATTCGCTACCGTCGTTCATACCGAGCGGATAGCCCGTGTCGAGGTGGAGCTGGCGCATGATGACAATCTCTTTGCGCTCGGCCGACGAGGGGGTAAAGCCTTGGCCATCAACCAACTCAAAGCCGAAGAAGTCGAGGAAGTTCCACCGTACGTTGTTAGCATAGAGCATAAAGGTGTGGCCGTCGTACTCACGTCCCCACGACTGCATACACTGGAAGAGGCTCTGTCCCGAGGCGGTCACATCCACCACATCGGGGTGCTGTTGCAGCCGTTCGATGATGGTCTCGGCCTTGGGCGCAAGGTCGTAGTTGGCAAAGGTGACGATGTTCGAGCGGTCGAAGCCGATGTCGTAGTTCATCATATAGCGGTATTGGAGGAAGAAGATACCCGTGATGATGATAAGCACCATTGCCACCGTAAATTGGATGCCCACCATCAGCGAACGCAACCGGCGACCCGTGGCCGACTGGGCAAAACCGCCCTTCACGCCTAACGAGGCGTTGAAACGGGTGATGTAGAAGGCAGGATACAAGGCAGCCACCACGGCCAGCAGCAACATCAGCCCCACCATCGCAACAATCACGGGGATGTTGTCCGAAAGGGCCAACGACGAGGTGACGAACTTCGTGATGAAGCTCTCCTGAACGGCAATCATCAGGTAAAAGGTCAAAGCCATCGAGATCAGCACCAGGCCGATAGCCTCGAACAAGAAGTTCCAGCGCAGTGTGCCTTGGCTTGCTCCGAAGACCTTGCAGATATTCACGGCACGCATACGCACGGGTACGAGCGCAAAGAAGAAATTCACGAAGTTGATAAAGGCAATGATGACAATCACCAACCCGATGGCCGCCAAGGTGGCCGTAGCCGTCTTCGAGCCAAAGTCGTAGCCGGCATTGCCAAAGGTCTCCATATTCGTCTCGTAATACATCCTATCGAGCGGAATCAGTCGCACGGGCTGTTGCTCCTCGCCCTCTTCGAAGAAATCGGCCTTGTCGGGATGCTCGTTCAAAAACTCCTGCACCATTCCCAAGAACCACTTGGCATACTGCTCACCCCAGATGCGGCAGAACGATTCGGGGTCGGCATCCTCTTTGAGGCGCACGAAGCAGGAGTAGTTCCAATTGTTGTTCGTTTGGCCTTGGGCAAGGTTGTCGTTCTGGAAGATTTTGCGGCTGCGGAGGAAACTGTTTTTCGGGAAATCCTCGTAGATGGCCACCACCTGCTGCGGCTCGGAGGGCTTGCCGTCGTTGTGCCAGCGACCACCCTCAAACCAAATCTCGTCGCCCACGCCTACACCCATCTTCTCGGCGACCGACTCGGCGATGATGACCGTATTGGGTTCGGCCACCTGCTTCAAATCACCCGCCACGGCCTTGAAGGGAAACAGATCGACCACCTGGGCATTGCCCAAATAGACCCCGATATCGAACTTCTCGAAGTTGTAATTGTTGCGCTTAATCCACACACGGCCGATGTCCGCCGAGGGGCGCATCGAAGCACCTGCCTCCACATCGGGGCATAGCTCCATCGTCTCGTAGCTCACCGGCTGGGGGCAGTTGAGCGACCACGACTCCTCTGCGTCACCCATTTTTGAAGAGCCCCACTCGGCTGAGACAAGATATATGCGGTCGGAGTCCTCAATCGGGCGGTTGTAGGAGATCGAGTAATAGACCTGCGAAGCGATGATGTAGAAGGCCACGAAGGCGAGGGTCAAACCGAGCACATTCAAGAGCGATGCGACCTTGTAACGACGGAACGTCATCAAGAAATTTTTGAAAGCGATTTTCATAGGTTTCTATTTTTTATTATTTTATTAATTATTCAATTTTGAATTCTGAATTTTGCATTTTGAATTCTTTTTGTGATGTGGGAGGCGGTCAAGCCAACCCACACCTTTGGAGTCTGTTTTGAATTTTATTATACGAGTTAGTCCGTTGCTTTGAAGATTAGTTTCGGCTTCTTTGAGGCTATTTCTTGCATCTTTTGACTTGTGAAATTTGAAAATAGCCCGCTATTATCTGCTTTTCCCAAGTCAAAATCTACATAAAAATAGCTCTCAAATAATCTCGAAATAAAATTCAAACAGACTCCTAACGCTTCTCTGCTTATGGTAATAGGCGTTTTTCAAATGTTAAATACCTTTTTCAAAAAGGGTTGTGACGGTGATTAGCACCACCCAATTTGTCGTCAGAGTGCTGCATATGTGGTGCATCGTGAACCATCTTTGGATGGGCTGTACTTGGGTGTACTGCCCATTCCAAGATGGGAGGGATGTGCCACAGATGCGGTGCTATCACGGCAAATTACAAGCGACTCTTTACATCGGTTACAATCTTACCGTCGAACAAGCAAATCGTTCTGCTTGCATACGAGGCATCGTGCTGCGAGTGGGTCACCATAATGATGGTTGTGCCCTCCTGATGGAGCTCTTTGAGCAGGGTCATCACCTCCTGACCATTCTTCGAGTCGAGGTTACCCGTAGGCTCATCGGCAAGGATCAGCTTGGGATTCGACACGAGGGCGCGGGCGATAGCCACACGCTGCTGCTGACCACCCGAGAGCTGCTGTGGAAAGTGGCCCGCACGGTGCGAGATGTTCATACGGTCGAGCATCTTCTTTACGCGCTCCTT
>JAFSDP010000020.1 GCA_017436185.1 Alistipes sp. | reverse complement strand
ACGGTGACCGTTGCACTTCTGATAACCAGTTCTACGCTTCTTCTTGAAGACCAGGACCTTGTCGTCCTTCAGGTGCTTCAGGATCTTGCACTTAACCGAGGCGCCTTCTACTACAGGTGCACCTACTTTAACCTGACCGTCATTGTCTGCGAGCAGGACCTTGTCGAAGCTAATGGACGAATCTACGTCGCCCTGGAGACGGTGAACATAGAGCTTACGACCTTTCTCAGCCTTAAATTGCTGACCTGCGATTTCTACGATAACGTACATTGAATTTGATAGTTAGTGTTAAAAACACATTTCGGACTGCAAATATAGACCCTTTTTATGTGATAACCAAAATTTCCACAAACTTTTTTCGCTTTTTGTTTTGGCACGGTTTTGGGCAGTGGGGGCAAGAGGTTTATTTGGGCTTTGGTGAGGGATGGCACGTCTATTGATTGTATCTGAGGATCGCTTGCTTGCGGAGGTGGTGCGGGTCTGTTTGTCGGCACCACACGTCGAGGCGGAGGTGGTCAGCTCGGTCGAGGCCTTCGAGGAGCGCACCCGCCGGGCTGCCTACGAGTTGGTTGTGGTGGTGATGGTGGGGTTGTTTTTCTCGGGTCGGGCGGTGGTCGAGCGACTGCGCCCTCGGGGAGCCGTGCGGCCGCAACTCTTTGTCCTCTCGTGGCATCAGAACGAAGAGACGGTGGTGGGGTTGTTGGAGGCGGGGGTCGATCAGGTGATGACCTTTCCTTTCAATGCGGCACGGCTGCGAGGCAAGGCCCTAACGGTGTTGCGTAATGATTGAATGGTACTATATCTCTATGGTGGCGCTGCTGACCTGCGGGGTGGCGGTGCGGGTGGCTGTGCAGGGGTGGCATAACCGCTTCGAGAGGCGGGACGATCGCCTTGTCGAAAACTCAGTTGAGCCGTTGTTGCACACCCTCTTCGATGACGAGGAGTTGGAGCATCTTCCCCTGGAGGGGACACCCCATTCGGCACGCCGAGCAGGGCAGTTGGCCGCCTTGGTGGGCTCGATGCTCTACGGGGTCGATCCACGCCCGTTGCGACTCTTTGTATTACGCTGCGGTACAGATTATTGGTTACTTCGTCGGGTGCGCTTCTCACGGGGGCTTCGTCGGGCTTTTTGGCTGCGAAAATTGGCCGATTTGCCCATCACACAGGAGGTGCAACGCGAGGCGGAACGCTACCTCGATGACCGCTCCGAGTCGGTGCGTTTTGCCGCCTTGCTGCTGCTTGTTACGGCCCACCCCGAGAGTCTCTTGAGCCGCATTGCCGCCCTGCCTCGTCCGCTGACCATTGCCGAGCGTGCCGAGCTGCTCTTTCAACTGCGCCGAGGCCTGCTCCCCATTGCCTGGCAACCTCTTCTGAATGCCCCCAATGCCAACCTGCAACGGTTGGGTCTGACTATTGTCGAGCAGTTCTCGATTGAGACCGCCGAGGGGGAGTTGCACCGCCTGATTGCCACGGCCGACGAGGAGGTTTCGTGCGAGGCGCTCTACGTCTTGGCCTCGTTGCGCCGACCCTTGCGCCGTCGGGTGGTGGCGGTGCGTTTGGAGGCCCTTTCGGAGGTCGAACGCCGCTCCTTTTTACGTCATCTCGCTCGTCTGGGTTACACCCCTCGCCAACTCGGCAGCCTGCTCTCCGACGAGGAGCAACTGCGCTACGAACGGCGGATGGCCAACTATAAACGAACGTTGGTATGTGCCTGATGCTCTTGGTGTTGATAAGCCTTTTTGTTTTCGTGGCTTGGCGCTTTGCCTGCCGTGCCGAGTGGCGCACTCGATGGCTCGATGCGATGTATGGTGCCCGTTGCGGATTGCTCCATCGGGTGGGCATCTCGGTCTTGGCTGCGGGGCGTACTTCGTTGGCGCGTTGCGAGGAGTTGATGGCGGTCGAATACCCCGATTTTGAGGTGGTGTTGCTCTTCGATGGGGCGACAAATCAGGCGCTGTTGCACCAACTCATCAAACGCTACCACCTCATTCGGGTCGATTACCTCCCCTCGGGCGAACTGCATCCTGCGGCCGTGCGAGGACTCTATCGCTCCCGTCGTCGGCTCTACCGCAGGTTGGTGGTGGTCGATAGTGTGGCTACGGGGCGTCGGGCGCTCGATGTGATGGCCGATGTGGCGACACGGGGATTTCTGTTGCCCCTTGCCGACCACCGCTCGCTCTCCTCCCGTGCGGTCGAGCACCTCGCCTTGGAGTTGGCGCTTTGCCCGCACCGGCCGCCCGTGTGGTTGGCCGAGTGGCCTTGGTCGAGGCCGCTGGTCTGGCAACGTGAGGAGCTGATTGCCCGAGGCGGCTTTGTGCGGCCACGCGGCAGGGGAGGAGCCTACCTTTTTCGACGGCTCACTACGCCGCGCCACCCTCTCCTACGCCTTCGTCACGGGGTGCAGCTGCTCTGGATGGTGTTGCTGGTGGCGCCCCTCTTTGCGGGCGATGTGCGGGGATGGATGTGGGTGGTAACGCTGCTATGGGGCGGGGTGGTGTGGTTGCGTGTGCGCCAACTCGGGACGAAGGATAGTCGTTATTGACTTTTTTTGGTTCGAAAAGAGATATTGAATAAAAAAATAGCTGATTCTTGCGTTAGATTCTAAAAAATTGATTATCTTTATATCGAATACGATGAACAACCTAAAAACAACCTATGATATGACCGAAACACAACTCGGTACCCTTCTTTTACCTGCGATGTACAACGCCGCCGTGCGAGCAGGAGCGGCCATTATGAAGATTCACGGCCACAAAGACGACTACGAAATCTCGCTTAAGAGCGACAAAACCCCCATCACGCTGGCCGACCGTACGGCGCATCAGACCATTCGCGAGACCTTGGGTCAGACCCGCATTCCCATCCTGAGCGAGGAGGGGCGTGAGATGCGCTACGAGGAGCGTTGCAATTGGGAGCTTTATTGGCTGGTCGATCCGCTGGATGGCACGGCCGAATTTATCGAGGGCTACAACGAATTTACCGTCAATATCGCCCTGATGTCCGAGAATCGCTGTGTGGCGGCGGTGGTCTATGTCCCCTATTTCGAGAAGATGTATATTGCGGCCGAGGGGTATGGTGCCCACCTCCGTACGGGGGTGACGCCCACGTCGGATGCCCACTACACCTACAACGATATTGTCGCCGATTGGCAGTCGTTGCCGTTGGTGAATCAAACGTCGCAACGCCCGCTGCGGGTGGCCGTGTCACGCCGTCATCGCACCCCCGAGACGATGGCCCACATCGACGAGTTGCGGGCGAAATATCCCGATTTGGAGGTGGTAGAGCAGGGTAGTTCCTATAAGTTCTGTATGTTGGCCGAGGGTACGGCCGACTACTACATCCGCACGACCAACACCTACGAGTGGGACACGGCGGCCGGTGAGTTGATTCTCTCCGAGGCGGGTGGCTTGACACGCACCCTTCCCGACCACGGCGAGTTGCGCTACAACGAGGAGAATCTGCACAACCCCTGGTTCTACTGCAAATCCTCTGCAATGGCATAGCCAAAGGCAAAGCGCTTAAAAAGAAGAGGGCTGCTTAACTTTTTGTTGGCAGCCCTCTTTGTTGAAGGAAAATGTTTATTTTTTCGGTTTTGCCTCTTCAATGTCGCACGCTCCGCAGTTGCCCGTGCAGCCCTGCAACGGCGATGCCTCCTCCGAACAGGCGGCCGTACCGTCCATTTCGCGGGTCTCCTGCACAGCGCATTTGATGCCCAACCGCTGCATATCTTTATTGGTCGAGATCTCCGAATCGATATGGTGTCCCTTCAGCATCAGCGTGAGCGACAAACCAATCACAAAAAATCCTACCGCCACAATCGAAATTCCAACTACAATCAACCAACTCGGCATTTTTTCTATTTTTATAAGTATAAATTTGGGCTTTTCGCTGCAAATTTATACATTTGTAGGTTAAAATGCAAAAATGTTGCCTTGAGTGGGGAAGGAAAGTCGCAAGCCGGGCGATTTCGGCGTTATGCTTGCCTCCGAAATCCTCACATACGCCGAGTATGCTGCGGTTTCGGAGCCTGCGCAAGCCTTGAAATCGCCACGCCTATCGACTTTCGTTAAGTTGGAGGCGGCAGAAACATTTTGTACAACGAACAAGTAAAGCGATAACCTATGAAAATTGTCATTGCAGGTGCAGGAGAGATGGGTAGCCATTTGGCCAAGATGCTCAGTGGCAGCAGCCACGACATTACCGTCATCGACAGCGACCCCAAGCTCTTGACCGAAGTCTCGTCGTTGGCCGACATCATCACCGTCGAGGGCGACTCGACCACGTTGGCCGTCTTGCGTCGTGCTGCGGTGCGTAAGTGTGACCTCTTCATCGCCGTAAACCACGAGGAGAACGACAACATCGTGGCGGCTATGTTGGCCAAGAAACTCGGTGCCAAGAAGTCCATCGCCCGTATTGACAACAACGAATACCTCGAGCCCAACAACAAGGAGATGTTCATCGATATGGGTATCGACTACCTCTTCTACCCCGAGAAGATTGCCGCCCGTGAGGTCATCAACCTTTTGGGCCACAC
Organism: Alistipes sp.; assembly: GCA_017436185.1. Next base: position 79,861 of record JAFSDP010000020.1, on the reverse strand, counting down.
CTCGACCACCGAGTTTGTCGATTTTTCGAGCGGAAAACTCTCGTTGGCCGTCTTCCACCTCGAACCCAACTCGCCCCTCATTGGGCAGCCCCCGACGGGTTGCTTCTCGGGTACCCATCCCGACTACCGCACGGTGGCCATTATGCGTGACGACCACACCATCATCCCCTCCGACGACGAACGTTTCATCGAGGGCGATATCGCCTATGTTATCGCCCGTCAGGATGCCGTAGCGCAGGTGATGGAGCTTTCGGGTCAGACCAACATCGAAGTGAATAATCTGATGATTTTGGGTGGCTCGCGCATCGGTGTGCGTATTGCTCTGGAGTTGCAGGACGAACTGAATATCAAACTCATCGACTACAATGCCGACAAGGCCTACCGTCTGGCTGAGCTGTTGGATAAGACCCTTATTATCAACGAGGATGGCCGCAATACCGAAGCGATGCTCGAGGAGGGGTTGTCCAATATGGATGCCTTTGTGGCCGTGACGGGTCGCAGCGAAACGAACATCTTGGCGGCGATGCTGGCCAAGCGAATGGGCGTGAAAAAGGTGATTGCCGAGGTCGAGAACATCAACTACATCAACCTGGCCGAGTCGATGGGTATCGATACGATTATCAACAAGAAACTCGTGACGGCCTCCAATATCTTCCGTTTTACGATGTCCACCGATGTGCAGGCCATCAAGTGTCTGACGGGCAGCGATGCCGAGGTGCTGGAGTTCATCGTCAAGCCCAACTCGCCCGCCACGAAGGCCCGCATCCGCGATTTGGACCTCCCCGACGATGTCATCATCGGCGGCGTGGTGCGTGGCGACAAGGTCTTCATTGCCGAGGGCGGTATGGAGATCAACCCCTACGACCGTGTGGTGGTCTTCTCGATGCCTGCTTCGGTGGGGAAGGTGGGCTACTACTTTAATTAGCGACTATGTCATTGACAAGCAAGATATTTCGACTCTACCTGGATTACCGTCTCGGACGCATCGACCGCTTCCGCCGTCACCCCCACGAGGTGCAGCAGAGGCAGTTCGAGGCTCGTCTGAAGCAGGGACGTGGTACCGCCTTCGGGCGTGACCACCATCTGGACCAAGTGACCGACTATGCCTCCTTTGCTGCGGCGGTACCGGTGGTCGATTACGACACCTTCAAACCCTACATCGAGCGAATGGTGGCTGGCGAACGGTCGGTGACCACCCCGGGACGGGTCAAATTCTACGCCCGTTCGTCGGGTACGACCTCCGACCGCAGCAAATACCTCCCCATCACCCGCCACTCGATTCTGTGGAACCACACGCTCGGTATGCGTGATGTGGTGGCACTCTACCTGGATGCCTTCCCGCAGTCGAAACTCCTGCAGGGCAAGACCCTCACGTTGGGCGGCACGTGCAGCGTGGAGGGCGAAAATCTGGTGGGCGACCTTTCGGGTATCCTGCTCCACGAAACGGCCCGCTGGGGAATGTCGATGCGTGCACCGCAAATCTCGACCGCCCTGTGTGCCGACTTCGACCGCAAGCGGGAATTGATTGCCCGTGAGTGTGTCTCGCAGCACATCACCGCCTTTGCCGGTGTGCCGTCGTGGAATTTGGAGTTGATGCGCCACATCTTGGACTTTACGGGCAAAAGATCGCTGCGTGAGGTGTGGCCCGATTTGGAGCTTTTCCTGCACGGTGGTGTGGAGTTTGCCCCCTATCGTCGAGCCTTTGCCGAGTTGATACCCACCTCCGAGATGCACTATATGGAGAACTACAACGCCTCGGAGGGCTTCTTTGCCGCCCAAGACGACCCCGCGAGAGACGATATGTTGCTGATGCTGGACTACGGCACCTTCTTCGAGTTCCGCTCGGGCGATGTGATTGTGCCGCTGGAGGGGGTTGAGGTGGGCAAGACCTACGCCCTGATTATCACCTCCGACAACGGCCTGTGGCGATACGAGATTGGCGATACGGTCACCTTCACCTCGGTCGATCCCTACCGCATCCGCTTTGCGGGGCGCACCAAACAATACATCAACGCCTTTGGCGAGGAGCTGATGGTCAGCAATGCCGACGAGGCACTCGTTGAGGCGGCCCACAAGACGGGGGCGGTCGTGAATGACTACTCGGTAGCCCCCTGCTATATGACCCTCGACAGGCAGGGTGCCCACGAATGGATGATCGATTTCGAGCAGCCGCCCACCTCGATGGAGGCCTTCTCGGAGGCGTTGGATGAGGCGCTGCGCAGGGTCAATTCCGACTACGATGCCAAGCGTCAATCGACCATCGAACGCCAACATATCTTGGTGTTGCCCCGTGGCTACTTTGTCGATTGGATGCGCCGCCGAGGCAAGAACAAAGTGCCCCGCCTGGTCAATGACCGCCGTGTGGCTGACGATGTGCATCGTGATTTGAAACTGAAAAATAACGAAGATAACCCACTAAATTAGAGCTATGTATATTGCAATTGCCGGAAATATCGGTAGCGGCAAGACCACGCTGACCCAGATGCTGACCGAGCGCTACGAGGCCAAAGCCTATCTGGAGAACATCGACAACCCCTACCTGGGCGACTTCTACGAGGATATGAATCGTTGGTCGTTCAACCTGCAGATTCGCTTCCTGGGGAGTCGTATCGAGCAGACGATGGCGATGTTGGCCGACAACCGCAACCACCACATTATTCAGGACCGCACCATCTACGAAGATGCCTACATCTTTGCAGGCAACCTTCACGAGATGGGGCTGATGAGTGGCCGTGATACGGAGACCTATATGCAGATCTTCCAGCTGGTTACGAACCTGGTGAAGAAGCCCGATCTGTTGATCTACCTCAAGGCGAGTGTGCCGACGCTGGTGCGCCAGATTCGCAAGCGTGGTCGTGACTACGAGATGAACATCGACGAGGCCTACCTGACCCGCCTCAATGCCAAGTACAACCAGTGGATCGAGGAGATTTACGACGGTCCGGTGCTCGTCGTGGAGAAGGATACCGAAGATTTTGTCGAGGACGAGGCGGTCTTCGAGCGAATTTGTGCCGAGTTGGATAAGCTCGACACGCAGAAACGACTCTTCTAAATGGAGTTACCCAAGGCTTTTGTCGAGCGGATGAATGCCCTCCTGGGCGAGGCCGAGGCTTCGGCGTTGTGCGCAGCGTTGGAGGCCGACGAGCCGACTTCGGTGCGTCTGCATCCGTTGCGTGAGGCACAGTGCAGCCATCTGGAGGTGGCCGACGCGGTGCCTTGGAGTGAGCGGGGACGTTACCTCAAGCGTCGCCCCTCGTTTACGCTCGATGCGGCCTTTCACGGCGGAGCCTACTATGTGCAGGAGGCCTCGTCGCAATTTGTCGAGCGGCTGTTGCCCTCCGATGTGGAGGGGTGTCGCCTGCTCGATCTGTGTGCCGCTCCGGGTGGAAAGAGTACCCTCTATGCCACGAAGGTGGGGCGTGAGGGGTTGGTGGTAGCCAACGAAATTGACCGAAAACGAGCACAGGTCCTCTGCGACAATGTCCGCAAGTGGGGCTTGGGCAATGTGGCGGTCACCTCGACCGATGCCGACCACCTGGCCGTGATGGCGGGTTGGTTCGATGTGGTGGCGGTCGATGCCCCCTGCTCGGGCGAGGGAATGTTCCGCAAGGACGACCGAGCCCGTGAGGAGTGGAGCGAACAGAATGTGCGCCTTTGTGCTGCACGACAAGATGAGATTTTGGAGGGTGCCTGGCAGACGTTACGCGCGGGCGGTACCTTAATATATAGTACCTGCACCTTCAACCACGAGGAGGACGAGGGTACGTTGCAACGCTTTGTAGAGCGAGTGGGCGAGGAGGTTGTCGAGGCCCCCGAGGTGGTGTGTGACCCGACGTGGGGCATCGTCGTAGGACGTGTGGGAGCCTTCCAGACCTTCCACTTTTATCCCCACCGCACCAAGGGCGAGGGCTTCTTTGCTGCGGTGGCCCGCAAGAGCGACGAGGCTCGCTCTTCGGGACGGCTTCCCAAGGCCAAACGGTCGATCATTGCGCAGGTCGATAAACCCACCCAACGGGAGTTGGAGCGATGGGTTACGGCCCCCGACAAGATGCAGTTCGGCGTGGCGGGTGAGTGCTGCTACGCCTGGTATCGGGCGCAGGCCGAGGCGGTACGCCGACTCTCGGAGTTGGTTCCCGTGCTCTACTCGGGAGTGGCTATGGGTCAGCTCTTTAAGGGGAAATTGAAACCCGATCAGGCCCTGGCCCACTTTGTGGAGTTGAACCGCTCGGCGGTGGCTGTGGCCGACCTCTCCGAGGAGGAGAGTCTGGCCTACCTGCGCAAGCAGGAGCTGTGTGCTGCAGGGTTGCAAGAGGGGCTTAATTTGATGTGTTACGAAGGCCTTCCGTTGGGCTTTGCAAAGCGCATCGGTGGACGTGTAAATAATTTATACCCAACTATATTGCGAATTTTGAAGGGAGAATAACATTATGGCTGAAAAACTCTTTTATTCGATGGGCGAGGTTGCCGAAATGTTCGACGTAAAACCGTCGCTGTTGCGCTATTGGGAGGAGCAGTTTCCTTCGCTTAAACCCCACCGCAACAAGAAGGGAAACCGCCTCTATTCGCCGCAAGATGTCGAACTGTTGAAGACCATTTTCCACCTTGTCAAGGAGCGTGGCCTCACGATCGAGGGTGCCAAGAAGGCACTGCGTCAGGAGCGCAAGGAGGGCACCGTTGCCCGCACGGCTCAACTGATGGAGCGCCTGCAGCGTATCCGTTCGCTCTTGGAGGCTGTGCGTGAGGATTTGAAGGGCGAGGGCGATGGCGAGGAGTGGCTCGACGAAGAGGTCGAGACCGCCGAGCCGACCGAGACTCCGGCACCCGACAAGGGCGATAAGGTGGTCTTGAAGATCGAGGAGCCGAAGGAGGAGCCCGCCGAACCTACGGAGCAGAAGACGCAAAAAACCCGTCGTCCCCGCCGTAAGAAGGATGCCGAGGAGAAGGAGTTGTTTGCCTTCTACGAGCAGTCGTTGTTTTAATGATTAAAACTGTAAACGAATGAAAGTTAGCGAGATAACCTCCGTTATCGAGGCTGTTGCCCCGTTGCGTTGGCAGGAGTCGTACGACAATGCGGGGTTGATTGTGGGCCGCCCCGACGATGAGGTGCACGCCGCCCTGCTGGCCGTCGATGTCACCGAGGAGGTGCTCGACGAGGCCGAGCGTCGAGGCTGCGATATGGTCATCACGCACCATCCCATCATCTTCCACCCCTTGAAACGCCTCAACTCCGCCTCGCCCGTCGAGCGGTGTGTCGAGCGTGCCATTCGTCGTGGCATCGCCCTCTATGCCTGTCACACGAATCTGGACAGTGCCCCCGAGGGGATGAGTTTTCGATTGGGACAACAGCTCGGACTGCAAAATATGACCCTTCTGGAGCCTTCGGAGAAGGACGAAGGGGTCGGCTTTGGCGTGGTAGGCGAGTTGGCCGAGCCGCAGCCGCTGATGGAGTACCTAAAGTGGGTGCAGCAGCGTCTTTCGGTGCGTACGGTGCGTTACAGCGACCCCGCCACCGAGACGGTGCAGCGTGTGGCCATTTGTACCGGTGCGGGGGCCTCGATGATTGGCCTGGCCCGTCGTCGAGGTGCGGAGTTGTACCTGACGGCCGATTTGAAGTATAACGACTTTATGACCCCCGATAAGGCCCTTACGGTGGCCGATATCGGCCATTTTGAGAGCGAATTCTGCGCAATTGAGCTTTTATTTGATATTTTATCAAAAAAATTACTTACCTTTGCGGTTCTGAGGAGCGAAGCCTCACGAAATCCAATCAATTACCTCTTTTAGGAACAAACTAAAATTCGATATATGGCGACACAGAAAAAGACTGCCGAAGGCGACTATTCGATGCAGGAGAAGATCTTGGCACTCTACGAGTTGCAGAAGATTGACAGCAACATTGATGCGATTAACAAAGTGAAGGGCGAACTGCCCCTCGAGGTGCAGGACCTGGAGGACGAGATGGCCGGTCTGCGCACGCGCATCGAGCACATCAACGCCGAGATCGAGGAGCTGGCAACGCTCACCAAGCAGCGCCGCCGCGAGGTCGATCAGGCCCGTTTGCAGATCACTCACTACAAGGAGCAGCAGGATAACGTGCGTAACAACCGTGAGTTCGATTCGCTTGCCAAGGAGATTGAGTATCAGGAGCTTGAGATTCAGCTGGCCGAGAAGCGTCTGCGTGAGTACGCCTCGGCTACGAAGGCCAAGAAGGCCCTGTTGGAGGAGGCCGAGGCCGAGGCCGCAGAGCGTGAGGCCGACCTGCGTCTGAAGCGTGAGGAGCTGGAGGGCATCGAGGCCGAGACCGCTCCTCAGGTGGCTCAGTTCGAGGCCCAGGCTGCCGAGGCCAAGGCCAAGATTGACGAGCGTTTGTTGGTGGCCTACAACCGCATCCGTCGCAACGTGCGCAACGGTATGGCTGTGGTGACGGTGAAGCGTGACGCCTGCGGTGGCTGCTTCAACCACATTCCTCCCCAGCGTCAGGCCGATATTCGTCAGGGTAAGAAGATTATCGTCTGCGAGTATTGCGGTCGCATCTTGGTGGCCGATCCCGAGCAGGAGTAGGAAATCCGGAAAAATCACCTTAAAAAGCGTCGAAGTCGAGCGAAAAGACTTCGGCGCTTTTTATTTTCAATAAAATCTTCCTCCGAAAAGGTGAATTTAGCCCCCATTTTCTTCCGACTTTGCAAATAAAAGTTTAACTTTGTGCGTTAAACCCAACCAACCTGAAAAAGCTACGACGATGAAAATTGCGTTGGCCCAACTCAACTATACCATTGGCGACATCGACGGTAACTCGGCAAAGATCATTGCCGCTGTCGAGCAGGCCAAGAGCCAAGGGGCAGATTTGGTTATCTTTGCCGAACAAGCCATCAGCGGAACTCCCGCCTTCGATTTACTCCGTAAAACCACCTTTTTGGAACTCTGCGAGGATGCCCTCGAAAAGATTGCTTCGCACTGCCGTGGCATTGCTGCCATTGTGGGTGTGCCGATGCTCACCGACGAGGGTACGATTAGTGCCGCCGCCGTATTGGAGCGTGGCGAGCTGAAGTGCTATATTGGCAAGCGCTACATCACGGCACGCCGTGAGATGGGCTTCCTGAATCCGGCCAAGGGTTTCGAGTGTGTCACCATTGCCGGCCGCAAGTGTGTGGTGGTGGTGGGTGACGACATCCGCCGTATGTCCGAGCTGGACCACTCGGCCGAGATGATTATCTCGATCAACTCCCGCAAATACAGCAAGGGCATTATGAACTACCGCCTCGAGGTGTTGAAAAACATCGCCTTTGTCGAGGGAAAGGATATTGTGCTGATCAACCAGGTGGGCGGCTCGACCGAGATTGTCTATGACGGTACGTCGGGCGTTGTGAATCGCAAGGGCGAGCCGGTGCTGCTGATGAAGAGCTTCGAGGAGGATTTCCAGATCTACGACACCGAGGCCGAGAATCCCCCGATCGAGATTCCCGCCTCGATGAATCGCACCCATATGGTCTATCACGCGGCCGTCTGCGGCTTGCGCGACTTCTTCCACAAGAACGGCTACACGAAGGCCGGTGTGGGTCTGTCGGGCGGTATCGACTCGGCGGTGGTGGCTTGTCTGGCTGTGGCTGCCCTGGGTAAGGAGAATGTGCGTGCGCTGTTGATGCCTTCGCCCTTCTCGCCCGATATGTCGGTGGAGGATGCCAAGGCGCTGGCCGAAAAACTCGGCATCGAGTACAACGTCATCCCCATCTCGGAGGTCTATGAGAGTATGCTCAACACCCTCAAGCCCGTCATTGGCGGTACGGAGTTCGACTTCACGGAGGAGAACATCCAGACCCGTATCCGTACGGTGCTTTTGATGGCCCTGCAGAACAAGACGGGCTATATGTTGCTCAACTCATCGAACAAGAGCGAAAACGCCCTCGGTCTGTGTACCCTCTACGGCGACACGGCGGGTGCTTTCAGCCCCACGGGCGACATCTACAAGAGCGAAATGTATGACATTGCCCGCTATATCAACCGCATCAGTGGCGATGTGATTCCCGAAAACATCCTCAACAAAGAGCCCTCGTCGGAGCTGCATATCGGCCAGAAGGATAGCGACATCCTGCCCCCTTACGAGGTGGTCGATGCCATCCTCTACCGTATGATCGAGGAGAGCCAGCACCGTGAGGAGATCATCAATGCCGGCTTCGACTCGGAGGTGGTCGAGAAGATTCACGCAATGATTATGCGCAACGAGAAGAAGCGCTATCAGTTCCCGCCCGTGCTGCGTCTGTCGGCCTGCGCCTTCGGCCACGAGCGTCTGATGCCCCTGACAAACAAATACGGCGACTAACCCTTCAAAAAAAGTGGCCAAGGAGATTCAACATGTCGGAACGGTTGCCGAAGTGAGTGCCAAGCAGGTGGTGGTGCGCATCACCTCGCGCAGTGCGTGTGGCTCGTGCGCAGCCCGTGCGGCGTGCGGCCTGGCCGAGGCGCAGGAGAAGCTCATCGAGGTAAAGACGGCCGATGCGGCCCGCTATGCGGTCGGTGACGAGGTGACGGTGGGGGTGAAGCCCTACATCGGTGCCAAGGCGGTGGGGCTGGCCTATGTGGGTGCGTTGGTCGTGCTGATTTTGGCGCTGGTGCTTTCGGTAGGCGTGTTTGGCGTCAGCGAAGGTGTGGGCGTGTTGATTACGTTGGCGGCTGTGGCCCTCTACTACGGGGTGCTGTGGCTCGTGAAGGATAAAATCGAACATACAATTCAATTCACAATAAACAAAAACTAATGGAGGTATTATTTTACACTGTCCTGACACTATGTGTGTTGGGTGTACTCGCAGCGGTAATTCTCTACTTTGTGGCCCAGAAGTTCAAGGTAGAAGAGGATCCGCGTATCGACGACGTGGAGAAGATGCTGCCCGGTGCCAACTGTGGTGGTTGCGGTTTCGCTGGATGCCGTGGCCTGGCAGATGCGCTGGTAAAACGAGATGACATCTCGGCATTGTTCTGCCCCGTTGGCGGTGGCGATACGATGAAGAAGGTGGCTGCCTACCTGGGTAAGGCTGCTGCAGAGAAGGAGCCGCAGACGGCTACGGTACGTTGCGGTGGAACGTGTGAGAAGCGTCCTCGCACCAACACGTACGACGGTGCCAAGTCGTGTGCTGTGGCAGCGTCGCTCTACGCAGGTGAGACGGGTTGCTCGTGGGGCTGTCTGGGTCTTGGCGATTGTGTCGATGTATGTAACTTCGACGCCATCAAGATCAACCCCGCTACGGGTCTGCCGGAGGTGGATGCCGACAAGTGTACGGCTTGCGGTGCCTGTGTGAAGGCCTGCCCGAAGATGGTGATCGAGCTGCGCAAGAAGTGGCCGAAGAACCGTGCCGTCTATGTATCGTGCGTCTCGAAGGACAAGGGTGCCGTGACGATCAAGGCTTGCAAGGCCGGTTGTATTGCTTGCGGTAAGTGCGTGAAGGCTTGTGCTTTCGATGCCATCAAGGTGGAGAACAACGTGGCCTACATCGACCCGCAGAAGTGTAAGTTGTGCCGCAAGTGCGTGAACGAGTGCCCGACGGGTGCCATCAAGCTGGTGGGTATGGATCCGCTGCCCAAGGCTCCGAAGGCTGCTCCCGCAACGCCGACGGCCGTGAAGGCTGCCCCTGCCGCTACGAAGAGCGAGGGTCCCGCCTTTGTCGAGCTGAAGGAGAAGTACCGCTACCCGCTGCAGTTTATGCGTCCGCAGATGAAGGTGGAGGGCGTAAAGGCCAACTCGACCATCAAGGTCGAGGAGTTGCAGACGGTTGCTCTCAAGGAGTCGGGTCTCAAGCCGTTGCGTCTGCTGCGTCTGACCAAGTAACCATCACTCAAACGAGAAAATAAAGAAGCTATGAAGACATTTCCTATGGGCGGAGTTCATCCGTCGGAAAATAAGCTGAGCCGTGGCAAGGCCATCGAGGTGCTTCCTCTTCCCGAGGTGGTGCAGATTCCGCTCGGTCAGCATATCGGCGCACCCGCTACGGCCAAGGTGGCCAAGGGCGACAAGGTCCTCACGGGCCAGCTCATCGCCGAGGCTACGGGCTTTATGTCGGCCAACATTCACTCGCCTATCTCGGGTGTGGTGGAGTCGGTTGATTTGCAGCCCAATGGTCAGGGCCAGCGTCAGATGATGATTACCATCAAGCGTGAGGGCGACGAGTGGGTCGATACCATCGATCGTTCGACCGAACTGAAGCGCGAGTGCCCCCTCGACGGTGCCGCCATCATTGCCAAGATCAAGGATGCCGGTATCGTGGGTATGGGTGGTGCTACGTTCCCCACGCACGTAAAACTTTCGGTGCCTCCCGGCAAGAAGGCCGAGTGCCTGATTATCAACGGTGTTGAGTGTGAGCCTTACCTGACTTCGGACCACCGTACGATGTTGGAGCTGGGCGAGGAGATGCTCGTTGGTGTCGAGATTCTGATGAAGGCCATCCATGTCGATAAGGCCTACGTCGGCATCGAGAACAACAAGCCCGACGCCATTGCTCACCTTACGGAGTTGGCCAAGAAGTTCAAGGGTGTGGAGATTGTACCCCTGAAGGTGATGTACCCGCAGGGTGGTGAGAAGCAGCTCATCGCTGCCATCACGGGCCGTCAGGTTCCCCCTCCTCCCGCACTTCCGATTGACGTGGGTGCTGTGGTTTGCAACGCCTCGACGACCTATGCCGTCTATCGTGCCGTACAGAAGAATATGCCCCTTATCGAGCGTGTTGTTACCATCACGGGTAAGGGCCTGAAGGAGCCGAAGAACCTCCTCACGCGTATGGGTACCCCCATCGAGGCCCTGATTGAGGCTGCCGGTGGTCTTCCCGAGGATGCAGGCAAGGTCATCAACGGCGGTCCGATGATGGGTCGTGCGATGATCAACCTTGCGTCGCCCGTGACGAAGGGTTGCTCGGGTATCACCGTGATGAGCGGTAAGGATGCCGAGCGCAAGGAGGCCGGTCAGTGTATGAAGTGTGCCAAGTGTGTATCGGCCTGCCCGATGGGTCTGGAGCCCTATTGGTTGGCCAAGATGGCCCAGAAGAAGAACTGGGAGGCAATGGAGGAGCAGATGATCACCTCGTGTATCGAGTGTGGTTGCTGCCAATCGACCTGCCCGGCCTATCTGCCGCTTTTGGACTGGGTACGCCTTGGTAAGCAGACCGTGATGGGTCTGATTCGTGCCCGTATGGCCGCACAGCAACCGAAAAAGTAAATGAAAACAGAAGATAAAACTATGGCTAACAAACTTTTCGTTTCGCCGTCGCCCCACGTACAATCGACCCAATCTACGGCCTCGATTATGCGCGATGTGGTCATTGCGCTCCTTCCGGCCCTGGTGGTTTCGGTGGTGGTCTTCGGCTTGAACGTACTCACCGTAACGGCACTCTCGGTTGCTTCGTGCGTGTTGTTCGAGTACCTGATTCAGAAATTTGTGGTCAAGGGTGCCTGCACGATCTCGAACTGGTCGGCGGTCGTAACTGGTGTCCTTTTGGCCTTTAACCTTCCCGCTACGATTCCTTGGTGGATTGTCATTATCGGTGCGCTGGTGGCTATCGTGGTAGGTAAGATGACCTTCGGCGGTCTGGGTAAAAACCCCTTCAACCCTGCGCTGGTAGGTCGTGTATTCCTCTTGATTGCCTATCCCGTGCAGATGACCTCGTTCCCCGCAGTCGAGGGGCTGGATGCCCTGTCGGGTGCTACGCCGCTGGCTGCCGTGAAGTTCGGTGCCGAGGCCGGTGTTGTTCCTGTGCAGAACCTGCTGCTGGGTAATATGCCCGGTTCGCTGGGTGAGGTGGCTGCTGTGGCCCTGTTGGTAGGTTTTGCTTACCTGTTGTGGCGCAAGGTCATCACGTGGCACATTCCCGTTACGGTGTTGGGTACGATGGCTGTATTTGCCTTCGTGGTGGCTCTGTCGCGTGGTGGTGATGCCGCCCTCTTGTGGCAGTTCCCGCTCTTCCACGTGTTGGCCGGTGGTGCTATGCTCGGTTCTATCTTTATGGCAACGGACTATGCCACCTCGCCGATGACGGTGAAGGGTCAGGTGATTTTTGCCGTGGGTATTGGTGTGATCACGATGTTGATTCGTCTTTGGGGTGCCTATCCCGAGGGTATGTCGTTCGCCATCCTGATTATGAATGCCTGCGTGCCTCTGATTAACAAATATGTGAAACCTACGCGCTTTGGCGTGAAATAATGGAGGGCTGAAAGTATGAAAAGTACACTTATTAATATGGTAGTGGTGCTCTTCACGATCACGCTCATTGCATCGGCCGGTGTCGGTGCGGTGAATATGATTACCGAGGAGCCGATTGCTGCCGCCAAGGCTGCCGCTACGCAGGCTGCTTTGGGTCAGGTGCTTCCCGCTTTTGAGGCCACCGAGGCCGAGGAGCTGACCATCGACGAGATGCCGATCAAGGTCCACACGGCCAAGAGTGGCGAGGCGATTGTTGGTTACGCTGTCGAGACGATGACCAAGAGCGGTTTCAGCGGCGTGGTGAAGCTGATGGTCGGCTTCCTGCCCGATGGTACGATTAACAATGTGAACGTATTGCAGCAGGCCGAGACGCCGGGTCTGGGTACGAAGATGTGTGATGAGGGCAATCCGCTGCTGGCGGGTGTTCAGGGCAAGCAGGCCACGGGTACCTTCAAGGTAAAGAAGGACGGTGGTGAGGTTGATGCCTTGACGGCTGCCACAATCTCGTCGCGTGCCTATCTGGAAGCCGTCAATCGTGCTTGTGTAGCGATGATGAACGTAACGGGCCAGGATGCTCCCGACGGTGTTTCGGGTGCTACGGCTACGGAGAGTGCAGAAACAGAGGAGCCTGAGGCTCAGGAAGGAGGTCAAAATGAATAAGTTGCAAATCCTGTTGAATGGTGTTCTGAAGAGCAACCCCGTCTTTGTGCTGGTGCTGGGTATGTGCCCCACGTTGGGTACGACCACTTCGGCCGAGAACGGTATGGGTATGGGTCTGGCTACGACGGCCGTGCTCATTATGTCCAATATCGTGATTTCGCTCATCAAGAATCTGATTCCCGATAAGGTGCGTATTCCCGCCTTCATCGTGGTGATTGCTTCGTTCGTAACCATTATTCAGATGGTGATGGAGGCCTTCGTTCCTGCGCTGTACGCCTCGCTGGGTGTGTTCATTCCGCTGATTGTGGTGAACTGTATCATCCTGGGTCGTGCCGAGGCTTTTGCCTCGAAGAACTCGCCCATTGATTCGGCGCTGGACGGTGTCGGTATCGGTTTGGGCTTTACGTTGGCCCTGACGGCGATGGGTGCCGTACGTGAGATTCTGGGTAGTGGTGCCATCTTTGGTGTTTCGTTGGGTATTGCCGACTTTATGCCGCTCGTATTCGTGCTGGCTCCGGGTGGCTTCCTAACGCTGGGTTACCTGATGGTATTGTTTAACAAATTAGCCAAGAAGTAGTTATGGAGATTACCTATTTTGCAATCATTATCGGTGCCATCTTCGTTAATAACGTTGTATTGGCCCAGTTCCTCGGCATCTGCCCCTTCTTGGGCGTTTCGTCGAAGGTAGAGACCTCGTTGGGTATGGGTGCTGCCGTAACCTTCGTGATGGCTCTGACGGCATTGGTTTGCTGGCCTTTGCAGCAGTATGTGCTCAACCCCTTCGGGATTGGCTATATGCAGACCATTGTCTTCATTTTGGTGATCGCGTCGCTGGTGCAGATGGTGGAGATTATCCTCAAGAAGGTGTCGCCCTCGCTCTATCAGGCATTGGGTGTGTTCCTGCCGCTGATTACGACCAACTGCGCCGTTCTGGGTGTGGCTATTACGATGATTCAGAAGGAGTTTACGCTGTTGCAGAGTGTTGCCTTCTCGATCTCGACCGCCATCGGCTTTGCACTGGCTTTGGTACTCTTTGCAGGTATTCGTGAGCGTCTCGATTTCGAGGATGTTCCGGCAGCCTTCAAGGGTGTGCCCATCGCACTGGTAACGGCCGGTATTCTGGCCATGGCCTTTATGGGCTTCTCGGGTCTGGTATAGTCGCAACGTCCGACCTACGAAAAAGAGCAGTATTCCTTGTGGGTACTGCTCTTTTTATGACTTTCGGTGAGGAACTTACGGCGGGATTTTGTATCTTTGCCTTCAAATTAACATCTTTTGCTCAAATGAAGGATATTATCCGACTGCGTGACCGTGAATTTCGTGTGATGATTCCGGCCGAGGAGATCGACAAGGCGGTGGCCGAGGTGGCTGCCCGAATCAATGAAGATTATGCCGAGTGCGACACCCCGATTTTCTTGGGCGTGTTGAATGGCTCATTTATGTTCTTGAGCGATCTGATCAAGAAGATTGACTTTACGAATGAGATTTCGTTCGTCAAGTTGGCCTCCTACGAGGGCATCTCGTCGTCGGGCGCCATCAAGGACCTGATCGGCCTGAACACCTCGATTGAGGGTCGCCACGTCATCATCGTCGAGGATATTGTTGATACGGGCGAGAGCATCCACCATATGGTCGAGCTGCTCAAAGCCAAGCGTCCCGCATCGATTGCGGTCTGCACCCTCTTCTTCAAGCCCGCTTCGTACAGCCGCACCGAGGAGATTAAGTACCGTGCTATGGAGATTGGCAACGAGTTTATCGTGGGCTACGGCTTGGATTACGACCAGGTGGGTCGTTCGTTGAAGGATATTTACGTCGTTACGGAGTAATGCAGACCTTCGATCATATTGCACTGCTCGATGGGGGACGTAAACTCCCCTTGGTCGAGGATTTCTACACCATTCAGGGCGAGGGCTTCCACAGCGGTAAGCCCGCCTACTTCATACGTCTGGGTGGCTGCGATGTGGGGTGTCGTTGGTGCGATGCCAAATATACGTGGAATCCCCGCATCTATCCCCCTGTGGAGGTGGAGACCATCGTCGAGCGTGCCGCCTCCTATCCGGCGCAGGCCATTGTGCTGACGGGTGGCGAGCCGCTCTTGTATCCGTTGGATGAGCTGTGCAATGCCCTCAACAGCCGAGGGTTGGAGATCTTTTTGGAGACCTCGGGGTCGCACCCCTTTTCGGGTCGTTTCGATTGGGTCTGCCTCTCGCCGAAGCGTCAGCAACCCCCCTTGAAGGAGGCCTATGCCCGTGCCAACGAGTTGAAGGTGATCATCGAGACGGAGGAGGATTTTGCTTGGGCCGAAACGTGTGCCCGTGAGGTGTCGCGCGGCTGTCGCCTCTACCTGCAACCCGAGTGGAGCCGTTCGGAGCAGATGATGCCGCTGATTGTCGAGTATGCCAAGGCCAACCCCCGTTGGAGCATCTCGATTCAGACCCACAAATATATGCGCATTCCCTAATGAAAATCACCTTTGGTCGCCGCTTCTGGATTGTCACTACGGCAATCATAGTCCTCTTCACGCTTATCTTTGTGGGGAAGAATGTGTTGCGTGCCATTCGCATCAAGCGCGAGGTGGTGCAGTTGGAGCAGGAGGCCGACTACTTCAAGGGGCGCATCACGAGCGACAGCACGCTGGTCGAGCGGCTCAAATACGACGACTACCTGGAGGAGTATGCCCGTGAGAAGTACGGAATGCAACGCCCCAACGAAGATGTCTATCAGCTGTCGGAATAGAAAGAGACGGCCGAGAGCCGCTAAAAATGGGTATATCCTCGTCCATCAAACGACGAGGGTTTTTTGTTTTCTGTCCACCGTAATCCGCCCTCGGTGATGCGACCGATGGGGTAGAGCGGACGGGCAAAATGGGCCTCAAAGTCGGCCATCAAGACTTCGGCCTTTTCACGCTCGACCGTGAACAAAAGGCGGTAATCCTCGCCGCCGGTCAGCGCCTGCTGTAGGGTCGCACCTGTGTCGCAGGGGATGGCCGTCAGTTCCAACTCGGCACCGGTGCCCGATTCTTCGAGGATGTGGCCGATGTCCGAAGCCACTCCGTCCGAAATATCCATCATTGCGTGCACCTCCCCTCGGCTGCCCAGCCAGATGCCTGCCTCGATTTCAGGCTCGGGACAACGATGCAGCCGGGCCATCGGGGTGTCAAGATGGCCGTTCAGCAGATCGTTCAGCCCCACCGCCGAGCCTCCCAAAGGCCCACTGACGAAGATGATGTCGCCCACGCAGGCCGCCCTACGACGCTTTAGATGGGCCACCGGGCCACGCCCTATGGCCGTGACGGTGAGGGTGATACCACTCAACGAGCGGGTCGTGTCGCCACCGATGAGTGCCACTTGATGACGGTTGGCAAGCGAAAGAAATCCGGCCATAAACTCCTCGCTCCACCCCTCGGGTAGGTCGGCAGGAAGCCCCAACGTAAGCAGCACGCCCGTGGGGGCAACACCCATCGAGGCCACGTCGCTTAAATTGACCGCCAGCGTCTTGTGTCCCAACTCGAAGGGCGAGGTGGCCGTACGCAGAAAATGGATGCCTTCGTTGAGTGCATCGGTGGTGAAGACCAACGCCTCATCGCCTCCGATGGGCAGCACGGCGCAATCGTCTCCGATACCCTCGAAGGTGTTGTCGGGGAGCGTAGCCGCTGCGTGGCGGATGGCTGCTATGAGTTCGAATTCGCCCATCGAAGACAAAGGTAAGAAAATTTTCGTCTCTTTTTGTCCGTGTCGCTTCGTCGGGGCAAAAAATGTGATGTGTATCCTCGATTTTTTTCTTATCTTTGTCGAAACAAACTTTTTTTGCGATGAAAATTCTGATTCTCAACGGTCCCAACCTCAACCTGCAGGGACGACGCGATACGGATGTCTATGGCACCAAAACCTTCGAGGAGTTTTTGACCGAGTTGCGCAGCTCGTATCCCGAGGTCGAGATGGACTACTTTCAATCCAACGTCGAGGGCGAGCTGATCAATGCCCTGCACCGTTCGATGGGCGTGTACGACGGCGTGGTGCTCAATGCGGGCGGTTATACCCACACCTCGGTGGCCCTGCGTGATGCCGTAGCGGCCGTTTCGACTCCGGTGGTAGAGGTCCATATCTCGTCGATTTTGGCCCGTGAGGAGTTCCGCCATCAGTCGCTGTTGGCAGCCGTGGCCATCGGCTCGATTATGGGCTTCGGATTGGATTCGTACCGCCTGGGTGTCGAGGCCTTGAAGATGAAGTTAAACGCTTAATCAACAATCGTTTATCGTGGCAAGTCAGCTCAAACACGAGGTTGCTCGCGGCGCACAATGGACCCTGGGCGAGAAGGTGGCTACGGCCCTCGTGCAGTTCGCTGTGCGGGTGCTGATTTTGCGTCTGTTGCTGCCCGACGATCTGAAGGTCATCGCCATTCTGTTGGCCTTGTCGTCGTTTGCGTTGGTGGTGGTCGATAGCGGCTTCTCGCAGATGCTGGTGCGGATGAAAAGCCCCACCGAGCGGGATTTGAAATCGGTCTTTGCCTTCAATCTCATCACCTCGTGGGTGGTCTATGCGCTGTTGGTGGTGGCAACCCCTTGGTTGGCCGACTTTTATCGGATGCCGGTGCTTCGTGAGGTGGCGTGGGTCTTCTTTCTGATGATTCCGTGCAATGCGCTGGGGGTGATTCAACTCACGTTGCTGACCCGCACGTTCCGCTTTGCGCTGATTTCGAAACTCACCTTTTTGGCCCAACTTATCAGTGGCGTGGTGGCTATCGTGATGGCCTACATGGGGTTAGGTGTCTGGGCCTTGGTGTGGCAGCAGGTGCTGATGATGGCCCTGCGCTCGCTGTTTGTCTGGTGGTATGGCGGTTGGCGAGGCGAGGGGAGTGGCTCGTTGGAGTCGTTGCGCCGTATGGCCCCCTACTCGATGAGCCTGCTGGCTACCGATCTGATTACGGCCCTATATAATAAGGTACCGCAACTGCTGTTGGGCCGCATCTATCTCGATGCTACGCTGGCCTACTACGACCAAGCCATCAAACTCAAGGACCTTCCCGTGCAGTCGGCGATGGTGAGTGTGCAGCAGGTGACCTTTCCGGCTCTGGCCAAAATTGCCGATGAGGAGCAAAAGTTCGCCGAAAGTTTTAGACAGGTGGTGATGATGGTGGCCTACCTCATCTTCCCCGTGATGGTGGGTATGTCGGCCGTTTCTGAAGCGATGTTTGCCGTTTTGCTGGGCGAACAGTGGATGCCTACGGTGCCACTGTTCGAGGTGGTCTGCCTGGCGGGGTTGTTTACGCCGCTGGCAATGATGGCCTACAACGTACTGAAAGTCAAGGCGCAGGGTGGTGTGATTGTACGTTTGGAGGTGCTGAAGAAGGTGGCGATGACCGTGCTGCTTGTCCTCTCGATTCCGTATAGTGTCGAGGCGGTTGTTTGGGCCTTGGTGGCCTCGGCGGCCTTCGATATGGTGGTCAATTTTGCCGCAGCCCTGCCCTTGGCCCGCCTATCGGTGGGACGTGTGGTGCGCACGCTGCTCCCCATTGTGATGGTGAGCGGTGCGATGTGGCTTGCGGTACAGGCAGTGAGCCGTTGGCTTGGTACCCCCTCGTGGTGGGGCCTGCTGCTTGAGATCGGCACGGGCGCTGCGGTCTATCTGCTCCTCTCGCTTGCCTGCCGCCTGGAGGCCTGGCAAGAACTTCGCTCCCTTGCCCGCCAACAACTAAAAAAAGGTGCTTCCAATTAGCGGAAAGCACCTTTTTTGTGTCGTAATCGAACGGCTTACTCGATGGTGAGCGTCAGAATCGATTGGGCGGGAACCTTTAACTCGATGCCCTGCTTGGTGATGCGGGCCTTCGTGAAGGGGGCGGTTTGCACACGGTCGGGGGCATCGAAATCGTTGTAGGTGTCAATCGTGGCACCCTTCAGCAGCATACCCGACACTTGTTTGGGCGACAGCTCCTCGAAGCGAAGCACCACCTCCTGCTCCTTCTCCAACTCGGGATTGACCATCGAGACGGTCACCTTGCCCTCCTTGCGCGAAGCCGTAACGCTCAACGCAGGCACCGAACGCTTGGGGGTTACCTGACGCTCCGAGACTGTATAGTCGGTCGGTAGGAACTCGGCACCCTGGTGGGCACGATAGAGGTAGAAGGTGTGGTAGGTGGGCGTCAGCACCATATCCTGACCACGGGTGAGCACCATCGACTGCAGTACGTTGGCCACCTGAGCGATGTTGGCCATCGTGATACGGTCGGCATAGCGGTGGAAGATGTTAAACGTCAAGGCTGCCACCATAGCATCACGCATCGTGTTCTGCTGGTAGAGGTGACCCGGATTTGTCCCCGGCTCCACATCGAACCACGTGCCCCACTCATCGACCAGAAGGCCAATGCGCTTCTCAGGATCGACTGCATCCATCAAGGCAATGTGGCGACGAATCACCGGCTCAATCTCCAGCGCCTTGGCGATGGTCTGGTAGTAATCTTCGGTCGAGAATTGCGTAGCCGAGCCTTTGCTGCCTTGCCAACCCTTGACGGTGTAGTAGTGCAGCGACAAGCCGTTCATTCTGTTGCCGATGCGATCCATCAAGACCTCCGTCCAATTAAAATCGTAATCCGACGCGCCGCTGGCGATTTTGTAGAGGCGGTTGCCATCGAAGTTGCGGCAATAGACCGCATAGCGACGGTAGAGGTCCGAGTAGAACTCGGGGCGCATATCGCCACCGCAACCCCAACTCTCGTTGCCCACACCGAGGTACTTCACTTTCCAGGGCTTCTCACGGCCATTCTCCTTGCGCAACTTGGCCATTGGACCCTCTTCGGCGGTCATATACTCGACCCACTTAGCCAGCTCCTTGACCGTGCCCGAGCCAACGTTGCCGCTGATGTAGGGCTCGCAGCCGAGCTTCTCGCACAGATTCAGGAACTCGTGCGTACCGAAGGAGTTGTCCTCCACCGTGCCGCCCCAATTCGAATTGACCATACGGGGACGCAACTCACGGGGACCGATGCCGTCACGCCAATGGTACTCGTCGGCAAAACAGCCTCCGGGCCAACGCATTACGGGTACTTGAAGGGCTTTCAAGGCCTCCAATACATCGAGGCGATAGCCTTCCTCGTTCGGGATCTCGCTCTCGGGACCGACCCACAGACCGCCATAGATGCAGGTGCCGAGGTGCTCGGAGAACTGACCGTAGATTTCGGGGGCGATGGTGGGGTGGTTTGTCCCCCCGTCGGCGATGCGTACGGTGGTGGGTTGGGCCGTGGCCAGCGTAGCCAGCGTGAGTGCCAACAGCGCAGTGAAAAGTCGTTTCATAGGGGTTGAAGTTTTAGGTTTTCGGGGTTTTACATACGGCGTGCGCCATCCGAGATGACAATCTCGTAGTGGGCGGGTGCGTGGCCAAACTGCTGCTCGAAGCGGCGACTTACCTCCTCGACAAAGCCCTCGAAGAGCTCCTCGCGAATCAGGTTGATGGTGCAGCCGCCAAAGCCGCCACCCATCATTCGGGCACCCGTTACGCCATACTCTTCGGCTACGTCGGCCAGGTAGTCCAACTCGACGCACGACACCTCAAAGTCCTTCGACAGACCGTGGTGGGTCTCGAACATACGGCGACCAACCTCCTCCATGTCGCCACGCTCCAGGGCGTCGCACACCTGCATTACACGTCGCTCCTCGCCAATGATGTAGCGGGCACGGCGGTAATCCTCATCCGAAAGGGTGGGGCGGATGGCCTCCAAATCGGCCATATCGGCACCACGCAACAACTCACGACCCAAGGCCTGAGCCACACGCTCACACGAGGCACGACGGTCGTTGTAGGGCGAGCCTACCAGGGCGTGCTTCACCTTCGTATCGAGCAGGAACAGACGGTAACCCTCGGCCTTGAAGGGATAATAGACAAACTCGCCCGAGCGGCAGTCGAGGCGCATCAGACACCCTTTGCGACCATGTACCGAGGCAAATTGGTCCATGATGCCGCACTTTACGCCGCAGTAGTTGTGCTCGGTGGCTTGGCCGATGCGGGCCAACTCGAACTTCTCGAAACCGCAGTTGTAGAGGTCGTTGATGGCAAAGGCGAAGGTCGATTCCAGCGCAGCCGACGACGACATACCTGCACCCAGAGGCACGTTACCCGCAAAGACGGCATCGAAGCCCGAGATGTTGCCACCTCGTTTGATCACCTCTTGGCATACGCCGTAGATGTAGTGCGTCCACGAGGGGGCGGGTTTTTCGTCGTCGAGCGAGAAGGTGCAACTTTCGTTCAGGTCGAGCGCTGTGATATTTACGGTGCGGTTCTCCGAGGGGCGGATGGCGGCCACGATGCCCTTATCCACTGCTCCGGGGAAGACAAAACCGCCGTTGTAGTCGGTGTGTTCTCCAATGAGGTTGATGCGACCGGGCGAGCCAAAGAGGATGGCCCCTGCGCCAAATTGAGCCTCAAAGGCTTCGAGAACTTTGTATTTGAGTTGTTCCATAGTGGGTGATTTTGGTTCTATTTTACAAATGTAATAAATTAAATTCAAAATAATCGGGTTGCAGAAAGCGAAATGCGGGGTGTTGTCAATTTTTTTTGCCGAAAAATTTGCAGGTAACATTTTTTGCCGTATATTTGCACTCGCAATGGGGGATTAGCTCAGTTGGCTAGAGCGCTTGCATGGCATGCAAGAGGTCATCGGTTCGACCCCGATATTCTCCACAAGGCGACTACTTCGGTGGTCGCTTTTTGTTTTGTCAGGGGTATGGCCGAACCGATGACCGATGAAGCCTCCCTTTTCAAAGGGAGGTTTGGAGGGATTGTCTATATCGTGCTATGGGCAGCGCCCATCGGTTCGACCCCGATATTCTCCACAAGGCGACTACTTCGGTGGTCGCTTTTTGTTTTTTTATATAGGGTCGCTATGGGTCACTATAGGTCATTATAAGTCCTATAGGTCTCATAGGTCTTTACCCTCTCCTCCCATAAAGCAATAGGGGTCGTGGCGAACCACAACCCCTATTTTGAATTAAGCGCAAGCTTTACTCCACCTCCCAGGTGTTGCCCGAGTGGAGCAGGTCGTCCATATAGCGAATCTTCGACGAAGCCTTCACCTCCTCGACCTGGCGGGCAACGCCCTGGTCATAGACCACTGCATCGTTCACATCACGAATCACACCCAGGGCTACGGGGAAGTCGGGATACTTCATTGCCGCCAACATATTGTGCAGCGTGGTATCCGTCTCGTGGGCATCGTGCGTCAGCACATCGGCCTCGCTGTAGCCCTCCTCGCCCAAGGTGACCACCTTAAGTTTCATATTCTCGAACACCAGACCCTTGTTGCGCTGGGCGCCGAAGATCATCTTCTCGCCGTGACGCAGCGTAATGGTGTGCTCGGCACGGGTGGCCTTGTCACCTGCAAAGAGGGCGTGGGTCTTGTCGTTGAAGATGACGCAGTTTTGCAACACCTCCGTGACGGCCATACCCGGATGTTTGGCGGCAGCGATGAGACACTCCTTCGTGAGCATCACCTCGACATCCACCGAGCGGGCAAAGAAGGTACCCTTGGCACCGATGACCAGCTCGCCCGGGTTAAAGGGCTTCTCGACCGTGCCGTAGGGCGAGGTCTTGGTAATCTTGCCCAACTTCGAGGTGGGCGAGTATTGGCCCTTCGTGAGGCCGTAGATCTCGTTATTGAAGAGGATGAGATTCAGATCGACATTGCGACGAATGGCGTGGATGAAGTGGTTGCCACCGATGGCCAGCGAGTCGCCGTCGCCCGTAGCCACCCAGACCGAGAGGTCGGGATTGGCCGTCTTGACGCCCGTGGCGATGGCGGCAGCACGTCCGTGCACGGAGTGGAAACCAAAGGTCTTCATATAATAGATGAAGCGTGACGAGCAGCCGATGCCCGATACAAACGTGAAACGGTTGTGGGGCGTATCGAGTGCGTCGGCAATCTCGGGCAGGGCACGCTGCACCGCATTCAGGATGCCGTGGTCGCCACATCCGGGGCACCAGCGCACCTCCTGGTCCGACTTAAAATCTGCGGGGGTATATTTGTAGTCTGCCATAGTCTTACTCGCTCAATAAGGTTAAGAATTTCTCTTTCAGCTCAACAATCGTGAAGGGCTGCCCCTCACACTTATTGTATTGTGCAAAGGAGTGGTGTTGGAACTGCTGACGCAGGTAGGCGGCAAACTGTCCCTCGTTCAACTCGCATACGACAATCTTCTTGAAGCCCTGGAAGATCTCCCCGACCCCTTTGGGTAGCGGGTTGATGTAGTTGAAGTGGCAGAGCGACACCTTTTTGCCCTCCTTACGCAGCTGATCCACCGCATTTTGCAGGTGACCACGCGTGCCACCCCAGCCGACAACCAACAGCTCGCCCTCCTTGTCGCCATAGACCTCCTGCGAGGGGATGTAGTCGGCCACCATTCTTACCTTCTCGGCTCGCAGGTGGGTCATCTTCTGGTGGTTGGCGGGGTCGTGCGAGATGGAGCCTTTGACGGCATCCTTCTCCAGACCGCCTACACGGTGCTCCAAACCCGTCTTGCCGGGGAAGGCCCAGCCGCGCGCCAACTTCTCGTTACGCACATAGGGCATAAAACCACCCTCGGGAGCCTCCTCGACAATGGGAGGGGTGATTGCGGGGTAGTCCTTCATCGAGGGAATGCGCCACGGCTCCGAGCCATTGGCAATGAAACCATCGGTCAGGAGCACGACGGGGGTCATATGTTCCATTGCCAGGCGACCCGCCTCGAAGGCGTAGTGGAAGCAGTCGCTGGGCGACGAGGCAGCCACAACGATGAGCGGACACTCGCCATTGCGGCCATAGAGAGCCTGTTGCAGGTCGCTCTGCTCGGTCTTGGTCGGCAGGCCCGTCGAGGGGCCGCCACGCTGCACATCGACCACCACCAGCGGCAGCTCGATCATCACGGCCAGACCCAGCGCCTCGCTCTTAAGCGAAAGACCCGGACCCGAGGTGGAGGTGACGGCGAAGTTACCCGCATAGGCGGCACCGATGGCGGTGCAGATGCCTGCAATCTCGTCTTCGGCCTGTACGGTCTTTACACCGAGGTCTTTGCGTTTGGCCAACTCCTCCAAAATCACCGTGGCAGGGGTGATGGGGTAGGAGCCGCAGAAGAGCGGAAGGCCTGCCTTCTCGGCGGCAGCCATCAGGCCCCACGCCGTAGCCACGTTGCCCGAGATGGTGCGGTAGGTGCCCTTCTCCTGCGGAGCGGCAGCCACGTGGTAGTTGTTGGCAAATTGGTGGGTATTGGCGGCAAAGTTGTAGCCCGCCTTGATGGCCAACTTATTGGCCTCGGCAATGATGGGGGCCTTCTTGCCGAACTTGGCGTCGAGGTAGGCAAAGGCGTGCGACTCGGGACGGTCGAAGAGCCAGAAGCAGATACCCAACGCAAACATATTCTTACACTTGACGATGGCACGGTTGTCCAACCCCGTATCCTTCAACGCCTCACGAGTGAGCGAGGTGATGTCGGGCACCACGACGTGGTACTCCGAAATGTCCAACTCGGCAATGGGGTCGAGGGTCTGGAAGCCAGCCTTCTTGAGGTTCTCTTCGGTAATCGAGTCGCCATCGAGGATGACCGTAGCCCCCTCTTTGAGCCAACGGCGGTTGGCCTTCAGGGCGGCGGGATTCATTGCAATCAGCACGTCGCAGAAGTCGCCCGGGTTGAGCTCGTGCTCGCTGCCAAAGTGGACCTGGAAGCCCGATACACCCGCAACAGTACCCTGCGGGGCGCGAATTTCGGCCGGATAATCGGGGAAGGTCGAGATACTGTTACCCTCCAGTGCGGCCGTGTCGGAAAAGAGTGTGCCGGTGAGCTGCATACCGTCGCCCGAATCGCCCGAAAAGCGAATCACCACGTCTTGTAACTCCTGCACGTTGTGTTGTTCCATGGTGCGTTTATAAGGTTTGAGTGTTTGTAAGATGACAAAGTGAATAGACAAAGTTAAGAAAAAGTGCGAGATTGCAACCTTTTTTTGGCTATTTTTTTCACTTTATGCCCGACGAGCGCACAAAATCCCCACTTCGTACAGTAGATACAGCGGCAGGAAGACCACTCCGAGCGTAAAGGGATCGCCCGACGGAGTGATGAGGGCCGACAACACGAGCAGCACCACGACGGCATAGCGACGCCCCTCCTGGAGGGTGGTGCGATTCAGAATGCCGATGCGGGAAAGGAGCCACGTCAGAATGGGCAGCTCGAAGGCTACGCCCATCACCAAAACGACCCCCATAAAGTTATTCATATAGGAGTTGAGGGTGATTTGGTTCATAATCTCGCCGCTGAGTTGGTAGGTGGCCAGAAAGCGAAACGTGAGCGGAAAGACCAAAAAGTAACCCACCACACACCCCGCCAAAAAGAGCAACGCTCCGATGGCGAGTGCCATACCGACGCCACGTCGTTCGTGGGGATAGAGCCCCGGGCGGATGAAGCGCCAAATCTCGATACTCAGATAGGGGAGCGTGATGAGCAATGCCCCCCAAAGCGAAGCGGAAATATGGGTGGTGAATTGGGCTGCGACGTGGATGTTTTGCAACGTGATGTGGAACTCACCCGTTGTGGCACCCAGCCATTCGAGCAGCCTGTAGAGGGCAAAATCGCCCCGTGAGGGGGCAAGAATGACCTCCTCGAAGAGGGTGGGCATCGCCATAAAGAGGCCGATGGCGGCTACGATGAGCACCCCCAATGAGCGCAACAACGCCCAACGCAACACCTCCAAATGGTCCCAAAAGGTGGCTTGCGTCTCGGTGTGCGGTGTCGCCATAGTCGAGGGCTATTGCTCGGGCTTTTGGTCCGTAGGCTCCTCGTCCGAGATGCCCTTCATCCCCTCTTTGAAACTGCGGACACCCTTGCCCATTCCCTTCATCAGTTCGGGTATCTTCTTGCCGCCGAAGAGTAGCACTACAACCAGTGCAATGATGAGGAATTCACCCCATCCGAGGTTGCCGAATAACAGTGTGTTAATCATCTATTTCGTGGTTTTAAGGTTAGGCTATAAGTCGGTAAATGTAGAGGATGTAAATTACCAGGAAAATGACACCCTCGGGGCGATCCAGACGGTTGCGACGGAAGGTGATCGAGGTGGCGAAAACCAACATGGCCGACAGCACAACCATCATCAAATCGAACGGCGTGATGCCACCCAGCGAGAGGGGAGTGATGGTGGCCGAAAGACCCAAAATCAAGAGGATGTTGGCGATGTTCGAGCCGATGACGTTACCCAATGCCATATCGGCTTTGCCCTTGATAAGCGATACGACCGACGAGGCCAACTCGGGCAGTGACGTACCACCTGCCACCAACGTGATGGCGATGACCGACTCAGAAACGCCCAGTGAGCGAGCGATGTTGGTGGCGCTATCGAGGAAGAGGTTGCCACCGAAAATCAGACCGCACAGACCGCCGATAATCATCACGGCCATCAGCCAAACGGCCATCGGTTTCTCGGTCGAGTCGCCTTCGGCGGGACGCTCGGCCACACGAATCGTGTAGATCATCAAGCCGATGTAGAGGCAGAGCATAATGATACCATCCACACGCGACAAGGTGTTCACGGGACCCAATTCGAAGACCGTGTCGAGGGCCATTACCATCAACAGAAAGGCTGCGGCTACACCAAACGGAATGTCGAACAGAACGGTGTTTTTCGAGAACGAGAGGGGACGGATTGTCGCGCAAACACCCAAGATTACCAGCACGTTAAAGAGGTTTGAGCCGACCACGTTGCCAATCGACATATCGGGTTGGCCGTTGATGGCCGAGAGTACCGACACCACCATTTCGGGCATCGAGGTTCCGATTGCCACAATCGTCAGACCAATCAGGAAATCGGGCATCCGCAGTCGCTGCGCCAGAGCCGATGCACCATCCGTCAGGTAGTTGGCACCACCCAAAATCAGGCCCAGACCCACAATCAAAAGTAAAATATCCAACATCGTTTTATCCGTTTATTTTTTTGTTTTCTGTGCTATAAACTTACCAAACTGACCGCCATCACGGCCATACCAATCACCACACCCAGAATGGCGGTATGCGGCTCGCCATACTCCCGTGCGGCGGGCAACAGCTCGTCGATCGAGATATAGACCATAATGCCCGCTACGGCCGTCAGGGTGCACCCCAAGAGGGTCGGCGTGAGCATCGGTGCCAGAATGAGCCAGGCGGCCAACGCCCCGATCGGCTCGGCCAAACCCGACAACAACGACCACACAAAGGCCCGCTTGCGGCTTCCGGTGGCGTAGTAGAGGGGAATCGACACGGCAATACCCTCGGGGATGTTGTGGATGGCTACGGCTACGGCAATGGCCAGACCCAACGCCGGGTCGTTCAGACTCGCCGTGAAGGTGGCAATGCCTTCGGGAAAGTTGTGGATGGCAATGGCCAGCGCCGACATCAACCCCACCCGCATCAAACGACTCGGCTTGGGCTTTTCGTTCAGCTCCTCGACGTGGTGTGCCTCGTGGGGATTCTCGGCCGAGGGTACCAGGTAGTCAATGCCTCCGATCAGGACCATTCCACCAAAGAAGGCGACCAGATTCCACCACTCGGCCTTGTCGCCCAACGAGGAGGAGAGCAATTCCAGCCCTTGCGGAAAGAGCTCCACAAACGACACATAGACCATCACACCGCCCGACAGACCCAACGCAAACGAGAGCAACCGATGGTTGGTGCGTCGTGCCACAAAGGCGATAATACTGCCTACGCCCGTTGCCAAACCGGCACCGAGCGTCAATAAAAAGGGTACTATGAATTGCTGCATTGTCATCCAATCTGCAAATATAAAACCCAAAAAGCGAAATTAAAAATTAAAGATTAAAAATTAAAAATTCTTTTTTGAAGATAAGGTCGCTATAGGTCGCTATAAGTCGTTATAAGTCGCAATGGGTCTTTTAAGGTCGCTATGGGAATGCCCGCTTCGTTAATCTCCTTAAACTCTTTAATTTCCTTATTCTCCCCACTTTTGCAGCACAGGTTACATTTTTGTAACCCGGCCTATAAAGACCTATGCGACCTATAAGACCTATGGGTCGTTATAAGCGGTTTCTGCTGCGTCATATTGAGGGAGCACAGCGACCGAAATATCTCTTGCAGCCACTGCCGCGCCAAGAGATTCTTCACTGACGTTCAGAATGACGCTCTTGCCCATAGCGACCTAAAATGACCTTAAAAGACCCATAGTGACCTTATCAATTCTCTAACGCTTTCCCGACTCGCTTTGCTTTTCTTCAAAAAAATGTTAATTTCTTGATGATAATTTTCGCCCGAAAAGTTGCACAAAGCACCAAAATCCATTACCTTTGCCCTAATTAAAATCATACCGCCTTATGATGAAATACGATTATAGCTCCCCGTCGCAAGTTGGTCAGCGTCGTTGTCGTTTCGCCGAGGCGGAATTATTGTTTTTGGTCTAATAGGGTAACTGTTGCGCAGTTGCCCTTTTTTGTAACCTACAATGAAGCAGTTCTATATCAATGGCCGTTGCCTGGTCAATGGTCGCATAGAGGAGCGCACACTCGTTGTGCAAGAGGGAGTTGTGGTCGATGCCACGACCCCCGAAGCGGGTGACGAAGTGGTCGATTTGGCGGGTGCCGTCGTGGTGCCGGGACTGGTCGACGTCCACGTCCACCTGCGTGAGCCGGGCTTTGGCTACAAGGAAACCATTGCCACCGGTACGGCGGCAGCGGCTCGTGGCGGTTATACCACCGTCTGTGCCATGCCCAACCTCAACCCTGCACCCGACACGGCTGCTCACCTCAAGGAACAGCTCGACCTCATCGAACGGGATGCCGCCATCGAGGTGATTCCTTACGGTTGCATCACGATGGGGCAGCAGGGTGGTGGCGAACCGGCCGAAATGGCCGAAATGGCCCCTTCGGTCGTCGGCTTCTCGGACGATGGTCGTGGTGTGCAGCGTGACGAGGATATGTTGCGTGCAATGCAGGAGGCCAAGCGTCTGGGTAAGCCCATCGTGGCCCACTGCGAGGTGAACGAACTGCTGCGTGGCGGCTACATCCACGAGGGCGAGTACTGCCGTCAGCACAACCACCGAGGCATCTGCTCCGAGAGTGAGTGGGGGCAGGTGGCTCGTGACATCGAACTGGTACGCCAAACGGGTTGCCAATACCACGTCTGCCACATCTCGACCAAGGAGAGTGTCGAGTTGGTGCGTCGGGCCAAAGCCGAGGGTCTTCCCGTAAGTTGCGAGACAGGTCCTCACTACCTGGTGCTGTGTGACGAGCAGCTGCAGGAGGAGGGACGTTGGAAGATGAATCCCCCCATTCGCAGCCGTGAGGATCGGGATGCGCTGGTGGCAGGTTTGGTGGATGGCACCATCGAGGTGGTGGCTACCGACCACGCTCCCCATTCGGCCGAGGAGAAGAGCCGAGGGCTGGAGAAGAGTGCAATGGGCATCGTCGGCATCGAGTGTGCCTTCGGTGTGCTCTACACCCATCTGGTCAAGACGGGGGTGATGTCGCTGGAGACCCTCATCGAGCGTATGAGTCTGGCTCCCCGTCGTCTGTTCGGCATCGAGGGCGGATTGGAGGTTGGCAACCGTGCCGACTTTACGGTGCTGGACCTCGATACGGAGTATGAAATCGATCCCGAAACCTTCCTCTCGAAGGGCAAGGCGACCCCCTTTGCCGGTTGGCGTGTGGTGGGCCGAGCCCGTATGACGGTGGCAGGCGGCAAGGTGGCTTACAAGGAACAATAAACAAACACAAAATAACTGTGATGAAAGCATTTACGAAGAAACTTGTCTTGGAGAATGGCCGCGAGTTCTGCGGTTACGGCTTCGGCGCCGACCGTGAGGTCATTCACGAGATTGTCTTCAACACCGCCGTGGTGGGCTATCAGGAGATTATGTCCGACCCCGCCTACACGGATCAGATGGTGGTGATGACCTATCCGCTCATTGGCAACTACGGTATGGCCGATGACGACTACGAAACGAAGACGCCGACCCTCGGTGCGATGATTGTGCGCGAGTACAACGACCAACCGTCGAACTTCCGCTACACGAGCACCCTCGACGAGGTGTTGCAGGAGCACAATATCCCCGCCATTTGGGGGCTGGATACTCGTGCTTTGGTACGAGTGATTCGTGACGAGGGAACGCAAAAGGCGATCCTTACCGACATCACCACCTCGACCGAGGAGGCATTGGCCAAGCTCAAGGCCTACACCCTTCCCACCGACAGTGTAGCCCGTGTAAGCTGCAAGAAGCGTTGGATGAAGCGTGTGCCCAACCACACCTACGATGTGGTGGCCATCGACTGCGGTCTGAAGAATAGTGTGGTGAGCCAGCTCAACGCTGTGGGTTGCAATGTGACGGTACTGCCCGTCGATGCCACCGTAGAGCAGGTGATGGCCTTCCGTCCCGACGGCGTCATCATCTCGAGCGGTCCGGGTGATCCCCACCACGTGAAGTCGGTCATCTCGCTCATCAAGCAGTTGCGTGGTCGTTTGCCGCTGTTCGGCATCGGTCTGGGTCACCAGCTCATCGCCCTGGCCTATGGTGGCGAGGTGGAGAAGATGAAGTTCGGCCACCGAGGCGGTAACCACCCCGTGAAGAACCACCTGACGGGTATGCTCGAGATTGTGAGCCAGAATCACGGCTATGTTGTCAAGCCCGAGTCGCTGCGAGTGCTTGAGATTACCCACACCAACCTCTTGGACCAGACGGTCGAGGGTTTGGAGTGCAAAATCGATAAGGTCTTCTCCGTACAGTTCGATCCGTCGAGCGCCGAGGAGCAGTGCCACTATTTGTTCAAGAAGTTTGTTAAATTAATGCAGGAGGGAAGAGATGCCTAAAAGAGAAGATATCAAGAAAGTGATGGTCATCGGCTCGGGTCCGATTGTGATCGGCCAGGCTGCCGAGTTTGACTATGCAGGTACGCAGGCCTGTCTGGCACTGCGTGAAGAGGGCTACGAGGTGATCCTCGTCAACTCGAACCCTGCAACCATTATGACCGATACGAACATCGCCGACAAGGTCTATATGGAGCCGCTGACGTTAGAGTATGTGGCCAAAATCATCCGCTACGAGCGTCCCGACGCCATTGTGCCGGGTCTGGGTGGCCAGACGGGTCTGAATCTGGCCGTACAGTTGGCCAAGAAGGGTATCTTGGATGAGTGCCAGGTTGAAATTCTCGGTACGAGCTTCTCGTCGATTGAGCGTGCCGAGGACCGTGAGCTCTTCAAGGATCTGTGCGAGCAGCTGGGTGAGCCGGTGCTGCCGTCGGATGTGGCCTCGTCGATCGAGGAGGGTGTGGAGATTGCCGCCAAGATTGGCTATCCTGTGGTGTTGCGTCCCGCCTTTACGCTCGGTGGTACGGGTGGCGGTTTTGTGGATAACGAGCAGGAGCTGCGCGAGATGATGCGCAACGCTCTCTTCCTCTCGCCCGTGCACCAGGTGCTTATCGAGAAGAGCATCAAGGGCTACAAGGAGATTGAGTTTGAGGTGATGCGTGACTCGAACGACACGGCCATCGCCATCTGCTCGATGGAGAACATCGACCCCGTAGGTATCCACACCGGTGACTCGATGGTGGTTGCTCCGGCCCAGACGCTGACCAACACGGAGTTCCAGATGCTGCGTGGTTCGGCCCTGAAGATTATCCGCGAGTTGAAAATTGAGGGTGGTTGCAACGTGCAGTTTGCCCTCGACCCCCTCTCGTTCCAATACTACCTGATTGAGGTGAATCCTCGTGTGTCGCGTTCGTCGGCATTGGCTTCGAAGGCTTCGGGCTTCCCGATTGCCCGCGTGAGTGCCAAGATTGCCGTAGGTCTGACGCTCGACGAGATTCGTATCGCCACCACCCCCGCCTCGTTCGAGCCGACGATCGACTATGTCGTAACGAAGGTGGCCCGCTTCCCCTTCGATAAGTTCTCGGATGCTTCCAATAAGCTTGGCACGCAGATGAAGGCTACGGGTGAGGTGATGGCCATCGGCCGCACGATGGAGGAGTCGCTCTTGAAGGCCGTGCGCTCGTTGGAGACGGGTGTTTGCCACATCTACCACAAGAAGTTTGACAAGTGGTCGAACGACGAGTTGCTTGCCTACATCAAGGACGGTACGGACGACCGCCTCTACGCCATTGCCCAGCTCATCCGCAACCACGTCGATTTGGTGATGATCTACAACAACACCAAGATCGATATGTTCTTCCTCGAGAAGTTCAAGAAGATTGTCGAGTTCGAACAGGTGGTACGTGACCATGTGGGTGACGTGGAGACGCTGCGTGACGCCAAGCGTATGGGCTTTGGCGATAAGTATATCGGCCAGTTGTGGGGTATGACCGAGCACGAGCTCTTCGCCCTGCGTAAGGCCAACCATATCTTCCCCGTCTATAAGATGATCGATACCTGCGGTGGCGAGTTCTCGGCCTACGTGCCCTACTTCTACTCGACGTACGAGGAAGAGAATGAGTCGATTGTAAGTCAAAAGGAGAAGATCGTGGTACTCGGCTCGGGTCCGATTCGTATCGGTCAGGGTGTGGAGTTCGACTATTCGACCGTGCACGCCATCTGGTCGATTCGCAAGGCGGGCTACGAGGCCATCATCATCAACAACAACCCCGAGACCGTCTCGACCGACTATACGACGAGCGATAAGCTCTACTTTGAGCCGCTCACCGTAGAGGATGTGATGAATGTCATCGAGTTGGAGCAGCCCAAGGCCATCGTGGTTTCGCTGGGTGGCCAGACGGCCATCAACCTGGCCGAGCCGCTGGCACAGCTGGGTGTGCCCATCATCGGTACCGACACGGAGGCCATCCGCAACGCCGAGGACCGTGGTTGCTTCGAGCGCATTATGGAGGAGCTGGGTATTCCGCAGCCCGAGGCCGAGGCCGTGACCGACATTGAGGCCGGTGTTCGTGCCGCTGCCCGCATCGGTTACCCCGTTTTGGTACGTCCGAGCTACGTGCTGGGTGGTCGTGCTATGCAGATCGTTTCGAACGAGGAGCGTCTGCGTCACTACCTGCAGACGGCCGTTGAGGTCAATGTCGATTCGCCCGTGCTGGTGGACCGCTACATTATGGGTAAGGAGTTGGAGGTAGATGCCATCTGCGACGGCAAGGATGTATTCATCCCCGGCATTATGGAGCATATCGAGCGTACGGGTATCCACTCGGGTGACTCGATCAGCGTCTATCCTTCGTTCAGCGTCTCGCAGGCGGTGCGTGACAAGATTATCGACTACACGGTGCGCCTGGGTCTGCGTATCGGCATCGTGGGTCTGTACAACATTCAGTTCATCGTCGATGAGCAGGACGAGGTCTATGTCATCGAGGTGAATCCCCGTTCGTCGCGTACGGTTCCCTTCCTCTCGAAATCGACCGGTGTGCCTATGGCGCACATCGCTACGCAGGTCATCCTGGGTCGCTCGCTCAAGGAGCAGGGCATCGAGAAGGTCTATGGCGAGGAGAAGGAGCGTTGGTATGTAAAGGCCCCCGCCTTCTCGTTTGCCAAGATTCGCGGTATGGATTCCTACCTCTCACCCGAGATGAAATCGACCGGTGAGGCGATTGGCTACGACGACAAGCTGACCCGTGCCCTCTACAAGGCATTGCAGGCTTCGGGTATGAACGTGTCGAACTACGGAACGATTCTTGTCTCGATTGCCGACGACGACAAACCCAAGGCACTGCCCTTGATTCGTCGCTTCTACGACCTGGGCTTCAACATCGAGGCTACGGCCGGCACGGCAGACTACCTGCGTAAGCACGGCGTGCGTACCCGCACCCGTAACAAGCTCAACGAGGGCTCGACCGAGATTATCGACTCGTTGCGTCAGGGCCACGTAAGCTACGTAATCAACACCATCGACATCAACCAGCACAACACCCGTCTCGACGGCTACGAGATTCGTCGCACCGCCGTAGAGAACAACGTGACGGTCTTCACCGCCCTTGAAACGGTTCGTGTACTGCTCGATGTGTTGGAGGAGATTACCCTGCGTGTCTCGACCATCGACGCTAAGTAATTGAAGCGAAGACAAACGAAGGGAGTTTAGCGAGATTAGGGAGTTTGATGAAGCGGACCTAATCCCTAAATTCACTAAACTCACTAAATTCCCTACATTCTTTTTCAGGTTGCTTAAGCCCCTGATTTTGAATTCTAAATTCTAAATTTTGAATTTTGTATAAGAACGCCATCTACACTGTCCTCAAGAACGAGCCGCTGACCGACACGGTGTGGCGGATGGTCTTGGAGGGTCCGACCGAGTGGATTACCCGCCCGGGTCAGTTCGTAAACATTGCCCTTGAGGGGAAATTCCTGCGTCGTCCGATTTCCGTATCGGACTACGACGATAAGACCATTACTATTATATATAAGGTAGTGGGCGAGGGTACACGTCAAATGTGCGCCTCGGCAGCTCCGGGAACAACGCTCGACTTGCTGACAGGCCTCGGCAACGGCTTCGATTGCTCGAAGGCAGCCGATAAGACCCTCTTGGTGGGTGGTGGCGTCGGTGTGCCGCCCCTCTATAATCTGGCCAAAAAGCTCCTTTCGGAGGGTCGCCAAGTGACGGTGGTGTTGGGTTTCAATACCGCCTCGGAGATCTTCTACGAGGAGGAGTTCCGCCAGCTGGGTTGCGAGGTGGTTGTCTCGACGGTCGATGGCTCGAAGGGGGTCAAAGGCTTCGTGACGACGGCCATCGCAGAGCGTCAGTTGGAGTTCGGTTACTTCTATACCTGCGGACCTCTGCCGATGTTGAAGGCACTCTACGATGCGGTTGAGGTAGATGGTCAGCTCTCGTTTGAGGAGCGTATGGGATGCGGTTTTGGCGCCTGTATGGGTTGCTCGTGCAAGACCAAATATGGCAACAAACGCATCTGCAAAGAGGGTCCCGTACTGTTAAAAGAGGAGGTAATATGGTAAGAGATACTTCGGTCGTTTTGAGCGGTATCAGACTGGACAATCCGGTCATCCCCGCAAGTGGAACGTTTGGCTTCGGCAACGAATTTAAGGATTTCTACGACATCAACATCCTCGGCTCGTTCTCTTTCAAAGGGACGACCAAGGAGCCTCGTTTCGGCAACCCCACGCCCCGCATCGCCGAGTGCCGTGCGGGTATGATTAACGCCGTGGGCCTCCAAAATCCGGGCATCCACCACGTCATCCAGCACGAACTGCCGATGCTGAAGAGCTACTTCCATAAACCCGTCATCGCCAACATCTCGGGCTTCTCGATTGAGGAGTATGCCTACTGCTGCGAGTTGATCGATAAGGAGGAGCAGGTGGGCATTATCGAGGTCAATGTCTCGTGCCCCAACGTGCGCCACGGCGGTATGTCGTTCGGCACTTCGCCCGAGGCGGCTGCCGAGGTGACCCGTGCCGTGAAGGCTGTGACCACGAAACCCGTCTATATCAAACTCTCGCCCAACGTGACAGACATCGTTTCGATTGCCAAGGCGTGCGAGGAGGCGGGTGCCGATGGTTTGTGCCTGATCAACACGCTGCTCGGTATGCGAATTGATACGATGCGACGCAAACCGGTGATTGCCAACACGATGGGTGGATTCTCGGGTCCCGCCATCTTCCCGCTGGCCGTGCGTATGGTCTATCAGGTCGCCTCGGCCTGCTCGATTCCCGTGATGGGTTGTGGTGGTGTGCAGACCCCGTCGGATGTCATCGAGATGATGATGGCCGGTGCTACGGCGGTGCAGGTGGGTGCAGCAAACCTGGTCGATCCCTTTGCCTCGAAAAAAATTGTCGAGGGACTGCCCATCGAGATGGAGCGCCTCGGCATCGAGCGTCTGCAAGATATTATCGGAATAGTAAAATAAAAAACCTATATAGTTATGATTCAGCGAGATGTGATTATTGCCTGTGACTTCAAGTCGGCAGAAGATACGTTCCGTTTCCTCGATTTGTTCAAGGATGAGGAGCGCAAACCTTTCCTCAAAATCGGTATGGAGCTCTACTATGCCGAGGGCCCCTCGATTGTCCGTGAGATCAAGCGTCGTGGTCACAAGATATTTTTGGACCTGAAATTGCACGACATTCCCAATACGGTGAAGAAGGCGATGGCCGTTTTGTCGCGTCTCGATGTCGATATGACCAACGTGCACGCCGCAGGTACGATCGATATGATGCGTGCCGCCAAGGAGGGTTTGACGCGTGAGGATGGCTCGTGCCCGCTGCTGATTGCCGTGACGCAGCTCACCTCTACGAGCGAGGAGCGTATGCAGCGTGAGTTGCTCATCGGTGCCTCGATCAACGACACCATCGTCAAGTATGCCCGCAACACCTACGAGGCAGGTCTGGATGGTGTGGTTTGCTCGCCCCTCGAGGCAGGTATGGTCAAGAAAGAGTGCGGTATGAATTTCTTGACCATCACCCCGGGTGTGCGCTTTGCCGATGGCGAGGTGGGTGACCAGGTGCGTGTGACGACCCCGGCCCGTGCCCGTGAGATTGGCTCGGACTTCATCGTGGTGGGTCGCCCCATCACGGCAGCTGCCGACCCCGTGGCAGCCTACCGTCGTTGTGTCGAAGAGTTTTTGAACGAATAATATGAAACACGTACAACTGTTCTACCTGAAGAATTGTCCTTTCTGCAAGAAGGCATTGCGCTACATCGAGGAGTTGAAGGCACAAAAGAGTGAATTTCAGTCGCTCGAAATCGAACTTATCGAGGAGTCGGAAGAGGCCGAGCGTGCCAATCAGTTCGACTACTACTATGTGCCGACCCTCTACATCGATGGGGTGAAGGTGCACGAAGGGGCGATTTACCCCGACGAGGTGGAGCCGTTGTTGCGTCAAGCACTCGAATAAACAAACAAAAACAAAATAGCGTTATGGAGAAACTTATTGCCAAAGATTTGCTTTCGATTGGTGCCGTCTTTTTGCGTCCCGATCAGCCGTTCACCTGGGCCAGCGGTATCAAGAGCCCGATCTATTGCGACAACCGTCTGACGCTGACGGCTGTGGAGGTGCGTAAACACGTCGAGGCCGGTCTGGCTGAGATTGTCCGCACGAAGTTCCCCGAGGCCGAGGTGCTGATGGGTACCTCGACGGCCGGTATCGCCCACGCTGCCATCACCGCCACCATCCTCGATATGCCGATGGGTTACGTACGCTCGGGTCAGAAGGATCACGGCCGTGGCAACCAGATTGAGGGTAAGTTGGAGAAGGGCCAGAAGGTGGTCGTTATCGAGGACCTGATCTCGACGGGTGGCTCGTGCATCGAGGTGGTCAATGCCCTGCGTGAGGCCGGTGCCGAGGTGTTGGGTGTCGCTTCGATCTTCACCTACGGTATGAAGAAGGGTCTGGATCGTATGGCCGAGGCCAACGTCATCAACTACTCGCTCTCGAACCTCGACGCCCTGGTAGAGGTGGCTGCCGAGGAGGGCTACATCAAAGTAGAGGACAAGGAGCGCCTTATCAAGTTCCGCAATAACCCCTCGGACGAGAGCTGGATGAAGTAATTTCGATTTTATAGGGCATATTTTGCACTTCGCTTGCGGGCGGCGCAAAATCTGCTCCTCTGAAATCAAAATGCAGCCGTTGTTGTTGGGGCACTTTTACACACCCCATCACGAAAATTTTGAATTCTAAATTTTGCATTTTCTTTACTTATGCGTCATTTGATCGATCCGACCGACCTTTCGGTTCAGGAAATTCACCAAATCGTCTCGCTGGCCGAGGATATTATTGCCAACCGCGAGAAGTATCGTGAGGCCTGCAAAGGCAAGAAACTCGCAACGCTCTTCTACGAGCCTTCGACCCGCACCCGATTGAGCTTCACCTCCGCTATGCTGGAGCTGGGTGGTCAGGTGATCGGCTTCTCGGATGCCGCCTCTTCGTCCGTATCGAAGGGCGAGACGGTGGCCGATACGGTGCGTGTGATTCGTTGCTTTGCCGACATCATTGCTATGCGCCACTTCAAGGAGGGTGCTCCGCTCGTAGCCTCGCAGTATGCAGGTATTCCGGTCATCAATGCCGGTGACGGCAGCCACGCCCACCCGACGCAGACGCTGACCGACCTCCTGACCATCAAGCGTGAGAAGGGTCGCCTGAACAACCTTACGATTGGTTTCTGCGGCGATTTGAAGTTCGGTCGCACGGTCCATTCGCTCATCAAGGCGTTGTCGCGTGAGGAGGGTATCCGTGTCATTCTGATCTCGCCCGAGGAGCTGCGTCTGCCGAGTTATATGCTCAAGGAGATGCGTGCCAACTCGAACCTCGAATTCAGCGAGGTCCGCACCATGGAGGAGGTGATGGGTGAGTTGGATATCCTCTATATGACCCGTGTGCAGAAAGAGCGTTTCCTGGACGAGGAGGAGTTCGACCGTGTGAAGGATAGCTTCGTGCTGGATCTGGAGAAGCTGAAGAGTGCCCGTGAAGATATGATTATTCTCCACCCGCTGCCCCGTGTCAATGAGATTAAACGTGAGGTCGATAACGACAAGCGTGCCGTCTATTTCCGCCAGGTCGAGAATGGTAAGTTTGTGCGTATGGCGCTCATCTACACCCTCTTGCAGTGGGCCGACGAGAACAAGCCTTTCGACCACACCCCCGTCTTCAACGAGAACTACATTCAGGATGGCCACGTCTGCCACAACAAGTGCTGCATCTCCTCAACCGAGGATGTCGATCAGATTTTCCGCTACTCCGAAGATGGCACGTTGCGCTGCGCCTATTGCGAGGCCAAGGCCAAGTAATCGCCGTCGAAAACAAATGTTAATAAATTGTCAGTAGAATGTGTCCCTTGCGACACATTCTATTGTTTTTATTTTTTGTATCTTTGTGCGTTAATTGGTTTCAAGGGCATGGTGAAAACAAATCATATTGATTTTCGCCAACGATACAGTCGATGCTGTTCAGTTGGTCGGGTGTGCGGTTTGTCGCACGCTCTGATGTACGAGGCCTCGGCCCCGTGGGTTGCCAAGCACCCTTATAGTGCCAAAAGATAAGAAGATAGCCGCCATTCCGTAGGAATATGGCGGCTTTTTGTTAGCAAAATCAGATAAAAACTTAAGATATGAAAGTAGGAGTGATTATGGGCTCGGCAAGCGATTACGAGGTAATGAGCGGAGCCATCAAGACCCTGGAGCAGTTCGGGATCGAGTACGAGAAGCGTGTCATCAGTGCCCACCGTGCCCCTGATGCCCTGGCCGAGTGGACCAAGGGTGCCAAGGAGCGTGGCTTGAAGGTTATCATTGCCGGTGCGGGCGGTGCCGCCCACCTGCCGGGTGTGATTGCTGCGATGACGACCCTGCCGGTGATTGGTATTCCCGTGCGTTCGAAGGCCCTCAACGGGCTGGATTCGCTGCTCTCGATTGTGCAGATGCCCTCGGGTATTCCCGTAGCCACGATGGCCATCGACGGTGCCAAGAATGCCGCCCTGTATGCCATCTCGATGCTGGCCCTCTCGAACGACGAGCTGGCTGCCAAGTTGGAGGCCTTCCGCCAAAAGCAGACCGAGGATGTACTGAAGGTGGAGATTTAAGATAAAGAAGCAACACACAAATTTAGTGATGAAAAATTTTCGTATATACGTTGAGAAGAAGGAGCGTTTTCGTGTCGAGGCCGAGAGCCTGAAGCGAGAACTGAATCTGAACCTGAATCTGAATATCGCCTCGCTGCGTCTGGTCTGCGTCTATGACCTCTTCGGTTTTTCGGAGGAATTGAAGGAGAAGTGCCGCTACGGCGTCTTTGGCGAGGTGGTGACCGACACGGTGACCGACGAGAGCCCCTTAAGCGACACCCCCTACCTGGCCGTAGAGTTCCTGCCCGGTCAGTTTGACCAGCGTGCCGCTTCGGCCGTGGATTGTGTCCGCCTGGTTGAGCCGACGGCCGATGTGCGCATCCGGTCGTCGAAACTCTTGATTTTCGACAAGGGGGTCTCGGAGGAGGCGTTGCAGAAGATTCGCCACTACTACATCAATGCCGTGGAGTCACGCGAAAAGAACCTCGACATCCTCTCCGAGCAGGAGCAGGCCGAGGTGATTCCGGTCAAGGTGTTGGAGGGTTTCCGTGAGATGAAGCCCGAGGAGCTGGCCCCCTACTGCAAGCAGATGGGGCTGGCGATGAATGCCGACGATTTGGCCGAGGTGGTGCGTTACTTCCGCAGCGAGGAGCGTGACCCGATGGAGACCGAGTTGCGCATTCTGGATACCTATTGGAGCGACCACTGCCGCCATACCACCTTCACCACCGAGTTGGAGGGGATTACGGTCGAGGAGTCGTTCCTCAAGGAGGAGCTGGAGGGTACGTTGGCCCTCTATCTGAATATCCGTCGTGAGTTGGGCCGTGAGCATAAGCCCCTCTGTCTGATGGATATGGCCACGATTGGTGCCCGTGTGCTGCGCAAGCGTGGCCTGCTGGACGATATGGAGCAGAGCGAGGAGAACAATGCCTGCTCGATCTTTGTGGATGTCGATGTGGATGGCGAGACCGAGCGTTGGCTTTTGCAGTTCAAGAACGAGACCCACAACCACCCGACCGAAATTGAGCCCTTCGGTGGTGCTTCGACCTGTCTGGGCGGTGCCATCCGTGACCCGTTGTCGGGCCGCAGCTACGTCTATCAGGCGATGCGAGTGACCGGTGCGGGTAACATCTACCAGCCGGTGGCCGAGACCCTTCCGGGCAAGCTGCCGCAGAGCATCATCTCGAAGAAGGCCGCAGCCGGCTACTCGAGCTACGGCAACCAGATTGGTCTGGCTACGACCCACGTGCGTGAGGTCTATCACGACGGTTATGTGGCCAAGCGTCTGGAGGTAGGTGCCGTGGTAGGTGCCGTGAAGGCCGAAAATGTGCGCCGTGAAAGCCCCACGCCGGGCGACAAGATCCTCTACCTGGGTGGTCGCACGGGTCGTGACGGTATCGGCGGTGCTACGGGTTCGTCGAAGGAGCACGACGAGAAGTCGTTGGAGTCGTGCGGCTCGGAGGTGCAGAAGGGTAATGCCCCCGAGGAGCGTAAGCTGGAGCGCCTGTTCCGCCGCCCCGAGGTAACCCGTCTGATTAAGAAATCGAATGACTTTGGTGCCGGTGGTGTCAGCGTGGCGATTGGCGAGCTGACCGATGGATTGGATATCTATCTGGACCGTGTACCGACCAAATACAGCGGTCTGAATTCGACCGAGTTGGCCATCAGCGAGTCGCAGGAGCGTATGTCGGTGGTCGTGGAGGCGAAGGATGTAGCCGCCTTTATGGCCT
Source organism: Alistipes sp. (assembly GCA_017436185.1). The sequence goes on along the minus strand of JAFSDP010000020.1, from coordinate 38,873 downwards.
ACTGCCGCGAGGAGAATATCGAGGTGGTTGAGGTGGCCGATGTGACCGATACGGGCCGTATGCGTATGTTCAACAAGGGTCGTTTGGTGGCCGATTTGAGCCGTGAGTTTATCGACTCGGCCGGTGCCAAGCACTACGCCGAGGCTGCTATTGCTGCGGTGGAGGAGTGCAACCCCTTCTTCCGCAAGATGGAGGGTGCGACCGTTGAGGAGCGTATGAAGAATAACCACGAGGATTGGAACGTGGTTTCGCAGAAGGGACTGATCGAGATGTTCGACTCGACGATTGGTCGTTCGACCGTGCTGATGCCCTTTGGTGGTAAGCGTCAGCGCAGCGAGACGCAGGTTTCGGTGCAGAAGCTGCCCGTCGATGGCTACACCACGACGGCCAGCGTGATGGCCTACGGTTACAACCCCTACCTGGCTTCGTGGAGCCCCTATCACGGTGCTGCCTATGCCGTAGTGGAGGCTGCAGCGAAGGTGGTGGCTGCCGGTGCCCGCTTCGATAAGATGCGCTACTCGTATCAGGAGTATTTCGAGCGTATGACCAAGCAGCCGACCTCGTGGGGCAAGCCCCTCTCGGCCTTGCTGGGTGCGCTGAAGATGCAGGTGGAACTGGGTCTGCCGTCGATTGGCGGTAAGGACTCGATGTCGGGTACGTTCCAGGACATCAATGTGCCGCCGATGCTGATGGCCTTCGGTATTACGACCGTCGATGCCCGTCAGGTGATTTCGACCGATTTGAAGGGGGCAGGCCATAACATCTACCTGGTGCGCCACACCCCGCTGGAGAACTATATGCCCGATACGGCCCAGCTCAAGCGTAACTTTACGTTCGTGAGCGACCAGATTGAGGCCGATCGTGTCCTGTCGGCCTGGTCGGTAGGTATGGGCGGTATGGCCGAGGGTCTGGCCAAGATGGCCTTCGGTAACGGCATCGGTGTCGAGTGTGTGGCCTCGGAGCAGTCGCTCTACGACTATGCCTACGGCTCGATTCTTCTGGAGGTCGATGGCGACCTCACGGGCGAGGGCGTGGAGTTGGTGGCTCGCACGATTCCGTCGGAGGAGTTCATCGTCGAGGGTGTTTCGATGCCTCTGGAGGAGCTCTTCGAGACCAACCGTCGCAAGTTTGCCAAGATCTATCCCGATGTGGGCGAGAACTCGGCCGAGGTGATGACCTCGACTCCCGAACATCGCACCGATTGCTATCCGGGCGAGGCTGTCGAGCATCCGATTGCCTATCTGCCCGTCTTCCCTGGTACGAACTGCGACTACGATACGGCCAAGGCCTTCCGTCGTGCGGGTGCCGAGGTGCGTACGAGTGTGCTGTGCAATCTGGAGGGCGATGACATCCTGCGTTCGATTGACGAGATGTGCGCCCATATTCGTGAGGCCCATATTTTGGCCCTCTCGGGTGGTTTCTCGGCAGGTGACGAGCCCGATGGCTCGGCCAAACTGATTGTGAGCGTGCTGAACAACGAGAAGGTGCGTGATGAGATTCACGCCCTGTTGGATCGTGGCGGTTTGGTACTGGGTATCTGCAACGGCTTCCAGGCGTTGGTGAAGTCGGGTCTGCTGCCCTATGGTCGCTTAGGAATGGTGACGGCCGAGTCGCCGACGTTGTTCCGCAACGACATCAACCGTCATATTTCGCAGATTGTTACGACCCGTGTCGCCACGACCCGTTCGCCCTGGTTGTCGAGCTTCACGCTCGGCGAGGAGCACGCCATTGCCGTCAGCCACGGCGAGGGTAAGTTCGTGGTAAGCGAGGAGTTGGCTCGCGAACTCTTCGAGCGTGGTCAGGTGGCCTTCCAGTATGTCGATGCCGAGGGTAATCCCACTGCCGAGGCTCCCTACAACCCCAATGGCTCGTCGTATGCCATCGAGGGTATCATCTCGCCCGATGGTCGCATCCTGGGTAAGATGGGCCACACGGAGCGTTACGAGGAGGAGCTTTTCAAGAACATCGCCGGTAACAAATACCAGCCCCTGTTCGAGAATGCCGTGAACTATTTTCGCAAGAAGTAAAACACTATAAAAGGTTAGGTTAAGCGTTATGGAACAGCTTGAAATGTTGTATGAAGGTAAGGCCAAGACCGTCTTTGCCACCGCAAATCCCGATGAGGTCGTAATGCACTTCAAGGACGATGCAACAGCCTTCAACAATATCAAAAAGGCAACAATTGCCAACAAGGGTATCCTGAGCAACGCCATCTCCACCATCCTGTTTCGGATGTTGGAGCGGGCGGGTGTTCGTACCCACTACCTCTCGACTCTCAACGAGCGAGATCAACTCTGCCGCAAGGCAACCATCATTCCGCTGGAGGTGGTCGTAAGAAACGTCATTGCCGGCTCGATGGCCAAGCGTCTTGGCGTGGAGGAGGGAACCGAGCCCAAGAACACGATTCTTGACATCTGTTACAAGAGCGATGAGCTGGGCGACCCGCTGATGAACGACCACCACGCCGTGGCATTGGGATTGGCCACCTACGAGGAGTTGGAGGAGATTTATCGGATGGCCCGCCACATCAACGAGGTGTTGAAGGAGCTCTTCGGCCGCATCAACATCAAGTTGGTCGATTTCAAAATCGAGTTTGGCAAACTCTCGGATGGTACGATGGTGCTGGCCGATGAACTCTCGCCCGACACCTGCCGTTTGTGGGATGCTACGACGGGCGAGAAGCTCGATCACGACCGTTTCCGCCGCGATTTGGGTGGCGTGCGTGAGGCTTATGAGGAGATTTTGAGCCGCCTTGAGCAGCTCGAAGCGTAAAGACACAACCAAGCAAGTAGAAGAAAATGGATATGGAACGTCAGATTCACGATGAGTGTGGAGTATTCGGCATCTATGGCGTCGAGCACGCCGCTTCGCTGACCTACTACGGTCTGCATGCCTTGCAGCACCGAGGTCAAGAAGGATGTGGCATTGTGAGCGTCGATGCCGAGGGTGAGTTCCACCGCATCAAGGGCAAGGGCCTGGTAACCGAAGTGTTCAAGGGCGAGGAGTTGCAGGCGATGCAGGGCGAGATGGCTATCGGCCACGTGCTCTATACGGCCGCCGAGGGCAACCGTCTGGAAAATGTGCAGCCGCTCTTTTTCCGCCACCGCAGTGGTGACTTTGTGATTGCCAACAACGGCTCGCTGGTCAATGCCGAGGAGTTGCGCAATTACCTCGAGAAGCGAGGCAGTTTGTTCCAGTCAAGCTCCGATAGCGAGATTTTGGCCCACCTCATCAAGAAGGACAATGTGGGCAACCGCCCCCGCATCACGGCCATCCTGGATGCCCTGAATATGATGGAGGGTGCCTTCACCTTCCTGGTGATGACCTCACGCCGCATCTATGCCTGCCGTGACAAGCACGGTCTGCACCCGCTGGCCATCGGCCGCCTGGGTGAGGGCTATGTGGTTGCAAGTGAGACGTGTGCCTTCGATACGTTGGGTGCCGAGTATATTCGTGATGTGGAGCCCGGTGAGGTGATTACCATCGACCACCACGGCATCCGCTCGAACCACTACTCGCAGTTCAAGCGCCACGATATGTGCTCGATGGAGTACATCTACCTGGCCCGTCCCGATAGCGATATTGAGGGGTGCAACGTGCACGCCTACCGCAAGGAGTCGGGTAAGTTGCTCTTCCACGAGCAGCCCGCCGATGCCGATATTGTAGTGGGTGTGCCCGATTCAAGCCTCAGTGCCGCAATGGGTTATGCCGAGGCAAGCGGTCTGCCGTACGAGATGGGTCTGATTAAGAACAAGTACATCGGTCGCACCTTCATTCAGCCCACGCAGGCACTGCGTGAAAAGGGCGTGAGAATGAAGCTGTCGGCCGTGAGAACCATCGTCAAGGGCAAGCGTGTGGTGTTGGTCGATGACTCGATTGTGCGTGGTACCACCTCACGCCGCATCGTGACGATGCTCAAAGAGGCGGGTGCTACGGAGGTACACGTGCGCATTGCTTCGCCCCCGATGACCGAGCCTTGTTTCTACGGCGTGGATACGACGACCTACGACGAGCTGATTTCGGCCCGTCTGTCGGTCGATGAGGTGCGAGAGGCCATCGGTGCCGATACGCTCGGTTTCTTGAGCGAGGAGGCCCTCTACAAGGCGGGACGCCGTGAGGAGTTGTGTACGGCCTGCTTTACGGGTCGCTATCCGACGGCACTCTACCATTACGACGAGAAGGTAAAATGCAAAAAATGTAAAAAATAATAGCAAAGAACTTATGGCACAATCTTATGAAAAAGCCGGTGTAAATCTGGAGGCCGGTTACGAAGTGGTGCGTCGCATCAAGAAGCACGTGGCCTCGACCTCGCGTCTGGGTGTGATGGGTAATATCGGCGCCTTTGGCGGTATGTTCGACCTCTCGGCCCTGAAGGTCGAGGAGCCGGTGCTGGTGAGCGGCACGGATGGCGTTGGTACGAAACTGAAGTTGGCCTTTGCCATCGACAAGCACGACACGATCGGTATCGACGCCGTGGCTATGTGTGTCAATGATGTCTTGGCGCAGGGTGCCGAGCCGCTCCTCTTTTTGGACTATGTGGCTGTCGGCAGCAACGAGCCGGCCAAGATCGAGCAGATCGTAGCCGGTGTGGCCGAGGGTTGCCGTCAGGCAGGTTGCGCCCTGGTAGGTGGCGAGACGGCCGAGATGCCGGGTATGTACACCGAGGGCGAGTACGACATCGCCGGCTTCACGGTGGGCGTAGTCGAGAAGAAGAAGCTCATCGACGGCTCGAAGGTCAAGGTGGGCGACGTATTGGTCGGTATCGCCTCGAGCGGTGTCCACTCCAACGGTTTCAGTCTGGTGCGCAAGGTGGTGTCGGACAACAACCTCGATTTGATGAAGGAGTACGAAGAGTTGCCCGGTAAGCCGCTGGGCGAGGCCCTTTTGACCCCGACGCGCATCTATGTAAAGCAGGTGCTGGAGGTGATTCGCAATTGCGACGTACACGGCATCGGCCACATCACGGGCGGCGGCTTCGATGAGAACATCCCCCGCATCCTGAAGGAGGGTCAGGGCATCGAGGTCGAGGAGGGCTCGTGGGAGATTCTTCCCGTCTTCCGTGCCTTGGAGAAGTGGGGTGGCATTCCCCACCGCGAGATGTTCAACATCTTCAATATGGGTATCGGTATGGTCATCGCCTTGGACGCATCGGAGGCCGAAAAGGCCATCGAGATTCTGACCGCTCAGGGCGAGAAGGCCTCGGTTATCGGCCGTGTGACCGACATCGAAGGCGTTGTAATTAAGTAATACACAGGAGTTTTGATGCGTCATCTGGCTGTCTTTGCAAGTGGGCGTGGCACCAACCTTGAAGCCATATTGGAGGCTACGGAGCGGGGCTTGATTCCGGCTCGTGTGGTCTTGGTGGTGGTCGATAAGCCCGAAGCCGAGGCGGTGGAGCGTGCTCGTCGCCACGGCGTGGAGTGCTTTGCGTTCCGTGCCAAGGAGTACCCCTCGAAGGAGGCCTACGAAGCCGAGATTGTGGCTCGATTGCAGGCCGCTCGGGTCGATTTAGTCTGCCTGGCGGGCTATATGCGCATTGTGGGGCCGACGCTCTTGGAGGCCTATCGGGGACGCATCATCAACATCCACCCTTCGTTGCTGCCCGCTTTTCGGGGCGCACGAGCCATCGAACAGGCGATGGAGGCGGGCGTGAAGGTCTATGGTGTGACGATTCACGAGGTGGACGACTCGTTGGACGGTGGGCGCATCTTGGCCCAACGTGCCTTCGAGTACTACGGCCACGACCAAGCCGAGTTGGAGCAGCTGATTCACGAGGTGGAGTACCCCCTATACACAGAGACAATACGTAAAATAATAGAAGAGACTTTATGAGAGCTTTATTTTCAGTAAGTGACAAGACCGGCGTGGTGGAGTTTGCCCAGCAGCTTCGCCAGTTGGGCTGGGATATCATTGCTACGGGTGGCACGCAGAAGCTGCTCGAAACGAACGGTGTGGAGACCATCAACATCAGCGATGTGACGGGTTTCCCCGAGATTTGCGACGGTCGTGTGAAGACCCTGCACCCGAAGGTGCACGGCGGTCTGTTGGCACGTCGTGACGATGAGAGCCACCTGGCTGCCCTGAAGGAGAATCAGATTGAGTTCATCGATATGGTGTGCGTCAATCTCTATCCCTTCCGTCAGACCATCCAGAAAGAGGGCGTGACCATCGAGGAGGCCATCGAGAATATCGACATCGGCGGTCCGTCGATGCTGCGTTCGGCTGCCAAGAATTGGGCCGACGTGACGGTGGTTTGCAACCCTGCGGATTATGCCGCTGTGATTGCCGAGATCAAGGCCGAGGGCAACACAACCCGTGCGACCCGTCTGCGCCTCTCGGCCGAGGCCTATACCCACACGGCCCAGTACGATGCAATGATTGCCACCTATATGCGTAAGCAGGCCGGTCTGAACGAGAAGCTCTTCTTGGAGTTCGACCTGGTACAGTCGCTGCGCTACGGTGAGAATCCCCACCAGGAGGCCAAGTTCTATGCCGAGCAGACCGTGGTCCCCTTCTCGTTGGCTTCGGCTCGTCAGCTGCACGGCAAGGAGCTGTCGTACAACAACATCCAGGATGCCAATGCGGCTCTGGCCATTGTGCGTGAGTTCGAGGCTCCCTTCTGCGTAGGCCTGAAACATATGAACCCCTGCGGTGCTGCCGTAGGTCAGGACATTGTGGAGGCTTGGACGAAGGCTTACGAGGCCGATAAGGTCTCGATTTTCGGCGGTATTGTGGCCGTGAATCGCCCCCTGACCAAAGAGGCTGCCGAGCTGATGAAGCCCATCTTCTTGGAGATTATTATGGCTCCCAAGTTCGAGGAGGGTGCCCTGGAGGTGCTCACCACGAAGAAGAACCTGCGCCTCATCGAGGTCGATATGACCCGTGACGACAGCGTGAAGAATCAGTATGTGAGCGTGATGGGTGGTCTGCTGGTGCAGAACCTGGACAAGAGCACCAAGACTGTGGTGGCCGATATGTGCGTGACCGAAAAGCAGCCCACCGAGGCCGAGTTGGAGGATCTGAACTTCGGCTGGCGCATCGTGAAGCACGTCAAGTCGAACGCCATTGCAGTGGTGAAGAATGGCGTGACGCTGGGCGTGGGTGCCGGTCAGATGAACCGTGTCGGCTCGGCCGAGATTGCCCTCAAGCAGGCACGTGCAGCAGGCGTGACGGAGGGTATTGTGCTGGCTTCGGATGCATTCTTCCCCTTCGACGACTGCGTGACGATGGCTGCCGAGTATGGTGTGTCGGCCATTGTTCAGCCCGGTGGCTCGGTGCGTGACGAGGATTCGATCAAGAAGGCCAACGAGCTGGGTATCTCGATGGTATTCACCGGTATGCGTCACTTTAAGCATTAGGAGTATGAAAGTTCTTGTTATTGGGTCGGGCGGTCGTGAGCACGCCATCGTGGATGCGCTGAGCCGCTCGCCGCAGGTCGAGAAAATTTTTGCCGCTCCGGGTAATGCCGGTATGGCACGTCAGGCCGAGTGCGTGGCGATTCGTGAGACCGAGGTGGAGCGCCTGGCTGCTTTTGCCGAGGAGCAGGGCGTGGAGCTTACCGTCGTAGGTCCCGAGGTGGCCCTGGCGGCAGGTGTGGCCGACTGCTTCAAGCAGAAGGGGCTGCGCATCTTCGGCCCCTCGCAGGCTGCTGCCCGCATCGAGTCGAGCAAGGAGTTTGCCAAAGAGTTGATGGCCAAATACAACATCCCCACCGCAGGTTTCAAGGCCTTTACCGACTATGCCGAGGCCAAGGCCTATGTCGAGAGCCGTCCGCTGCCCGCCGTGCTGAAATACGACGGTCTGGCGGCAGGTAAGGGCGTGGTGATTGCCCAGACGATGGAGGAGGCCGACGAGGCACTGAAGGATATGTTGCTTGACACGAAGTTCGGTCAGGGCAAGGTGGTTGTGGAGGATTTTCTGACCGGCCCCGAGTTCTCGTTTATGTGCTTCGTGTCGGGCGAGAAGGTGTGGCCGATGCAACTGGCCCAGGACCACAAGCGTGCCTACGATGGCGACAAGGGTCCCAATACGGGCGGTATGGGTGCCTACTCGCCGCTCCCCTTCATTACTCCCGAGGATGAGGAGTTTGCCCTGAATCATATCTTGAAGCCCGTCGCTCAGGCGATGGTCAAGGAGGGGTGCCCCTTCGAGGGTGTGCTCTATGGCGGTCTGATGAAGACCCCCGAGGGCGTGAAGGTCATCGAGTTCAATGCCCGCTTTGGCGACCCCGAGACCGAGGTGGTGCTGCCTCGCCTGAAGAGCGACATTGTCAATATCTTCTGCGCTGTGGCCGACCACACCGACACCGAGTTGGAGTGGCACGACTTCGCCACGCTGGGCATCGTGCTGGCCTCGAAGGGCTACCCGGGCGACTATCGGAAGGGCGTCGAGATTGGCGGCCTGGAGTCGGTCGAGGGTACGGTGTACCATATGGGTACGAAGGCCGAGGGCGAGAAGGTGCTGACTAACGGCGGCCGTGTGCTCTTTGTGGTGGGCAAGGGTGCCACGCTGGATGAGGCCCGTCAGGCGGCATTGAAGGATGTCGAGCGCATTGCGTGCGACAACCTCTTCCACCGCACCGATATCGGCCACTATGTGTTTGATAAATAAAACGGAAACGATATGATTATCAGTGGTAAAGAGCTGTCGGCCAAGATGAAGGCCGCAATGGCCGAAGAGGTGCGTGCCTTCCCCGAGAAGTATGGTCGTGTGCCCCACCTGGCTGTGATTTTGGTGGGCGATAACCCCGCCAGCGTGTCGTATGTGACGGGCAAGGCCAAGGCCTCGGCCGAGGTGGGCATCAAGAACTCGACGATTCGTCGTGAGGCCTCCATCTCGGAGGAGGAGTTGTTGGCCTTAATTGCCGAGCTGAATGCCGACGACGAGGTCGATGGTATCCTGGTCCAGCTGCCCCTGCCGAAGCATATCTCGGAGGACAAGGTGATTGCCGCCATCGACGTAAAGAAGGATGTGGATGGTTTCCACCCCGCCAATGTGGCTGCCCTGTGGCAGAAGCAGCCCTGCACGCTCCCCTGCACCCCGAAGGGCATCATCCGTATGTTGGAGGTGGCCGGTGTCGAGATTGCGGGCAAGGAGGCGGTGGTGATTGGCCGCTCGAACATTGTGGGACTCCCCGTGTCGAAGCTCCTGTTGGATAAGAATGCCACCGTAACCATTGCCCACAGCCGCACGAAGAACCTTGCGGAGGTGACCCGCCGTGCCGAGATTTTGGTGGTGGCCATTGGTCGCCCGAAGTTCGTTACGGCCGATATGGTGTCCGAAGGCACCGTTGTTATCGACGTCGGTGTGAATCGTGACCCCGAGACGGGCAAGCTCTGTGGCGATGTCGATTTCGCTGCCATCGAGCCGAAAGCTTCCGTCATCACCCCCGTTCCCGGAGGTGTAGGGCCGATGACGATTACCTGTCTGATGGAGAATACGATAGAATGCTTCTTAGCAAAATTTGTCTAACGGGCGATTTTGTTGTTACGCTTGCGGCGAAAATGCTCACATACGTCAAGTATGCTCCGCTTTTCGCCACTGCGCAAGCCTAAAAATCACCTCGTTATACACAATTTTGCGGTAGTAACATCTAAAAATCCCCGTGGTCGCACGACTGCGGGGATTTTGTTTGCCTAAAAACAGCTCACTCTAACGACTTTTGGTCGCTTCAATATCTCTTTTCGCTTAAATTGTCTTAGGCTTTTGCACTATGCGAATCAGGAGCGAGATGCCATAGACAATTAAGGACCAAATCGGTGCAATCACCGCAGCCCTCAAACCCCCACAAACCACCGCAGGAGATATATCGCCGGCCTGCATCAGCACGTTGTTGGCCTGAAAAACGCCAATCAAGAAGCCGCAAATACCAATTACGAGTGCCAACAACCCCAACTCTTTCACGCGCGAGGGCATCTTCCAGGCGGCTAAAAAGATGCCGACCAGGCAGAGGGTAATGAGCGACATATAGAGCGGATTGCCCGCACAATAGATTTCGTAGAGTGTAAATTGGGGAACAACCACCGCCGGGTAGAGCGTCACTTCGCCACTTTCGGGATGGGTAACCGAAGGATCATTTTGTGCGACCACGTTCATCAGCGTGGCGAGCGTAAAGAGGACAATCAGTAACTTTTTCATAGTTTCGTTTCTTTTCGTTTTACAATTCGTGTTGGGAATTCCGCTACTGCAAAGATAGGGTACAAAGGGGCGTTTTTCCAAGGTCGAAACCCCCGTTTGGGGTGTTAAAACCCCAAAGTCGGCCGTTGGCGCTTTTGCCGAAACCCTTTTTTGTCTATCTTTGTCCTATGCGAACACTTCTGACGATACTCTATTGGGCACTTTGCCTGGTGGTGCTGGCAGCGATTCTTTCGTCGCTGGGCTACCCCTTTGCCGATTCGATGTTCGTGGGATCGATGTTCCTGCCCGGGTTGTTGATGATTAAATACTTCCTTCCCCACCTCTCGTTCGTAAACCGAGCGTCGGGCGTGCTGAACCTGCTGTTGCTCTCCGCAGCCTCGTTGGTGCTGACCTTTTTATTGCTCTTTGTGGTGAATGCCGAGTTGGAGGTGGGGTTGTTTGGCAATATGAACTTTCCCCCGCTGTTGGGCAACCCGATTTTTGTTCTCTTTGTCTTGGCCGCTTTGGCCCTGCCCGAATGGTTGTTGGATAACTACCTCAAGAAGCAGGAGGCGGCACGCCCCCAAACGGTCGATTTTATCTCTGAACGCAGACATATCACCCTCCCGACAGCGGAGATTCGCTACATCGAGTCGCTCGATAACGAGGTGGTGGTACATACCGCTTCGGGCGAGAAACTCCGCACACGTACCCCGATTTCACGTTGGGAGGCGACCCTCAACGAACTGCATTTTGTCCGCATCCATCGTGCCTATATCGTGCGTAGAGCCCTTGTGCTGCGCTCCTCACGCACCGAGGTCGAGTTGGAGGGGGTGACGCTCCCCGTCTCACGCAAATATGCCGACCGAATCACCGTCGGGAATCTATCATAAAAAAGCCGCTTCACGAGGTGTGAAGCGGCTTTTTTGGTTTGGATAGGGTAGGCCTACAAAGCACCAATCTCGTAGAGTGCGTTGTTTACCTTGCGGGTAGCGTCGGCCGAAGCGGCGAACTTCGCAGCCTCCTCCTTCGTCAGGTCGATCTTCACGATCTTCTCCACACCCTTCTTGCCCAGCACAACGGGAACACCGATGCAGATATCCTCCTGGCCATACTCGCCCTCCAGATATACCGAGCAGGGAACTACGGCCTTCGTGTCGTTGATGATGGCATCAACCACCGATGCTCCGGCAGCACCCGGGGCATACCAAGCCGACGTGCCCAGCAGCTTCGTCAGCGTAGCACCACCGACCATCGTAGCGGCCGAAACCTCCTCCAGCTTCTTCTTCGAGAGGAACTGCGTAGCGGGAACACCCTTGATCGAGGCCTTCGACAGCAGCGGCAGCATCGTCGTGTCGCCGTGACCGCCGATAACCATACCGTCGATGTCCTGAATACCTACACCCGAGGCCTTCGACAGGTAGCAGCGGAAGCGCGACGAGTCGAGTGCACCACCCATACCGATGACACGGCGCTTGGGCAGACCGGTCGATTTCAGCGTGAGGTAGGTCATCGTATCCATCGGGTTCGAGATGATGACGTAGATGGCCTTGGGCGACCACTTCGAAGCGTTGGCAACCACGCTCTTCACGATGTTGGCGTTGATGCCGATCAGCTCCTCGCGGGTCATACCCGGCTTGCGGGGAATACCCGACGTGATGACGATTACATCCGAGTTGGCGGTGGGCTTGTAACCCTCGGCATCGGTAGCCGTAACGCCTACGAGCTTGGTCTTGTAACCGCACGTAGCAGCTGCCTGGAACATATCGAGCATCTTGCCCTCCGACAGCCCCTCCTTAATATCTACCAAAACCACCTCGCTGGCGATGCCGCGAGCGGCCAATACATTGGCGCAAGTTGCACCTACGGCACCTGCACCTACAACAGTAACTTTCGACATAGTAAATGTTGATTTTTTATAAATTATACCTCTTTTTCTCTTACTTCAAACCCCATTACACACCTAAAGACCATACACCCTGAGGCATACAGTCCGTAGTAGGTTGGTGGGGGAGCCGGGTGTTGTTAGCCAATCAGCTCAGCGTACTGCTCGGGGGTGAGCAGGTCGTCCCACTCGGCGGGATTGCTGACCTTCACCTTGATGATCCAGCCCTCGCCATAGGGATCTTTATTTACCAAAGCGGCGTCGTCCTCGATGGCGCTATTAACCTCGATTACCTCGCCACCCATCGGCAGGAAGGCATCGCTCACGGTCTTCACGGCCTCAATCGAACCAAACACATCGCCTGCGGCGAGCGTCTCATCCAGGGTCGGAACATCGACAAAGACGATGTCGCCCAGCTGGCTCTGTGCAAAATCGGTAATACCGATGGTGGCTACATCACCCTCCAGAAGGCACCACTCGTGGTCGTTCGAGTACTTCAAATTTGCCGGTACGTTGCTCATAATTTGGTTGTTTTGAAATGGTTTCTGTTTTACTTCGCAAAGATAACTGTTATTTTTTTAACAGCAAAGATTATTCCGCCTTTTTTATCACGAATTCCACCTCTTTGAATTGGTAGCTTTGGCGTAGGCCGTCGGTGTGGCGCAGTTGCAGCGCACCGCCCGCCTCGACCCCCTCGATCTCGGCCTCGAATTCGGTGCCGTCGGGGAGGCGGAACAGCTGTGTTTGGTGGATGCGGTACATCGCTTGTCGGTAGGCCTGCTGCAAGGCGTCGGACTGTCCCGTTTCAAGTTGCTTGTAGCGTGCCTCGAAAGCAGTTGTGAATCGTTCTACAACCTCCTCACGGTCAAAGGTTTTTTTTCGCTCCAATGCCATCGAAGTAGGGTTGGGAAGCGACGGGTCAAACTCCTGCTGATTGACGTTCAACCCGATGCCGATAAGGGTGCGTCGGAGGTGCATTCCGCCATAGAAATGCTCGATCAGCATCCCGACGATTTTGCGGTCGCCGACATAAATATCGTTGGTCCATTTGATTGTCGCCTCGATTTGGTAGCTCCGCAACGTATCGACCAACGCCAAAGCGGCCGCCTCGGAGAGCAGAAACTGCTCCCGAGCGGGCAGAAACTTTGGCTCGACCAGGAGCGTGAAGGTAAGGTTTTCGCCCTTGTGGCTCAGCCACGTGTGGCCTCGTTGCCCACGCCCTGCGGTCTGCTCTTCGGCCCACAACAAATCGCCGTGCACGAATTGCTCGTCACGCGCCAAATCGTTGGTCGAACCAACCGTATCGAAACGAATAACTTTCAACTCTTAACTTTCAACTTTAGCTGATGTTGAACTCGCGGAGCGTATCGTTGAGCGAGGTCTTCTTGTCGGTCGATTCCTTGCGGCGGCCGATAATCAGGGCGCACGAAACGCTGTACTCGCCTGCGGGGAACTGCTTGCGGTAGCTGCCAGGCACGACCACCGAGCGGGGCGGTACATAACCCTTGTAGGTCACTGGCTCCGAGCCGGTTACGTCGATGATGTGAGTCGAGCCGGTGATGACCGTATTCGAGCCCAGCACCGCCTCACGGCAGACGTGTGCCCCTTCGACCACAATCGAACGGGAGCCGATGAAACAGTTGTCCTCGATGATGACGGGTGCCGCCTGCACAGGCTCCAACACGCCGCCGATGCCCACGCCGCCCGAGAGGTGAACGTGCTTGCCAATCTGGGCGCACGAGCCGACCGTAGCCCACGTATCGACCATCGTACCCGTATCGACATAGGCGCCGATATTGACATACGAAGGCATCAGAATGGCCCCCGGAGCGATGTAGGCACCATAGCGGGCCACCGCCGAAGGCACTACACGCACGCCAAGTTGGTCGTAGTCGTGCTTCAGCTCCATCTTGTCGAACCACTCGATCTCGCCCCCCTGCATCTTGCGCATCGGCTGGATGGGGAAGTAGAGAATGATGGCCTTCTTGACCCATTCGTTCACCTGCCAGAGGCTCTTTTCCAAATCCAGCGGCTCGGCCGTACGCAGTTCGCCCGCATCGACCAGACGCACCACCTCGCGGATGGCGGCCTCGGTTGCGGGATCCTTCAGCAGTGTGCGATCCTCCCACGCTGCTTCGATGAGATGTTGCAGTTGTTTCATATCTTGTATGTTTTTCTTTTCACGCTTTCAAAGGTAACTATTTTTTCTTAACTTTGCACCTTGTAATACCGAAAAACAATGAAAGTATATAAGTTCGGTGGTGCCTCGGTGAAGAATGCCGACGGTGTCCGCAACCTGCGCACAATTATCGACGACGAGCAGCAACTCTTCATTATTGTCTCGGCTATGGGTAAGACTACCAACGCTTTGGAGCGTGTCTTTGCCGCTGCCCGCCAGCATGACCCCCAAGCCGCACAGGCCGAGATCGACCAAATTCGTGCCAACCACACCCTCATTATCGAGGAGTTGTGGCACGGCCCCAAGCAGCTCGAGCGGGTCGAGGCCCTCTTTGCCGATTTGGAGGTCTTCGTGGCAGCCGACAACTTTGTCGATGCCGACGCCGAGATGTGGTACGACCGCATCGTGGCCTATGGCGAGTTGGTCTCGACGACCATCATCTCCGAGTACCTGAACTATGCAGGTGTCCCCAACACCTGGATCGATATGCGTCAGGCGATGCGTACCGAGCAGCGTCACAAGGATGCCGAGGTCGATTTGGAGGCCTCAACGCCCCTCTTGAAGGCGGCTGTCAGCGGTGCCAAGAACTCGATTTTTGTCGGGCAGGGCTTCATTGGCGGTGCCCCCGATGGTACGACGACAACCCTCGGTCGCGAGGGCTCGGACTACTCGGCGGCCGTGGTGGCCAACATCCTTGATGCCGAGTCGATGGCCGTGTGGAAGGATGTGGACGGCGTGCTGAATGCCGACCCCAAAATCTTCCCCGATGCGGTGCAGATTGCCGAGCTGAACTACCTCGACACCATCGAGTTGGCCTATAGCGGAGCGCAGATTATCCACCCCCGCACCATCAAGCCCCTGCAAAACAAGAATATCCCCCTCTATGTCCGTCCCTTTGGCGATAAGCGCAAGCCGGGTACGGTCATTCGTGGTATGTCGGCCCACGTCGATGTTCCCATCCTGATTCTGAAGAAGGAACAGGTGCTCCTGACCATCCGTTCGCGCGACTTCTCGTTTGTGTTGGAGGAGAAGTTTGCCAAAATTTTCGCCCTACTGGAGCGTTATCGCCTCAAGGTCAATCTGATTCACAACTCGGCCGTAAACTTAAGCCTCTGCATCGACAAGTCGTGGCACATCGACGAGGCGGTGGCAGCCCTGCGTAAGAGCGGCTTCGATGTGATGCGTGCCGAGGATATGGAACTTCTGACCATTCGTGGCTACACCGAGGAGCTTTGGCGCAAGTATGCCCGAGGTCCCAAGGTCTTCATCAAACAATCCACCCAAGCCACTGTCCGTATAGTGCGCAAACGACAGTAGTTTTTCGATTTTATAGGGCATATTTTGCTCTTCCTTGTCCGCCCCGAATGGGCAGTACGTCAAGTACAGCCCATCCGGGGCGAACTGCGTTCATAGCAAAATCTGCACCTCTAAAATCAAAAAACGAGGGTGGGGGTGGGGGCGATAAAGACCTTAAAGATTTTAATGATCTTAAAGAGATTAAGGTTTTAGGTCAGCCTCTTTAATCTCTTTAATTTCTTTAATCTCTTTAATCTCCTTATCTCATTTCGACTGCTAAATTTTGAATTTCAAAAACAAATGCGTAAATTTGTATAAATGTAGTCCTACGAGTGGCTACGCAATCGGATTTAAGCGTGAATTATGGCAAACGAGCTTACTAAACGGGATGTGAAGGAGGATTTGCGTTACCTCAAACTCCTTGCACGAGACTTTCCGACCGTCTCGAGTGTGACGGCCGAGATCATCAATTTGGAGGCTATTCTCCACCTGCCCAAGCCCACGGAGCACTTCCTGGCCGACCTGCACGGTGAGAACGAGGCCTTCCAGCACGTCATCCGTAACGCCTCGGGTAACATCAAACGCAAGGTCAAAGAGCTCTTTGGTCAAACCCTCACGCACGACCAAATCAAGGAGCTGTGCACCCTGATCTACTATCCCGAGCAGAAGCTTAAGTTGGTACGTCGCACCGAGACCAATCTCGAGGAGTTCTATACGACCACCCTCAACCGACTCATCGTCTTGTGTCGTGATGTCTCGTCGAAATACACCCGCTCGAAGGTGCGCAAGAGCCTGCCCGAGGAGTATGCCTACATCATCGAGGAGCTGCTGCACGAGACCTCCGATGTGAGCAACAAGCAGGCCTACCTCAATGTCATCATCCGCACCATCGTCTCGACCCGTCGGGCGTCGGATTTCATCGTGGCCCTCTGCTACCTGATTCAGACCCTCTCGATTGACCGTCTGCACATCCTGGGCGACATCTTCGACCGAGGTCCGGGTGCCCACCTGATTTTGGATACGCTTTGCGGCTACCACCATTTCGACATCCAATGGGGTAACCACGATGTGTTGTGGATGGGTGCAGCGGCGGGTAATATGTGCTGCATTGCAAGCGTGTTGCGTCTTTCGTTGCGCTATGCCAACACCTTTACGTTGGAGGATGGTTATGCCATCAATATGGTCCCTCTGGCCACCTTCGCGATGGAGACCTATGCCGACGACGACTGCCGCATCTTTGCTCCGCACGTCGAGGAGAATCGTCCCGACCTGAACGAGAAGACCCTGCGTCTGATTGCCCAAATGCACAAAGCCATTACGGTCATCGGCTTCAAGTTGGAGGGTCAGATGTGCAAGGCGCATCCCGAGTGGGGGATGGCGCACCGTTGTCTGTTGGAACACATTGACAAACAGAACGGAACGATCACCCTCGATGGGGTGACCTATCCGCTTATCGATAGCAACTTCCCGACCCTCGATCCTCGTGACCCCTATGCCCTGACCCCCGAGGAGGCCGACCTGATGGAGCGTCTGAAACACTCGTTCACCATCAGCGAGCGTCTGCGTACCCACGTCGGATGTCTCCTCTCGCACGGCGGAATGTACGAGATTTACAACTCGAACCTCCTGTTCCACGCCTCGGTGCCGCTCAATGCCGACGGCACGTTGCGTGAGGTGACCATCGGTCAAACGACGGTCAAGGGCAAGGAGTTGATGCAGCGTGTCGATCAGTTGGTGCGCACCGCCTTCGACCTGGGTGCCGAGGGGGAAGAACGCGCCTTTGCCATCGACTACTTCTGGTACCTGTGGAGTGGTGCCGATTCGCCCCTCTTCGGCAAGTCGAAGATGGCCACCTTCGAGCGTTATTTCATCGCCGATACGGCCACCCACAAGGAGGAGAAGGGGGCCTACTATACGCTGCGTGACTCGGCCGAGGTGTGCGAACGTCTGCTCGATGAGTTTGGTGTGACGGGCTCGCACCGCCACATCATCAACGGCCACGTGCCTGTGCGTGCCGGTAAGGGCGAGAACCCGATTAAGGCGGGGGGCTGCCTGATGGTGATCGACGGCGGTTTTGCCAAGGCCTACCACAACAAGACCGGCATTGCGGGCTACACGTTGGTCTATCACAGCCGTGGCTTCGAGTTGGTACAGCACGAGCCCTTCAAGTCGGCCGAGGAGGCGATTTTGAATGGTACGGATATCCACAGCACGACCCAGATTGTCGAGATGATGGGTCGCCGTGAGAAGGTGCGTGACACGGACATCGGCCGTGAGCTGAGAGAGCAAATCGAAGATCTGAAAAACCTGCTCCGTGCCTATCGACGAGGCTACATCAAGGAGCGGTAATACAACGAAAAGGGGCTGTGTTCGTCACAGCCCCTTTTGCTTATTCTTTAATTTTGCCCTCGGCCTTTAGTTTGGCGATGGCCCGATCGAGGTATCGTTCGATGTCGGCCTTTACCTTGAGGTAGAGCGGACAATCGGTGTAGTTGTCGTTGTCGAGCAACACATCGTGTATCGAGCGCAGGGCGTTGTTGTAGTTGGCCAGCTCGTTCTTCAGAGCCAACCCCTTCTTTGTGGAGGCGTGGATGCGGGCAATCGACAACTCACGCAACTTCTGACACACCGTATTGAGGCAGACCATCACCACGTTGTCCATCAACGTGTGGCCGTGCATATATAGATAGGTGGTCTCGGGCGTTACGCCTCGGGCGGCCAAGAGCTGCTCGAAACGCTTCATCGGCGCAACCATCTGCGGATTTTTCTCTTTGAGCAGCTTCTCACGGCGAGCCACGTTGCGCCCCAGCCAGAGGAGTGTGTTATCGCCGTTTTGGCTCAAATCGAGGTAGCCCAACCGTACGGCCGCCTTGAAGTCGGCCAGCGGAAAGATGTGCTCCGAGCTTTGCAGGGCCGAGTAGGCATACCAGACAAACAGCGGGTAAATCGTGCGGGAGTAGCCCTCCATAAAGCGCACAAAGTCGAAGATGCGGGTATCGTTCTTCGTCGCTTTGACGCAGACGTTATGCAGCGATGGAGCGTAGCAGAGGTAGTTTTCGGTGGCGTAGGCGTAGGTGTGGAACAGAAAGGGCGAGGCATTGACCAGGTGGGCCGTCTCGGTGGCTCCGTCGAAGAGGTAGTCGAAGTCCGAATCGACACACAAAATCAGATCCTCCGACGAGCGGGGAATCATACTCATCACCACCTTTTTGCCCTTGGGCAGGTCGCCACGATCGGGCACCGAAATCTCGAAGCGGATGTAGGGGTTGCGGAAATTATCGAAGATGGCACGCCAGAAGGCGACATCCTCGTACCCCTCGACATAGACCTTCACGAGGTGCTTGTCGGAGGTGTCGGGCAGGATGGCCGGCAATCCGGGGTTGGGGTCGCTCTTGCCAAAGGGGTTGAGCCGTAGTAGTTTTTCGGTAAAGTTGTTCGCCATAGTATGAGCAAAGATAATTATTTTTCGTAAATTTGCGCAAAGTAGTCGTAGTAAATACCAACATTGAGTACAAATTATGGCAGATAACGATTGGAAAGCACGCCTCGGAATGGTCTATTCGACCAATCCCGACTTTCAATTCGAGACCGATACCCCCACCGAGCCCGATACGTTGCCCCCTGCGGAGCAGAACCTGCGTGTCTGGTTGGACCGCAAGCAGCGGGGCGGTAAGGTCGTGACCCTGGTCAAGGGCTTTGTGGGTCGCAGCGAGGATTTGGCCGCCCTGGCCCGAGAACTGAAGTCGAAATGCGGCGTGGGCGGTGCCGCCAAGGAGGGTGAAATCATCATCCAGGGCGACCACCGTGACCGTGTGGTCGAACTCTTGACCCGTGCCGGTTACCGTTGCAAACGGGCAGGCGGCTAACAGAGAGAAATGCAAAATTTAGAATTCAAAATTCAAAATTAAAAAAATTGCCGATGCGGATTTGTAGGGTGTTGCGCTATTTGGTGGTGGTGATAGGGCTGTGTATGGTTGATGCAGCCCAAGCACAGTATTACAGTTGGGGTGCCGATGCGCCCACCCGTTGGCGGGAGATGCGCAGTGGCGAGCTGCGGGTCATTGCCCCCGATACGGCCACGCTGTTGGCTCGCCGTGTGATGCACTATGCTGAGGCCGTAAGCCCCTACATCGGAGCCACCTACTCACGCAAAGCGTTGCGGATGCCCTTTGTGATGCACACCGAGAATTTCGATGCCAACGGCTTGGCGATGTACCTGCCGAAGCGTATCGAATTTCTCTCGCTTCCCGCCACCGAAAGCTACTCGATGCCCTGGGTCAAGCAGTTGGTGGCCCACGAGTACCGCCACGCAGCGCAGTATGGCAACCTGCGTCGTGGTCTGCCCCGCATTTTGAGTTGGATGGGCGGTCAGCAGGGGTCGGTGACAAGCCTGCTGTTTATGCCCCTGTGGGCCTTGGAGGGCGATGCCGTGTTGAACGAGACGTTGATGTCGAGCTACGGCCGAGGCCTGCAACCCTCGTTCTCGATGGCCTATCGAGCCATTGGCGAGGAGATCGGCCTCACGCACCGAGGCAAACGTAAGAAGAATATAGACCGTTGGTTTTCAGGGTCGTATCGTGACCATATTCCCAACCACTATGCCCTGGGTTATCAACTTTCGGCCTACGCCTACGACCGCTATGGCGAGAATATGTGGGACCGCATCGGCCCCTTTGCCGTGCGCAACCCCTACTGCTTCGCTACGACCCGTGTGGGGATGAAGCGTTTTTACGACACCACCCCCAACGCCCTCTTTCACGACACCTTCTCCCACCTGAACGCCCATTGGAAACCCCTTGCCGAAGTGGAGGAGAACAGCCATCGGATTGTTCAGATCGATTCGTCGGATTACACCACCTATCGTTGGCCCTTGCAACTTAACGAGGCGGAGGTAGTGGCCCTCAAAACGAGCTACGCCAAACCCTCTAGTCTGGTGACCATCGATTCGCAGGGCAACGAACGGCTGTTGGCCCGTGTGGGTACGCTTTCGTCTCGTCCCGCCTTGCAGGATGGGGTGCTCTATTGGACCGAATACGAACAGTCAAACCTCTTCGAAGAGCGGGTCAATTCGCAACTTTGGCAAATAGACACCCGTCGTGAAAAATCCCGTCCGAAGCGAGTTTCGGGCGCCTCTCGGGTGCTCTATCCGACCCCTACGCCCAACGGCTTGGCCTATGTCGAATACCGCCCCGAGGGTCGCTATGTGTTGCGTGTCGGCGGCTGGGAGGAGTTGGTACTGCCCATCGGCGAGGAGATTCACGGCCTGGCGTGGGACGCTGCGACCGCCTCGCTCTACGCCCTTCTGACCAAGGACGAGGGTATGTCGATTGTGGCCCTCTCGTCGCAAGGGGTGCGTGAGGTAACTCGCCCCGCCTATGTGACGCTGAGCGACTTACGTGCCGAAAACGGGGTGCTCTACTTCGGCTCCATTGCTTCGGGTAAGGACGAGATTCACAGCCTCGATTTGGCCAGTGGCGTGGAGCGTACGTTGAGCCGCTCCCGCTACGGTGCCTTTGCCCCCGCCCCTTCGGCGCAGGGAATGTTGCTGACAACCTACTCGCGCAAGGGCTACCACGTTGCCCGCCTCGATGCTCCGCTGGCGGATACCGTCGAGTGGCAACCCACGCCCCGCAATGTGGTCAATCCTCCCTATCGGGGATGGGAGACCATCAACCTCGACACGGTGCGTTTTACGGCAACCGAGGAGGCACAACAGGCCGAGCGGATGCCTGTTCGCCGTTTTGGTAAGGTGCTGCGAGGCATCAACCTGCACAGTTGGGCCCCCCTCTCCTTTGACCCCTACGAAATCATCGACAACCACGAAGTGAATCTCAACCTCGGTGCTACGCTCCTCTCGCAAAACCTGCTCTCGAATACCGAGGGCTATCTGACCTACGGCTGGAGCGAGGAGGAGGGGTCGATCGTCAAGCTCGGTGTGCGGAACAGCAGCCTGGGGTTGCGGCTTGGACTGGACTTCCTCTACGGAGGCGGTCAGGAGGCCTACTCGGTGGGCTACTACGACCCCAAGACCCAGCAGCACTACCTCCAGCCGCTGCCCGATTTGCAGACCCACTATTCGCTGACGGCCTCGGCAACCCTGCCCCTGATTTTCGAGCGTGGCGCCGTGGTGCGCTCGTTGAGCGTGGGTGCGGCGTGGAACTATGCCAATAGTTATGTGGCTGATTTTTCGGCCATTGAGTGGAAAGGTAATGCGGTCTCGAACCTCCAATCGTTGGGCTACAACGAGGGCATCCACAAGCTGACCCTCTCGGCCTCGGTGGGGGCACAACGCAAGATGGCCTACCGTGATTTCCTGCCCCGCTTGGGCTACCAGGTGATGGCCGCCTATGCCTTCAATCCCACCAACAGCGACTTTGCCTCGATGGCCTTGCTCTATGGCAACCTCTACCTGCCGGGTGTGGCTCCGCACCACTCGCTGCAAATCGAGGGCCTCTGGCAGGATGCCGTGGGGGGCTACCGCTTCCCCTCGGGTTATGCACCGGTAAGCTACAAATCGGCTCGTCTGGTGCCGCGCGGATTCAGCGTGGGTGAGATTGTGAGCGAATCCTATGCCGCCACCTCGATCAACTACCGCCTGCCGTTGTGTTATCCCGAGTGGGGTATTCCGTCGGTGTTGTTCATCAAGCGCATCCGCCTGGGGGTAGGTTTCGATGGGGCACGCTTCCGTTACGGCTTCAACAAATTCAACCTTTGGTCGGCAGGTGGCGAGCTTGCGTTCGACTTCAATGTGCTGCGTATGCCCGATTCGGCCACCTCGACGGTGACCTTCTCGCTGTTCCGCACCTCGAATGAAGAGATGTGGTATTCGCTCTCGCTCGGATTGCCTTTCTAAATTATCATAGATAATTCGGAAAATAAATGTATCTTTGCACCGTTATAGGATAAACCCTCGTTGTATGGCTAAGAAACAACCCGGGGCAAAGCGCCCCAATCTGATAAAATGGCTCTGGATTATCGCCTTCGCTCCGGTGGCGTTGGTGGCCTTGATGCTCACCCTCACGGCAATGGGCGTCTTTGGACGTATGCCCTCGTTTGAGGAGTTGGAAAACCCCAAGTCGAACCTGGCTACCGAGATCTACTCCGAGGATGGCAAGGTGCTCTCGACCTTCTTCATCCAGAATCGTTCGTATGTGCAGTATGCCGACCTCTTTCCGCAGGATTCGACCCGCATCATCCACCTCGACGGCCACGATGTGCCCCCGGTGGTGGCGGCCCTCATCTCGACCGAGGATATCCGCTTCCGAGGCCACGCCGGTATCGACATCCGCTCGCTGGCCCGTGTGGCCATCAAGACGGTGATGCTGCAACGCTCGTCGCAGGGTGGTGGCTCGACCATCACGCAGCAGTTGGCCAAAAACCTCTTCCCCCGCGATACGGTCCGCAACCGAGGCAAAATCGTCAAGACGACCAAGCTCGTGATGGCCAAGTTTAAGGAGTGGATTACGGCCCTTAAGTTGGAGTACAACTACACCAAGGAGGAGATTGCCACGATGTATCTGAATACGGTGGAGTATGGCTCGAATGCCTATGGCATCAAGTCGGCCGCCCAGACCTTCTTTGGTAAGGAGCCGCACGAATTGGCCGTGCAGGAGGCCGCTGTACTGGTGGGTGTGGTGAATGCTCCGACCCGCTATTCGCCTGTGCGTAACCCCGATAATGCGCTTAAACGCCGCAACCTGGTCCTTTCGCGTATGGAGGCGGCAGGGGCTTTGAGCCGTGAGGCCTACGATTCGATCTCGTCGCTGCCGATTGTGCTGAACTACAAACCCATTTCGCACAACGAGGGTACGGCCACCTACTTCCGTGAGATGCTGCGTCTGACGATGACGGCCCACAAGCCCAAGCGCAACCAATTCTTCAACGAGTGGGACTACGAGGTGGCCCTGCAAGAGTACGAGGAGAATCCCATCATCGGGTGGTGTCACAAAAACAAGAAGGCCGACGGCACGAGCTACAACATCTACCGTGACGGTCTGAAGATCTATACCACTATCAACTCCAAGATGCAACGCTACGCCGAGCAGGCCGTGCAGCGTCAGTTGGAGCGGGATATTCAGCCCAAGATGGATGCCCAGGTCAAGTGGACCAAGACCCTGTTTGTCGATACGGACAAGGAGGAGCGTGACCGCATCATCCGCCGTGCCATCCGCCAGTCGGACCGCTACCGTGAGATGAAGGAGGCGGGCTTCACAACCCAGCAGATCGAGGCTTCGTTCGATGTGGCCTGCCCGATGAAGGTCTTCACCTTCAAGGGCGAGCGTGATACGCTGATGACGCCCCGTGACTCCATCCTGCACCACAAGCGCATTATGCGTGCTTCGTTTGTGGCGATGGACCCCCATACGGGTTTTGTGAAGGCCTATGTGGGCGGCCCCAACTTCCGCTACTTCAAGTACGATATGGCCAAGCAGGGCAAGCGTCAGATTGGCTCGACCATCAAGCCCTTTGTCTATACCTTCGCCATCGACCACCTGGGATTGACCCCCTGCACGATGGTGCCCAACCTGCCCGTGACGATTGAGACCTCGAATGGTCAGGCCTGGTCGCCCAAGGAGGCAGGTAAGGTGGAGTACGACGGTGTGCTGCACCCCCTGATGTGGGGTCTGGCCCTGAGCCGCAACAACTACTCGGCCTGGCTGATGAAGCAGGCCAAGGAGCCGGAGGCGGTAGCTGACTTTATCCACAATATGGGTATTCGCAGCTTCATCGACCCCGTGCCGGCCCTCTGCGTCGGCTCGTCGGAGTCGAATGTCTATGAGTTGGTCAGCGCCTTCTCGACCTTCGCCAACGGCGGTGTGCATAACGATGCCATCTTCGTGACCCGCATCGAGGATCGTCACGGCAACCTTATCGCCTCGTTCATCCCGCAGTCGCAGGATGCCATCAACGAACGTACGGCCTACACGATGTTGCAGATGTTGCGTCGTGTGGTGGATGCAGGTACGGCGGGTAGTCTGCGTTGGCGTTTCGATCTGCACGACATCGAGCTGGCCGGTAAGACGGGTACCTCGAACGAAAACCGTGACGCCTGGTTTATGTGCGTCGCTCCCCGCATTGTGGCGGGTGCCTGGGTGGGTGGCGAGGACCAACAGGTCCACCTCCAGTCGCGAGGCGAGGGTAGTGTCTTGGCATTGCCCATCGTGGGTGACTTCCTCAAGCGGGTCTATGACGACGGCACGCTGGGTGTAAGCCGTTCGGATCAGTTTGTCCGTCCGACGATGATGCCCGACTACGACTGCCCGATGTCTGTCGAGCCCGAAGAGGGTGCCGAGGTGACGACCACCGAGGATGAATTTTTTGATTAACCTTTTTAAGTAAGTATAAAGATGAAATTGGCCATTGTCGGTGCCTCGGGTGCCGTAGGACAGGAGTTTCTGCGTATTCTTCAGACGCGCGACCTCCCCATTGATGAGTTGGTGTTGTTTGGCTCGCCCCGCAGTGCAGGCACGAAGTATGAGTTCCGAGGCAAGGAGCTGACCGTAAAGCTGTTGCAGCACAACGACGACTTTAAGGGTATTGATTTTGCTTTGACTTCGGCCGGTGCCTCCACCTCGAAGGAGTTTGCCGAGACCATCACCAAGCACGGCACGATTATGATCGACAACTCGTCGGCCTTCCGTATGGACGAGGATGTGCCTCTGGTTGTTCCCGAGGTCAATGCCGCCGATGCCAAGAATGCCCCCCGCCGCATCATTGCCAACCCTAACTGCACGACCATCCAGATGGTGGTGGCCCTGAATGCCATCGAGCAGCTCTCGCACATCACCCGTGTACACGTTTCGACCTACCAGTCGGCCTCGGGTGCAGGTGCTACGGGTATGGCCGAGTTGGAGGAGCAGCACCACGAGTTGTGCCGTGGCGAGGAGCCTACGGTGAAGAAGTTTGCCTACCAGCTCGCCTACAACGTCATCCCTCACATCGATCTCTTTATGGAGAACGACTACACGAAGGAGGAGATGAAGATGTACCACGAGACCCGCAAAATTATGCACTCCGACATCCGTGTCTCGGCCACCTGCGTGCGTGTGCCGGTGATGCGTGCCCACTCCGAGAGTGTCTGGGTCGAGACCGAGCGTCCCATTTCGGTCGAGGAGGCTCGTGCCGCCTTTGCTGCCGCTCCGGGTGTGGTGGTTGAGGATTGTCCCGCCGAGAAGAAGTATCCGATGCCCCTCTTCCTGGCCGGTTGTGACCCCGTCTATGTGGGCCGCATCCGCAAAGACATCACCTGCGACAACGGCCTCTCCTTCTGGTGTGTAAGCGACCAGATCAGAAAGGGTGCGGCGTTAAATGCAGTGCAAATCCTCGAATCGCTCCTGTAGTTTTCGATTTTATAGGGCATATTTTGCTCTTCCTTGTCCGGCCTGAATGGGAAATACGATTTGTATGTCCCATCCAGGCCGAACTTCGTTCATAGCAAAATCTGCTCCTCTAAAATCAAAAACGGGGGTGGGGAGTGAGGGTGAAAAGACCTTAAAGATTTTAACGATCTTAAAGACCTTAACGTTTTAGGTCAGCATCGTTAATCTCTTTAATCTCTTTAATCTCCTTATCTCATTTTGAATTTTGCATTCCCTTTCCTTTCGGCATCGAATTTGTGAAGCATAGCGTAAAGCCGATACGTTATGATTCTTCTACTCTTATTCTTCACACTTATGATGCACACTTCCACCGTGGTGGCTACACGCATTGAGCCACGCCCCCTGCCGTACCCTTACGAGGCGTTAGACCCCTACATCTCGGCCGAGACGCTCCGTCTGCACCACGACAAACACTATGTGGGTTATGTCAATAAACTCAACGAGTTGATTCTCGGCACCCCCTTCGAGGGGCGACCTTTGGAGGAGATTATTATGGAGTCGGACGGCCCCATCTTCAACAATGCCGCCCAGATTTGGAACCACGAGTTCTACTTCGACCAATTCAGCCCTGCGCCCCAACATCGTCCCAGTGGTCCCTTGATGGCGGCCATCGACGAGCAGTTTGGCTCGTTCGAGAAGTTTCAGACGGCGATGAACGAGGCGGCAGTCAGCCTCTTCGGCTCTGGGTGGGTCTG
Source organism: Alistipes sp. (assembly GCA_017436185.1). Next base: position 12,323 of record JAFSDP010000020.1, on the reverse strand, counting down.
GTTGGTGGTGGGGCGTGAAGGCAAGCTCGAAATCCTCTCGACCCGCAATGCCGGCACCCCGATGCGCCACGATGTCTATCCGCTCATCTGTTTCGATGTCTGGGAGCACGCCTACTATGTCGATTACCAGAATCGCCGCCTCGATGCCGTGCGCTCCACCTGGCCGTTGATCGACTGGAAACGCGCCGAACAACGCTACCTGAATCGGGAGTAATAAAAGAAGCAAAAAGCCCTAAAATAATTGGGCTTTTTGTTGTTTTTATACGAGGGTTTTACTAATTTTGTCCTATATCGTTTCGATTATGGCCGATTTTGTTATTACCCGTCGCATTGAGGTGCATTTGCACCACGACCCTGTTGCCGACCCCGAAAAAGTGGAGTACAATCGGCAATGGGAGTATTGGCGCACGATTAACAACAATCTCTATTTGGCGGCAAACCGCATCTCTTCACACCTCTTTTTTACAGATGAATATGAGCATCGCCTGCGTATTCAGCATCCTCGCTATCGAGATATAGAACGAACTCTCGCATCGGTATCGAAAGTGAAAAGGATGTCGAAAGAGGAGATTGCAGCCTTGCGTGTTGAGCGTCGAACTATTGAACAGGAGTTGCGAGCACAAACGGCCGCATTTTTACAGACATCTCGTCAAAATGTCACCTATCGTATCGCCTCTGATGAGTTCGGTGATTTGATACCTTCCGATGTTTTGACAAATCTCAACCAAAACATTACCTCCACCTACAATGAGTTTAAGAAGCAGGTAGTTCGTGGTGAGCGTACTTTGTCTAATTATAAGAAAGGTATTCCTGTGCCTTTTAGTATGAAGAAAGGTGAAGGTTTGCGTCGCCGTGACGATGGCTCATACTATGTGCTGTTCCCGGGAGGTTTGGAATGGGATCTGGCTTTTGGTCGGGATCGGAGTAATAATCGAGCCATCGTTGAACGTGCGTTTAACGGTGATTACGAGGTGGGTAATTCGAGCCTACAAGAGAAAAATAGAAAGGTGTTTTTGCTTTTGGTGGTAAAAATTCCTGCACAAGAGTTGGCCCTCGATCCTAACCGCATTGTTGGTGTTGATTTGGGTCTGAATATCCCTTTGTATGCAGCGTTGAACGATAACGAGTATGGCGGTTTGGCGATTGGCTCGCGCGAGCAATTTATGAAGGTGCGTGAGCGTATGAGTGCTCGCCGTCGTGAGTTGCAACGTGCGTTGCGCCATTCGACACAAGGTGGTCGGGGACGTGAGCACAAGTTACAGGCTCTTGAGCGTTTCCAAGCCAAGGAGCGTAATTGGGTGCATACGCAAAACCATATTTTCAGTCGAGCGGTGGTTGAGTACGCTAAGCAAAACAGTGCGGGCGTAATTCAGATGGAGTCGCTCAAGAGTTTCGGCCGAGACAAGGAAGACCACATTGAAGCAGGTTTCCGTTATGTGGTCCGCTATTGGTCCTATTTTGAGTTACAAACGCTGATAGCAGAGAAGGCCAAGCGAGAGGGTATTGAGGTGCGAATGATAGACCCGTATCACACCAGCCAAACCTGTAGTTTTTGTGGTCATTATGAAAAGGGACAGCGCATTTCGCAGGGAGTCTTTATTTGCAAGAATCCGGAATGTGCAAAGGGAAAGGGCCGCCAACTCAAGGATGGTACTTACAGCGGAATCAATGCCGATTGGAATGCCGCCCGCAACATTGCATTGAGCACCGAAGTGGTGAAGAAATAATCGTTCATTGAAATAATCGTAACTATGAGTCGGAGCAATCCGACGGGGGCAGTTGGTTGCCCTTAGTTTGAGGTAGAAATCCAAAAAACGTGGCAGTTGTATCTGCTTCGTGGCTCTACACTCGAAAAATACCATCATTATTTATTGCTATAAGGCTCATCCAAAACGAATTAGCCGTTGCAGGTTGCAACACCTTGCAAAAATGGTGGTATATCCAACGTTGAGATATACCAATACCTCCTATCTCAAGTTGCAACACCTTGCAAAAATGGTGGTATATCCAACCACATAGTTATAGCGTATTTTGATTTTAACGTTGCAATACCTTGCAAAAATGGTGGTTATATCCAACCGCTCGGGCCGTTTATGCACCACACGCACGGTTGCAACACTTTGCAAAAATGGTGGTATATCCAACCAGGAGTACGCCTGTGGCTTCGACCCTCAGGTTGCAACACTTTACAAAAATGGTGGTTACGCTTTATTTTCAATGTGTTAGTGCAGTTTTGCACTAAAAAAGCCAACCCGCGAAGGTTGGCTTTTTTGTTGGCATTTGGTGCCCCTCTTTACAGGTTTTGCAGGGTGTAATCGACCATCTTTTGGCGGACGTTGCGGGTGTCGTTCGGCAGCATCGAGTGGTTCTGATCGGGGTAGATCATCATATCGTACTGCTTGCCGGCACGGTTGAGTGCACGGGTCATCTCGATGGTATTTTGCAGGTGTACGTTGTCGTCGGCCGTGCCGTGAATAATCAAGAGGCGGGTCTTCTTGTCGTCCAACATACGGGCAAAATTGATGGGCGAGTTGTCGTCATAACCTGCGGCGTTGTATTGGGGCAGGTTGTTGTAGATCTCGGTGTAGATCGTGTCGTAGTAGCGCCACGAGGTGACGGGTGCTACGGCAATGGCCATCTTGAAGAGGCCCAGCCCCTTCAGGGCGCACCCTAAGGCCATAAAGCCGCCATACGACCAGCCATAGATGCCGATGCGGTCGCCATCGACCCACGCCTGCTCCGAGAGGTAGCGGGCAAACGAGAGTTGGTCCTCGACCTCCAACTGACCCAGGCGACCATAGGTCACCTTCTTGAAGGCCTCGCCACGGAAGCCCGTGCCACGACCATCAGCACAAGCCACAATGTAGCCTTTGCTGACCAGCGCATCCTCCCAATCCATCGACCAACGGTCCTGCACCGACTGTGAGCCGGGGCCCGAATACTGGGTCATCAAGACGGGGTAGCGTTTCGTGGGGTCGAAGTCGGCAGGCTTAATGAGGTAGGCGTTGAGCGTATCGCCCCGCTCGGTGGTGAAGCGGATAAACTCCTTCGAGGGTTGCTTCAGGGCGGCCAACTCCTCACGCAGCAGGGGACTGTCGGTCAGCGTGCGCACCTCCTCGCCCTCGCCCGTCGAGATGGTGACCCGATTGGGGGTCGTAGCCGACGAGTAGGTCGAGATGTAGTACTTCATCCCCACGCTCGGAGCAATCGAGTAGAAGCCCTCCTGCGGGGTCAGCAGCCGTTTGTCTTTGCCATCGAGGCGGATGCTGTAGAGCGCACGGCGCAAGGGCGATCCCTCGGTCGAGAGGTACCACACCCGCTTTCCGTCGCAACCTACAAGCGACGTAACCTCCCAGTTGCCTCGGGTGATGGGACCTTGCAGACCGCCACGCACGGTGTAGAGGTAGAGGTGCATAAAGCCCGTATGGCTCTCCTGGCGCACGATGAAACGGTTGCGGTCGATGAAGGTGATGGTCTGGTCATCCACTCGCTCGACATATTGGCGTGAACGCTCCTCATAGGCAACGTGCTGGGCACCGCTCGGCTCAATGACCACCATCTCGAAGACATTTTGACGGCGGTTGATGCGGTGGTACCACAGACGGCCATCGGGCGTGTAGCCGATGCGGGGGATGTATTGGTCGGTCTCACGACCCGTGTCGATGCGCTGCTTGGCACCCGACTGTAGGTCGATGGTCCACAGCTCGACCACCGAGTTCTCGTCGCCGGCCTTGGGGTATTTGAACGAGAAGGCCTCGTTGTAGAGCTTGCCGTCGAAGCGCATCATCTGAAACTCCTTCACACGGCTCTCGTCGAAGCGCAGGAAGGCTACCGTGCGGCTGTCGGGCGAGATGGCATAAGCGGTCGTCAGGCCGAACTCCTCCTCATAAACCCAGTCGGTCGTGCCATTGATAATCTCGTTCCAGGCTCCATCCGTGGTGAGCTGGCGGCTCTTCTTCGAGGCAATGTCGTAGGCCCAGAGGTTGTTCAGATCCGAGTAGATGATCTGGCGGCCGTCGGGTGTGAAGCGGGCATCACGGGGCTTCTGAGCCGAGGTCATAATCGGCTCTACCGTTCCGTTGCTCACCAAGTGATAGGTGGTGGTGTAGGAGTGGCGGTAGATGGGCGTGTAGCCCGAGGCGAGCAGAATTTGCTGCTCATCGCTCGAGAAGCTGTAATCGGTAATCGAGAGGTCACGGGCGGCGGCAGGCAGCAGACTCACCCCCTCGTTCTTCAGGGCATAGCTGAAGCGGCGGATGTCGCCCTTCGTAAGGGTGGTGTAGTGCTCACCGTCGGCCATCGAGCGGATGCCTCGAACCGACTCGTTCATCGCACGCAGGCGAAGAATCTGATCGTATTCGTTTTGTGCGGTGGCTGCCACACCGAGTAGCAGCGTCACCAAAAACAGGAGCTTTTTCAAGTGTAAGTGTAAGGTGTGTTGTGGGTTACTTAAATGCTTTGCTGAAGGTGCCGATGTTGTCCAGACTGAAGTCGTGACCGATGAGCTTGCCATAGACAAACTTCGAGTTATCCATCTTGGTGTTGAACTGATCGACCGTCACACGCAGATTTTCGTCGTAGGGGGGCACCTGCGGATCGAAATCCAATGCCACGAGGATGGTCTCCTCCAACAGCGGCACAATCGAGGTGGCATTCAACTCCTGCTCGCCAAAGTGGAGTGACGAGGCGAGGTAGTTGTGGCCGTAGCCCTCGACAAAGTAGTGGCCCTCCGCATTGACATACATACGGCCGATGAGGTAACCCTCGTCGTCCTTACGGTTGAATTTGAACGAGTCGGAGAGGAAGTTGTAGATGTTAATCACGCCACAGTAGCCACGGGTCACATCCTCCTGAATGTAGGGGTTGCGCGAGAGGGCGATCTGCGTAATGCCCGACGGCAGGTAGATGTCGGTCTGCATCTGGAAGATGAGCACATCGCCGGCAATCTGCAACTGGCACTCGAATTTGCCTCGGTCGCGGTACTCGAGTCTTACACGGCGGTCGAGTTTGCCCTCCAGGGCATCGTCCAGCTCGGAGGCCATCTCCAGCAGGCTCTCCTTCAGCAGGTTCATTGCCGAGAAGGTGGTGTCGAAAACGTGCTGTTTGTGGTTCGATTTGCGAATGATTTTCTCTAAAATCTGGTTACGCAACGGGGTATTCTCCATAATAGGTATAGTGTGTTATTGTATGCGAATGGCGGTGCCTTGCTCGAGGGTGGTGGTCCCCTTCTTCAGGCGGTTGAGCTTCTCGATCGAACGGCTGCGGATGGCATATTTCTGGCCAATGGCATAGACCGTCTCGCCCGAGCGGCAGAAGTGGATGCGGCTGTCCTCCTCCCAACGGGTGCGCTTGCGCTCGATATAGACCACCTCGCCCGTCATCGGTTGGGCCGAGGAGTCCTTCAGATCGTTGAACTTACGCAAGTTCTTGGCCGAGAGGCGGAACTTCGAGGCGATGTTCTCGTAGGTGTCTCGATCTTTGGCCAAGACGTAGTGGGTGTTGTTGGTGCGATAGACCTCGTAGCCCTCGTGGGCGTTGATGGTCACGCGGTAGTTGTCGGGGTCGATGGCCGTAGTAATCACCTCGGCTGTGGAGGCCTGCTCCGAGAACCACTCGTCGGGTTCGTTCGTGGCACGATGGCGGTTGGCATAGAGACGCTCGCCGTTGGGCTTGTCCAACAGGTAGAGCTTCGACTCCTCGATGATGCGTACCAGCCGTTCGGCATAGTCGGGGGCGGTGGCATAACCACACGCTTTGAGGCCTCGGGCCCAACTGCGGTAGTCGTCCGACGAGTAGGCGAAGAGCGAGTCGTAGCGGGGCTGACGATCCAAAAACTCGGCGTGGTCGTCGTACGAAGCCTCGACCGAGGGGTAGGCACGGAAACATTCGCCCTTCTCGTCGTCGTCGTGATAGACACGGTCGCCCGTCCAATCCCGCTTGCATTTGATGCCGAAGTGGTTGTTCGACGAGCGGGATAGGTGGCTGTTGCCCGAGTCGGACTCCAGGATGCCCTGCGCCATCGTAATCGAGGCGGGAATGCCGTAACGCTCCATCTGGTCGATGGCGATATGCTTGTAGCGGTCGATGTACTCCTCACGGGTCTGACGCACCGAACGGCTCTGTGCGAGGGTGTCAGAAACGCCCCAGAATTGGCAGAAAAGTAATAATCCGCCAAAAATTATTGTCTTTTTGGAAAAAATCATTATCTTTGTTAAATCATACAGCACAAAGATAGCGACTTTTAATCGAAATAACAACTAAAAACTAAAGGGATATGTTTACTGAAAACGCTAACCGAATCTTCAATCAGGCCATCGCCGACTACCATCGTTGGGACGATGTGGACCACCCGATGGAAAACCCCTATGAGGCCGGCTCGCTCGATGCCCTGCTCTACCACAAGAATTGGATTGACACGGTGCAGTGGCACCTCGAGGATATTATCCGCAATCCTGAGATCGACCCCGTTGAGGCCTTGGCCATCAAGCGCCGTATCGACAAGTCGAATCAGGATCGTACGGATATGGTGGAGTATGTCGATTCGTATATGCTCGAGAAGTACAAGGAGGTGGTTGTGGCTGCCGATGCACGCCTCAACACCGAGACTCCGGCGTGGGCCATCGACCGTTTGTCGATTCTTGCGCTCAAGATCTATCATATGGGTGTGGAGGCCAAGCGTGAGGATGTTTCGGACGAGCACCGTGCCGCCTGCCAGAAGAAGTTGGATGTGCTGTTGAGCCAGCAGGTCGATCTTTCGCGTGCCATCGAGGAGCTGATCGAGGATATCGAGGCAGGTCGCAAGTATATGAAGACCTACAAGCAGATGAAGATGTACAACGATCCGGCACTCAATCCGGTGTTGTATGGCAAAAAATAAGCAACTACCGAAGCATCTGTTGGTGATGCGAACCACGGCGATGGGCGATGTGGCAATGCTGCCGCACGCCCTTCGTGCACTTTGTGCGGCCTATCCCGACCTGCACATCACGGTGGCTACACAGCCCTTTCTAAAACCCTTCTTTCGGGGGCTGAATGTTGCTTTTCTGGACGTTAAGACCAAAGACGAACACCACTCGGTGGTGGGAATGTGGCGCTTGGCCCGTGAGGCTCGGGCGTTGGGCGTGGATGCCGTAGCCGATGTGCACGACGTGCTGCGCTCGAAGGCCTTTGCGCTCTCGATGCTCCTGCACGGCATTCCGGTGGCCCGCATCCGTAAGGAGCACCTGGCCAAGAAACGTGCGCTGGGATCGGGCGGTAAAATCGCGCCGCTGAAACATAGCGTGGTGCGCTATTGCGATACGTTCCGCCGCCTGGGCTTTGTCTTTGACGACCCGACGCCTGCCGTAAAACCCGATTGGGGAACATCGCCGATGGGCGAAAAGACGGGCCGTTGGATTGGCTTTGCCCCCTTCTCGGCCCACGCAGGCAAGACCTACCCGATGGAGCAGAGCATACGCCTGGTGGAGCTGCTGGCAGCACGCTACGATCGTGTCTTTATTCACGGCGGTGGCGGCGAGGAACAACGCTTTGCCGAAGAGATGGAGCTGCGTTACAGCAACGTGACGGCGCTGTTTGGTAAGGTGCGCTTTGCGGGCGAAATGGAGGTGATTGCCCACGAGGATTGCATCATTTCGATGGACTCGATGGCGATGCACATGGCCTCGCTGACGGCCACACCGGTGGTTTCGATTTGGGGAGCCACACACCCCTCGCTCGGCTTTTTGGGCTGGGGTTGCGACCCGAAGCTGACGTTGCAGGCCGAGATGCCCTGCCGCCCTTGTTCGGTCTTTGGTGCCAAGCCCTGCAAATGGGGCGACTACCGTTGCCTCCGTGTCATCACCCCCGAAATGGTACTGAAAATAGTAGAAAAGGTTGTCCGCTAACGACAACCTTTTTTATTTGGCTTTGACGATGAGCAGGTCGTTCCAGTCGGTGGTGTAGTTGGGCGAGAGGTGCTCGCGGTTCATACGGAAGGGGGTGTGGCCCTCGGCGGCCGTGCGGATGGTGCCGAGGCCGTAGCTTTGGGTCAGGTGGTCGATGGCCTTCATCAGGCGGTTGTGGCGCGCTTGGTCGGGGTTGGCAAAGAGCGAGGTCTGCTGCTCCTCGGCCGAGGTAAGGTGCGAGAGGGTGATGCCCGCCTTCTTATAGCCGAAGCCCGCCCGATAGCATTGGCGCAGAAGGGTCTCGGCAGCCTTTACCAAATCGAGTGTCGAAGAGGTCGGCTCCTCAAACCGACAGCTCAGCATCGTGTTGTTTTGTGGTTGGTCCTCCCGATGGCGGTTGGTCAGAATGAAGCAGCTCAACTCCCGACAGCGGCTCCCTTGGTGGCGTAGTTTCTCGCCGCAGCGGGTGGCAAATTCGGCCACGATGGGCGACAACTCCTCCAGACGATAGACCTCGGTGGGAAAGGAGCGGGAGAAGGTGATCTGCTGTTTGGAGCTCTGCACCTCGTCGAACGGCACCGAAGGGATGCCCCGTAGCTCGTTGCGGATGCGCAACCCCACCACGCCCATACGTTTCTCGATCCACCCAATGGGCAACTCCAGAAATTGGGCGGCCGTCTTTACCTGCATCGTATCGAACAGACGACCGTAGCGTCGCCCGATGCCCCACACGTCCCGCAGCGGGAATTTGGCCAATACCTTATTTATATCGGCCTCGCGGTGCATATAGCAGACCCCTTCGAGGCGGGGATACTGCTTGGCCAGGCGGGCGGCAATTTTGGCCAGCGTCTTGGTGGGGGCGATGCCGATACTGACGGGAATGCCGATGTGGCGGCGAATCTTTTGGCGAATCCGTCGCCCCAGCTCCTCGAGTGGTTCGGGGTAGCCGTCGAGCGGAAAGAAGGCCTCGTCGATGGAGTAGATCTCCAGGTCGCTCACCTCGCTGCGGAGGGTCTGCATTACTCGTTGCGACAGGTCGCCATAGAGGGTGTAGTTCGACGAGAAGACCTCGACACGGTGCTGCTCGATGAGTCGTCGGGCCTGAAACAGCGGTTGTCCCATCCCCAATCCGATGGCCTTTGCCTCGTTCGAGCGGGCCACGATGCACCCGTCGTTGTTGGACAAAACGACTACGGGCCGACCCTCCAAATCGGGTCGGAAGACTCGTTCGCACGAGACAAAAAAGTTGTTGCAGTCGCAAAGCCCGTACATCGGTGGAAATTCAAAATTTAGAATTCAAAATGCAAAATGCAAAACGAGAAAGAGGTTAAGGAAATTAAAGATTTTAAGGAGTTTATGGCTTTAGGTCCGCCTCGTTAATCTCTTTATCCAATTTTTAATTTTTAATCTTTAATTTTTAATTCCCTCGTCACGGCATTGCCTTGATGACATAACTCACTATGCCCCAGATGACCAGCTCGTTCGACGCATCGACACGGATGGGGCGGTATTTGGGGTTGGCGGGCACGAGCAACCAGGCGTTGGGCTCGCGTTGCAGCCGTTTGACGGTAAATTCGCCGTCCACATAGCAGATGGCCACCCGTCCATCGTCGGGCACAATCGAACGATCGACAATCAGCAGGTCGCCATCGTCGATGCCTGCACCGCTCATCGAGTCGCCCTCGACCCGAACAAAGAAGGTCGAGGCGGGGTTGTGTATCAAGGCTCGATTCAGGTCGAGCGGCCCTTCCAGAAAATCCTCGGCAGGCGAGGGGAAGCCCGCCTTGACCGATGCACCTGCCAACGGCAGCGGCTCGTGCGTCGTGGTGTCGGCCGAGAGTAGGGTCAATTTCAGCTCATCCATACTGCAAAAATAACAAAAGGGCTGCCAATCGGCAACCCTTTTTGTGAAAATCAGTGTGTGAAAAATTACTTTCGTGAAAACTCTTTCGTGAAATTACTTCACCTCCTCGAACTCGACATCCTCGGGCTGCTGACCCTCGGTCTGGGCACCGCCCTGGTTGGGCTGACCCTGCGGCTGACCCTGAGCCTGCTGCTGGGCGTAGATGTCCTGCGAGGCAGCCTGCCATGCGGCGTTCAGCTCGGCAATGGCGGTGTCGATGGCGGCCAGATCCTGGTTCTTGTGGGCCTCCTTGAGCTTGGCAAGCGAAGCCTCGATGGCCGACTTCTTCTCGGCGGGAATCTTGTCGCCGTACTCCTTGAGCTGCTTCTCGGTGGCAAAGATGTTCGAGTCGGCGGCGTTGATCTTATCGACACGCTCCTTCTCGGCCTTGTCCTTCTCCTCGTTAGCCTTGGCCTCGTCACGCATACGCTGAATCTCCTGATCGGTCAGACCCGACGAAGCCTCGATGCGAATCTTCTGCTCCTTGCCCGTGCCCTTGTCCTTGGCCGATACGTTCAGAATACCGTTGGCGTCGATGTCGAACGTCACCTCAATCTGCGGTACACCACGAGGTGCTGCGGGGATGCCGTCGAGGTGGAAGCGACCCAGCGACTTGTTGTCACGAGCCATCGGACGCTCACCCTGACATACGTTGATCTCCACCGAAGGCTGGTTGTCCGAAGCGGTCGAGAAGGTCTCGGTCTTGCGGGTCGGGATGGTGGTGTTGGCCTCAATCAGGCGGGTCATCACACCGCCCAACGTCTCGATACCGAGCGACAGGGGCGTAACGTCGAGCAGCAGCACATCCTTCACCTCACCGGTCAGCACACCACCCTGAATGGCGGCACCTACGGCTACCACCTCGTCGGGGTTTACACCCTTGTTGGGGGTCTTGCCGAAGAACTCCTCTACGATCTTCTGGATGGCGGGGATACGGGTCGAACCACCCACCAGAATCACCTCGTCGATATCCGAAGCCGTCAGACCGGCATCACGCAGTGCCGTCTTGCAAGGCTCGACGGTCTTGCGAATCAGGTGGTCGGCCAGCTGCTCGAACTTGGCACGCGTCAGGCTCATTACGAGGTGCTGCGGAATGCCGTTTACGGGCATAATGTAGGGGAGGTTGATTTCGGTAGTCGTCGAGCTCGACAGCTCAATCTTGGCCTTCTCGGCAGCCTCCTTCAGACGCTGCAGGGCCATCGGATCCTGACGCAGATCTACGCCGTGCTCGGCCTTGAAAGCCTCGGCCATATAGTCGATCAGCACGTGGTCGAAGTCGTCACCACCGAGGTGGGTGTCGCCGTTGGTCGATTTTACCTCGAACACACCGTCGCCCAGCTCCAGAATCGAGATATCGAACGTACCACCACCGAGGTCATAGACGGCAATCTTCATATCCTTGTCCTTCTTGTCCAGACCGTAAGCCAGAGCGGCAGCCGTCGGCTCGTTGATGATGCGGCGCACCTTCAGACCGGCAATCTCACCGGCCTCCTTGGTGGCCTGACGCTGCGAGTCGGAGAAGTAGGCGGGAACGGTGATCACAGCCTCCGTAACCTCCTGACCCAGGTAGTCCTCGGCCGTCTTCTTCATCTTCTGCAGAATGATGGCCGAAATCTCCTGCGGAGTGTACTGACGGCCGTCGATATCTACACGGGGCGTGTTGTTGTCGCCACGCACGATGGTGTAGGGCGAACGGGCGATGTCGCCCGAAACGTTGTCGTAACGCTCACCCATAAAGCGCTTGATCGAGAAGACCGTACGCTTAGGGTTGGTGATGGCCTGACGCTTGGCCGGATCGCCGACCTTACGCTCGCCACCCTCGGTGAAGGCTACCACCGACGGGGTGGTGCGGTGTCCCTCCGAGTTGGGAATAACCACGGGCTCGTTGCCCTCCATAACTGCTACGCACGAGTTCGTCGTACCTAAGTCAATACCAATAATCTTTGCCATAATCGTATAAGTGTTTAATTTGTTTTTCGTTTTCTCGTGTGCCGCCCTTTCGGGTTGCGACACGCTGTAGGTAGGAGCAAACGCTGTACCAAACCCGAAAATGTGCCAATCGAACGCCAAAAAGCCCCGTGCTACACTTTTTGGCTGACATCGGACTGACATTTTGGCAGAGAATGACATTTTTTTAATTCAAAATGTAGAATGCAAAATTCAAGATTAGATTTTTAGATAGGGTCGCTATAAGTCGCTATAGGTCTTATAGGCCCTTATCTCAAAAACTCAATTTCACATTTCACTTATTTCACGGGGGTACACCCCTGAAATCGTGAAATAATGAAATCCGTGAAATCGCTGAAATCACGACACCGACCTTACCAATTTGGTGTTGGGGTCGTAGCAGACCAGTCCTCGTTTGATGGCACGACTGATGCGTACTCGGGCATTGCTCTCCGACCCGATTCGTTCGGTCAGTTTGCGGGTCAGCACCTCGCGTTCGATGCAGCCGCCGTACAACTCCTTCAGCACCGTAACCACCTCATTACGAGCCTCCTCATTCGGTAGGTCACAGGCCGAGGGGACCCCTTCGT
>JAFSDP010000006.1 GCA_017436185.1 Alistipes sp. | reverse complement strand
TCCTGAGCCAGGATCAAACTCTCCATTGTAAAAAAATGTTTTGTTAAATCTTTAGCTCTAATCTCAAAGGTATTGTTTGAAATCACTCTTTCGAGTGGATAAAAACTTTGCTGCTCAAATTCTTCAAAGAACGCTGTTCGTATATCGCTATAAGAACAAATTCTGTTTCTGTGTCGGTCCGAAGACCGGCTAAGCTTTGACCGCTTTTTCGAAGCGGAAAGTGGTGCAAAGGTAAAACCTTTTTTTGAAACCACCAAATCTTTTTGAAAGATTTTTCAAACTTTTTTTTTCAGAACGCTCGCTTTCGTTATGAGGCGAAAGCGGGTGCAAAGATAAGTCAAGTTTTTCAAACCTCCAAAAGATTTTGAAACTTTTTTCAAAACTTTTTCAGAACGCTCAACCGAGGTTTTTTTTCTCGATTGCGGATGCAAAGGTAGCGACTTTTTCAAAAGAAGCAAACTTTTTCAGCACTTTTTTTAAGGTTATTTTTCACTTTTTGGTTAAGTGATTGGTTGTGTGATATTTCCGCATTTGTCAGAAATATAAACTCGTGTCAAAAACGTAAAATGGGCAGTCACCAACCCTTTTATATATATAATATAGGTATAGAATATGGCGCTTCGTCGTGCGCTTTTTGGTGCGATATTCGGTTTTTCTGCGTATCTTTGTGGTATGACAAAACCGACCATCCACCAGATTTTGGAGCGTTATTGGGGCTACAAGCGTTTTCGCCCGCAGCAGGAGGAGATCATCCAAAGCATCCTTGCGGGGCGCGATACGCTTGCACTGATGCCTACGGGTGGCGGAAAGTCACTCACCTATCAGGTGCCGACGATGGCTATGGAGGGCATTTGTGTGGTCGTCACCCCGCTGATTGCCCTGATGAAGGACCAGGTGGACAACCTGCGTCGGGTCGGCATCAAGGCTGTTGCCCTGCACAGCGGACTCTCGCAGCAGGAGATCGACCGCCAGATGGACAACTGCGTCTTTGGCGATGTGAAGTTTCTCTACATTGCCCCCGAGCGTATCTCGTCGGACATCTTTCGGTTGCGCTTGGAAAAGATGAAGCTCTGTCTGTTGGCCGTTGATGAGGCCCATTGCATCTCGCAATGGGGATACGATTTCCGACCCGCCTACCTCACGATTAGTTCGATTCGCAAGGTCCACCCCGAGGTGCCCATTCTGGCTCTGACCGCCTCGGCGACGAAGATGGTGACCGAAGATATTATGCAGCAACTCGGATTTGCGGTTCCCCACATCATCCGCAGCGAGTTCCTGCGTCCCAACCTTTCGTACAGCGTGCGGCACGTCGAGGATAAGTATGGCCAACTGATGCGCATCTGTGGCGGAGTGCCCGGGTGTGGCATTGTCTATGTGCGCACCCGCTCGTTGGCCGAAGAGTTGGCCAAGCAACTCTTGGAGGATGGCATTTCGGCGGCGGCCTATCACGGTGGGATGCCCCACGCCGAGCGCAACCTGCGCCAGGAGGAGTGGCTGAAGAACAAGACCCGCATTATGGTGGCGACAAACGCCTTCGGTATGGGCATCGACAAGCGGGACGTACGGTTTGTGGTCCACTACTCGCTCTGCGACTCGCTGGAGTACTACTATCAGGAGGCGGGTCGTGCAGGTCGTGACGGAGCAAAGGCCTACGCCGTGTTGCTCACGGGCGAGGAGGATGTGCAACGCATCTCGCAGACCCTGGAGCGGGAGTTTCCCCCGTTGGAGGAGATCAAAACCATCTACGAAGAGCTCTACACCTTCCTGCAAATCCCCATCGGCGGGGGCAAGGGGCAAAGCCGTGTCTTCAACATCTACGACTTCTGTCACCGTTTCCACCGCTACGAGGGCAACGTCATCTGTGCCATCAAGCTCTTGGAGCTGAACGGCTATATGACCCTCACGGACGACCACGACAACCCCGCACGACTGATGTTTATGGTCGAGCGTGACGAACTCTATCGGGCCCGCTTCAAACACGAGGAGCTGGACCACTTCCTGCGCATCATCCTGCGCCTCTACCCCGGTCTATTCACCCACTTCCGAGCTATCGACGAGTTGGAGATTGCCTCGTGGAGCGGCTACACGTTGGAGCGTGTAAAGGAGTTGCTGGCCCGTCTGTGGCAGTTACGGTTGGTGCGCTACATCCCTGCAAATCGCTCACCGATGTTGGTGCTGCACGAAGAACGCCTCCCTGTGAAGGACCTTCGCATTGCCCCCGAAACCTACCTGCGTCGCAAGGAGCTGATGATGGACCGCCTACACCTGATGGCCGAATATGCCGCCACGGAGGAGTGCCGCAGCGTGGTGCTTGACCGTTACTTTGGTGGCCCGGGCGATAAACCGTGCGGCATCTGCGACAACTGCCTGGAGCGCAAGCGCAAGGAGAAGCAGGAGCCGGTGCTCTTCACCGAGGCCCACCGAGCCGAAGCGCTGAAGCGACTCGAGGAGGGTCCCTGCGACCTGCGACGTCTTTCGTTTTCGGTTCCTCTCTCGGCCGAAGGGCTGATGGCATTGGTGGAGTCGATGAAAAAGGCGGGCGAAGTGGAGGTGGATCGCTTCGGCTTCTGCAAAATTCGCGGCTCGGAAACCTCCGATTCCGAAATATAATTGCTACCTTTGCGCCAATGTCCAAGAAAACCTACATAGCAAAGATCGACAACGAGACGACTGCCCAGCTTCCTGCGGCCGAGTTTAGAGGACGAATCATCCTCATCGACCGGGAAGAGCAGGTGGCCGAGGCGTGTCGCTACCTCTCCGAGCAACGTGCCATCGGCTTCGACACCGAGACCCGCCCTTCGTTTCGGGCCGGGGTTTCGTTTCGGGTCTCGCTGCTGCAACTCGCTTCCGAGGAGCGGTGCTACCTGTTCCGCCTGAACAAAATCGCCTTGATACGCCCCTTGCAGAAGTTGCTGGAGAATCCCCGCATCCTGAAAATCGGTGCCGATGTGGGTGGTGACCTGCGTGGTCTGCATCAGCTGCGCCACTTCCGTGAGGCGGGCTTTGTCGATTTGCAGTCGATGGTCGAGGAGTGGGGCATCGAGGAGAAGAGCCTGCGCAAGATGTCGGCCATTGTGTTGGGACAACGGGTCTCGAAGGCCCAGCGGTTGAGCAACTGGGAGAGCGCCACGCTCACCGACAAACAACAGCTCTATGCCGCTACGGATGCGTGGGTGTCGCTCCGCATCTACAACGAACTCAGGAAGAATCAGTAACGAAACAAAAGAAGATATGATACCGCAAATTGTGCTGCGTCGTGGCAAAGAGGAGTCGTTGAAGCGTCTCCACCCCTGGGTCTTCTCGGGGGCCATCGACCACATCAAAGCCGAAGAGGAGGGCGACATTCGCGAGGGTGCGCTGGTCGAGGTCTATACCCGCAGTGGCGAGTTTATCGCCCAAGGGCACTATCAGATTGGCTCGATTGCCGTGCGAGTGCTCTCGTTCGAGCAGGAGACGATTGACCAGGCGTGGTGGAATCGCCGCATCCAAATCGCCTACGACGTACGTCGCACGTTGCGTCTGACGGAGAACGCCTCGACCACCTGCTACCGCCTCATTCACGGCGAGGGCGACTCACTGCCGGGTCTGGTGGTCGATATTTATGGCTCTACAGCGGTGGTGCAGTGCCACTCGGTGGGTATGTACTTTGCCCGTAAGCAGATCTCGGAGGCCATCGTTTCGGTCTATGGCGAGAAGATTACGGCCATCTACGACAAGTCGTCGCAGACCCTCCCCTACAAGGCCAACCTGGGGGCCGTAGATGGTTACCTGTGGGGCAGCTCGAAGAACCCCTCGCAGGTGGTGCTGGAGAATGGATTGAAGTTTGCGGTGAATTGGGAGGAGGGTCAGAAGACCGGTTTCTTCCTCGATCAGCGTGAGAACCGTGCGCTGGTGAAGCACTACGCCCAGGGGCGCACCGTACTCAACACCTTCTGCTATACGGGCGGTTTCTCGGTCTATGCCGCCGAGGGCGGTGCGGTGGAGGTCTGCTCTGTCGATTCGTCGGAGCGTGCCGTACAGTTGGCCGCCGAGAATATGCGCCTCAATTTTGGCGACTCGATTCCCCACTCCGAGGTGGCAGCCGATGCGGTGGAGTACCTGCGTGACATCGGCGATAAGTACGACCTGATTATCCTCGACCCGCCCGCCTTCGCCAAGCACCACAAGGTGTTGGGCAATGCGATGCAGGGCTACAAGCGACTCAACGCCCGTGCGCTGTCGCAAATCAAGCCGGGAGGTATTCTGTTTACCTTCTCCTGCTCGCAGGCCGTCTCGAAGGAGCTGTTCCGCACGACCGTCTTCTCGGCTGCAGCCATTGCCGGCCGCAAGGTCCGCATCCTGCACCAGCTGACCCAACCTTCGGACCACCCCATCAACATCTACCACCCCGAGGGCGAATACCTCAAAGGTCTGGTGCTGTACGTGGAGTAAGCAAATAGCCGAAACGATAAAAAAAGAGGAGAGATAAGCTTATCTCTCCTCTTTCGTTTTTGTGTTTTGCGCCTACTTCTTCTTGGCCTGCTGTTGTTGCTGCAGTTCCTGCATACGCATCAGCTCTTCGTAGCGTTGCTGGAACTTCGACTTCTTGCCATTCGATTTCTTGGCGGCATTGGCCTCCATCGCCATACGAATCTTGTTGTCATCGACCATACGGCGCACAATGTAGGTCTGGGCAATGGTCAGCAAGTTCGACAAGAGGTAGTAGTAGCACAGACCACTTGCGTAGCTGTTGAACCAGAAGACCAGCATCAACGGCATCATATAGACCATCATAAACTTCATACCCGGCATCTGGGGCTGCGACGAGGCCGTCTGCTTATAGTTAATATAAGAGAAGGCAAAGGTCGAAAGGGCCATCAAGAGCGTGAACAACGAAACGTGGTCGCCGTAGAAGGGAATCGAGAAGGGCAGACTCAGCACGCTGTCATACGACGAAAGGTCGTGTGCCCACAGGAACGACTTGCCACGCAACTCAATCGAGGCGGGGAAGAAGCGGAACATCGCAATCAGGATAGGCATCTGAATCAGCATCGGGATGCAACCACCCATCGGGTTGATGCCCGCCTTCTTGTAAAGCTCCATCGTTGCCTGCTGACGCTTCATCGCATCCTCCTGCTTGGGATACTTCGCAGCCAGGGCATCCATTTCGGGCTTGATAAGACGCATCTTGGCCATCGAAACGTAGCTCTTGTAGGTCAGGGGCGAGATGATCAAGCGAATCAGTACGGCCAAAATCAGAATGATGATGCCGAACGAGGCGATGTGGTTACGCAACAGATCGAAGACCGGAATCACAAACCAACGGTTAATCCAACCGAAGATACCCCAGCCCAGCGGAATGACACGCTCCAGGTAGAGGTCGTCATCCTCCGTAACGCTCACCTTACGCAGCACCGAGTAGCGGTTCGGGCCGAAGTAGAAGGCCATCCGATAGCCCTCGGTCGAGGGTTTGTACTCCAACGACGAAACAAGCGAGAAGGTCTTCATATAACCCGATCCCTCCTCGGCCGTCTCGAAGGCCATCTGGGCACCATTCAGCCCCTCGGGAACAATCAGCGTCGAGGAGAAGAACTGCTGCTTGAAGCCGACCCAATCGATCTTCGTATCCTCGTCGTCGCTCTTTGTACCCTCGCTCATACCCAGATCCTCGATCGAATCCTCGCCCTGAAAGTGGTAAGCCAACGTGGTGTAGAGGTTCTCGTTCGTGAAGCCACGCTCGTTCTGATAGGTCTTGCTCGTCCAATCCAGGCCGATGGTGGTCTGGTTCGACATACAGGTGGCCATCCCCTCCAACTTCACATCGAAGTCGATCAGGTAGTCACGCTCGTCGGTCGAGGTGTTGTGAAGCGTATAGGTGTAGGCCAAAGCAGCCGTCGGGGTCACCTGCAGGCGCATCGTCACCTGTTGCGAGCCATCCTCACCCACCACAACGGGCGAAGGGGTAAAGGTGTAGTCGGCCGTCTGAATCTTCACATCGTGCAGACCGCGACGCACAAAGAACGAGAGGTTGAAACGCTCCCACTCGGGGTCGAACATCTCGACCAGCTCCGTGCGCTCGTCACGCGGGGCATACTTCGTATAATCTTTGAGTTGCACGCCCGACACCTGACCACCTCGAGTCGAAAGGCGCAGGGTCATCACCTCGTTTTCCAGGGTCAGTTGCTCGGCCTCCTTCAACTCGGCCGTAGCCAACTCGGCACCCAGCAACTCGACCTGACGGTTGTAGGCCTGCTCGGCAGGACTTGCGGCCTCTGCATCGGCAGGCGTCTCGGTGGTAATCGTTACGAGGGTCTCTGTTGCCGTCGAATCGGCTGCCACCTCGGGCTGCGTGGCACGACGCACTGAATCCTGATAGGCCTCGTAGCGGGCCAGCTCCTCCTGATAACGTTGTTGATCTTTTCCATTGAGGTAGGCGAAGCCGATGAAGACCAGCGCCATCGCCACCAAACCAAGAAGTGTTTTCTTATCCATTACGTTTTTCTATTTTTTCTTCGCTCTTTAAGTCTGTTATACAATTCGTTACTCGGCCATCTGGCTGTCAATGATGCGCACCTTCTCGATGGTCTCCTGCAGCTGCTCGCGGGCACGGGCAATCTTCTGACGCACGTCGGCAATCAGCGCCTCGGCATTCTTCGACTTGGAGAAGAAGCCGATGTTGTTCTCCAAGAGGGCAATCTCCCCTTCGAGTTGCTTCACACGCTGATACAGACGCTCACGCTCGCTCTGCATACGACGCTCCGAGCCGCCCTTCATCGCCCCCATCTTCTCACGGAAGCGACCCATCTGACGGTCACGCTCCGAGCCGCGCAGGGCCTCGAACAGACGATCCACAGCCGCCTTGTAACGCTTCTGAATCTGCTCCTTGCGCTTGATGGGCACAAAGCCGATCTCGCCCCAGCGACGCTGAAACTCACGAATCAGCTCGTAGCCGCCCTGAGCGATGTCGGCAGCCTCCATCTCCTCCAACAGCGACTGCTTCTTTTGCAGGTTCTGCTCGTACTCGTCATCCACCGAGGCAAAGTGGGCCGCCTTGCGCTCGAAGAACTTGTCGCACGCCGCACGAAAACGCTTCCACACCTGGTCCGAGTAGCGGCGAGCCACCGCTCCGACCTCCTTCCAGCGGGCCTGCAGGGCAATCAGCTCGTCGGTCGTCTTCTTCCAATCCTCGCTCTGGGCCAACGCCTCGGCAGCCTCGCAAAGCTCGATTTTGAGGGCCAGATTCTGATCCATCTCGCTCTTCAGACCGGCATAGTAGCTGCGCTTAAGCTCGAAGAACTTGTCGCACGCCGCACGGAAACGCTCGTAGATGCGGGTGTTATCCTTCTTGGGGGCGAAGCCGATGGTCTTCCAGGTCTGCTGAATCTGCTGCAGCTTCTCGCCCGCCTTGTCCCACTCCTTGCGGCTGTTGAGCGGCAGGGTTAAAAGCTCCTCGACGGCGGCACACAGCTCGCTCTTGAGTTCGAGGTTGCGGGTCTGCTCGGCCTTGAGCTGCTCGAAGTGCTCCTGATGGCTGCGGTTAATACGGCTCGATGCGGCCTTGAAACGCTCCCAGAGCATCTCCTTAAATTCGATGGCCACAGGACCCGTCTCACGCCACTCGTCGTGCAGCTTCTGCAACTTGTGGAAAGCCTCGACAATCGAAGGCTCCATCACCAGCGCCTCGGCCTGCTCGCACAGCGAGAGTTTCTGTTCGTAGTTGCGCTTCAGGTCCAAATCACGCAACTCTTTATCGATTTTGATGTAGCTGTAGAAGTGCTCGACGTGGAGGTTGTAGGTCTCCCACAAATCCTTCACGTGGGCCTGCGGAACGGGACCCGTCTCCTTCCAACGAGCCTGCAGCTCACGGAACTTGGCGAAGGTCTGGTTGAGCGTCTCGTCCGACGAGATCAACTCCTTCAGCTCGTCAATAATCTGCAACTTAATTTTGAGGTTCTTCTCCTTCTCCTGCTCCAGGCCGGCGATGTAGCTGTCACGGCGAGTGCGGTACTGGCGGAACAGCTCCTTGAGGCGGTTCTCGGCCTCATCGGTCGGAGCAACAAACTGCTCCTCGTCGCCACCCCCCTCCAAGAAGAGCTTGCGGGCAGCATCGACCTCCTGACGGCGAATGCGGTAGAAGGCCACCTTCACCCCCTCGACCATACGACGCAGCGTCTGTACGGGGCGCTCCTCGAGCGCTTGGGCGAAGTAATCGAGCAGTTCGGTTTTGGTTTTGCCGGCAAACTCATCCTCGGCCAGCGGCTCGACGTGGGCAGCCTCCTCGGCCGTCTCCTCATCCAGCTCCAGCCCCGCCTCGGCGGCAGCCAGCTCGGCCTCCTCGGCCGTAAAATCTAAAGGCACTTGAGCGGGTGCCTCCTCCGCAACACAGGTGTTCGCCTCGGCGATGGTCTGTTCAGCAGCTGCAGGGGCAGTCTGCACATCTTCAGCCACAGGGCTGACTTGCTCCTCGGGAGCAGGACAAATGGTGTTTTCGGTAGCCATTGTTTTTGGGTAGGTCGCACTTCGACCCTTCGGTTTAAGGTTGTAAAAATAGGCTGTTGCACTGCGCACCCACGCACTCGCAAGCGCACACGCACGCAGGCACACACGTTTAAGCCACAAATATAGTCAAAAAACTTGCGACCGAGAAAGGATTTTCGCCAAAAATTGCTATCTTCGCTCAAAAGTTTTGCGTTTTGCGCCTTCGGGCCCGCCACCAACCTTGCAACCTACTGACGATGAGCCACCGAATTTTGTTGGTCGATGACGAAATCGACATCCTGGAATTTGTCCGTTACAACCTCCAACGAGAGGGGTACGACGTCTATACCGCCTCGAACGGCGCCGAAGCCCTGGAGGAGGCCGAGCGGTGTCGTCCGCACCTGATTTTGTTGGATCGAATGATGCCCGTAATGGATGGCGTCGAGGCCTGCCGTGCACTGCGCCGCCTGCCCTACCTGAACAACACCCGCATCGTCTTTCTCTCGGCCCTGGGCGAGGAACACGAACAGCTCTCGGGCTTCGAGGTCGGAGCAGATGATTACCTCACCAAGCCCATCAAAATGAAGCTGTTGGTGAGCCGTGTACAGGCCATTCTGAAACACGTCGAACCCTCTCCCATCACCACCGAAGAGCCCACCCCGACAACGACCATCACGGTCGATCGTGCCCGCCATTCGGTCATCTGTCAAGGCGAGGAGTTGCAGCTGCCCCGCAAGGAGTTTGCCCTGTTGGAGCTGTTGTACGACCACCCGGGCGAGCTGATCTCCCGTGAGGAGATCTACACCAAAATCTGGGGCCGAGGGGTGGTTGTTGGCGACCGCACCATCGATGTGCACATCCGCAAACTGCGCCAAAAAATCGGCGAGGAGCATATCTCGACCGTCAAGGGCGTCGGCTACCGATTCGAGCCCTAAATGAAATGCAAAATTTAGAATTCAAAATGCAAAATTAATTTGGGCTGCGCGACCTGAAATTGAGAGAATTTAGGGAGTTTGGTGAAGTTTGGGATTTAGGTCCGCTTCGTTAATCTCTTTAAGTTCTTTAATCTCTTTAATCTCCTTATCCTTGCAGTACGGGTTACAAAAATGTAACCCGGCCTGTAAAGACCTATGGGACCTATAAGGCCTATGGGTCGTTATAAGGTGCTGACCTAATCCCTATAGTGACTCATTGCGACCTATAGCGACCTTAAAAGACCTATAGTGACCTTATCCAATCCTCCCCGCTCCCGTCATATTGAGGGAGCGCAGCGACCGAAATATCTCTTGCGGTCGCCCTGACTCGAAAGAGATTCTTCACTGACGTTCAGAATGACGCTCCTCCTATTGCGACTCATAGCATCCTTATCAACGATATATCATTGTATAATCAATCTATTATCATTGATAATACACTGATAATGGTTTTATAATTCATTTCAAGCCTTTTGTAGGTTTCTACAATAAAAAAAGCACAGGAACAAAAACTGCTCCTGTGTTGTGTTAATCCCACCTTGCTTAATACGGGTAAGGGTCGGTGTATTTTGCGAGTATTTCGGCTCGGTTTTCTTCTAATACCAACAGCCTACGCTCGGGGACTCCTTCGCTGATGCCTTCAACGACAAGTGTCTTCTCGTTTAATTGGGCAATCACCTTACACTCATCCATATATGTCATATTATTGGTTAAGACATACTCGATGACAGGCCCTTCAAATGGAATATCACGAAAATAGTTGCCCATTGCAACAGCGCTAGGAATAGGATTAAAGCATATTCTTACAACAGATTTATCGGGAAATGAGGTGAAATAACTCACACTTAATCCATAGTACATAGATTTCTCCCATCGGCCACCTCGATAAATGTACACATCAGATGATTCTATAAGCGTGTGGGTTGTCTCTAACTTTTTCTCAATAGCCTGAAAATCTATCTCTTTGCCTTGTGCAAGTTTTACCAAAAAGTTCAACCCCTCGCCACTATCAAGATATTGCTCAAATTCAGCGGGACTTAATTCGTCAATCGAACCAAATTCATCCTCGCACGCCACCAACGCAAAGGCGGCAAGCAATACAAATAGGTACTTTTTCATAATCATTTTAATTTGTAAATGGGCTATTTTGCTAATGACAAAGTTAAAAAAAGTTGAACAACAATGGTTTTTGTGGGCCATTTTTTCTTGGCTCTACTCTATAAATGCAGCGAAAGGCGAAATACTGCATCGGGAAAGTAACTTTTTTGCGATTTTTTTGAGGTAGGTCGCTATAAGTCGCTATGGGTCTTTTAAGGTCACTATAGGAAGGCACTGTTTCGTTAAAATCCTTAATCTCCCTAAACTCTTTAATTTCCTTATTCTCATCACCTTTGCTGCACGGGTTACATTTTTGTAACCCAACCCATAAAGACCTATGGGACCTATAAGGCCTATGGGTCGTTATAAGGAGCTTACCTAATCCCCATAGCGACCTATAATGACCTTAAAAGACCTATAGCGACCTTAAAAGACCTATAGTGACCTTATCGACACTCTCCCTGCACCATTTTTAATTCTACATTTTGAATTTTGAATTTAATTTTGGTGGTTCGCAAAATTTTGCCTACCTTTAAGGGATAAAACTGCACAAACGAAAAAACTTAATAAAATCTTAAAAAATAAACAGCACAATTATGGTTATTCTTGTATTGAATTGCGGCTCTTCGTCGATTAAGTATCAAGTGATTGATATGCAGGAGAGCTCGAGCAAGCTGCTCGCCAAAGGTCTGGTCGAGCGCATCGGCCTCGCCGAAGGCGACCTGACGCACAAGCCCGTCGGTAAGGAGAACTTCCACATCCAGCAGCCCATTCCCAACCACACGGTGGGTATCAGCCTGGTGATGGAGGCGCTGACCAACCCCGAGCACGGCGTAATCTCGTCGCTCGATGAGATCAAGGCCGTAGGTCACCGTGTAGCTCACGGTGGCGAGTTCTTCCCCGCCAGCTGCATCGTCACGGAGGATGTGAAGCAGAAGATCGAGTCGCTCTGCGTGATCGCCCCGCTGCACAACCCCGCCTCGTTGCAGGGTATCGAGGCCATCGAGACCGTACTGCCGGGTCTTCCGCAGGTAACCGTATTCGACACCTCGTTCCACCAGACGATTCCCGCCACGAACTATATGTATGCCCTCCCCTACGAGTATTACGAGAAGTATCGTGTGCGTAAGTATGGTTTCCACGGCACGAGCCACAAGTATGTAGCCCGCACGGGTGCCAAGTTGGCCGGTCTGGATTTCGAGAACTCGAAGATTGTCACCTGCCACATCGGTAACGGTGGTTCGATTACGGCGGTGCTGAACGGCAAGTCGTTTGACACCTCGATGGGCTTCTCGCCCCTGGATGGTCTGGTGATGGGTACCCGCTGTGGTTCGGTAGATGCCAGCGCAGCCACCTACATCGGCGAGAAGGAGGGTATGAGCTATGCCGAGCTGAACGCCATGATGAACAAGAAGTCGGGCGTGCAGGGTCTGACGGGCATCTCGAGCGATATGCGCGACATCGACGCCGCCTACCACGCCGGCAACGAGCGTGCCATCCTGGCCCGTGATATGTACTACGGCCGTGTAAAGAAGTTCATCGGTGAGTATGCTGCCGAGATGGGCGGCCTGGATCTGATTGTCTTCACGGGCGGCGTAGGCGAGAACTCGACCGAGATGCGCGAGTGGGTATGCTCGGGCCTGGAGTTTATGGGCGTAGTGTTCGACCCCGCCAAGAACGAGGGCGTACACGGCGAGGATAAGATTCTCTCGGCCGATGAGTCGAAGGTCAAGGTAGCCGTGATTGCCACCGACGAGGAGCTGATGATTGCCACCGACACCTACAACCTGGTAAAGTAAAACAATAACTAACTTATAAACACCAATTTAACAATGGGAGAGATTAAGAAGCTTGCCGACATTGTTGTTGAGGCAAGAGCAAAGGGCCGCAAGAAGATGGCCGTAGCCTATGGTCAGGATTCGCACACGCTGGAGGCTGTTTATGCCGCTTACAAGGAGGGTCTGGTAGATCCTATCCTCTATGGTGACAAGGCTGTTATCGAGCAGGTATGCGCCGAGCACGGTATCGACGTTTCGGTCTTCACGATCGTCGATGAGAAGGTCGATGTAAAGTGCGTAGCACAGGCTGTTCAGGCAGTTGCTTCGGGTGAGGCCGACGTGCTGATGAAGGGTCTGGTGACGACCGAGAAGTATATGCGCGGCATCCTGAACAAGGAGGCCGGCCTGTTCCCCCCGAAGGCTGTGTTGAGCCACGTTTCGGTGATTGAGATGCCCGTATATCCCAAGCTGCTGATTGTTTCGGATATCGCCATCATTCCGCTGCCCGATATGAAGCAGAAGATGCAGATGATCGGCTACCTGGCACAGACGGCCAACTCGCTGGGTATCAAGACCCCGAAGATTGCCTGCATCGCCCCCGCCGAGACGCTCAACCCCAACATTCCTTCGGCCGTTGAGGGTGCACTGTTGTCGAAGATGGCCGACCGTGGTCAGCTGGGCAACGTGATGGTGGATGGTCCGCTGTCGCTCGACGTAGCGCTGTTCAAGGAGGTTGCCGAGCACAAGAAGGTGAAGGGCGCTCCGTTTGCCGGTGATCCCGACTGTCTGCTCTTCCCCAACCTGGAGTCGGGTAACGTATTCTTCAAGGCCGCATCGCACCTCTGCCACGGTGAGATCGCCGCTATGCTGGTAGGTGCCAAGAAGCCTTGCGTGCTCACTTCGCGTGGCGACAGCAGCCAGAGCAAGCTCTACTCGATTGCCCTGGCCTGCCTGGCTTGCAAATAAGCCTCACCGGACACCAAAGAAAAAGGGAGTGGTCTTTCGACCACTCCCTTTTTTGTGTCATAAAATGCGTTGCAGTAGGAGTTCGTCGTGCCAGCCGTCGGGGCGCCAGAGCCAATCGTGTTTGCGGCCCGTCTCCGAGAAGCCGCAACGGGCAAACAGGGCTCGGCTCGCCGCATTGTCAGCCCCCACGTTGCACCACAGTTGGTGCAATCCAAGCACCTCACGGCCATAGCGGGCAAAGGTCTCGACGGCATCCGACGCATAGCCCTGCCGACGCTCCTCGGGGGCATAAATCAAGACCCCCACACCGGCACGGCGATGCAGCAAATCCAACTCGAAGAGGTCCAGTGCACCAACCGCCTCGCCCGCCGAGGTCTCGATGATGAGACGCATCTGGCGACTCTCGTGAAGGTCGTACTGTTGCTCCTCGACGAAGCGCATCAACTGATGGGCCGAGAAGGGGGCCAACGTACCGCTCACGGCCCACACTTCAGGGTCGTTCTCCCAACGATACATCAACTCGACATCCCTCGGTTCAACAGCCCGAAGGGTTACCTTTGCGCCCCGGATATTCACTACAAACCGATGATTTTGTTGCGGATAAGCATCGCCACGCCCCACGCTCCGGCATCCTCAGACATCTTCGAAAGGCGGAACTTGGTATCTTTATAGACCAGGTTGAGCGAGTATTTGTTCGTGGCCGACTTCAGGGGCAGCATAATGTAGTCGCCCGCCATCGCCAAGTTACCACCCACGATGACCGTCTCGGGGTTGAAGGTGTTGATGAGGAAGGCTACCGCCTTACCCACCTTCTCACCCGCCTCCTCGATGAGTTCGATCGAGAGGTTGTCGTCGTTCTTGGCAGCGGCAATGATGTCGTCGATGTGAATCCACTTCTGACGCTCGTACTGCTCACGCAGGATGGTGTTAACCCCCTTCTCAATCTCACGGCACATCTTCTCCTCGATGGCGATACCCGATACCTCGGTCTCCAAACACCCCTTCTTGCCGCACGAGCAGATAATCTCGTTGTCGAAGAAGGGAATGTGGCCGAACTCGCCCGCAAAACCGCTCTTACCGTAGTAGAGTTTGCCATCCATCACCATACCGATAGCCACACCTCGACCCATATGGAGGTACAGCACGTTGCTCTCGTCCTTCGACTTGCCGCAGGTGTACTCGGCATAGCAGCGTGAACGGGTGTCGTTCTCGATTAAGACGTGGATGCCGATGCGCTCCTCCAAAATCTCCTTCAGGGAGTGCTCCGACGAGGTGAAATACTTGTAGCTGCGGCCCATCTCGGGATTGACACGGCCCACGATGCAGAAGCCCAGACCGAGGATTTTATCACGCTCCACGCCACACGTCGAGATGAAATGCTCGATGTTGGTGCAGATGCGCTCGAAACACTGCGGGCGGTCCTGCAACTCGAAGTCCGAGTCGCAATGCTCGACGATGATGTTGTTTTGCAGGTCGGTAATCACATAACGCATATTGTCGCGACCCACATAGACTCCGGCGAAGTAGATGGCCGAGCTGGCCAGGCCGAAGATGTTGGGACGGCGACCGCCCGGGGTCTCGACCTTGCCCAAATCCATCACGATGTTCTCCTCGACCAGCTCCTGAACGAGCTTGGTGATGGTCGGCACCGAGATATGCAACTCCTTCGTCAGTTCGGAGAGGGTACACTCGCCATTGACCGCCATATGGGCGATGATATTACGTTTAATAATGCTGTTCTTATGGGTTACACCCTTCAATGTTTCGTCTTCGTGTTTGACGAAAAATTCAGTAAGAGAGGTCATATTTGCCACTTAAATGAATAACTAACCTCACAAATATAACTACTATAATTAAAAAATGCAATAATTATTTTAATTTTTTTAATTTCATCGTCACTACCCTATCCGTCACCAAAAAGAAAAACCCGCTGAAAATCAGCAGGTTTTCATATTCATAAAAAGATGTGTCAATTTGTTACAAACCACTCTCGCTACGCACCTCGACCTCGGTCGAAACCTTGCGAATCATCCCCTGAAGCACACTGCCGGGGCCCTGCTCGGTAAAAGAATCGAAGCCGTCTGCCAACATTTGGCGTACAATCTGCGTCCAACGCACCGGAGCGGTGAGCTGGGCGATGAGGTTTTGCTTGATCTCCTCGGGGTCGGTGTGGGGTTTTGCATCGACATTCTGGTAGATGGGACAGCGGGGCGTAGTGAAGGTTGCCTCCGAAATGGCCTTGGCCAACTCTTCACGGGCAGGCTCCATCAGGGGCGAGTGGAAAGCACCACCCACAGGCAGCACCAACGCACGGCGGGCACCCGCCTCTTTGCACTTGGCACAAGCCTCCTCCACGGCCGACTTCTCGCCCGAAATGACCAGCTGACCCGGGCAGTTGTAGTTGGCAGCCACGACAACCCCCTCAACCGAGGCGCAAATCTGCTCCACGACGGCATCGTCCAAGGCAATGATGGCGGCCATCGTACCCGGCACCGACTCGCAGCAGGCCTGCATCGCACGGGCACGCTTCTGCACCAACTTCAACCCCTCGTCAAACGAGAGGGCACCGGCCACCACAAGGGCCGAGAACTCGCCCAACGAGTGCCCTGCCACCGCCTCGGGTGTGGCCGAGGTAGCCTGCGCCATCGCCACCGAGTGGAGGAAGACGGCGGGCTGGGTGACATCGGTACGCTTCAAATCGTCGGCCGTACCGTCAAACATCAAATCGGTAATGCGGAAGCCCAACACCTCGTTGGCACGCTCCATCAGGGCACGCACCTCGGCATTGGTATCGTAGAGGTCTTTTCCCATACCTACGTACTGGGAACCCTGACCGGGATAGACAAAAGCTTGTTTCATTTTACTAAATTTCCTTTTTTTTGGTTGAAAACTGCCGCAAAGATACAACTTTTTTTCGATTATAACACCGAATGGCGACGCAATTCACGCCTGAGTTCTCGCTCACGTCCACCACAAAATTGGTCTAAAAGGGCATAGAAACGGGGCGAATGGTTGTGGTGCACCGTGTGACAAAGTTCGTGCAGGAGGACAAAATCACGCAAATGTTCGGGCAGACGCATCAGGTAGAGGCTCAGCGAAATGGTATTTCGACTTGTGCAACTCCCCCACTTGGTGCGGGCGGCACGAATCGTCACCCCCTGATACTTCAGCCCCGTGAGGCGGGACAACCGCTCCAACCGTGCGGGCAGATCCGCCTTGGCCGCACGACGCAGGGCCTCGACATCGACCTCCTCGGTGGGATGTTCGGCACGGCGGGCCGCCATACGCCCTTGTGCCGCCTCGACCCACGAACGGCGCTCCTCGAAGAAGCGCAACGCACGTTCACGGCTCACCCCCACGGGATGGGTCAGCACCACTTCGCCCGAAGGTTTCACCGTAAGGATGATGCGGCGGGCTCGGCGGGAGGAACGGATGGTCAGCTCCTCCAACTTATTGGATGCGTTGGCGTACCACCTCAAAGAGCATCACGGCAGCGGCGGCCGAGACGTTGAGCGACTCGATGTGACCAATCATCGGGATGGCCAGCTGCTCATCGCAGAGCTTCAGAACGGCGGGCGAGATACCCGTATCCTCGGCACCCATCACCAACACGGTAGGCTTCGTGAAGTCGGCATCGTAGAGCAACTTGCGGCTCTTCTCGCTGGCTGCCACAATCTGGAAACCCTGCTGCTGCAACGAGGCGAGCGTCATACGCACCGAACCCACACGAGTGACGGGGATGGTCGTAAGGGCACCTGCCGACGAGCGGATAGCCTCGGCATTGACGGGGGCGGCATTCTTGAGCGGAGCAATCAGTCCGTGCGCCCCTGCACACTCGGCCGAGCGGGCAATGGCACCGAAGTTACGCACATCGGTCACACCGTCAAAGGCGACAATAAGGGGCGTTTCGTCGTCGGGAACACGGTCCAGAATATCCTGCAACTCGACATAGGCGATGGCGGCCACCACAGCCACTACCCCCTGATGGTTGCCACGGGTGAGGCGGTTGAGCTTCTCGACGGGCACCTCCTGATAGCGCAGGCGATGGCGTGCGATGAGGTCCTTGAGCTCCATCATCAACTGGCCCTCGGCACCCTTGCGAATGTAGAGCTTCTCGAACTGACGTCCGGCTTCGATGGCCTCGGCCACGGGACGAATACCAAAAATAAGGTTTTCCATATTTTTAATGCAAAATCAAAATTCAAAATAAGGTAGCGCAGCCCTCCCCGAAAATTCTTAACTCTCTTCGGTGATTTCCACCTCGTAGGAGGCCTTCTCCCACTCGTGCATCAGGTGGTCGTAGCGTCCTTTGAGGGCGTTGTAGGCGGCATAGTCGGCCTCGACATACTCCGTGGCGGTGGCAAACTTCTCGTCGTAGGCGGCAATCTGCTGTTCCACCTCCATCAACTCGGCCTCGATCTGCTCGACCGCCTTGCGCAACTTACGCAGCAACTTCTCCTGCTCCTTCTTCTGTTCGTAGCTCAGCTTGCCACTCGAACTCTTCGGCTGCTCGGCCACGACAGCGGGGCGGTCACGACGCTCAATCTCCTGCAACGAGGCCAACTTGCGCTTCTCCAAAAAGTAGTAGATGCCCCCCAGGTATTCGTGTACGCGGCCATCACGGAACTCGTAGATCTTATCGACCATTCCATCCAAAAACTCACGGTCGTGCGAGACAACGACCACCGTGCCGTCGTACTTCATAATGGCCTCCTTCAGGATATCCTTCGAGCGCATATCCATATGGTTTGTCGGCTCGTCCAACACCAGCAGGTTGCGGGGCTCCAACATCATACGGGCCATCGCCAGGCGGGAACGCTCGCCACCCGACAACACCTTGACCTTCTTGTCGATATCCTCACCTCGGAACAAGAACGCACCCAAAATATCACGCAGACGGGTACGAATGTCGCCCACCGCCACCCGATCGAGCGTGTCGAAGACGGTAAATTCGCCGTCCATCAAATCGTCCTGATTCTGGGCATAGTAGCCGATATTAACGTTGGCACCCAGACGAATCGACCCTTCGGTGGGGGTCAGTTGGCCGATGAGCATACGAGCCAGCGTGGTCTTACCCTCGCCATTGCGACCCACCAGGGCGATGCGGTCGCCCTTCTCGATGATGAAGTCGGCCCCCGAGAAGACGTGCTTCTCTCCAAACGACATACCCGCCTCCTTGATCTCGGCCACCACCTGACCCGAGCGGGGCGCAGGGGGGAACTTGATGTTGAGGTGGGCCAAATCCTCCTCCTCGATCTCCAGACGCTCCAGACGCTCCAACTGCTTGATGCGGGACTGCACCTGGTTCGACTTGGTGGGCTTGTAGCGGAACTTTTCGATGAACTCCTCGGTCTTCTCGATCATTCGCTGCTGGTTCTCGTAGGCCGCCTTCTGCTGCTCACGACGCTCACGACGCAACTCGACATATTTCGAGTAGGGCACCTTGTAGTCGGTCACCTTGCCCAGCGACAGCTCAACCGTGCGGGTCGTCACATTATCCAGGAAGGCGCGGTCGTGCGAAATCAAGAGCACCGCACCCGAGTAGTTTTTCAGGTACTCCTCCAACCACTGAATCGACTCGATGTCGAGGTGGTTTGTCGGCTCGTCCAACAAGAAAATCGAGGGACGACGCAACAGCAACTTGGCCAACTCGATACGCATTCGCCAACCGCCCGAGAACTCGCTCGTCGGGCGACCGAAGTCCGAACGCTTGAAACCCAGACCGAGCAGCGTCTTCTCGATGTCGGCCTCACGGGTATCGCCACCCAGAATGGTGTAGCGATCCTGCGCCTCGTTCAAGCGGTGCAGCAGGTCGGCATAGCCCTCGCTCTCGTAGTCGGTACGCTCGCCCACCTCCACCGTCAGACGCTCAATCTCGGCCTCCAGGCGCAGCACCTCGTCAAAGGCCTTGCCCGTCTCCTCGACCAGCGTCGTGGTGTCGTGCACACGCATCGTCTGGGGCAGGTAGCCAATCGTGCAATCCTGCCCGATGGTTACGGCGCCCGAGGTGGGTTGCTGCTCGCCCATAATCAGGCGCAACAGGGTCGTCTTGCCTGCACCGTTGCGCCCCACCAGACCGATGCGATCTTTGGGGTTAATGAGAAACGAGATGCCGTCAAAGAGGGTCCAACCGCCATACGAGACGGTCAAATTATCGAGTGAAATCATCCGTTATGCCTTCAACATGTTTACAATTTCAGCCTCGGGGTCGGCGGCCTTGAAGATCGAGCTGCCCGCCACCAAGACATTGGCCCCCGCATCGAACACCTCGCCCGCATTCTCGGCCGAGATACCGCCATCGACCTCTATCAAAAGGGTAGGATTCAGCTCCTCGGCCATCCGACGCAACGCTCGGATGCGATCCAGCGACTCGGGGATGAACTTCTGACCGCCAAAGCCCGGCTCGACACTCATCACAAGGACCATATCGACCTCCTTGAGAATCGGGCGCAGGGCCTCGATCGGCGTCTTGGGCTTCACCGAAACGCCCACCTTCGCCCCGCTTTCACGGATCAGGTGGATGCAGTGCAGGGCATCTTGCGTAGCCTCCAGATGGAAGGTAATCCAATCGGCCCCCTCGTGGGCAAAGCGGGCGATATAACGCTCCGGCTCGACGATCATCAGATGGACATCGAGGGGCTTTGCGGCTGCACGACGGATGGCCCGCAACACGGGAAAGCCAAACGAAAGGTTGGGCACAAACAATCCATCCATCACATCGACGTGAATCCACGCCGCAGCACTCTGCTCGACCATCTTCACGTCGCGCTCCAAATGGCCGAAGTCGGCCGACAACACCGAAGGGGCAATGATGCGTTCCATAGCTGAATTTCAATTAGCGTTAGCCAAAGTACAAAGATAGGAAAAGAAATTCAAAATTTAGAATGCAAAATGCAAAATGATTGGGGTCGGTGCGCCCTGAATTAAGAACTTAAAGAATTTAACGAAATTAAAGACATTAAGGATTCTGTCCGCTTCGTTAAACTCTTTAATATCTTTAATTTCATTACCCCCCCTTGCAGCACGGGTTACATTTTTGTAACCCAGCCTATAAAGACCTATGGGACCTATAAGACCTATGGGTCGTTATAAGCGGTTTCTGCTGCGTCATATTGAGGGAGTGCAGCGACCGAAATATCTCTGGTGGTAGCCCTGCCCACAAAGAGATTCTTCACTGACGTTCAGAATGACGCTCCTCCCATAGCGACCTATAACGACCTCATCACTCCCCAAAGAAACAGGGGTTGTTGCCATCGCAACAACCCCTGTTTTGAGTTATTCGCCTTTGTAGTATTGGCAAGGTATGATGAACGGGTTGAGATAAATTTTATCCGCCATTATTGTCTTAGCAACCGACCACAACTCTTCATTTGTGACTTGCTCACTTATGTTCATTTTATATCGACGAGAACCGATTAACTCCCCAAGCTCGTCCCCAAGCTCGCTTAGTGCACGCTCGTAGGTCATGGTATCAAAAATCAGCAAAGGACTTTTGTAATATGCTATCCGAAGCTGGAGCTTATATTCACCTTGAAATTCCTCGTTTTTATCCCCACGATTGTCAATAACGGGCACCGTAGGCGTGCAAACAATCAAGCCGTTCTCTTTGTCAATTTCCCACACAAAAGGCACGGCCGAGGTTGGCTCCAATGGTTTTTTGTGTAACTCATAATCGTGCAAGTCGCGAACGCATTGGGCGCCTGAGCCATCGGCGTTAAAAACATATTGCACAGATTTATTCAAAGGGAATGATTTTCCACACCAATAACAACCTCCGGCTTCTACAAACAGATCGTCGGGATGGCATAGCTCATTGTGATACCAAATGCCGATTGGATATCTTACAAAGATGGAGTAGTTGGTCAGGTCTTCCACTAATTGGTCGTAATCAATATCGGAAGCCTTAAACCCCTCAGTCAATGCGTTAAGTTGCTC
Source organism: Alistipes sp. (assembly GCA_017436185.1). The sequence goes on along the minus strand of JAFSDP010000006.1, from coordinate 44,569 downwards.
AAAGCTGTACTCGTTCATCACCTCGTCCACATCGAAGGTGTCTTCACACGCCACTAACGCAAAAGCGGCAAACAACAATAAAAGGTACTTTTTCATAACGAATAATTCTTAATTATTTACAGGTTGAATATGCGTGATTATTTGTACATCAAATCTGTAATCGTTGATAGTTCCACCGGTCTCGGTATATCGCCACTCTCCATCGTTAAAATAACCATTATAACTACCGTCGTTTCCCCAATTAATGTGAAGCATTCTAACCGAGCAATCATCATCTCGGACAAATTTTAGCAGAACCGTTCCGGGAATCTCTTGGTAGGTTCGTAATACTCTATATTGGTAATAATAACCATCAACTACCCAACCGTGGCCGTCATATTCATTGCCACCCTCAGGTTCTCCTCGCATATAGATAACACGATTAGCATCAATTTCCGCTTTCACCGTATCGAATGCGTATGGACTAAAATTCGATGACGAATAACCTAGCGAAGAAAGCGCTAGCAGTGTATTTGTTGAATTAACTATTACATTACCGTCATTTAAATGAGCGTCAGATGATACCCACAAAAGTTCAAATAGCTTGTTTAACTCTGTGTGATTTGTATCGGCACACCAACAAATGTCCACTGAATTGTTGTGTGCTTTGATTTCATCCCAATTCAGGGTGATAGGCGATATCCCTTGATAGGTCGTTGGGTGTTCGTGATAGCTCATGATTTGAGCTAAAGCTGTAATTACACAACCGATGCGAGTCGAAAAAGACCCTCCGTAGTTGAGAATAAAGTTGTTGTAAGGATTTACTTGTCCCCAATTCACTTCCAACATCGGATTGACAGTTACAGCAGGCTCTTCTATCATTTCGCTTACATAGCGACCAATTGCAGTTGTGTCAATAATGAAACCATACGAACTGCCATTTCTTTCATTAAGTAGCGAAATATAATCATCAAATCCCGAATTGGTTACCTCGCCCGGGGTATAGTTGCCTTGTTCGGTGACGGCAAGCAGCGGTGCGGGGCTTGTTGAGTCGGCAGCCACCAAAGCAAAACCGGTGCTGTCGGCAAAATTAACCACATAGTAGAGCGTATCGCTTTCACCCGAACGGGTTGCAGTGGTAATGCAGGGCTTGATGCGGTTGGGGTCAATGCGGCGGCGAACGGCACGGGTCTCGGCATCACCCAACATAGCTATACCCTCCTCGGCTACACGCATAACATAACTTTGAACGGGGTCTTGTTGCTGCTCGACATCGGGCGACACCGCCTCGTCCATCTTCTCGCAGGCCATAAAACAAGGAATGGCCAATGCGCACAAAAGTAAAAGACGTTTCATAGGCAAACAATGTTTGATTGGTGACAGATTGTCGATTACAAAACTATAAAATCAGTAAATAAATTCCAAATAGGGGTGTTTTTGGATGCTGTTTTCGGGCGAAAAACGGCGAATTTCACCCCTAAAAACGGCACTTTCGTCCCACGTTTTCACAATTTGCAGGTACCCTTAAAATAAAATTCTCACGCATGATTTTGGAAGTGTCACAAAATCAATATGTTACACAAGGCCTAAAAACAAAAATTTGACTCGCATACAAATTTTGCCAAAAACGGCATATTTTGGTTCATTTTTACCGATTTTGGTCTTCATTATATAAATGCACAAAGGAGCGAAATACTGCATCGAGAAAATAACTTTTTTGCTTCAGGTCGCAATAAGTCGCTATAGGTCTTTTAAGGTCGCTATGGGAATGCCCTTTTTCGTTAAACTCCTTAAATTCCTTAAACTCTTTAATTTCCTTATTCTCATCACCTTTGCAGCACGGGTTACAAAAATGTAACCCGGCCTATAACGGCCTATGGGACCTATAAGACCTATGGGTCGTTATAAGGTGCTGACCTAATCCCCATAGCGACCTATAATGGCCTTAAACGACCCATAGCGACCTTATCAGACCCACCTCGCTCAAACAAAAAAGGGGTCGTGGACAATGCCACAACCCCTTTTTACAATAGGTGTTATCGGATTAGAACTCCATCTTGGCACGACGGATGTAACCGTTGTAGCGCCACTTGGCGTTCTCCTCGGCAGCCTCGAAGAGCTCCTGTGCCTCCTGCGGGAAGGCCTTCTTGAGCGACGTGTAACGTACCTCGCGCATCAAGAAATCCTGGAACTTCGACCAATCGGGCTCCTTCGAATCCATCACAAACGGATTCTTACCCTCGGCCTCCAGATCGGGGTTGTAGTGCCACAGGTGCCAGTAACCGCAAGCTACGGCATCCTTACCAATCTGCTGCGTGCGGGTCATACCGCCCTTGATACCGTGGTTGATACACGGTGCGTAGGCGATCACCAGCGACGGACCCTGATAAGCCTCGGCCTCCTTCAGTACGTTGAAGAGCTGCTGCTGCGAAGCACCAATCGATACCTGAGCAACATATACATAACCGTAGGTCATAGCCATTGCACCCAGGTCCTTCTTGCGGATACGCTTACCGCTCGAAGCAAACTTGGCAACAGCACCTACCGGCGTAGCCTTCGACGACTGACCACCCGTATTCGAGTAAACCTCGGTATCGATAACCAGAATGTTCACGTCCATACCCGATGCCAGTACGTGGTCCACACCACCGTAACCGATGTCGTAGCCCCAGCCGTCACCACCGATGATCCACTGCGACTTCTTCACCAGCCAATCCTTCATCTCAAGCACCTTCTTGCAAGCCTCGCAACCGCAAGCCTCCAAGAGCGGGAGCAGCGTAGCCGTAGCCTCGGCCGACTTAGCCGACGAGTAGCGACCCTCCTTCCAAGCGGCAGCAGCAGCCTTCAGCTCCTCCGAGCAGCACTCGGCAGCAACCACCTCGTCCAGATAAGCCTCAACACGGTCACGCAGCTTCTCGATACCTACGTGCATACCCAGACCATACTCGGCATTGTCCTCGAAGAGCGAGTTTGCCCAAGCGGGACCCTGACCCTTGGCGTTGGTGCAGTAGGGCGTCGAGGGGGCCGAACCCGAGTAGATCGAGGTACAACCCGTAGCGTTGGCAACCATCATCTTGTCGCCAAAGAGCTGCGTAATAGCCTTGATGTAGGGGGTCTCACCGCAACCGGCGCAAGCACCCGAGAACTCGAAGAGCGGCTGAGCGAACTGCAGGTTCTTCACCGACTTGGTCTTATCGACAACCTCCTTGTAGCCAACGGTCTTAACAACCTTCTCCCAATTCTCGGCCTGGGCGAGTTGGCTATCCAGCGGCTTCATCACGAGGGCCTTCGTCTTGGCGGGGCAAGCATCAACGCAGTTGTTGCAACCCGTACAGTCGAGCGGCGAAACCTGGATGCGGAACTTGTAGGCCTTCGTCTCGCCAAGACCCTGCTTCCACTCCAGACCCGTAGCGGCAGCCTCCTCATCGGTAGCCAGGAAGGGACGGATAGCAGCGTGGGGGCAGACATAGGCACACTGGTTACACTGGATACAGTTCTCCATAATCCACTCGGGAACATTCACGGCGATACCGCGCTTCTCCCAAGCAGCCGTGCCGTTGTCCCACGTACCGTCCTCACGACCTGCGAAGGCCGATACGGGCAGCTGGTCACCCTTCAGGGCGTTGATGGGATCAACCACCTTCTGTACGAACTCGGGACGAGCTGCATCCACTACGGCAGCCTCCTCCTTTACGACGATGTCGGCCCACTCGGCGGGTACCTCCACCTTCTCAACGGCCGTACCACCGGCATCCACAGCGGCGTAGTTCATATTCACGATATCCTCGCCCTTCTTGCCGTAGGACTTCAGGATGGCGTGCTTCATCTCCTCAACAGCCTGCTCGAAGGGAATCACAGCGGCAATCTTGAAGAAGGCCGACTGCATAATGGTGTTCGTACGCGAACCCAGACCCAGCTCGGCAGCAATCTTCGTAGCGTTGATGATGTAGAAGTTGATCTTGTTCTTGGCCAGATAAACCTTCATATGGTCGGGCAGCGTGCGCAGCGTCGTCTCGGCATCGTGCGTCGAGTTGAGCAGGAACGAACCACCCTCCTTCAGACCCTTCAGTACGTCGTACTTATCCACATACGAAGGCACGTGGCAAGCTACGAAGTCGGGCGTGGTCACCAGGTAAGGCGACGTAATGGGCGTATCACCAAAGCGGAGGTGCGACGAGGTGTAACCACCCGACTTCTTCGAGTCGTACGAGAAGTAGGCCTGGCAATACTTGTCGGTCGAACCACCGATAATCTTAATCGAGTTCTTGTTGGCACCTACCGTACCGTCGGCACCCAGACCGAAGAAGAGGGCCTCGAACGTGCCGGGCTTGGCCATCGAAATCTCCTCACCTACGGGCAGCGAGAGGTTCGTCACGTCATCCACGATACCTACCGTGAAGTGATCCTTCGGCTCCGAAAGCTCCATATTGGCAAATACGGCCAACATCTGGGCGGGGGTGGTATCCTTCGACGAGAGACCATAGCGGCCACCGATTACCTTCGGCTGAATCTTCTTGCCGTAGAACATCGACTTCACGTCGAGGTAGAGCGGCTCGCCCTCGGCACCGGGCTCCTTCGTGCGGTCCAGAACGCATACGGTCTTCACCGAAGCGGGAACGACGTTGAAGAAGTACTTCTCCGAGAAGGGACGATAGAGGTGTACGGTGATCAGACCCACCTTCTTGCCCTGCGTGCGCAGGTAGTCGATCGTCTCTTTGATGGTCTCGGTTACCGAACCCATAGCTACAACTACGTGCTCGGCCTCGGGATCGCCATAATAAACGAAGGGAGCATACTCGCGACCCGTGATGGTCGAGATCTGCTTCATCGTCTCGGCTACCATATCGGGCACTGCATCGTAGAACTTGTTGCAAGCCTCACGAGCCTGGAAGTAGATGTCGGGGTTCTGTGCCGTACCGCGGGTTACGGGGTGCTCGGGGTTGAGGGCGGCAGCACGGAACTGCTTCAGGGCCTCACGGTCGAGCATAGCGGTCAGCTTGGCCTCGTCGATGAGCTCCACCTTCTGAATCTCGTGCGAGGTGCGGAAGCCATCGAAGAAGTGCAGGAAAGGAATGCGGGCCTTCAGGGCTACCAGGTGGGCAACACCAGCCAGGTCCATAACCTCCTGAACCGACGAAGTGGCCAACATAGCGAAGCCGGTCTGGCGGGCAGCCATTACGTCCTGGTGGTCACCGAAGATCGAAAGGGCGTGCGAAGCCAGGGCACGAGCCGATACGTGGAAGACACCCGGCAACAGTTCACCGGCGATCTTGTACATATTCGGAATCATCAGCAGCAGACCCTGCGATGCGGTGAAGGTCGAGGTCAGCGCACCCGACTGCAACGAGCCGTGAACGGCACCGGCGGCACCGGCCTCCGACTGCATCTCAACCACCTTTACGGTCTCACCAAAGATGTTTTTGCGACCCTGCGCAGCCCACTCGTCAACATACTCAGCCATCGTCGATGAGGGGGTGATGGGATAGATAGCGGCAACCTCCGAGAACATATAAGCCACGTGAGCTGCTGCATAGTTACCATCACAAGTGATAAATTTCTTTTCTGCCATTTTAGTAAAGTTTAGAAAAATTTATTGTGTGATTTTGTTGATTTTACGTAAATACACATTTTCAGTGTCACAAAGTTATAAAATCCTCGGCAAAAAAACAACCCCCCAAAGCAATAATTTCAGCCTTGAGGGGTAGATTTTTCTTCGAAAGTGGTTAGATGGGGGCGCACACCCGTCGGCGGGACTACTCCAACTCCAGGCGCACCACCTGGGCCGCATCCGAGGGGTAACGGCCGTTTTGGGGGATGGTGAGCTTCAACCCCTCGGGGGTCTGGCTGAAGTCACAGCGGTAGTTTCGCTTGACCGACAACAGCGTCGCTCCCTTGACCCGACGCCCTGCCAACGCCTCCTCGCGGACGGCCGGCAACAGCAACTCGGCACCCTGGCCGGGCCAATCGAGGAAGATTGCATACAACGCCTTGTCGGTTTGGGTGTAGTGGACCTCGCAGCCCGAGACCTCCTCACCCGACACCACATAGGGCCGCGTGCCGTAGATCGCCTCGCCGTAGGACCAAAGCCATACGCCCACGTTCTGCACCACATCCTGCTGCTCCTGCGGGATGGTACCATCGGCCATCGGCGAGAGGTTCAACAGCAGGCGGCCGTTGTTCGACACCACACGGATAAGGTGCTGAATAACAGCCTTATCGGTCAAAAGTTTCATCCCCTTCACATAACCCCACGAACGGTGGTATCCGTCGCTGATGGTTAAATCGGTCAGCCAAGGCTCGGGGTCGATTTCGGTCGGGGCGTGCATCTCGTGGTCGAGCATACAGACCGTGCGGGGCAGCTCCTCGTATTTGTAGGTCACCACCACCTCCTTGCCCTGCTCGTAGGCACGGTTGAAGTAGTGGGCCAGGAAGTCGTATTTGAGCGAGTCGGGAATCTGGTCCATCCAGGCATCGAAGTAGATGATGTCGGGGCTGTACTTATCGACCACCTCGCAGGCCTTGTTGTGCCACATTTCGAGCCACTCACGGTGGTCCATCAGACAGCCGTAGAGCCGCTCGTACTTGGGGTTGTTGGCCGCCCAATGCTCCTTGACCTTCACATAGGTGTAGTTGTTCTCGTGGTGCAACGAGAGGAAGAATTTCATCCCTCGGTCCTTGATGGCACGGCCCAACTCGCCCACCACATCCCGCTTCGGCCCCATCTTGGCCGCCGAGAAGGGGGTCTCGTCCGAGTCCCACATCGAGAATCCGTCGTGGTGCTCGGCCACCATACCTGCAAATTGTGCGCCACTCTCCCTAAAGAGCGTCGCCCACGCCTCGGGGTCGAACTTCTCGGCCTTGAACATCGGAATAAAGTCGTGGTAACCAAACTCTTCGAGCGGTCCCCACAGTTGTTCGTGGCGACGATGACCGCCCATCAGGAAGTTATCCGACGTGGAGTCGCGGTGCATATAGTAGTAGTATTGTTCGTTGCCGTAGGCGGGCACCGAATAGACACCCCAATGGACATAGATGCCGAACTTGGCGTCACGCATCCAGTCGGGCACGGGGTTGTGCTGCTCAAGCGAGGAAATGTCGGCCGTATAGGGCCCGACGGGGGGCTGGAGGGTCGTGGTGGTGCAAGAGGCCGCCAAGAGGGCCAGCACCACAAAAAGAGTCGATTTTTGCATATAGGTAGCGTGTTTGGTGATGCAAAATTAAACATTAAAAAGGAAAAATTAAAAATTCTTTTGGGCTGCGCAATACGAATAAAGAACTTAAGGAGTTTAACGAAATTAAAGATATTAAGGATTAGGTCCGCTTCGTTAATCGCTTTAAGTTCCTTAAACTCTTTAATCTCACTCTCCCCACCTTTGCAGCACGGGTTACATTTTTGTAACCCAGCCTATAAAGACCTATGGGACCTATAAGACCTATGGGTCGTTATAAGGGGCTGACCTAATCCCCATAGCGACCTTACCCAAACCCTCTCCCTTCAATTTTGAATTTTGCATTCTACATTTTGAATTTGTTTTGTACCTTTGCCCTCGTTATGATTAGTTACAAACGACGTACACTCAAAAACGGCCTGACGGTGCTGGTCAATCGTGATCGCTCGTCGAAACTTGCGGCCGTGAATCTGCTCTACAAGGTGGGGGCTCGCAACGAGTCACCCGAGCGCACTGGGTTTGCCCATCTGTTCGAGCATCTGATGTTTCGAGGCACAAAGCAGGTGCCCATCTACGACCTGCCCGTACAGATGGCCTCGGGCGAGGATAACGCCTTCACCAACAACGACTATACGAACTTCTATCTGACCCTTCCAGTCGGCAACATCGAGACCGGTCTGTGGCTCGAAAGCGACCGTATGCAGGGGTTGGACATCACCGCCGAGAAGCTCGAAACCGAGAAGCGGGTGGTCATCGAGGAGTTTCGTCAGCGTTACCTCAACCAGCCCTATGGCGACCAGACGATGCTCTTGCGCGAGTTGGCCTACACGACCCACCCCTATCGTTGGAGCACCATCGGAATGACCCCCGACCATATCGCAGCCGCCACGCTCGAAGAGGTCGAGGACTTCTACCGCACCCACTACCGCCCCTCGAATGTGGTGGTGGGGCTCTCGGCCGACCTGGAGGAGGAGCAGATGCTCGATATGGTGGAGGCGTGGTTTGGCGATATTGCAGACACACCCGTTGTCGTGCAGCCCTACCCGATGGAGCCGCCCCAGACTGCTCCCCGCCGCCTGGAGGTGGAGCGCAACGTGCCCGCCACGACCGTCTCGCTGGCCTACCCGATGGGCGACCGTCGTTCGGCTGATTTCTACACGGCCGATCTGGTGTCGGACCTGCTGTCGAGTGGCGACTCCTCGCGACTGTATCAGCATCTGGTCAAGGAGCAGCGGTTGTTTGCCTCGGTGAATGCCTACATTTCGGGCGATGTCGATCCGGGGCTCTTCATCCTCACGGGCCAACTGCTGCCCGACACCAAGGAGGAGCAGGCCATCGAGGCACTGAAGAGCGAGGTGATGCTTCTGGGCAACGAAGGGGCGACGGCCTATGAGTTGGAGAAGGTCAAGAATAAGTTTGAGGCCAACACCCTCTTTGGCGAGCTGAACGTGATGAACAAGGCGATGAACCTCTGTTACTACGACTTCCTGGGCGATGTCTCGCTCATCAATCGGGAGGTGGGCATCTACCGCAGCATCACCGCCGAGCGCATCCGAGATTTCATCCTCCGCACCTTCCGTGAGGAGCAGTGTTCCACCCTTGTCTATCGTGCCGCAAAATGATACCGCAACTGAAGACCATACAGCCCACCATCGACATCGCCAATGCCGAGGTGGTGACCCTCCGCAACGGAATGAAGCTCTACATCCTCTCCACCCCCGAGTTCGAGGTGATGCGCTTCACGGTGCTCTTTCGTGCCGGCTCGGCCCGTCAGCAACACCCCTTCACGGCCGCCTCGACGGTCAATCTGCTGGCCGAGGGGTCGGAGCGAATGACCGCCCACGAGATTTCGGAGCAGTTGGACTACCACGGCTCCTACTTCGATGTCAATACCGACCGTGACTACGTCTATATCAGCTTTGCGATGCTCTCGAAGTTTGTCCCTCAGACGTTGGCCGTAGCCGAGGAGATTCTGCTGCGCCCCACCTTCCCCGAAGAGGAGGTCGAGACCTATCGTCAGAAGCGCAAGCAACGCCTGGCCATCGAGCGCACAAAGGTCGATGTACGGGCCCGTGAGGCCTTTGCCAAGGCGATGTTTGGCGAGAATCACCCCTACGGACTCTCCTACCCCGAAAGCGCCTACGACGAGCTGCGACGGGAGGATTTGGTCGCCTTCTACCGCACCCACTATACCGCCTCGAACGGCTTTGCCGTCTGCAGTGGTCGGGTCGAGGAGGCCGAGCGGGAGGCCCTCATTGCCCTGCTGGAGCAGCTGCCCGAGGGGGAGCCGCCGACCCCCATCCCCTTCCCTCCGGTTGAGCAGACCCGTGAGGTTCGACTCAAGCACGAGGGGGCGGTGCAATCCTCCATCCGCATCGGTCGTCGGCTCTTTGGCCGTGAGCACCCCGACTTTGTGGGGATGCAGGTCGTAGCGGCGGCGCTGGGCGGTTACTTCGGCTCACGCCTGATGCAGAACCTGCGCGAGCAGCACGGCTACACCTACGGCGTGATTGCCGCTATGGTCAATTTCGAGCGGGAGGGTTACCTGGCCATCGCCACGCAGGTGGGTAGCGAGGTAACCGAAGCGGCCCTGCAAGAGATTTACCGCGAAGTGGAGCGTCTGCGCACGGAGGAGCTGCAAGAGGAGGAGCTGTCGCTTGTGAAGAACATTATGACGGGCGAGATGATGCGCATCCTCGACGGGCCGTTTGGCGTGGCGGATGTCACCATCGAAAACATCCTCTGCGGCACAACCAACGCCGTCATTAGCCAAAATGTGGAGCGCATCCGCAGCATCACCCCCCAAGAGGTACGCCGATTAGCCGAAAAGTACCTGCAGCGTGAGGAGCTGATTACGGTCGTCGTCGGATAAATAAAAAAAGAAGGGGGTTGCGAAAGTTGCAACCCCCTTCTTTTTAATCTTTCATTTTTACTTTTTCTCTGCCAGCTTGGCAATCTGCTCTTCGGCCTTGGCTACCAGGTTATCGGCCTGCTTTTGGGCCTCCTTGACCAACTTATCACCGGCAGCCTGGGCGGCAATCTGGGCAATTTTACCCTTCTTGGCACCCTCCTCGATGAGCTTCGCACGCTGTGCCTCGGCAGCCGCCACCAGCTTCTCACCCGCCTCACGGGCCTCGCTGCGCAACTTCTCGGCCTGCTTCTCGATCTCGGCCGAGAGGCTCTCGCTGCCGGTCAGCTTCTGAATCTGCTCATCCACCACATTCTTGACCGCCTCCTGGGCCGCCTCCTTCACACCGAGCTTGATCTGCGGTTTGGTGAAGGTACCGCCAATGCCGACATTGACACTCGACAGCACACCGCCGGCCGTACCCTCGGGCAGGGTCACCTTGGCCGTATAGTCGATGGTCTGGTCCAGACCCGTCGAGCCCGACAGGGTCATCTTCGTCTTACCCATCTTCAAATCGAAGGGCTGCGTGGTGACACGACCCTCCTTGACGGCAAACTTAATCAAGACATTCTCGGCCTCGATGCGGCTCAACTTGTCGTATTTGAGCATCGTAGCCAACTGATTCAGCACCTCGATGTTGGCCAGCTGAATCTTGGCCGACGAGAGCTGACCCGAGGCATTCACACTCGACATCACGGGCGACATCGTGCTATCCAGGGCGGTCGAAAGGTTCATCGACATCGAATAGACACCACCCGTCTTGGCAAACAGCGGCACGAGCTTCTGAATGAGCTCCAACTCCTTGAAGGTCTGCTGGAACGAGGCCTCCTTCAGCCCCAAATCGAGCGTAAAGGTGGGCTGTTCGACGTTGGCCGTCGAGTAGCGACCCGAGGCCGTAGCCTGACCCTCGAAGAGCTTCAAGGCCAACTTATCGAGCGACAACGCCCCATCGGCCACACGCATACCACCCTCGACATCGGTGATGGTCATCTGCTGGAAGAGTATCTTCTTAAGCGAGGTTGTAAGGGCCAAATCCAGATTCTTCGGAATAATGATGGCCGACGACTCGGCAGGAGCCTCGGTCGGGGCAGCGGTCTGTTCCTCGGTGGCGGACTCTTCGGCGGGCGTTTCAGCGGCCATCGACTCCATCAACTGATTCAGGTTCAGCAACTCCGACTTGACATAGAGGCGACCCGACAGTTTATCGTCACGCAACAGCCAACCCAGGTAGTTGGTCAGCTGGCCATTGGCGGCCAGATCGCTCTCGCCCACCTGCAAGGTCAGCTCGCCGAGGGTCATCGCACGAGGGGTAATCGTAGCAGCGGCACGATTCAGACGCACGGGGGGCAGCGATGCCATATCCAGCCCCATCTGCTCCACCACGAAGGTACCCGAGGCCGAGAGCTGCTCGTAACGCTGACGCTCCAAATCGGACATACGACCTGCCGCCTGAAGGTTGGCCGTAATTTTACCCGCCAGCTCCATATCCTCCAACGGATAGACCTTCTCGATGGCACCCAAATCCAAATCGCCCTTGAGCGTGGCACGCAACTGCGGGTCCGAAATCAGATTCGTACCGTAGAAGGTGGCAGCCACCGAGTTGCCCGCCATATTGAGTGAGAAGTGCGACAAATCGACCTCCGTCTTATCCATCACACCGCCCGGATTCGAAACCTCGGCGGCGATCTGAATGTTCGTAACGGCCTGCGGCAGCGATGCGTATTGGAAGCGTCCATCCTTCACACGAGCATTGAGGGCAAAGGCGGGCAGCGAAGCTCCTGCCATACGTCCCTTGGCCCACGCCTCGAGGGCCAACGTACCACCCGCCGTGAGCGAACGGAAATCCTTGGTGTAGAAGGCCGGAATGAGCGACAACAGCTCCTTGAACTGCACCTCGTCGGTGCGGGCCTTGATGTCCATAGCCAACTCGTCGTTCTCCAACAACTGCGCCCAGCCATCCAGATGAAGACGAATGGCATTCAGTCGCAACGTATTGTCGTTGAGCATATAACGGTTGTTCTTCAGGTCGGCCGTCACCTCGGCATCCAGCCCCAGCTCGGCCTCCGAAAGCATCGTCACCACGCCCGTCTTTACGTTCACACGCTCCATCTCGACCTCCAAATCCAACTCGCTTTCGTCGGCCGACAGGTCACCCCGCAGACGCAAATCCAACGGATCGACAGAGGCATACATCTTGGTCGAGTCGTCCTCGTAACGCAACACGGCATCCGAGATACGGAAATCCTTCAGTGCCAGGCTGAACGACGAGCCCCCCTCGGCAGGGGCTGCCTCTTCGGTCGCCACTTCGGTCGTAACCTCCTCGCCACGCTCGGCCACACGCATCACGTCCCAGTTCACCGTGCCATCATCGAGTTTATGGCCGTGCACACGCGGCGAAGAGAGGAGCACCTTCTTCACCTCGAAGCCGCCATCGCCCAACAGCGACAGGGGGCTGACCACCACCGAGATACGCTCGGCAGCGACAATCGTATCACCCTCGAAACGCTCGACACCCACCAGCGTCAGCCCCTTCAGCTCCAACGAAGCGTTGGGGAAGTGGCGCAGGAGCGAGATATTGAGCTTCTCGAAATCGAGTCGGGCCGTCAGCATCTTATTGGCCTCGTTCTTCACGATAGTAGCGATTTTGCCGCTCAACAGCGACGGAGCCACCAGCAACACGGCAAAGAGTACCGCTACGCCGATGAGGAGTCGTTTTACACCTTTTTTCATCGTTCAAAAAAGTTTATTTGAGACAAAGTTACTCTTTTTCCGCAAAAAAAGTGCGACATCGCCCGAAAAATAGTAACTTTGTCCCACAAAGAGAAAATTGATTTATGCGCAAACTGGTCATCATACCCACCTACAACGAGCGGGAGAACATCGCCGCTATGATCGAAACGGTGTTGGCGCTCCCCGGGGAGTTCGATCTGCTCATCATCGACGACAACTCGCCCGACGGCACTGCTGAGGTGGTACGCAGCTACCAACAACGCCACCCCGAGCGGTTGCACCTCTTGTGCCGTGAGGGGAAGCTGGGGCTTGGTACGGCCTACCTGATGGGATTTAGTTGGGGCTTGGAGCGGGGCTACGACACCCTTTCGGAGATGGATTGCGACTTCTCGCACAATCCCGAAGATCTGCCCCGTCTGGTGGCCGAGTTGGAGCGTGGTGCAGATGTGGCCATCGGTTCACGCTATGTACAGGGAGTCAATGTGGTGAATTGGCCGATGAGCCGCCTGCTGATGAGCTACTTTGCCTCGAAGTATGTCCGCATCGTGACCGGAATGCCCATCCACGACGCTACGGCGGGCTTTGTTACCTACTCCCGCAAGGCCCTCGAAACCATCGACCTCGACAAGGTGCGGATGAAGGGCTACGGCTTTCAGATTGAGATGAAATATGCGGCGTGGCGATTGGGCCTTAGAATCAAAGAGGTTTCGATTATCTTCACCGAGCGTCGTGAGGGAGCTTCGAAGATGTCGGGCGGCATCTTTGGCGAGGCGCTGTTTGGGGTGATGAAGTTGCGTTTTCGTAAAATTCGGCCGGCACATTAACGGCCCACACAACGAAAAAGAAGCGAGGGTGTCCTGATGGGGCACCCTCGCTTCGGCTAAATAATCCGAGCATTGAATTATTTGTTGCGTTTGAAGCTCACAATCAGCAGGCCTCGTGCCGGAACCGTGGTCTTGTTCGACAACTCGACCTTTTCGCCCGTCAGCACATCCACACCCTCCGAGAGCGTGGGGGTAATCTCACGGAAATCCTCCCAGGGGAGAGGCTTGCGACCACGCGAGTTATTGACATAGACCAAGACGGCCTCCTCGTCGTTGTAACGGAAGTAGGCGTAGGTGTTGTCACGGTAGCCGAAGTGGAGCGTACGACCCGAGTGCAACACGGGCATCGTCTTGCGCCATTGGAAAAGTTTTCGGGTAAAGTCGAAGACCTCCTTCACGTCGCCCTTGCGGCCCGACTCCTCAAAGTAGTTCTCCTTATCCTCGGCCCAACCGCCCGGGGTATCGACACGCAGACCACCGTGACCCTGCTTCAAATCCTTCGAGCGAACGAAGAGCTCGTCGCCCGAGTAGAGCTGCGGAATGCCACGCATCGTAGCCAACAGCGCCATTGCAATCTTCACACGATCGACATTGCCCTTCAGCACATCGGCCGTGCGGTCGATGTCGTGGTTGCCCGTGAAGATCATCATCTTCGAAAGGTCGTGATAGACAAAGTCGTTCGACAGGGCGTCATAGACCTTGGTCATCCCCTCGCCCCAGCGTAGCGAGTCGCTCGGCAGGGCCGTCATAATGGCGTCACGCAGCGGGAAGTCCATAATCGAGGGGAGGTGCGAGTTGAAGCCGTCACGGTTGGGGTTATCGCCCTGCCAATAGGCCAGCTGCGGCACATTGGCCGTCCAGCACTCGCCCACGATGTTGAAGTGGGGGTACTCGTTGAGCACAGCCTCACACCAACGGCTCATCGGCTCCTTCTCGTTGTAGGGGTAGGTATCGACACGGAAACCATCCAGGTCGGCATACTCGATCCACCACACGGCCCACTGCTTGAAGTAGTTCAGCACGAACTCGTTATCCAGATTCATATCGGGCATCGAGGTGTCGAACCAACCACTCTCCTGCACCTCCAAGTCGTGCTTCGAGGCGTTGGGGTCCATATTGGTCGAGAAGAAGTTGTTGGTACGCACAAAGCCATCCCACTGATGTACCCAATCCTTGAACGGCAGATCCTTCATCCACCAATGGGCCATACCGCAGTGGTTCGTGACGATGTCCATCAGAATCTTCAGACCACGTTGGTGAGCCTGCTGTACATATTCACGATAGAGCTCGTTGCTTCCCATACGGGGGTCGATGTGGTAGTAGTCGGCACAGGCATAGCCGTGGTAGGAGTAGTTCGGCTCGTTGTCCAGCAAGAGGGGCGTGGACCAGATGGCCGTCATACCCAGGTCGGCAATGTAGTCGAGGTGGTCGATGATGCCCTGCAGGTCGCCACCGTGACGGCCGTGCAGGTTCTCACGGTCGGCCTCCTCGGCCGTCGTGGGGGTGCTGTCGATGGTCGGGTCGCCATTGGCAAAGCGGTCGGGCATCAACAAGTAGATGACATCCGAGGTGGTAAAGCTCTTGCGCTCGGCCGACCCCTCGCGGCGCTCGGCCAACGTATAGGGGACCTTGAACTGCTCGTCGCCACGCGTGAAGAGGAGGTAAATCTCCCCCGCAGGAGCCGAAGCCTCGATCTCGATATCAAGGAAGAGGTAGTTGGGGCTGTCGGCCTTATGTACCTCACGCAAAGTAACCCCCTCGCCTACCAACTCCACCGCTGCGGCCGAGATATTCTCGCCCTGCACCAGGAGTTGCAGCGGGGTCTTCATACCAACCCACCACGACAACGGCTCAAGGCGGGTCACACGACCCTCGGCCTCGGGCACAACCGTCACATCAACCTGCGATGCCGAGGCACACGAAATAGCTGCCATAGCGACAAACGGAATGATAAGTTGTTTGAAAAACATCCTGACTTAGTGGGTTTTATTTGGTCAGAATATAGTACTCCCAAGCGGCGAGTTTGTACTCCTTGCCGGCCTCAACGGTCAGCTTCTCGCCCGTCATAGCGTTGGTCCACTCACCGGCCTCGGCCACAGTGGCGATAACCGACTGCTCCTCGGTCGAGAGGTTGAACACCGACAAAACAGCATTGCCCTCAACCTGGCGGTGGAAGGCCAGCACAGCCTCGGGAACACCTGCAACATACTCGGCAACGCCACCCTTCTCACCGGCATACAGTGCGGGATTGTTGTGGCGCAGAGCGTTAAGCGTGCGGTAGAGCTCCGTATATTCGTTCTTCTCCCAACCCGGGATGGGGTCCTTCTCGAAGAACTCGAAGCGGTGGTCGTAGCCCACCTCCTGACCCGTGTAGATCAGCGGCTGGCACTGGGGAAGCACATAGGTCAAAGCGGCCATCGTCTTGGCGGCAGCACCCAGACGCTCGAACTCGGTACCCGACCACGAGTTCTCGTCGTGGTTCGAGGTGAAGGCCAACTGAATGGCCTCACGAGGATAGTCGGTCGTGAGGTGCTCGATCCAAGCCTTCACATCGGCAGTGGTCTGCTTGCCCTGGGCAACGGCATTCAGCACATCCTTCAGGCGCCAAGCGTAGCAGGCATCGAAGCCGTCGGCGTGGAAGTTGGGACCCTCACCCTCGGCCAGGAAGTAGGTCTCGGGCTTCACGGCACGCACCTCGTTCCACGACTCGGTCCAGAAATCGTCGGGCATCTCACCGGCCACGTCGCAACGGAAGCCATCGACCCCCTTGGCAATCCAGAACTGCTGCACCGACTTCATCTCGGCACGCAGCTCCTCGACCTCGTAGTTCAGCTTGGCGATGTCCCACCAATCGTACTGCACCACAGGCACACCCATCGAGTCACGCACATACCACTCGGCAGGCTTTTCGGTTACCCAGGCGGCATCGGGCGAGGTGTGGTTGGCCACATAGTCCAAAATCACCTTGAAGCCCAACTCGTGTGCCTTTGCAAGGAAGCTTTCGAAGTCGGCCATCGTACCAAACTCGGGGTTGATCTCACGGTAATCCTTGATGGCATAGTACGAGCCCAGCGTACCCTTGCGGCCCTTCACACCAATGGGGTGGATGGGCATCAGCCAGATGATATCGACACCCAACTCCTTGAGGAACGGCAGACGCTCCTCGGCGGCAGCGAACGTACCCTCGGCCGTCTGCTGACGAACGTTCATCTCATAAACTACCGAGTTATAAACCCACTCGGGGTGGGCGCTCTTGGGAGCCTCGGGGGCGGTGGTGCAGCTCGAGAGGAGCAGACCACACAGGGCACCAAACAGTGCCACTACGGAAAAGATACGTTTCATAACTATCTGATTTGTTTTGTGTTACTATTTTGCGGTAAGAATCTCGAAGCTGTAGGGCTGCACCTCAACCGTGAGCGTGCCATCCTCCTCGAGGGTGAATGCGTGGCCGAAGTTCGACTCCAACGCCTGACGGCGGTCGATGCCCTTGGGCAGCACGCAACTCATCTTCTCGGTCCGGTCGCCCGTGTTGAGGACCACAACCACCCACTCGCCCATATAGACACGCAGGTAGGCCCACACCTTCTCGGTGAGGGCAAGGGTCATCTGGTCGCCATACAGGAGCGGCATCTGGCTGCGGCGCAGGTGGGCCAGCTGCTCGGTGATGGCCAGCTGGGCCTGCTCGGCCTCGTTGTAGCCATCGAAGCGCATCATACGGCGGTTGTCGGGGTCGTTGCCACCCGGCTCGCCATACTCATCGCCCTGGTAGATGCACGGCACACCCGGGATGGTCATATTGAGGGCGTTGATCAAGGCCAACTTCTTGTAGCCCACCGGATCGCCCACCTCGATTTTGCGGGTCCAACCGGCCAACTTGTGGTCTTCGTCGGGCGACAGCGTACCACCTGCCAGCGAAATCAGACGACCCTTGTCGTGGTTGCCCGTGATGTTACCCATCGTGTGGTGGGCACCATAGGCGGCAATCGACTGCTCTACGACCGAGGCCAACGCCTTGACCGAGTGGTCACGGGTCAGCACATCGAGAGCTGTGTGATAGACATTGAAGTCGAATTGGGCGTTAATCATACCCGTGCGTACGTACGAGCCAATCAGCTCGGGCGAGCCATAGGTCTCACCAATCTGCCACAGATTCTTCTCGGGCACGGCCTGACGCAGCTTCTTGGTAAGCATACGCCAATACGACAGCGGAATATGCTTGCAGGCATCGTGGCGGAAGCCGTCGAAGTCGAAGTTCTTCATCCAGTGCACCGCCGAGTCGGTCATCGGCTCGGCCACCTCCATACGCTCCAAATCGAGCGAGGGAATATGCTCGTCGAACCAGGTGGTCAGACGCTGCTCATCCCACAGACCGAGGTTCTTACGGCCATCGGGCAGCAGCAGCGGGGTCACCCAATCGGGGTGGGCCTGCA
This sequence comes from Alistipes sp., assembly GCA_017436185.1. The sequence goes on along the minus strand of JAFSDP010000006.1, from coordinate 26,529 downwards.
GCACGGGCGAGTTGATATGCAGGTGGTTGGCCACATAGTCCAAGACCACATTCAGGTTGTGCTCGTGGGCCACCGAGAGCATCTCCTTCAGCTCCTCGTCCGTACCGAAGCGGTGATCGACTACCGTCGTGTAGATGGGCCAATAGCCGTGATAACCCGAGAAGCGGGTATAAGGGGTTTGATTCAGGCCCCAGGCATCGTGCGGATTCTGCGTGATGGGCGAAATCCAGATAGTCGAGATGCCCAGATCGGTGAAGAAACCCTCCTTGATCTTCTGCGTGATACCCTTCAGGTCACCACCCTGGTAGTCGGCCTGGGGCAGCACATCGCTCTGGTTGAGGGGCTTGTTGTTCTCCTTTTTGCCGTCGTAGAAGCGGTCAATCATCAGCGAATAGAGCAGCTGCGCCTCCTGATCGTGGCGGGTCAGTTCATCGGTCGAGGTGACCACCGAACCCTTCTTTAAGGGGATGAGGATGTCGTTGAACAGACCGTCACCCGTCGAGGCGAAGATGCGCATAAACGAGCGGTCGAGCTGCGAGGCGTCGTTCGGAATCAAAATCTCGAAGCCCTCCTCGCCACGGATGATGCACTGCTCGGGCAGGCGGTTGTTCTGCCACATTACGACCACCTCCTGCGGGCGAATCGAGGCCTCGACGGCCACCATACGCATCATACGACCCGCCGTGAAGAGACGGGCATTGGGGTTGCGGTCGCCCGACAACACGACAATCGAGAGGCTCTTGCCCTCACGCCACGCCTCGATGGTGGTGGCCAGGGGTGCCCCCTTCGACAATACATCGAACTCCGTCCAACCATCCTCGGTGGGGGTGACAATCAGATCGACCCCCTCGGCTACGGTCAGCGAGTCGGCACCCTCCCACAAGGGAAGATAGTCTGTCAAATAGCAGTGCTGCACGGCACTTTCCAGGCGCAACGGCTTGATGGGAGCCTCCGTGGCACCCTCGGCCGTGTGGGTAAAGAGGTCGTTGCTGCAACCCGTCATCAGGGCAGCGGCACACAACAGCAAAATGAGTTTTTTCATATCGTAAGGTTCTTATTTTTTGCATTCGTTGCAGGGGCTACTCGACATCCTTCATCCAGTCGATGCCCTCGTGGAGGTTATTTTGGTTGGTAAAGTCCCAATAGGAGTTGTTCTCCCACGTCGAGCCATAGGCCCACTCGGCCGGGTAGGTGTAGAGCCCCAGTCCGTGACCCTCGGCCTTGCCCTCCAACAGGTCGGGCAGCGACTCGGTACCCCAGGTAATCAGGCCCGCACCCTCGCCCCGCTTCAGCTCCTCGGCCAACTGACGCAACCAAGCACGCTGCTTTTGGGGGGTGTAGTTCACGGCATTCTGGGCATCGTCCCAATCGGGATAGTTGTAGGAGTTGTTGCACCAGTCGCCCATCCACTTGCCCGAGGCATCGTTGCCCGTCGTAAAGGAGTAGGCGGTCTCCAAAATCACGGCCTGTGCCTTGAAATCGCTCTTGCACATCTTGGCCAGATTTTCGATGGTTTGGTAGGGATTCGTATGGCCGATATCCTTGCCCGGGTACCACGAGATACCAATCAGGTCGAAGTCCGAGCCACCCGCATCGCTGATGTTTTTGGCGTAGGTATAGACCTTCGAGGGGTTGGCAATGTGCAACAAGGTCTGCACATTGGGGTTGTACTTCTTGCCGTAGTCACGCACCGCCTTGAAGCCGTAGGCCAAAAGGCGACCCGTGCGGGCAGCATCGTTGGCCGACCCCTCCATCAGAAAACCGATATTGACCTCGTTGCCCACCGCTACCACACGGGGATAGATCCCCTCCTTGTGGAGGTTTTCAAGCGTGGTATAGACCCATTGGTAGAGCTTCTCGCCCAGCTGTGCCTCCGTCAGGCCCTTCCAGGCCGAGGGCAGACGGTTGTGTGCCACCGTAGAGGAGGAGCTGTAGTCGTCGGCATCGGGTTTGAGCGTCAGAAGCACGTCGAGGCGGTTCTGCTGTGCCTTCTTGGCATCCTCCACGACCCGTGCCCAGGTGGCCCAATCGATGGTCACCCCGTTGTATTTGGGGAAGGCCTCGAAGTTGAGTTGCAGGCGCACGATATTGGCACCGTGCTGCTGCATCGACTTGTAAGGGTCACACTCCACGCCCCCCTCACGGTAGGTCAGCCCCACACGCTGAAGGTAGGAGGCAAACGACATCGTCGAGCCCTTCATAAAGCCCGTCGAGAAGTACTCGGGCGTCACCACCGGGTCGGGGGTAGGTTCGGGCTGGGGAGTGGGGGTCGGTGTGGGCGTGGGGGTCGGCGTGGGGGTCGGCTCAGCGTCCTCTCCCCCACCGCCACAGGCTGCCAAGGCAACCACGCAACACACGAGCATTAACCAACGTTTCAACATATCTTTATATGCGTCTCCCTTTTTCTAGTTTCACACGGTGGTTTAGAGCATCCAAACCACGCTCGAGAAGCCGGCCATCTTGATGGTCTTCTCCTCACGCTGCACCTTGCCGATGACGGCTACGGCCTTCTTGACCGTCTCGTTGATCTTCACCTCGATGGGCTGGTCGCTCACGTTGTGCATCACGAGCATCTTCTGACCGTTCAACTCACGGTAGAAAGCCGACAGGGCATCGGGGTACGACGAAGTGTTGTAGCAGGGGGTCAGCGTGCCCTTCTCGGTCATTGCCGGGTAGATGTTACGCAGCTGACCGAACTGACGATAGACATTCAGAAGCGACTCGGGATCCTTGTCCAACTCGGCCACGCTCTTCAGGTTGTCGTACGAGGGCAGGATGGCACCCGTATATTTGGCATACTCCGTATCGCTCCACTTCATCGGTTGGCGGATATGGATATCGCCACCGCTCTTGCGGCCCGTGAAGCCCAGCTCCTCACCATAATAGACCACCGGACGACCCGACAGGGTCAGCATAATGGCACCGGCCATACGGCTCAGATTTACGTTGCCGAGCTGCGAAGCCGAACGATCCTGGTCGTGGTTCGAGAGCTTGAGAGCATCGACAAACTTCGCGTTGCGGTTGTGGAGCTTCTTCTGGTTGTTGAGTACCTGCTGGGCAATGTTGCGGCCCGACTGGCTCTTCAGGTTGGAGAGCAGGATACCGTTCCATCCCGAGGCCTCCTCACCCAGGAAGTCGAAGTTGAAGGCCGAAGGCAGACACTGGGCAAACTGGGCCACCTGATCCGTACCGCCGTAAATCTCGGCCACCATAAAGAAGTCGCCATCGGCCTGCGGCAGGGTCTTGTAGTAGTTGTTCAGCTCGGTGTGGAAGGTCTTCCAGAAGGTGAAGTCGCGCGAATCGACATCCCAAACACCGTAGATGTGCTTGGCGGCATCCAGACGCAGACCATCTACGCCCTTATCCAACCAACCCTTCACCGAGGCGATGATCTCCTTGTAGGGACCCGACTGGGTCATCTGGCTGATGTTGCCGTAGTTCAACTCGGGCATCCAAAGGCCGAAGATGGGGGCAAAAATCTTGAGCGAGCGCATATACTCGAACTGAATATCCGAAGCCGACGAGTTGTTAAGTTTGTAGGCCTTATCAAGCTCCAGGTAGCTGCCATCGCCACCCCACTTCCTGCCACCGTCCCACGAGGTGTTCGAGGTGCGTACCAGGAAGCCCCAGGGCGAGTTGAAGTCGCAAACGAGCTCATAGATACCGTTGCCCTTGTAGTACATACGGTGGGCAGCACCCGTCTCGCCATACCACAGGAACATATTTACACTCGTATCGGTGTTGTCGCTCTGGGCAGCCTCCGAGCTTTCGCTCACGGTAATGGTCGAGGGCTTGCCGTTCGAGGTGGCAATCGTAAACTTGTAGCGGTGGGTCTCCTGCTTCGGCTCCTCGATGCCGTCGGGGGTAAACCAATCGCCCGAGTTATAGCTCGAAATCATCGGGAACTTGCCCGCAGCGATGTCGGCAGCGGGGTTGTACGAGAGGTTGTAGTAGTTCCAATAGGGGCTTGCCTCACGCTTCTCGAGGGCATCGACAAACCACTTGTGGCCCTTACCCGAGTGGTTTACCACATAGTCCAGATAAATCTTGATACCCTTCTCGTGGGCCGCCTTCACCAGATTCTCGAAGTCGCCCATCGTACCGAAGGCGGGGTTGATGGCCGTGTAGTCGCGCACATCGTAGCCGTGGTACGAGTCGGCAGGGTGAATCGGCGAGAGCCAAAGAGCCGTAACACCCAGCGAAGCGATGTAGTCGAGTTTGGAGCGGATACCGTTGAAGTCGCCCATACCGTCGCCATCGCTATCGGCAAACGAATAGACCAGAATCTGATAAATCGTTCCGCCACGCGTCACGTTATCCCACGTATCGGGCTGGGCTACAACGAGCGAGCCATCCGAAGCGGCAGCCGCCTGCTTGACGGTCAGCGTCACGGGGTCGCAACCCGAAGCCGTCAGCGTCAGCGTAGCCGTGCGCTCGGCACCCGTATTGACATCGGCCATCACCTGCACGGTCTGCGTACCCTTCACACCGCTGTTGGGCGAGGTGTAGCACCACGTAGCCGACGACTTGATGCTCCACGAGGCGGGCGAAATGACGGAAATCTGCGCACTACCCCCCTTGGCCTCAAACGAGAACGAGGATTGCGAAGCCGTCAACTCGGTCTTGACGGGAGGGTCAATCGGCTCCTCGTCCGTACTGTCACCGCCGCAGGCCGTAAAGAGGGCCAGGGCCATCAGCAGCGCCACCAAGCGCCACATTTCAATCCATTTTTTCATTTTGCTTGCGTTTTTTTATTATTACTTATTCTTCGTTTCGTCTCCATTGGTGACCGACACACCGATCAGAGTGTGTCGGCCTAAACACAACCCGCAGCCCCCGAATGGGAGGCTGTGGGTTGGAAAAAATCAGCTTACAGGGCGGGCGTCCACTTTACAACGAATACGTTGATGGCGCTACCCTTGCTGTACATATTGATCACCGAACCGGCTTTGGCAGTCGTGCAATCAACGGTGTGTACCTTGCGCTCCGAAGTCTTATCGGGAGCCTCGAGACCCTCGGCGGGCGTCACCTCCGAGCCATCCACGGCTACGGCCAGGTAACGAGCAGCGTCACCGCTCGACTGAATATCGACGGTCAGCGTACCGGGACCCGAAACCTCCAACTGCAGGGTGCACTTCGAGGTGTTACCCGAGCCACCCAGCTGGATGCGGTACGAACCACTGTTCGAGCCGAACTTGCACTTCGAGCCACCTGCGATGAACTTCAGGCCGTTGCCCAGATCCACATCCTCGGTGTAGTTGTCACCACCCAGCGTGTTGTAGAACTGCTCGAAGAGCGAGCTGCTCCACTCCAGCACACTCGGCGTGGGGGTTACAGGGGTCTCCTCGGCCAGCTTCTCCACCTTGATCTTGGCAGCCGTCATCGGAATCACACCACCCTCGTCGGTCGTGGGATAGAAGTAGATGTTGTAGTTGCCATCGGCAGCCACCTTCATATTCTGGGCACCACCGCCGCAAACAAGCGCCAGCTCAACACCGTCGGCGAGCGTCGTAGCGGCCTCGGGACCCCAGTTGAAGTTGTCGTCCCAAGCACCGGCCTTGCGTACCTTGAACTCGTCGGCAGCCGTCAGAGCCACCTTCTCGGCCAGGTACGAACCATCGGCCTGCTTGGTCATCGCTACATCCGACGACCACGAGGTCATCGAACCTACCAGACCTACCTCGATCTGCTGACCCTGCGGGGCAGGAGGCGTCTGACCACCTACGGCCTCGATCTTGATCTGTGCAGGCTGACCCTTCACTACGGCCGTGCCGTCGAGCGTCGGGTAGAAGTAAATGTTGTACTGGCCATCTGCGGCAACCGACATATCGGCCGAGCCGCCACCGCACGTCAGGTCGGTCAAAACACCTACCTCCACGATGCCCTTGGCTGCCAGACCCCAGTTGAAGTTGTCGTCCCAAGCACCGGCCTTGCGTACCTTGAAGGTATCGGTAGCGGTGAGCGTTACGTTCTCAACCAGGTACGAGCCATCAGCCTGCTGCGTCAGCTTCACGTCGTTATTCCAATCGCCACCAACACCAATCAGACCTACCTCGATCTGCTCCGAGTTGGGAACTACGGGGGTATCACCACCCTGCTCGGCATCGGCGGGGGTCTTGCCCGGCTCCATCACGAAGAGCTTCAGCTCGGCGGGATAGAAGTAGAGGTCGTAGGTTGCGGTCGTCTCAACCGACATATTCTGGCTGCCACCGCCGTTGATGAGCGTCGTCTCACGGTTGATGGCTACGGCACCCGAAACCTGCGTACCATAGTTCTCGGCATCGTTCCACTCCTCGTTGGCGCGAATCTTGAAGCCCTTGCCTGCCTCGAGCGACTGACCGAGCAGCACGTGCTCGCCATTGCCCTTGTCGGTGAACTTCACGTCGGGAGCAGCCCAACCGTTCAGGTCACCTACCAGACCGTAGATCGACTCCTTCGTAACACCAACGGTCGGATCGTCGGCACCTGCCGTAACGGCGTAGAATGCCAGCGACTCGGGGTTGAAGTAGAAGTCGTACGAGCCATCGGCAAGCGACATATTCTGACCGTTGTAAACCAGCGTGTAAGCCTGACCCAGCACCACCGTACCTGCGGCCTCGAAGCCCCAGCTGTCGGCCCAAGCGTGGTTGGCACGAATCTTAAACTCGTTGCCCGTGATGGCGACACCGGCGGCCTTCACAAAGCCGTTCTGGTGCTCAACCATATCCACGTCACCACTCCAACTGTTGAAGGCACCGATGAGGCTGTAAACCGTAGCCGTGGGATCCGAAGCACCGGCCGCAGCCACGATCAGCTCAAGGCTGGTGGGGTTGAAGTAGAGGTCATAGTTACCGGCAGCGATGGTCATATTCTGACCGTTGGCCACCAGCGTGTGGCGACCCTCGGCCACCGCACCTGCCTCGGCCAGACCGAAGTTCTCGGCCCAGTCGTGGTTTACACGAATCTTGAACTCACCCTCGAGAGCCACACCGGCAGCCTTGACAAAGCCGTTCTGGTGCTCTACGAAGTCCACGTCACCGTTCCACTCGTTGAAGGCGCCGATGAGGCTGTAGATCTTCGACGAGGGATCCTCGATCTCTACGTCACCCGTCTTGGTGAACGAGAGGGCATAGTTGAGGTTGCTTGCCAGATTCATCGTCACGTCATATACACCCGGCTCGGCCGTAATATCGGCACCACCGAAGGTCATATCGTCGGCCTTACCACCCAGGTTGTAGGCATAGGGATCCTCCCAGGGGTTGCCCCAGTTGTCATTGACACGTACCTTGTAGGCACCCGTGCCCAGCTCAACGCCCTTCAGCTCCATCAGGCCCGTCTCGGCGTTGTACTCAAAGTTGGTCTGTGCATCCCAACCGTTAGCCGTGGCCGAACCAATCAGACCAATCGACGAGATGGGAGCCAGGGTCATCGTACCCTTACCCAGGTTTACATAAACTACATACGAACCTGCCTCGGGAGCGATGTTGTCGCCAATCGAAATGCCGATCGAGTAGGTAATCGAACCCTCCTCAACGGGCTTACCACCAACCCACTGAGCCTCGCCGCTCTTCGGATGCAGGTAGTAAATCTTGGCACCCCACGTTGCACCGTAGTACGAAATCAGACCGTGGTACTCACCCGTGTTGGGATCACCCTTCAGGATGGGCGACGAAGCAACCGTGTCACCCCAGTTCAGACCACCGAAGTCACCAACTACGTTCAAGAACTCGGGATACGAGGGGGTGTAGGTCGTGATGCTCAGCACAACAGCCTCCGAAGCGAGCGAAGGAGCACCCTCACCCTCGAGGTAAGCCGTTACGATGAACTTCAGCTCGCTGGCCTCGTCCTTCGGGCAACCCAGGGCAATCATCGTCGAGTTCAGGTTGGCGTGCGACATACCGAACTCCTGCTTCGTAAGACCCGAAGCCAGCTCGGTGCGGGCACCATCGGCATACGAAGCCTCCACCTTGTAGAGGGGCTTCACACCATACTCGAAGCGAGCCTCGGTCCACGTGAGCAGAGCTACCTCCTCGGTAGCCGACTCCGACAGCACGACACCCTCCTCGGCACCCTCGGCGGGCGACACGATGGCGGCCACATAGTCACCATAGATAAATACGTTCTTCGTCACGTTCTGCGACTTGAGCTGCTGTACGCCGTTGTCGGCAACTACATACAGATCCATCGAGAAGTTGTTGTTCGGATCGAGGTTGAAACCGTCGATGAGCTGCGTACGGAAGGCAGCCTTCGAGGCCGTGAAGTAGAGACCGCTGGTCGAGGTGAGCGAAAGCGCCTGACCATTCATCTGGGCATAAAGCGTGTAGAGAATGTCGCCCTGCATGTGGCGGGCCTCCGACCAGGTGAAGGTTACGCTCTCCGAAAGGGTATTCTCCGTAAGCAGCAGGTCGGCCTCATTGTTCTCCAGCACGGGGGCAACAGCATCCGTCGAAAAGAGATCGGCCGGATCCTTCTCGCAAGCCGTGAAGGTCATCGCGGCTGCGACCAAAGCTGTCAAATATCTGAAAACTTTCATTTCTGTTCTTCGTTTTTAAGGTGTTCGTCGCAATCGGGGGCCGAGAGCGGGCCCTCGGCCCCGCAACTGACGACGGAAACTTTTTGGTTACTTGGTTACTCGGCAGGCGTGTAGGTTACAACCCACGGCGTGCGATCGGCGTGCAGGTTCACATAAACGTTGCCCGAGCCGGGGATCTTGATGTTGTCGCCACCCTCAATCTCGAAGCCCTCGGGAATCGACTCCGAAGCGGCTACACCGCCACCGTAGCTTACATCCCACGAGCCGTTCATACGAATCTTATACTCCGAACCTGCGGCAATCGGGGTCGGGGTCTTCCATACGTTGTTCACCGTGTCGAACTCGAGCACCAGCGGCGAAGCCCAACCGTCGAACGAACCCATAATATCAACCTGCGAGAACTGCTTGGCGTCGATGGTCATATTCAGCAGATCAACCGACAGCTGCCAGATACCTGCGGGCAGCATCAGGTTGCCATCCGACGACGAGCTGAACTTCGACGAAGCAGTGAAGGCCGAATAGCCCATCTCACCACCGTCCCAAGCCTGGTTCGTCAGCACCTTGAAGCCCGAGAAGCCCGGCGTGTTGGTAGCATCCTCGGTAAAGTGGTAGAGACCCTCGTAGATGTTCGAGCCACCGGTCGTCTCCCAAATCGTCAGAGCAGCACCGGCATTCCAACCGTTGTAGAAACCGCAAATGTAGTAGTTGCGCAGGGCAGCCTTGAAGGTCTGCACGTTGAACGAAATGACATTCGACTTCTCGGTGCACATACCCGAATCACCGGCATAAGCTACCACGTATGCGTCGATCGTAGCGCTCTCGTTGGCAGCAACACCCAGGTTGTTTACCACTACGCCGTTCAGCGTAGCCTTCTCAACCGTGATTGCGGGGGCGCTGTTCTCGGCCACAAAAGCCTCGACGCCATCCTTTGCGAAGTAGAGTTTGTAGTTCACCTGGATAGGCTGACCGAAATCGGCCTCGGTGCAGGTGAAGGTCACCTTCTCGACCTTGATGTTGTCACCATTGATGACTACATCGCCCTGGGCATTGAGCGCCGGAGCAACAAACTCGCTCTCGGGCAGCAGCTGGGGCTGATCGACATCCGTCTCACACGCTACGAAGGTCATCGCAGCGGCAAGCATCATCGATAAAAACTTGATGTATTTCATAATCTTCGTTGTTTTTTTGCTTTTTTTCACTGCCTAACCATTAGTAACCGGGGTTCTGAACCAGGTTCGTGTTGGCCGTCAGGTCGGTCGTAATGATGGGATATACCGTGCGGTGAGCATCGATAGCGGCCGTACCGCTTGCCACACCGGCCTTGTAGGGCCAGGGATACGACGAGGTGGTGAAGTAACCGTAGCGAATCAGATCGACACGACGGTGACCCTCCCACATCAACTCACGAACACGCTCCTTGAGGATGTAGTCCAGATCCAAGGTCATCGGCATCACGTCCTCCGTACCGTTGGCACGCTGACGAATCTGCTGGATGCGCTTGTAACCGTTCGACGAACTCGAGAGCTGACCGCCATTCTGACGAGCCTCGGCCTCGGCCGAAATCAGGTACATCTCGGCAAGACGATAGATCGGGAAGTCGGCCGACGAGAACTCGATACCGGTAGCTACACACGAAGCCACGTTGTTCGAGGTCAGGGGAACCCACTTCAGGCAAGCCCAACCGGTGTTGATATCGGCAATCTCGGGCTGAATCTCACGCGAGAAACCGGCGTTGGTGAACAGGGCACGCTTGTCCGAAAGCTCGCGGTTGTAACCCCACGATGCGCTCTGGCCCCACTCAACACCCTGCAGCTCGAAGTTGTCCATTACGAACTCATCCGAGCAGTGGTAACCGTTCCACTGGTTCATATAGATGTCGCTCGAGTAGCCATAGAGGCTCGAAACCAACAGACGCAGGTCGGCATAAACCGTTGCGTAGATCAGGTGCGTCGTACCACCGTAGCTGGGGGTCTTGGCACCGTCGTAGAGGGCAGCAACGATGAACTCGTTCTGAGCACCGTTGGTCGAGTTGTCCTGACGGAAGAGGTTGTCGAATACGGGGCAAAGCTCGTAACCACCATCGGTGATGGCCAGCTCGGCATACTTCTGAGCGTCGGCCCAGCGAGCCGTGCCGGTGTAAACCTCGGCATTCAGATACAGACGGGCCAGGATGGCATAAGCGGCACCCTTCGACAGACGGGGATACTCCTTGCGAATCGTAGGCAGGTTCTCGTCGGCGATAAGCTCCAGAAGCTCGTTCTCAACCCACTGGAACATACCCTCGCGACCCAGCTGCTGGGGGAAGTTGGTCGTACCAATCGACTCGGGCAGTGCCAAGGGAGGATTGCCATAGAGGTCCAAAAGAATCGAGTAGTAGAGGGCGCGCAGCAGACGCATCTCGGCACGATAAGCACGCACATCCTGCAGCTTCGACTCGTGACCGCGACCCGAAACGGCACCGTCACTCGAAACCGACTCGTCGAGGAACTGGTTGCAGATGGCAACCGCCTTCAGACCACGCAGATAGACAGCCATCACGGCAGCCGACGTGGCATCCCACTTGGCATACTGAATACCGTCGATGTAGTCGTCGCCCCAGTTACACTTCAAGGCATCGGTCGAAAGCTCGTTGAGAATCATATACTGGCGGATGAACTCGCTCTGACCGGCATCCGATACGGCGATATCCGACGAACCCGGGTCGCCCTGCGACACGAGCGAGAAGTAGCTGTATGCGTAGTTCACATACTGGTCGTAGCTCTCGGGATTGGCAAAAGCCTTGTCAGCCGTAATCGTACTCTCGGCCAGGGGCTTCGTATCCAGATCGCCTACGCAGGCGCTGAGCATCGAAACCGAGGTCAGCAGCGCTACACTATATAAAAAGATCTTTTTCATAAAATACGATGCTTGTTTTAGAAGTTAATGTTGAGGCGGAGCGTGTAGAGGCGCGGACGCGGAATGAGCGTGCTATATACACCATCGGCGCTGCTCACCTCGGGATCCAGACCCGAGTAATCGGTAATCACAAATACGTTCTGGCACGAAGCTGCCACACGGATGTTCATCTTCGACTTACCAACCTCACGGAACGTGTAACCGAGGTTGATGTCGTCGAGGCGGAAGAATGAAGCGTTCTCAATGAACAGATCCGAGTAGGCCTGCTCGGTGGTACCGTTGCCCGTGAAACCGGTGCGGAAGTTGTACTCGTTCAGGTTGCGCAGGTAGCTGTACGACAGCGTGCCGCAATAGGTGGTCGAGTTATCCACAGCCAGCTTGTTGATGGCGTAGTTGCCAATCGAGCCGTGACCGTTGAAACCGAAGTCCCAATTCTTATAGTTGAGCTGCATCGAAATACCGTAGTAGAAGTCGGGCGTCGAGCTGCGACCGGTGATGTACTTGTCATCCTCGGTGATGCGGCCGTCGCCGTCACGGTCGATGAAGGTGTTCTGCAGCGGCTTGCCGTTCGAGTCGTAAGCCTGCTGGTAGAGGTAGAAGGTGTAGGGAGCAAAGCCCTCGTAGTGCAGCGACGAGTTACCACCCGTACCCGACAGCGACGAACCAACCTTCACGAAGTTGTCGTTCAGGTCGCCAATCTCGGTCTGCTGCCACGTACCGTTCAGGTTGATGGTCCAGGTCCAATCCTTGGTCTGCACCGGAACAGCCTTCAACGATACCTCGACACCCTGGTTCTTCATCTCACCGATATTCGACATCAGACGGTTCGTGAAGTTCGAGCCGGTCGGCACGTCAATCTCCGACAACAGGTCGGTCGTGTGGCGGTAGTAGTAATCCACGTTACCGCTCAAGCGACCATCAAAGAAACCGAAGTCGATACCGGCGTTGTAGGTAGCCGTCGTCTCCCACTTGATGTTGCGGTTGAAGGCCTGCGGAGCCAGCGTACCCGAAATGCCGGGCATATACTGGGCGTTACCATTGTTTACATAGTTGTAGAGCGGGAAGTAGGGATAGTAGTTGTCACCAATATCCTGCTGACCGGTCTCACCCCAACCCAGACGGAGCTTCAAGGCCGACAGAGCACGCGAATCCTTGAGGAAGTTCTCCTGGGCGATGTTCCAAGCAAAGGCAGCCGAGGGGAAGAAGCCCCAACGGTTGTCCTCCGAGAAGCGCGACGTAGCATCCTCACGCACCGTAACGGTGAACAGATACTTCGAGTTGATCGAGTAGTTCAAACGACCGAAGAACGATACCAGGTAGTACTCCTTCGGGTAGGGACGACGCGACTCCTCGGTTGCACTCGACGAGTGGTACTTCGAGCGGTTGTCGTTGTAGTAGTTGAGCGAGCTCGTCTTCACGAAGTTGCGCTGCCACGAGTAACCGGCCATCACATCCAGACGGTGGATGCCGAACTCCTTATTATAATTGGCATAGAACTCCAACAGGGTGTTGGCGTTGTAGGTGCGCCAGTTGTTGTAGGCATCCTCCGAGCCGGCCTTGATGTTGGCAAACGAACCCAGCTCGTTGTAGTGCGTACCACGCGACTCGGCCACGTCGTAACCCAGGTTCAGGTTCAGACGCAGATCCTCCAGACCGTGAATCTTATAGTCGAGCTGTGCGTTACCAATCGAACGCCAGGTCGAAGAGTAGTTCACATAGTCGTTCAGGCTCGACATCGGGTTGGTGTTGGCATTCTTCTCGGGGCTGAAACCACCGTTCTCATCGAAGATACCCCAGTTGAAGTAACCGTTGGCCACCGTGCGATCGATCGAACCATCGGCATTCTGGAAGTAGATGGGCTTCGTGGGGTCGAACGTCAGGGCATCACCCACGGCGTTGTTGGTCCAGTTCGACTTGTTGTAAACACCCTTCAGGTTTACGTTTACGGTCAGGTGCTCGTCGAAGAACTTGGGAGCCAGCGTCACGGCCATATTTACGCGCGTGTTGTCACCACCCTTTACCGTACCCTGGTCGTAGTTGGCGCCCAGCGATACACGATAGGGGAACGTACCCTCCTCGTTGTTACCATAAACCGACAGTGCGTGGTCGGTCGAGAAGGCCGTGCGATAGATCTCATCCTGCCAATCGGTGTTGTAGATCTTGCCGTTGTAACCGAGCAACGACTTAATCTTATCCATATTGGCGGCCGAATCCTGATATACGTTGGTCATATAGTCGGCATAAGCCTGACCCGACAGCACATCAATCTCGTTGGCGTTGGTCTTCACGGTGTAGCTCGAGTTGTAGCTCACCTGCATCGCCTTGCCCTTACCCTTCTTGGTGGTGATGATAATCACACCGTTCGATGCACGCGAACCGTAGATGGCCGTAGCCGAAGCATCCTTCAGCACGGTGTACGACTCGATGTCGTCGGGGTTGATCGAGGCCAGCGGGTTACCCATACCGGCACCGCCGTCACCCGTCACGGGCACACCGTCGATAACGATCAGCGGGTTGTTCGAGGCGTTGAGCGAAGCGTTACCACGGATACGAATCTGGGCACCCGAGCCCGGCTCACCCGTTGCGGGCGTTACGAGCAGACCCGGCACCTTACCCAGCAGCAGCTGATCGGGCGAGGTCACCGCACCGCGGTTGATATCCTCGGCCTTGATGGCTACCACCGAACCGGTCATATCGTTCTTCTTCACACCACCGTAACCGATCACGACCACCTCGTCGAGCGAGAGGAGGTCCTCCTCCAGGGTTACGTTCTTGAGCAGGGCCGACGAGGCTACCAACTCCACCGACTTGTAGCCGACGTAGCTGATGTTTACAACGGCCTTGTCGTCCGTTACATTCAGTACATACTGACCGTCAATATCGGTCGCCGTACCGTTCGTAGTACCCACCTCGATGATCGTTGCTCCGATCACGGGGATACCCGCGGCGTCCACCACGACGCCCTTCACTTCGTACTTGCCGCCTTGAGCAAGCGCCAAAGTGGGGGTAAAGATGCCCAGTAGCATCATACCCAAGCACATTGCGAGAAATTTTCTCATAGAGCTTTTTAGTGTTAGTTAATAAATAGGATTAGTTAAAAATTGTTGTTTGTTGTATCTCTTGTAGGCTGTTAGGCCTTCTGTTTCTTGGTTTGAATGCCGAAGACGGCCACCGCACCCAAAAGGAGCGAGATACCGGCCACCACGAGCATCATCGGCTGCGAGCCTTTCACCATCATCAGCAGGAAACCGCCCACGAGGGCTGCAATAATCTGCGGCAGGCAGATCGTACAGTTGAACAGACCCAGATAGGCACCCATCGAGCCGCCCGAGAGCGAGTTGGTCAGAAGGGCAAAGGGCATTGCCAGCATTGCTGCCCAACCGCAACCAATCAGCAGATAGGATATAAATAAAAGGTACTGATCCTTGAAGAAGATGGTCGAGATGAAGCCCAAGCCACCCAGCACAAGGCTCACCGCATAGGCCTGCTTCTCGGTCTTGAACAGCGGCAGCACCATAGCCCAGAGAATCGAGCCTACGGCCTGCACGGCAAACAGCACACCCACCCAGTCACCGGCAGCCTGATAGGCAGCCGAAGCGGCATCGGTCGTACCCCAAACCGTTTGGGCAATGGCACCGTTGGTGTAGGTCCACATATAGAGGAAACCGACCCACGAGAAGAACTGCACCAGACCAATCTGCCAGAAGGCCTTGGGGGCCTTGACGAGCAGCTGGATAAGGTTCTTCTTCTCCTCGGCCTCCGCCTCGGCATCGGTGAGGTTGTGGAATTGGGCATACTCGTGCGGCGGCATCTCCTTGACCGTTGCACCCGTGTAGAGCACACACAGAATCAGGATGGCGGCACCCACATAGAACGAGTAGATGACCGAATCGGGCACCACACCCTCGGGGGCAACGCTGCGGATACCGATCCAGGTGAAGATGTAGGGGAAGAGGTAACCCACCAGCGAGCCTGCATTGCAGAGCATCGACTGGATGGAGTAGGCCTGGGCCTTCTGACGCTCATTGACCATATCGCCCACCATCATCTTGAAGGGCTGCATCGCCATATTGATCGACGTGTCCAACAGCATCAGCATCACCAGACCGAACATCATAGCCATCTGCACCGACAATCCGAGCGAGCCGGAATTGGGCAGGAAGGCCATCACGGCCACAGCAACCAGCGCACCCACATAGAGGTAGGGCTTACGACGACCCCAGCTGCACCAGGTCTTGTCGCTCCACGTGCCGACCAGCGGCTGAACGATCATACCCATCAGCGGGGGAAGAATCCAGAAATAGCTCAAATCGTGAGGATCGGCACCGAGGGTGGCGAAGATACGGCTGATGTTTGCGCTCTGCAACGCATAAGCAATCTGAACACCGAAGAAGCCGAAGCTCAGATTCCACATCTGCCGAAACGACAGGTTTGGTTTTTCCATTTTTCGTATAGTGTTTTAGTTATTGGCTACACAAATATATACACGCGAGGCCAAACCGACAACTCACCAATGACGAATGGCAACATTTGAGCGACGAATGGCAAAAACAAACCGACGAAATGAGGGCAAAAAGGGTCGTTTAATCAGAAACCGAAAAAAAATTTGCAAAAACCGACAAAAAGTTATTATCTTTATTGTCCGAAATGATTTCAAATTGAAAGATGAAGGCCAATACACTATCCACGCCGACCCTGATACACCTCTTCGCCCTGGCCCACGCCGCCATCGCCATTTTGAGCCGTTTGGCCAACTATGTCGATGATGTGCCGCTGACGGTTTTGACCCTGGCGTTGGTGGTGGTCATCGCCCTCAGACACGGCCTCTCGGCCGAAATGATTGCCCTGACGGCTCTCATCGGCACCTCCATGGGCTACCTGTTCGGCTCTTATGGTGCCGAGTTGATCGGCCGATTTATCGCCAGCGATGTCTATGCGCCCGCCCTCGTAACGGCCCTCTTTACCGAGCTGCTCGGTTGGGGTGTCTATGCCTTTGCACGCCTGCGAGGTCGAGTCACCGAAGGGCAGAAACGGTGGTCGCCCGCCCTGCCGCAAATCTTCGGCATACTCTTTGCCATCTTGCTCTTCAGAATCTCTTACACGTTGATTTTCAACTCGTCATACTTCAGCCAGACGACCGTTTATACCGAGGTGCAACGCCTGCTGAACAACACCGTTGCGCTGTTGGTGATGCTATGCGGCAACTCGCTGTTTGTGACGATTCGCTCGTCGGCCATCCGCCTCGAATGGCGTTCGATGGCGGCCGTCTGCACCACGTTGCTCTTCTCGGCCGTAATCACGCTGTTGGTCTATTACAACTTCCCGCAGGGGGGCGAGGTGATGTTTGCCATGCTGCCCTTCCTGCGCCTCTACTCGGTGGTGTTGCTGTGCGACATCGTGGTCTTTGCACTGATGAAGATGACGGCCTATGTGATTGCCTCGAGGGCGGCCCTCCGCACCGAGCAAGGCAAGACCCATCTGGCTCAATTTCAGTACAATAAACTGAAACTGCAAATCAATCCGCACTTCCTGTTCAACTCGCTCAACATCCTCGATTTCCTGGTCCAGGAGCACGAGACCGAACGGGCCTCGGCCTTCATCCGCAAGTTGGCCGACACCTACCGCTATATGCTTAAAAACGAGGACGAAACCCTCGTTCCGCTGGAGGAGGAACTGACCTTTGCCCGCAAATACATCGAGCTGTTGAAGGAGCGTTTCACCTCGGGCTTCGAGGTCAAGAGCGACATCCCCGAGGCGATGCTCAACCGCCACGTCGTGCCGTGCTGCCTGCAACTACTGATTGAAAACGCCACTAAACACAACATTGTCAGCCCCGAACACCCGCTGGTGGTCACCATCCGCATCGAGGAAGAGTTACTGATTGTAAGCAACAACCTCCAACCCCGCCTCTCGAAGCAAAACTCGACCGGTATGGGGCTGAAAAACATCTGCCAACAATATGCCGACCTGGATAGCAGACCGGTCGAGATCATACAAACCGAAAGTGAATTTATTGTACAACTGCCGCTATTATGAAACAATACAGCGTACTGATTGTCGAAGACGAGTTGCCGGCACAGGCCAACCTGAAACGTGCCCTGACCCCCTACGAAGAGTTGCGGGTGGTGGGTACCGCAAGTTCGGTCGAGGGAGCCGTGGCGTGGCTGCAACACCCTGAAAACCACGCCGACATCATCTTTATGGATGTCGAGCTCTCGGACGGAATGTGTTTCGACATCTTCAAGCGACAACCCATCGAAGCCAAGGTGGTCATCACGACCGCCTACGACAGCTATGCCGTCAAGGCCTTCCGTACGGGGAGCATCGATTACCTTTTGAAGCCCATCAACCCCGAAGAGTTGCAGTCGGCCGTCGAGCGATGCCTGAAGGCCTGCCGTGCCGAGGAGAACCAACCCTCGCTCGACATCGAGGCCCTGCGCAAGGCCCTCACAGGGGGAGCCTCGAACTACAAGAAGCGTTTTGTGGTGAAGTTCGGCGACCGTCTGTCGGTCATCGAGACAACCCAGATTGCCTACTTCTACGCCGAGGACAAGAGCACCCACCTCGTCACGAACGAGGGGCGCAGCTACATCCTCGACTCGTCGCTCGACACGGTCTCCGAGGAGGTCGATCCCGAGAGTTTCTTCCGCATTTCCCGCAACTGCACCGCCTCGGTGCGGGCCATCGGCGGCATCTCGAAACACCCATCGAACCGCCTGAAGGTCAATCTTGTACCCAAACCCGACTTTGAGGCCTTCGTGAGCCGAAGCCGCACGCAGGACTTTATGAATTGGCTCGAAGGCAAATAACCCCTAACACCTTTTTAGCAATGAAAAAAACGCTTTTCACTTTGGTGCTGCTCCTCGTTGCGAGCCTCACCCTCTCGGCCCAAGAGGCCCTCAGCAGCAAAGCACCCCTGCGCTCGCCCGAAATCAATGCCGACCACTCGGTCACGGTGCGTCTCTATGCCCCCAAGGCTTCAGAGGTGAAGTTAGTGGGCAACCTCGTGGAGAAGCCGACCCCCTTGACCCGTAACGACGAAGGTGTTTGGAGCCTTACCACCCCGCCCCGCAAAAGCGACCTTTACAGCTACGCCTTCGAAGTGGATGGCGTGCGCACGAACGACCCGAGCAACGTCTATCGGGTGCGTGACATCGCCTCCGTGAGCGACATGGTCATCGTCCCCGGCACGGAGGGCGACCTCTACAGCGTACAGAATGTGCCGCACGGCACGGTGGCCAAGGTGTGGTACGACTCCCCCACCCTCGGCATCCAACGCCGAGCCACCATCTACACCCCCGCCGGCTACGAGAAGGGCAAAGGGCGCTACCCGGTCCTCTACCTGCTGCACGGAATGGGCGGAGACGAGGAGGCCTGGCCTGCACTGGGGCGTGCCATCCAGATTTTCGATAACCTCATCGCCTCGGGCAAGGCCCGTCCGATGATTGTGGTGATGACCAACGGCAACGCCATCCAGGAGGCCGCCCCGGGCGAGAGCAGCGGCGGGTTGCAACAGCCCCAATTCCGCCTGCCCCGCACGATGGAAGGGTCGTTCGAACGTTCGTTTGGCGATGTGGTGCGCTTCATCGACAGCCACTACCGCACCATCCCGAAGCGCCGGAGCCGTGCCATTGCCGGTCTGTCGATGGGTGGTTTCCACGCCCTGCATATCTCCCGCACGATGCCCAAGACCTTCGACTACGTGGGCCTCTTCTCGGCTGCCACAATGAAGGGCGAGGGCGAGGACTTCTACGGCAACTGGATCGAGACGCTTAAAGTGCAGCGTGACAACGGTTTCAGCCTCTACTGGATTGGCTGCGGCGTCGATGATTTTTTATGGAAGATGAACACCGAGTTCCGCACAACCTTGGATCAAATCGACTTCCCCTATACCTTCCGCCAAAGCGAGGGAAGCCACACCTGGAGCAATTGGCGACGCTACCTTTCGGAGTTTATGCCGCTGCTATTCTAACTTTTTTTGGATGTTTGGTGCTTTTTTGTAACTTTGCCTACAATGAAGCACTTTTCTATACGCAGAGTCATACCCCCATTGGTGGAAAGACGTATTTTATTTTGGGTACGCTCCTTGACATTTGTGGTTTCGGCCCTTGTCTTGGGGGCCCTCTTTATTGACTATGGTTACACCCTGAAACCGCACGAATTAACCTATATCCACTCGATTTACCACTTCGGACGCCTCTACTACTTCATACTCTTTACCCTCACTCTGCTCTTCAACCTGCGGCGACTCAGCAAGCAACGCATCCTGCTGACGCTGCTCACCGGATTGTCCATCTATCTGACGATGTTGCCCGAATGGTTCCCGTTGGCTACGACCGACCATCCCCTAAGGTGGCTCTGGGCCTTTGCCCAAAACAAGTATTATGTCGGTGCCGTGTTGGGATTGTTTGCCATCTTGGAGATTTCACGCAGCGTGGTGAGTATCATCAACCGCCGCACCAACCCCGCACTGATTCTCTCCGGAGGATTTGCCCTGCTCATCGTCATCGGCACGCTGCTGTTGCTCGTACCCCGCTCAACACTGCCCCACATCCACCTGTCGGTGGTCGATGCCCTCTTTGTCTCGACAAGTGCCGTCTGTGTCACCGGCCTCACCCCTGTCGAGCTGAGCACCACGTTTACCCTCGAAGGACAACTCATCATCGCCCTGCTGATTCAAATCGGAGGTCTGGGCGTGATGACCATCACCAGTTTCTTTGCCCTCTTTTTTATGGGAGGTACGGGGCTTTACAACCAATTTGCACTGCGTGATATGATCTCCTCCGAGGCCTTCTCGTCGCTCGTGACGACCCTGATCTACATCCTCGGTTTCACCTTTGTCATCGAGGGCATCGGAGCCTTGATGCTCTGGCACAGCATCCACAACAGTCTGAATATGAGTCTGAGCCAAGAGATATTATTTGCACTCTTCCACGCCGTCTCGGCCTTCTGCAACGCCGGCTTCTCGACCCTGGAAGGAAACCTTGGCAACAGCCTCATTTTCAACGGACACAACGGTTTCTATCTGATCATTTCGCTGCTTATCTTTTTGGGCGGTATCGGCTTCCCGATTCTGGTCAATTTCAAAGAGGTGCTCTTCTACCACGGCAAGATGCTCTACTTCCGCCTGTTGGGCGGTAAAAATCGACCGGCCCGCTACCGCCACCTGACCAACATCAACACCAAGTTGGCCCTCGGCGTCAGCCTTATTCTGCTTATCGGAGGTATGGTGTTGCTCTTGGCATTGGAGTGGAACGGAGCCTTCGCCCACCTTGACACGGGCGGCAAGCTGACCCACGCCCTCTTCAACTCGGCAGCCAGCCGTACAGCGGGATTCAACAGCGTATCGATGCTCGACTTCTCGTTTCTGGGGCTGTTGCTCTACCTCTTTCTGATGTGGGTAGGCGGCGGCTCGCAATCGACCGCGGGCGGTATCAAAGTCAATACCTTTGCAGTGGCCGTAGCCAACTTCTACGCCGTGGTGCGAGGACGTGAACGAGTACACACCTTCGGCCGTGAAATTCCCGCCGAATCGGTACGCCGTGCCTCGGCAGTCATCTTTGGCTCGATTGGCGCCATCCTCTTCTTTTTCACCTTGTTGGTGATTTTAGAACCGCATCTGCGACCGATGGGGCTGCTCTTCGAGACCATCTCGGCACTCTCTACCGTCGGGTCGAGCCTCAACATCACCCCCTCGCTCAGCGAAGCCGGCAAAGTGGTGGTGGCTATGGCCATGTTTGTGGGACGTGTGGGTCTGATCACGATGCTGATGAGCCTACTGCCCGCCAAAGGCGACCCGAAATACCACCTTCCCAAAGATCATGTAATCATCAACTAAACTTCAGACAAGGTATGAAATATCTCGTAATCGGAATGGGCAACTTCGGCAAAACACTGGCCGAAGAGCTGACCGACAAAGGCAACGACGTGATTGGCGTAGATAGCAAGGAGCATCGCATCGAGGAGATCAAAAACCGCATCGATGTAGCCTACATTCTCGATGCCACCGAGGTGGCGGCCCTGCGGGCCCTGCCGCTCGACGAAATCGATTGCACCATTGTGGCCATCGGCCAGAGCATGGATGCCTCGTTGCGCACGGTGGCAGCCCTGAAAGCGCTGGGGGTCAAGAATATCTATGCCCGAGCCATCGACCAGACCCATCGTTCGATTTTAGCGGCGATGAGCCTGCAACAAATCTTGATGCCCGAGTGCTATGCAGCCCGTCTGTTGGCCGACAAACTGAGTAAAGAGGAACGAACCGAAATGGTATAAAAAATGTCCATTATGAGCGAACAACACGATCCGAAGCAGCCCATCACCGAGGTGGAAACCTACTCGGAACACTACTCCGAAACGGGGCTGAAAGAGAAGCTGCAAAAGGTGGCCAAACGGGCCGGCGTGAAGGTGGTCTATTATGTGCTGGTGCTCTACTACGCCCTGCAAAGTCCCGCCACGTCAAAAAAGGACAAGACGCTGATTATTGGCTCGTTGGGCTATTTCATTCTGCCCACCGACCTGCTGCCCGACTTTCTGATAGGATTGGGCTACACGGACGATCTGGGCGTGCTGGCGTGGGCCGTATGGCGGGTGCTTCAAAACATCACCCCCGAGATCAAGGCGCAGGCCGAGCAGAAGCTCACCGAGTGGTTCGGTACGGTCAATCAAGAGGAGCTGACGATGCCCACCAACAAGGAGGAGGAGTAAGCAAAAAGCAGCTGCTTGTTGATAAAGTGATGAAAAAAGTGGTGCGATGGGGCGCCTATTGCACCATTTTTCCTCTATCTTTGCGCCATAAAAGTGCCAACAAACAAAAAATCAGATAGAAAATGGAAGCAATCGTAAAGACCAATTTCAACCTGCCGGGCCAACAGAGCCACTATGTGGGCAAGGTGCGTGATGTCTATGCCATCGAGGGCGACTACCTCGTGATGGTGGTTTCGGACCGTATCTCGGCCTTCGACGTCGTACTGCCGAAGGGCATCCCCTTCAAGGGCCAGGTGCTGAACCAAATCGCCGCCAAGTTCTTGGATGCCACGACCGACATCCTGCCCAACTGGAAGATTGCCGTACCCGACCCGATGGTGACCGTCGGCCACAAGTGCGAGCCTTTCAAGGTGGAGATGGTCATCCGAGGCTACCTCTCGGGCCACGCTTGGCGTGAGTACAAGGCGGGCAAGCGCACCATCTGCGGTGTGGAGATGCCCGAGGGTATGGTCGAGAACCAGAAGTTCCCCACCCCCATCATCACCCCCACCACCAAGGCCGACGAGGGTCACGACGAGGACATCTCGAAGGAGGAGATCATCGCCCGAGGCATCGTAAGCCGCGAGGACTACGAGCAGCTGGAGGCCTACACCCGTGCCATCTTCGAGCGTGGTACGGAGATCGCCGCCAAGATGGGTCTGATTCTGGTCGATACGAAGTATGAGTTCGGCAAGAAGAACGGCGTGATCTACCTCATGGACGAGATTCACACTCCCGATTCGTCGCGCTACTTCTACGCCGAGGGCTACGAGGAGCGCCTGGCCAAGGGCGAGAAGCAGAAGCAGCTCTCGAAGGAGTTTGTTCGTGAGTGGCTGATGGCCAACGGTTTCCAGGGCTTGGAGGGCCAGCAGGTTCCCGAGATGACCCCCGAGATTGTCTCGAGCATCACGGAGCGTTACATCGAGCTTTACGAGCACATCACGGGCGAGAAGTTCGAGAAAGGCAGCTCGACCGACGTCGAGAGCCGCATCGAAAAGAACATCATCGACTGCCTCGCCACGCTCTAAACCGAGCCACATAAAATCATCAACGGCCACCTCTTCCGGGGTGGCCGTTGATGATTTTATCCTTGGTAATGATGCAAAAAGTGGCGCTTTTTAGAGCGTTGTTTAAGGGCGAGAAATTATTTTTCTCGCCCTATTTTTTAGTTGCTTTTCCCTGATTACTTTGTAGGAAAAGATACCATTTAACGAAGTCCTTGAAATGAGCATCAGAGAGACCGCGATGCAATCGCAGATGATCCTTTAGATGCCCGAAAAACGCCTCGCCATACGACCAGAGCCAAACACCCACATTCTGCACCACATCCTGCTGATCCTGCGGGATTGTTCCGTCGGCCATCGGCGAGAGGTTCAACAACAGGCGGCCATTGTTCGCCACCACACGAATAAGGTGCTGGATGACAGCCTTATCGGTCAGGAGTTTCATCCCCTTCACATAGCCCCAAGAGCGGTGGTATCCGTCGCTGATGGTTAAATCCCTCAGCCAGGGCTCGGGGTCGAACTTCTCGGCCTTGAACATCGGGATAAAGCCATGGTAACCAAACTCTTCGAGCGGCCCCCAAAGCTCCGCGTGGCGACGATGGCCACCCATCAGGAAGTTCTCCGACATGGAGTCGCGGTGCATGTAATAGTAGTACTGCTCGTTGCCATACGCCGGCACCGAATAGACACCCCAATGAACATAGATGCCAAACTTGGCGTCGCGCATCCAATCGGGCACCGCCTCGTGCTTTTCGAGCGATGACCATTCGGCCTCATAAGGGCCTTCAACGGGTAAAGCTGTGGGACTTACCGATTGATACAAAGGTGCAAAAAGGCCACAAAATATCCATCCGCAAAGCGTGATATTTTTCGATTTTTTTGCTATCTTTAAGGCCTAAACGGAACACCGAAAAAACCATGAAATGGAAACGCCATATATGCCTGATTATTAGCCTTATCTTCGTGATAAACCTCAAGATCGGGCACGCCTCCGATGATCGGATCGATCTCTTTTCGAAACAACTCTCGCAACGCTTCGTAAGCGACATTGCCCAAGACTCGACCGGCATGGTCTGGTTCGCCACGCGCAACGGCCTTTCGCGCTTCGACGGCTATGAGTTTACCTATCACAAAAACTACCCGGGCGAAAAGTGCCGCCTGACCACCAACCGCATTGACCGCATCGCCATCAGCGCCACCAACAAACTTTGGTGCACGACCCACGACATGAACGGGTATGTATTCGATCCCGCGACCGAGCAGTTCTACGATCCGCTCAACCAGTCGGCGGACTCGGGGCAATCGCCCAACATCCAATGGATCTACACCTTCCCGAACGGCATCACCTGGATTGCCCGCAAGGGGGAGGCCTTTCGCATCGACGAACACCGCTGGCAACCCGAAGGCACGGATGGGATGACGCGCTATGGCTACGACGAGGCGGGGTTCAACTGCTCACGCATCGAGAAGATTGTCATCGACTCGCGCAACCGCGAGTGGATCATGACCAACAAGGAGGTTCATCTGGTGGGCGACACCTTGCAGATCGACGGACTGCAGGCGGTGGCGATATGCGAGGATGGCGATCGCGTCTACCTGCTGGACCGCAACAACAAAATTGCCTGTTTTCGCGGCAACAACAAGCGGCCGCAACTGATCGAGATACCGGTTGAAAAGGGGTGGAGTCGTGAGATCAACTACATCGGCCCCGATACGCTGGCCATCGGCCATCACCGCGGCTTCTTCTTTTATTACCCCTCCCAACATCGCTTTGAACAGATCGGTATTACCAGACGCGTCGATAAGATTTACCGCGATTCCCACCGGGCCATCTGGGTCTTTACGGAGGAGTCGGGCGTCTATCGATACGACCTTACCTCCAAGCGATTGAAACATTTTACGCATAACCCCGTTACTAAATACAAGGGCGATAAGAATAGTTCGTCCTACTGGCGCGAAGATCACTATGGCACGGTCTGGGTGGTACCTCGCCATGGCCGCATCGGTTACTACGATCCGGTGCGGGAGGAGATTTGTCCCCTGCTGCTCGATCCCGCCGATCCCGCATCCATCTATGCACCCGTGACGCGCTTTTATGCCGAAGATCGTCAAGGGAATTTGTGGTGCGCGTTGGAGTCCGGTGCGATGAAGATCAGTTCGTCACCCGCCTCGCTCCAACATACGATTCTCGCCTCCAATGTGGAGACCAAGGCGATGATGCGCGATCGGCACAATCGAATCTGGATCGGTTCCCGCAACGGCGAGATCCACCTCTTCACCCCCACGGGGGAGCGTATCGGCTATTTGGCGCCTGATGGCCGCATCACCAAACAGCATGTTCGCTTTGGGGCACACGCCTACTGCCTGTATGAGGACCCGAAGGATCAAAGTATCTACATCGGTTCGCGCAATCACGGCTTGATCCACCTGCGCGAAACGGATAGGCAACGATACCGCATCGAGCGCTATATGCACGATGAGAGCAACCCTGCATCATTGAGCGGAGATGCCGTCTATTCGATTCTTCGCGACAGCCACCGTAGACTGTGGGTGGGTTCGTATGAGGGCGGTCTGAACCTGGTGCAGGAGGTGAACGGCAAGCTGCAATTCCTCCACGCCGGCAACGGTCTGAACTATCCGATGGAGCCTTACGCCAACATTCGTGTGCTGCGGGAGATGAATGGTCGGATGTACATCGGAACTACCGAAGGCATGGTGACCTTTGATCTCGCGTTTGAGGATCCCGCCACGATCCGCTTCCTGACGACCGACACGAACGGCCCGCTCGAAGAGTCGCTGATCGCCCCCGATGTACGCGACATCTTCTACACGGCAAGCGGCGAGGTCTATGTACTCTCCTTTACGGGAGGTTTGAGCCGCATTCTCTCCGAAGAGCCGTTCCGCTTCGTGCACTACACGCAAAAAGAGGGACTCCCCTCGGAGGATTTGCTGGCCATGAGCGAGGACCAGCAGGGACAGCTGTGGATTGTGGCCGAAAACGAGCTCTTCCGTTTCAATCCTGCGACCGAGCAGTTCCAAACCTACGGCAACCGCTACCACGGCGAGCACTTCTACTACGGCGAGTCCAAACCGCTCATGTTGGGCCACGAGCTGTGGCTGGGTACGACCGGAGGTTTCTGCCGTGTCAAGACCGATCGGCTGGAGCAGAGCACCTATATCCCGCCCATCGCACTTTCGGAGATTCGCATCAACGGCGAACCGATCAAGGGGGCAAACTACCTCGATGAGCTGCTCCTACGCCCCAACGAGCGCAACCTGGCCGTCGAATTTGCAGCTCTGGACTACAACAGCACGCAAATCGATTATGCCTACCGCCTGGTGGGGCTGGAGGATACCTGGCACCAAATCGGCACG
>JAFSDP010000019.1 GCA_017436185.1 Alistipes sp. | reverse complement strand
TGTAAAGGTAGTAATATCAAAGTCGAGCAATACTAATTACCCGAACGGCTTTCTTACGAATAAACTTTATCTCACATCCGAAATGATGTCAAGCTATACTGACTCGGCAGATTACTCCGAGATGCTTCGATAAATTGAAGCAAAGGTTCTTTTAGGTGGTTATAGCAGTGAGGTTCCACCTCTTCCCATTCCGAACAGAGAAGTTAAGCTCACTCACGCCGATGGTACTGCGGTTTTCCCGTGGGAGAGTAGGTAGCCGCCTCTTTAATCCATACTCGCAAGGGTATGGATTTTTTTATCCATACCCCCTTGCGAGTATGGATTGAGGGCGGCTGTATTCCTTGGGAGTACGGCCGTTACCATTGGTGTAGGTGAGCTTAATTGCTCTGTGTAACAGAGGACGGCGGCAGCAGGTGAGCGAAGAGCGTAGGCAGGTACTGCAAACAGAGAAAGAGCGAGTGGGCATCATCAAAAAATGAATGCACGACTCGCTCTTTTTTTTGTTTGGTTTGGCACAAACCCGCTCTTCCGAACCGCCACCAGCCAGAGGGTTGCACGAAGTGCAAGCCAAGTTAAGCTCCCATAACGCTATACCTATATTATATATCACTTTCTACTGAAGGGAACTTTTAGTATGCTGATAGATAGGTGAGATTAAGGAAATTAAGGTGTTTAAGGAGTTTAACGATTTTGCGTCAATCCTTATAACGACCTATAGGACCTATAAGACCTATAGCGACCTATAAAGTATGGGTTACAAAAATGTAACACTGCAATTTTTAATCTTTATTTTCTAGTTCCTTGTCGTAGAGTCGGTCGAAGGTGGTGCGGAGGGTCGTTCGGTCGGAAATCAGGGCACGGAGCTCGGCTAAACGCTGCTCCTTGTCGGGGTCCGCAATCCAGAGGCGCAGGTAACCTCCCTCGGCATATTTTTCGAGCAGGTGCTCCACAAAGCGGTGATAATGCTCCTCTCGGTCGTAGTCGGGGTAGCGTGTGAGGCCGTATTGCACCGTGCGGCGCAGAATCACGAGCGGCTCGATCGTGCGGTCGGCTTCGGCCACAATGCAGCCGTAAATCGTGCGTGGAGCGTGGTCCGAGGAGGCTCGGTGGTCCTCCGCTGCTTCGGCCATCAGGCTAATCTCCTCATCCGAAAACCATCTTTTTAGGGCTTTATCAGCCCGCAGAATCGCCCCCGATAGGGTGTGGTGGTGCTCACGTCCACCCACCAAACCGACGTCGTGGTAGGCCGCAATCGTGTAACAAAGCCTTTCTTCACACCCGTGCAGCCGTGCCAGGCGGAGGCTCTCCGTGATGACCTGTTCGGCGTGGTCACGGCGATGTGCCGCATCAAACGAGGCGTAGCGGGGCAGAATCTCGCCCTCGATGTAGGCAATCAATTCGGGGTCAATCATCGCAGCAGGTAGCGTTCAATGAGGCGTGGAATGGCGTAACGATCCAGTTCGTCGTGGGGAACGGTGACAACGCCCTCGACGGTGGGTAACTTGCTTACCTCCAATAGATAAAAGGTGGCGTGGAGTCGTTGATGGCTCAACTGATGGGTCGCCATCGGGGTGGTTTGGCGCAGCGTGTAGGGGCAATTGCCCAGAAGTGCAGCGAAACCCTCCGTTTGGCACAGCTCCAAAAAATCGCACGGCGAGGCCGTCTCGAGGAGCGGAAACTCGTACAACCCTGCCCAAATATCCCCCTCCGAGCGGCGGTGCAGCAGCGTGTGGCGGCCATCGGTCAGGTGGAGGTAGTTCAGGTAGCGGTCTCGAATTTTCGTCCTTCCCTGCTTCGTGGGGCGTTCCGCTACGGTGCGATTGGCGAGTGCCTGGCATCGTTCAGCCAACGGGCAGCAGTCGCATTGGGGCGAGGTGGGGGTGCAATGCAACGCCCCGAATTCCATCATTGCCTGGTTGTGTGCAGCGGCCTTGTCGGTGGGTATAAGTTCTTGAGCCAGAGTGGCAAAGGTGCGTTGCCCGAGGGTGGTGTCGATGGGAGTTTCGATGTCGAAGAGGCGTGCCAAAACTCGATAGACATTGCCATCGACCACCGCATACGGCAGGTCGTAGGCCAACGAGGCAATGGCAGCAGCGGTGTAGGGGCCGACCCCTCTTAAGGAGCGAATCTCGTCGTAGGTCGAGGGGAAAATGCCGTTGTGTTGAGCGACAATCGAACGTGCGGCAGCGTGCAGGTTGCGGGCACGACTGTAATAACCCAATCCCTGCCAGAGTTTTAGTACCTCATCTTCAGAGGCTTCGGCCAAATCTCGAACGGTGGGAAAACGCTCTACGAAACGCAGGTAGTAGGCCATTCCCTGCTCGACACGGGTCTGTTGCAGGATAATCTCCGACAACCAAATGCGGTAGCCCTCCCTCGTCTCACGCCAAGGAAGGGTGCGGGCGTGGTCTTCGTACCAGCCAAGCAGTTGCTCCGTAAGCCAGGGTTTCATCGGTCGTGTTTCATTACCTCGTCGATGCCCAGTTCACGATAGGCCTCCTCCAACTCCTCGCTGCGGTCCGAAATGAAGAGCAGCTTATCGCCCAAGCGCAGCTCGTCCTTGCCCTGCGGAACAAAGTATGAGCCGTCACGCAACACCATCATTACCAGTGTGTTCTCGGGCAGCGAAATCTCCTTCAGCGTGCGACCCGAACTCAGCATCGCCTCGTTTACCTCCACCTCCGACAGTGCCGACGTAATATCTTCGTGCATCGCCAGACGGAACGAAGCCTCCTTCTCGGTGTAGGCCAGCCCCAACCAGTTGGCCATCTGGCTCACGCTGGTGCCCTGCATCAGCAGCGAAAGGATCGTCGAAACGAAGACCACGTTGAACAGCAGGTCGGCGTGGGGAGTCCCCTCAATCAGGGGGTAGGTGGCAAAGAGGATGGGCACCGCACCACGCAGTCCGACCCACGAGATGTAGGTGCGGGCACGGAGCGAGAATTGGCGGAAAGGCAGAAGGGCCACAAAGACTGCTACGGGGCGAGCCACGAAGATGATGAAAAGGCCCACCAGACAGCCCAATCCCAACACATCGGGGCGTATCAGTTCGCGGGTATTGACCAGAAGACCCAGCATCAAAAACATCACAATCTGCATCAGCCACGTGAAGCCATCGAAGAAGATGGTGAGCGTACGTTTCTCGGTAAGTCGATGATTACCAACCACCAAGCCCGATACATAGACGGCCAGGTAGCCGTTGCCGTGCAGCAGGTCCGTAATCGAGAACGAGAAGAAGATGAAGGCCAACAGCAGCACCGAGTAGAGCGATTTGTTCTGCAAGTTGATGCGGTTGATGGCCCACACGGCGGCACGTCCCACGCCGTAGCCGGCAGCTCCGCCCACCACAAATTGGATGATCATCGCAAAGATGTTGGCCCCCACACCCGCATGGTCGCTCTGGGTGATGATACCCATCATCAGCAGCGTGAGCATATAGGCCATCGGGTCGTTCGAGCCGCTCTCCAACTCCAACAGGGGGCGCAAATCCTCCTTCAAGCCCTGCTTTTTGGAGCGCAGAATCGAGAAGACGGAGGCTGAGTCGGTCGAAGCCATCGTCGAGGCGAGCAGCATTGCCATCGGGAAGGTGAAGGCAAAGCCCATCCAGGGGGCTATGAGCCTGATGAAGCCCGCCAGAATGAGGGCCGTCAGGACCACACCCACCGTAGCCAGCACCACTCCCGGGCCCCAAATGGGGCGTATGTCGCTCAGTTTGGTATCCATACCGCCCGAGAAGAGGATGATGCAGAGGGCTATCATACCGATGAATTGGGTCAGTTCGGGGGAGTTGAACGAGATGAAATCCCACCCGAAGAGCATACCCACGCCCAAGAACAGCAGCAGGGCAGGTGCGCCAAAACGGTAGGCTACCTTACCTGCCAGCACGGCCACAAAGAGGAGCAATGCCCCCACCAAGACGATATGTTCACCACTCAAAAAATCCAGCGTCATAACGAGTTTTATTTAACTTTTGCAAAGTTAAATAAATAAATTCAAAATGTAGAATGCAAAATTCAAAATTATAGGGCTAGCGCGACCTGAATAAAGAGCTTAAAGAATTTAACGAAATTAAAGACATTAAGGATTCTGTCCGCTTCGTTAAACTCTTTAAAATCTTTAATTTCATTACCCCCCCTTGCAGTACGGGTTACATTTTTGTAACCCGGCCTATAGGCCCCATAGGTCTTATCCTATTTGTTAGGTCGCGCCAGCCCTATAATTTTGAATTTTGAATTCTAAATTTTGCATTTTTAATTCTCCTGCGTTCCTACCATGCGAACGAGGGTGATGGGGCGATACTCGAAGTCGATGTATTCGTAGGCCTGCATTGCGCCAAACTCCTTGTCGTCAGTGTAGTAGATGGCTACGGCGATGCCCGCAACCTGCCCGCTCTTGGTGGCCAGAAGGCGTTTTAGGAGGCGGTTATCGACCATTCTGAGCACCTCGTTACGCTCCCCTACGGGGAAGTAGCGCTCCTCGTAGCGCAGCTCACGGCCCGTCTTCTTCAGCACCGGCACGCCCTGCTTGTCAAAGAGTAGCACCAGCAGCCAGATGAGGCCGATGCCGAGGGCCGAGAGAGCCACCAGGATGGCCGACGAGTGGAGGTTTATCGAGAGGCTGTCGCTCATCAGCGAGGTGGCAGCAAGCATCAAAACGGCGGCCGCAAGGGTCAAAACAGCATATAATTTCTTCTTGGGACGACGTACAACGACCTCGCCCGGCAAGGCGTACATCGCCTCGCAAAGGGTTTTCTTGTCCATTGGTTTGTGGAATTATTTAGCGTTTGTAAAAAAAGAAAAGGGAAGAGAATAAATGTGGTTTGGACCCTTTTTCGCTAAATAATGAGCCGGCACAACTGCCCAACGGTGTGGGTCGAGCGGTGTTGTGTAGCGGCACCAAAACGGTAAAATCCGCCCTGAAAACGAAGCCCCGGGCGGGAGGAGGGCATAGGTTGCAGATGACCTTCGCTCTTGATGGGTACGGTGCGCTTCAGACGCTCGTCGGCCATCCGAACAGAAGAGGAAGTGCGCATCGAAATGGCTGTGTGTGAGATGTTTGGTGTGAGCGTAGGGAGCATCAGCGACTGCTCGACCATCACCTCGCCCCACTGTTCGAGCCCATCGGCCACGGAGATGGTTTGGCGGGTCGGAGCCTCGTTTTGCACCTCGACCTCTTGACCGCCCCAGGCGATCAACCCCAACAACAAAATCCACAACAACTGCTTCATTGCACCACAAAGGTAGTGAAATAAATTCAAAATGTAGCATGCAAAATTCAAAATGATTTTTTTGGGGGGGGGGAGTAAGGTCACTATAAGTCGCTATGGGTCTGTTAAGGTCGTTATGGGAATAATATGAATAATATGAATGATGGGAATAACGAAAAGGCAACCACATTATTCCCATTACTCCCATAATTCCCATAATTCACATCATTCCCATCAACCACCCCCCCCTTGCAGTACGGGTTACATTTTTGTAACCCGGCCTATAGGTCTTATAAGTCTTATAGGTCTTATTGCGACCTTATCGGCAGCTTATCGGCTAAAAATCCAATTTTTAACCGTTAATCTTTAATTTTTAATTAAAATTTCGTAATTTTGCATCGACTATGAAGTTGAGTGAACAATACCAAGTGTGCGAAATGGCCGGTGAGCATATCATTGTGATGCCCGGGCGTTATGGCGAGAGCAAGACCCGTATTCTGGCCCTCAATGCCTCGTCGCTCGTGCTGTGGGAGCAGTTGCAGGGGCGTGAGTTCGACCTCGATGTGGCGGCCCAAGTGCTTGTCGATGAGTATGGCATCGAGTTGGAAACGGCCCGCCAAGACGCACAGCGTTGGATTGATAAACTCGTTGAGTGTGAGATAATTGCGTAAAATGAAAGGGAAGCGATACATAGCCTCGTTGTTGCTCGCCGTCTGCCTCTTTGCACTCGGTGGGCCGAGCCTGCAATCGCTCCTCTGTCCCTGCGCAGCTCCCCACTCCACACACGTCGCCTGCCCCTGTTGTCACCACGCCGAAAGCCCCATCGAAGGGGTTGCCATCGCTTCGTCGGAGGCCTGCTGTGACGATGCCCACACGCTGGGCGGCATTCTCTATTCGCCCTCGTCGCAAGACGATGAGCGCCTGGTACGCACCATTCAAACTGCCGATTTCGAGGCAGTTATCCCCTCAATTCTTCACGCCCCGCAGCCCGCAGTCAAGGCCCTGGCGCTTGCCCTGCACCAAGCCACCCTCATTGATGGGTTGGCCCGAGGCACGGTAGGGTTGCGTGCCCCTCCCGCTACGGCTTAAATTTTCGTATTGTGGTGGCAACGAGTGTGTTAGCCGCCCCACAAATGAACTTTTGTTTAAGTAGCGTAGCAATTTTTTACCATGAAATATAATAATTTTGCAATCTGTATGTTGCTCCTCCTGATGCCCGTTGTGGCGTTGGGTCAGCAGATTCGTGGTCGTGTGACCGACACCGAGGGCGAGCCGCTCATCGGTGCCTCGCTCTATTGGGCCTCGACGACTGTCGGCACGGCGACCGATGTGGAGGGTAACTATCAGCTCTACCCCGTCAAGGGCTACCGTGAGTTAGTGGCCACCTACATCGGCTACACGAACGATACGGTGCGTGTCGAGGCGGGTGTGGAGCGTATCGATTTTCGTCTGGAGGCCGATGGGGTCTCGGTGGACGATGTGGTGATCGACGGCACGCAGAGCGGCAACTATGTGAAGCGTGACGGCATTCTGAAGAACGAAATGATCTCGTTTGCCGGACTTTGCAAGATGGCCTGCTGCAACCTGGCCGAGTCGTTCGAAAATTCGGCTTCGGTGACGGTGGGTTACAGCGATGCCATTTCGGGTGCCCGCCAAATCAAGATGCTCGGTCTGGCCGGTACCTACACCCAGATTTTGGACGAAAACCGCCCCATTATGCGTGGTTTAAGTTCGCCCTACGGCTTGAGTTACACCCCCGGTATGTGGCTCAACTCGATTCAGGTCTCGAAGGGTGTCGCTTCGGTGACGGCGGGTCACGAGGCCATCACGGGCCAAATCAATCTGGAGCACCGCAAGCCTACGGACGAAGAGCGTCTGTTCGTCAATTTCTACCTCGACGACGAGTTGCGACCCGAGATTAACCTCTCGTCGGCCCTGCCGCTGACGGCCGATAAACGCCTCTCGACGGTCATTCTCTTCCACGGCTCGGCCGACACCGATGTGCGTGAGATGGACCACAACCACGACTCGTTCCGCGATCAGCCCGAGACGAATCTGCTCTCGCTCTCGAATCGCTGGCTCTACCAAACCACCTCGGGTGCGCAGTTGCGTTGGGGCTTTAAGCTACTGCAGGAGAACCGCTTGGGTGGTATGATGGAGTACGAAGACGACGACCGTGCACTGATGGCCAAGGGGTGGAATTGGGCCGAGACGGGCGACGAAATGCCTGCCTACGGCTCGCACATCCGCAACCGTGAGGCAGGCGGCTATGTCAAAATCGGTATGCCCGTAGGCGAGGCCGTCTATGATGCCGAAAACGAAGAGGAGTGGCGTTCGAATCTGATGGCGATGGTCGATTTCGACCACTACAACGAGGTGGCCTACTTCGGTCTGAACGACTATCGTGGCACCGAAAATGTGGTGTTGCTCAATACGGCTTATCAGCACTATTTTTCGCCCCGTTCGTCGGCCATCTTCGGCTTGCAGGCGCACCATTCGTCGGTAAACGAACATCTGGTGAACTTTACGCCCTGGATTGACAATCAGGTAAATACCTTCCTTTTGGACCGCCACGAAGAGGAGGTGGGCCTCTATGGCGAATACACCTACACCATCAAGGACAAATTCTCGCTCGTGGCCGGTGTGCGAGGCGACTACAACGGCTTCTACGACCGCCTCTTCTGCACCCCTCGCGGCCACATCCGTTGGAACATCACCCCGACCACCACGCTGCGTGCCTCGGCAGGTCTGGGCTATCGCTCCACGAACCTCTTTACCGACAACATCGGCATCCTCACCACCGGTCGCCGCATCGTCTTCAATGGCGGACAGTACGGCTCCACGGATTGGTTTGAGGGCTTCGACCGAATGGAGAAGGCACTCACCGTAGGCGGTTCGCTGACGCAGGTCTTCTCGCTCGTGGGCCACGAAGATGCCACGTTGAGCTTCGACTACTTCCGTACCCAATTCTCGAATGCGGTGGTGGTGGATCAGGAGTGGGATCCGTCGCTCATTAACATCTACACCTCTGACGGTAAGTCCTTTACGGACACCTATCAGGTCGATTTCTCGTGGACTCCCGTCGAGCGTTTGGACATCTTTGCCACCTTCCGCTACACCGATAGCGAGATGACCATCCACCGCCCCGACGGCACGACCGCCCGGGTGGAGCGTCCGCTGGTGAGCGAGTATAAAACCTTGCTCAACATACAATATGCCACCCGTTTTCGCCGTTGGGTATTTGACGTGACGGCCCAATACAACGGTGCGCAGCGACTCCCCTCGCAGACGGGGCTTTTGGCCGACGATTCGCACTCGCCCGCCTACCCGATGTTCTACGCCCAGGTGACCCACAAGGTGGGTAAAGTCGACCTCTATGTGGGTTGCGAAAACATTGCCGACTACCGCCAGGAGGTCCCCATCCTCAGCGCCGACAACCCCTATTCGACCGCCTTCAACTCGATGAATGTGTGGGGTCCGCTGATGGGGCGCAAGTTCTACTTCGGACTGCGTTTCAACCTCTACTAAAGTAATGAATAAATGTAAAACCTAAATATCTGTACAAGAATGAAAAAGTGGATTGTTTTGTGCTTGGCCCTCCTCATTGGTTGTGGTGCAGCAATGGCTCAGAAGCCCCAGAAGAAGGCCCCCAAGGCGCTGAAGACGACCGTCTTTGTGACCAACCTCGACTGCCCGAATTGCGCCAAGAAGGTCGAGACGAACGTGCCGACCCTCGGCAAGGGCATCAAGGACCTGAAGATTGACCTCTCGACCCGTGAGGTGACCGTGACCTACGACAGCTCGAAGTGCAACGACGAGCAGATTCTCTCCGGTTTCGGAAAACTCAAGGTCGAGGCCCAAGTAAAGAAATAGCCCCTCCTGTTTGACCCACTCAACCCCCTCGCAATGAAAAAGATAGTCACCTTTGGCGAACTGATGTTGCGCCTCACGCCCCCCTTGTTCAACCGCTTTGGGCAGTCGTCGGTCTTCACGGCCAACTTCGGCGGCAGCGAGGCCAATGTGGCCGTCTCGCTGGCAGGCTTCGGCCTGAGAAGCGAGTTTGTAAGCTGCCTTCCGCCCAACCGCATTGCCGACTCGGCCCTGGAGGATCTGAATCGCTACGGCGTTCAGACCCCTCACGTGGTACGCAAAAAGGGGCGTATGGGTCTCTATTATATGGAGGAGGCGGCTGCGATGCGTTCGTCGCAGGTGGTCTATGACCGTCACCAAACCGCCTTCGACGCCCTCGAGGGAGGTGACATCGATTGGGACGAGGTCTTTAACGATGCCGCTTGGTTTCATTGGTCGGGCATCACCCCCGCCATCAGCGAAGGGGCAGCCCGTGTCTGCCACGAAGCCATCGAGGCAGCCCACCGTCGTGGACTGGTCATCTCGTGCGACATCAACTTCCGCCGCAACCTTTGGAAGTGGGGCAAACGCCCCTCGGAGGTGCTGCCCGAGATGATGCGTCCTTGTCAGATTTTGTTTGGTACGGAGCTCGAGTTCAGCCAGGCACTGGGGGTTGAGATGCCCCAATTCAAGGCCCTCGACAGCGACTACGAAATGGCGATGGCGGAGTATCAGCGTGCTGCCGAGGAGGTTTCACGCCTGATGCCCGAGTGCCACACGATGGTCTTTGCGCTGCGCAACGTCATCAATGCCCAACACCACCTCTTGGGCGGTACAATGTGGCACCGAGGCGAGATGATGCGTGCCCCGATTTTCGACATCGAAGGGGTGGTTGATTGTGTGGGTGTGGGCGATGCCTACAATGCAGGAATCATCTACGGAATGTGGAAGGGCGAGTCGATGCAGCGTGCCCTGAACCTGGGAGCGGCCGCCTGCGCCCTGAAGAACACCGTGCCGGGCGACTACGGCCAAGCCACCGCCGAGGAGATTGAAGCGGTTGCCAACGGCCAGACCAACGGCCGAGTACAGCGATAAGCGAAATCGAAATTCAAAATGTAGAATTCAAAATTCAAAATTGTTGGGCTGGCGCGATTTGAAAGAGAAGTTCGTGATGATAGGGGATTTAGTGTTTAGGCCCGCATCGTTAAACTCTTTTTCAGCCCACCTCCCGCAAAGCAATGAGGGTCGTAGTCAAAGCCACGACCCTCATTTTGTATTTTGAATTTTTAATTTATTCCATCGGGAATACCCTTACCTCCGTCACGCCCTCCAGTTGGGCTTTCAGGGCCTCGAGGTCGGTTGTTTGCTCCACCTGGCCGTAGTGGTAGGGGTAGAAACGTGCGGGACGAATGGCCTTTACGGCCTCCACAGCCTGCTCGACGGTCATCGTATAGGGTTGATTGACAGGCAAGAACGCCACGTCGATGCCCTCCAATGCCTTCATCTCGTCGGTCGGCTCCGTGTCGCCTGCCACATAGATACGACTGCCCCCGATGGTGAGGATGTAACCACAATCTTCACGCTCACGAGGGTGGAACTGCAGGTGGCCTTCGGAGGTGTTGTAGGCGGCTACCGCCTCCACCTTCAGCCCCGGTAACGGCTCGGCCACACTGCCCGGACGCATCGTGTGGCACTCCATCTCGAAGGCCTCGGCCGTGGTACGGTCGCACAAAATCTCACTCGTGCGGGTCGTCACGGCGTCCACTGCCTCCCGGTCGAAGTGGTCCGAATGGTGGTGTGTGATGAGCACTACAGCCCCCTTGGGAAGGCGTTTGTAGTCGGCGTGCTCCATCACGGGGTCGATGTAGAGCAGCTGCTCACGCCACTCGATGGCAAGCGAAGCGTGGGCATAGAAATGGAACGTGAGCTCGTCGCCCTCACGGGTTGTAAAGGTGTCGGTGGGGTAGGCGGGCTGCTTCGAGCAACCAAACAAGGCAGACAAAAACGACATAATCGAAAGTAGATATAAAGTTTTCATTCTGCAAGATAGTGAAAAAAGCTGAGAAAAACATTGTCGATTGCAAAAAAATGTGTACTTTTGCGGGCTATGTTTAACTAATTAACTATTTACGACAATGCCAAAGATGAAAACCAATGCCGCGGCGAAGAAGCGTTTTACCTTCACCGGCACAGGAAAGATCAAGCGCAAGCACGCTTATCACAGTCACATCCTGACCAAAAAGACGACGAAACAGAAGCGTAACCTCTGCTATTCGAGCACCGTTTCTGCGGCTGATGAGGCCAAAATCAAGAACCTGCTGGTTAAGTAAGATAGCCGGATAGAGTCCGAACCTAACCAACAACATTTTTTAATCGGGAGCGGAACAGCCCCAAAGAATGCGGGAGAACCGTGTCGCTGTGAGCTCTACTAAAACTTTTTTAATATGCCACGTTCAGTAAATGCTGTTGCGTCTCGCGCACACAGAAAAAAGGTTTTGAAACTTGCCAAGGGTAACTTTGGTTCAAGGGGAAACGTTTGGACCGTTGCGAAAAATACGGTCGAGAAGGGTCTGCAGTATGCCTATGCACACCGCCAGCTCAAGAAGCGTACGTTCCGTTCGTTGTGGATCACCCGTATCAATGCAGGTGTACGCGCTTATGGTATGACGTACTCGCAGTTTATCGGTAAGCTCAACCAGAAGGGTATCGCCCTGAACCGCAAGGTTCTGGCCGACCTGGCGATGAACGAGCCGAAGGCATTTGAGGCAGTAGTTAACGCCGTTAAATAAAGCACGGTGCAGCTCAGCACCACCAAAGAAAGAGGGATTCCCGCCAGGGAGTCCCTCTTTCTTTATAAATTCAAAATGTAGAATTTAGAATTCAAAATTATTTGGCTGGCGCGATTTGAAAGAGAATTTAGAGAAGATTGGGATTTTAGTGGTTTAGGTCCGCATCGTTAAACTCCTTAATTTCCCTAAACTCATTAAACTCTTTTTCAACCCACCTCCCATAAAGCAATAGGGGTCGTAGCCAAAGCCACAACCCCCATTTTGCATTTTGCATTAACCCTGCTTTGCAGGCTTTTCCTCCTTGCGGCTCAGCATAGTTCGCAAGCGACCTCTGCCTTCGCTCCGCTGCGTCGGTTCTAAATTTTGAATTTCCTAAAGGTTCTCTCGTTCGATGTCCTTGAAGTAGCGGTAGGTCGAGACCTTCAGTTCGCCGCAGGCATCTTCGTCCGTGACGAGGATTCCCTTCGGGTGGGTCTGCAGGGCCGTGATGGTCCAAGCGTGGGTGAAGCCACCCTCGACACCCATCTGCACGGCACGGGCCTTCTTGGGTCCCGTAGCCAGAATCAGCACCTCACGAGCATCGCAAATCGTACCTACACCAACCGTCAGCGCCGTCTTAGGCACCTGGTTTACGTCGCCGCCAAAGAAGCGGGCATTGACACGAATCGTATCCTCGGTGAGGGTCTTCTGACGGGTGCGCGACGTCATCGACGAGAAGGGCTCGTTGAAGGCGATATGGCCATCCTCGCCAATGCCGCCCATAAAAAGGTCAATGCCGCCCACCTCGACCATAGCCGCCTCATAAGCAGCACATTCGGCCTCCAAATCGGAGGCGTTGCCGTTGAGGATGTGGACACGCTCGGGGCAGATGTCGATGTGTGAGAAGAAGTTGTTCCACATAAACGAGTGATAGCTCTCGGGGTGCTCTTGCGGCAGACCCACATACTCGTCCATATTGAACGTGATGACATTCTTGAACGACACCTCGCCTGCACGGTGGCGGCGAATCAGTTCGGCATAGGTCTCCAGCGGCGTGGAGCCGGTCGGCAGACCCAGCACAAAGGGGGCATCGGTCTGTTGTGCCTTGCGGTGGATGGCACGAATGATGTAGTCGGCGGCCCAGCGGGCAACCTCTTTGGCGTTAGGCTCAATGATCAGTCTCATAACACTCTATTTTTTTGTTGTACCTATATATAATAAGTCTGTTACTGCGGAATGAAGATGTAGGAGATGGTGCCCGTCTGTCGTTCGGGGGCCGAGTTGTCGATGTTGAAGGTCGAACGGCGAGCCGCCGAGATGGCCGTCTCACGCATACAGTCGTCGCCACCACTCACCACACGGGCGGCAATCACCTCGCCGGCACGATTGACCGTGATGGAGACCTCCACATCGCCACCTGCCTCGCAGAGGTAGGCCGGAATGACCAGATCGCGTGAGTATCGGGTGGGGTTTTTCAGCGAGAACGAGACCGTTACACGCCCCTTGACCCGCTTATCTGTGGCCTTCTCTTCGCCCTTCTCCGTGCCTCTCTCCTGGCGCATCGCCTCCTCGGCAGCCAGCCCCTGTTCGTAGGCCTCCCGGTTGGCTCGCATTCGCTCGGCGGCAGCGGCAGCATCGGCATTCAGTGCCTGTGTGTTGGTGCCTCGGTCGTCCTTCAGACGCTCGTCGGTGGCATTCTCGTTCGAGGTTTGGTTTTGAATCTGTCGCCAATCCAGATTCTCCTGCATCTTGCGACGAATCTCCTCCTGCAGGCGGTCACGCTCATCCTCGAGGGCGGCCAACTCGTTCAGGTCGATAAACATCCCCTGCGTATGGTTGCGTGAGCCGATAACGATTTTACCCGACACGAAGCCAATCATCAGCACCAGATAGGCTATCAGCGTAACACACAACCCGATACGATGACGATAGGTCCACTCTCCGGCATCCTCCTTGCGGGTACCGAAGGGCAAATCGAGCCTTGCACGCCGACGCCTTACGGGGGCTTTTGGTGCCTCCTTCTGCGCCTCGGGTTGCGGGGTTTTGGGGGTATTCTCACTCGTCATCATTCGCTGTTTGCCTTAAACGTACAAAATTAACAATTTTTAAGCAAATGCCACGCACTTTGCCCCATTTTTCTCGCATCTTGCCCCTTTTTTCCTATCTTTGTGGTATGAAACCGACGAATTGTTTTGGTGTAAGCGATCGGGGGTTGTGCCGCCGGGAGAACGAGGATGCCTTCCTTGTCGTGGAGCTGTGGGGCGGAAGCCATCTCTTGGCCCTCGTAGTGGATGGAATGGGTGGCCTCGGGCACGGTGCCGAGGCGGCCGATCAGTGCTGTCGTATCCTCTGGCGCCACCTGCAATTCTTCCCCGCCTGTCCGAATCAAGAGGCGTTGCAGATGGCCTTTATCGAGGCCAACAATGTCCTCTACGAGCTGCGCCGCTATACGCCGATGGGGTGTGTGGCTACGGCCCTGCTGCTCGACACGAAGGAGCATACAGCCGAGCTGTGCCACCTGGGCGACACCCGGCTCTATCATTATCACAATCAGCATCTTCAGCGACTTACCCGTGACCACTCCGTCGTGGCTGCGTTGGAGGATACGGGACGCATCACCGAGGCCGAAGCGATGGCCCACCCCCGTCGCAACGAGGTGACTCGCTTTGTGGGGCGTGAGCTGCTCTATTGGGGCTCGGACTACCTCTCGTACAGCCGCCTGACCCTCTCGGGCGGGGTGCTGTTGCTCTGCTCCGACGGCCTTTATGATATGGTCCCCTCGAACAGAATCGAGGAGGTGTTGTCCTGTACCGCCCTTTCGTTGGAGGAGCGTTGTCGCCTCCTCCTTGCCGATGCCCTCCGTGCGGGCGGAAAAGACAACATCACCATCCTGCTTCTCGACCTCGATTAACCCCCCTCGACCCCCACCGAAAAAAGTGGTTTAGGGTCGTTTTGTGCCGAAATTTGGTTTTCCCGTTTGAAATGCTTATCTTTGAAGGCTATAATGTGTCGCTTTCGGGTGGGAAGCGCACCACTTATGTGAAACGTATAACCGTCAAACAAACTTATGAGTATCAAACAGCAGACGCTCAAGCAGACCATCACCTTCTCGGGCCACGGCCTGCATACGGGCGCAAAGGCGACTATGACCGTACAGCCGGCACCTGCCGACCACGGTATTGTTTTCCGTCGCATCGACATCGAGGGTCAGCCCACCGTACCTGCCCTCTGCGAGTATGTCACCGACACCTCACGAGGCACCACCATCGAGAAGGGTGAGGCCCGTGTCAGCACCATCGAACACCTGATGTCGGCCCTCTGGACCCTTGGCGTGGATAACGCCTTGGTCGATATTGATGGCCCCGAAGCACCCATTATGGATGGCTCGGCACGCGAGTATGCCGCCGCCATCGAGGAGGTGGGCGTCGAGGAGCAGGCAGCCGACCGCCAATACTTCCAAATCACCGAGAAGATGGTCTATACGATTCCCGAAAAGGGCGTCGCCATCATCCTCTATCCCGACGACGAGTTCTCCGTCTCGTTGCACGTCGATTACAACTCGAAGGTGATTGGTAATCAGTATGCTACCTTCAATCCGGGCGACAACTACACGGCCAAAATCTCGCCCTGCCGCACCTTTGTGATGCTGCACGAGTTGGAGCCGCTTTTGAAGATGAACCTCATCAAGGGTGGCGATTTGAACAACGCCATCGTGGTGGTCGAGAACGAGGTCTCGGAGGAGACAGCCGACCACCTGCGCAAGCTCTTCAACAAGCCCGGTCTGCAAATCGAGCGTGGCTACCTCACCGAGCTGCGCTTCAACAACGAGTTGGCACGCCACAAACTGCTCGACCTGTTTGGTGACTTTGCCCTGTTGGGTCGTCGCATCAAGGGCCGTGTATGGGCTACCCGCCCGGGCCACTACGCCAACACCGAGTTTATGAAGCAACTCAAGCTGAGCATCCGCCGCAGCGGCGAGAAGCCCCGCCTGAAATACAGCCCCAAGAAGCCCGTGGTGTTCGACATCAACGCCATTCGCCGCATCTTGCCCCATCGTCCTCCTTTCCTGTTGATTGATCGCATCTTCCACTGCGACGAGACGATGATCGGCGGCATCAAGAATGT
The DNA here is from genome assembly GCA_017436185.1 of Alistipes sp. The sequence goes on along the minus strand of JAFSDP010000019.1, from coordinate 5,760 downwards.
GACGATGAACGAGCCCTTCTTTACGGGACACTTCCCCGAGGAGCCGGTGATGCCGGGTGTGCTGATTGTCGAGGCAATGGCCCAGTGTGCCGGTGTGATGATTCTGCAAAGCGTGCCCGACCCCGAGCACTACTCGACCTACTTCCTGAAGTTGGAGGAGGTGAAGTTCAAGCGCAAGGTGGTCCCCGGCGATCAACTCCAATTCGAGGTGCGCCTCTTGGAGCCCATCCGTCGTGGCGTGGTGCGTGCCGAGGGTAAGGCCTTCGTGGGTGAGCAGCTGGCTTGCGAGGCGGTGCTGATGGCCCAGGTGGTTAAGAACAAAGAATAACAATTAAAAATTCAACGAGATATGATTAGCAATTTGGCATTTGTGCATCCCGACGCAAAGTTGGGCAAAGATGTGGTTGTTGAGCCTTTCGCCTACATTGCCGGCGACGTGGTCATTGGCGATGGTTGTTGGATTGGCCCCGGTGCCGTCATTCACGATGGTGCCCGCATCGGTAAGTGCTGCAAGATTCACACCGCAGCCTCGATTTCGTGTCTGCCTCAGGACCTCAAGTTCGCAGGTGAGCAGACGACCGCCGAGATTGGCGACTATAACGACATCCGTGAGTATGTGACCATCAGCCGTGGTACGGCCTCGAAGGGTAAGACAGTGGTGGGTGATCACAACCTGTTGATGGCCTATGTGCACGTGGCACACGACGACGTGGTGGGCAGCCACTGTGTCATCGCCAACCGTGTTTCGCTGGCCGGTGAGGTGACCGTGGGTGACTGGGTGGTGATTGGTGGCCACGTGGCTATCCACCAGTGGTGCACCATTGGCGACCACGCCATGATTCAGGGTATGACGGGCCTTTCGCAGGATGTGCCCCCCTTCATCATTGTGCGCAATGCCGACCCTGCTCGCTATGCAGGTCTGAACAAGGTGGGTCTGTCGCGCCGTGGCTTCACGGAGGAGCAGATTAAGGCCATCTCCGACTCGTGCCGCATCCTCTTCCAGAGCGATCTGAACTATATGAACGCCTGCGATGAGGTGGAGCGCACCATTCCCCAGAGCAAGGAGCGAGATATGCTGATCGACTTCATCCGCTCGTCGAAACGTGGCGTGGTAAAACCCTTCCACGGCAGATAGTGAAATTCAAAATTTGGGGTTCGACTTTTCCCCAAAAACATTTATTCTAACACCTTAAAACTTTTAATTATGAACACACAGACATTGGCTGCGGCGCTCAACCTGGCTTGGGCGGTTGCTTCGCGCGACGGAATGGAAGACTCGGAATGGGCCGTAATGATAAAGGAGATGAAGAGCTTCAACATGACGGATGAGCAGGTCGATCGAGTTACGAAGATGTTTAAGGAGATGGATGTCCTTGATGCCGTCAAAATCATCCGTGGTGCAGACACTGCAACCCGTCGTGAGGCACAAGCCCTCATTATTCTGACCGTCATTGGTGATGGTGACCTCTCGGATAAGGAGGCCGGTGCCTTCTTGCTGATGAAACTCCTCTGCCAATTTGACGATATGGATATCGAAACGGCACATCGTGTCATCGGATTCTAAAGAGGGTAATGGTTCAAAATTGGGGGTTGTGGTTCGCCACGACCCCCTTTTTCTTTTTTGGGGCTTAATTTCGTGAAAATCACGAAAATTGGGCGGATTTTTCTTGGATTTTTCGCCACTTTGCGCTATATTTGCACCGTAGAAAACCGACAGGAGGCCGCCCTAAAGCGGCCTTTTGTTGTAGATATAGCCCGCCTAACATTAGACAAATGATTGATAAAGAGCAAATTATAGCCATTGCCGAGCGTCATATCGAAGGCTCGGACCTCTTCATTGTCGGGTGCAAAATCTCGCCCGCCAACGAGATTGAACTGCGCATCGACGCCGACTCGAAGGTCGATATCGACCAATGTATCACCCTCTCGCGTGCCATCGAGGCCGAGTTGGATCGTGATGCCGAGGATTTCGAGCTGACCGTGATGTCGGCAGGTATCGGCGAGCCGCTGGTCGATATGCGTCAATACCGCAAACTGATTGGCCACTCGGTTGAGGTCATCCTCAAAAACGGCGTGAAGGTGTTGGCCAAGTTGGACGAGGTGACCGACGAGGCACTGACCCTCTCCTATGAGGAGAAACAACTCATCGAGGGCAAGAAGCGCAAGCAGCTTGTGACGGTGACCCGCAGCTATCCCTTCGAGGAGATCAAGCAGACGGTCGAGTACCTCGACTTCAAATAGCGAAAGACAAGAAAACAATATAAAAAAAGAGAGAAAAAAGATGGACAATCTGAATTTGATCAGCACCTTTGCCGAGTTCAAAGAGCTGAAAAACATTGACAAATCGACGATGATTGGCGTGCTGGAGGATGTCTTCCGTCACGCGCTGCAGAAGCAGTTCGAGACGGACGAGAACTTCGACGTGATCATCAACCCCGAGAAGGGTGACCTGGAGATTTGGCGCAACCGCACCGTGGTTGAGGATGGTGCCGTGGAGAACCCCAACACCGAGATTGCCGTGTCGGAGGTGAAGCTCATCGACCCCACCTACGAGGTAGGCGACGAGTATGCCGACCAGGTACAGTTCTCGGCCTTTGGTCGTCGTGCCGTGCTGTCGTTGCGTCAGAATCTGGCTTCGCGCATCCTCGACCTGGAGAAGGCTGCCCTCTACGAGAAGTACTCGGAGAAGGTGGGTGAGATTATCACCGGTGAGGTGTATCAGGTATGGAAAAAGGAGGTGCTGGTGCTCGACGAGGAGCAGAAGGAGTTGCTGCTGCCCAAGAGCGAGCAGATTCCCAACGACTTCTACCGCAAGGGCGACACCATCAAGGCCATCGTTAAGTCGGTCGAGATGAACAACAACCAGCCCCGCATCATCCTCTCGCGTACCGCTCCCCAGTTCTTGGAGCGTCTGTTCGAGCAGGAGGTACCCGAGATTTTCGACGGTCTGATTACCATCAAGAAGATTGTCCGCATCCCCGGCGAGCGTGCCAAGGTAGCCGTAGAGTCGTACGACGAGCGCATCGACCCCGTAGGTGCCTGCGTGGGTGTGAAGGGTTCGCGTATCTACTCGATCGTCAAGGAGCTGCGCAACGAGAACATCGACGTGGTGAACTACACCTCGAACGTGCAGCTGCTCATCCAGCGTTCGCTCAACCCCGCCAAGATCTCCTCGATTACCATCGACGAAAGCCGCAAGACGGCTGCCGTCTATCTCAAGCCCGACCAGGTGTCGCTGGCCATTGGTAAGGGTGGTCTGAATATCCGCCTCTCGAAGATGCTCACGGGCTACGACATCGACGTCTATCGTGAGATTGAGGAGGAGGATGTGGCTCTGTCGGAGTTCCAGGACGAGATCGAGGGCTGGATCATCGAGGCGCTGCACAATGCCGGTTGCGATACGGCCAAGAGTGTGCTGGAGCTTTCGATTGACGAGATTGCCGCCCGTGCCGACCTGGAGACGGAGCAGGCCGAGAAGATTGTTGAGATTCTGAAGGCCGAGTTTGAGGAGTAACGAAAAAAATAAGGAGACTATATATGGCGAATGAAAGAAGATTAAGGCTCATTCAGGCTGCCAAGGAGTTCAACGTGGGCATTTCGACCATTATGGATTTCTTGCAGAAGAAGGGCATCAAATGCGACGGTCCGAGTTCGCTCCTTACGCCCGACACCTATGCGGTGCTCGAGAAGGAGTTCGGGGCGAATCGCAGCGCTACGGGCGCACGTGATTCGGTGCGCGAGCGCATCGCACAGAAGCAGGGCACGGTATCCATCGACGGCGAGAAGCCCAAGGAGGAGCGTGAGCTGATCATCAAGTCGAGTGTCATCTCCGTCAAGGAGGAGGTGCAGCAGGTGCGTGTGTTGGGTAAAATCGACCTTACGACGGGCAAGCCCATCGAGGCGAAGCCCGAGGTGAAGGTGGAGCCGACGCCCGCCCCCGTCGAGGAGTCGAAGCCCGAGCCGGTGGTTGAGGCCCCGAAGGAGGAGCCGAAACCCGAGGTCAAGGAGGAGGTGAAGCCTGCTCCGCAGCCTGTGGTGGAGAGCCCCAAGGAGGAGTCGAAGCCGGTAGTGGAGACCCCCGCCCCTGTAGTGGAGGAGCCGAAGCAGCAGGGTGGTGTGTTCCGTCCCGAGACGGTGACCTTGACCGGCCCGCAGGTGCTCGGTACGATGGATGTATCGGGTTTTGTGCCGGGTGGCAAGCATAAGCGCAAGCGTCTGCAGAAGGAGAAGGTGGACGTAACGAAGGCCCAGAAGAGCCAGGGTCAGGGTGGCCAGGGCGGTCAGGGCAAGGACCAGCGTGGCGGCAAGCCGCAGCAGGGTCAGGGTCAGCAGGGCCAGCGTGGTCAGCAGCAGCCCAAGCCCGGTGAGGGTCGTCGCAGCAAGCAGAAGGCCCAGAAGGCCCAGCCGAAGCCCGTAGTTCGTCCCGAGGTTTCGGACGAGGAGGTATCGAAGCAGATTAAGGATACGTTGGCCCGTCTGACGTCGAAGGGCGCCAAGACCAAGGGTGCAAAATACCGCAAGGAGAAGCGTGAGATTATCGCCGAGCGAATGAACGAGGAGTTCGAGCGCGAGGCAGCCGAGCGTCAGACCCTGAAGGTGACCGAGTTTGTGACCGTCAGCGAGTTGGCCACGATGATGAACGTGCCCCCGACGGAGGTCATTATGGCTTGTATGAACCTCGGTCTGATGGTTTCGATCAACCAGCGTCTCGACGCCGAGGCTTTGGTGGTGGTAGCCGAGGAGTTTGGCTTCAAGACCGAGTTTGTGTCGGTGGAGATTCAGGAGGCCATTGCCGAGGAGGAGGATACCGAGGAGAACCTCGTACCCCGTCCCCCCATCGTTACGGTGATGGGTCACGTCGATCACGGTAAGACCTCGCTGTTGGATAACATCCGTAAGACCAACGTGATTGCCGGTGAGGCGGGTGGTATCACCCAGCACATCGGTGCCTACAGTGTCGAGCTGAATGGTCAGAAGATCACCTTCCTCGATACCCCGGGTCACGAGGCCTTTACCGCTATGCGTGCCCGTGGTGCCAAGATTACGGACGTGGCCATCATCATTGTGGCTGCCGACGACAGCGTGATGCCCCAGACCATTGAGGCCATCAACCACGCCCAGGCGGCAGGTGTGCCGATGGTATTCGCCATCAACAAGATCGATAAACCGCAGGCCAACCCCGAGCATATCAAGGAGCAGCTGTCGGCAATGAACTACCTGGTTGAGTCGTGGGGCGGTAAGTACCAGGACCAGGAGATTTCGGCCAAGAAGGGTCTCAACCTTGACAAACTCTTGGAGAAGGTGCTTCTCGAGGCCGAGATGCTGGAGCTGAAGGCCAACCCCGACAAGCGTGCTACGGGTTCGGTAATCGAATCGACGCTGGACAAGGGTCGCGGTTACGTTTCGACGATTCTGGTGCAGAGCGGTACGCTGCGTGTGGGCGATGTGATTCTGTCGGGTACCTTTACGGGCCGTGTGAAGGCGATGTTCAACGAGAACGGTAAGAAGGTGCTGGAGGCAGGTCCCTCGACGCCCGTACAGGTGCTGGGTCTGAATGGCGCACCGCAGGCCGGTGACTCGTTCAACGTGATGGAGGACGACCGCTCGGCACGTGAGATTGCCAACAAGCGCGAGCAGTTGCAGCGTATGCAGGGCATCATGACCCAGAAGCACGTAACGCTCGACGAGATTGGTCGTCGTATCGCCATCGGTTCGTTCAAGGAGCTGAATATCATCGTCAAGGGTGACGTGGACGGTTCG
>JAFSDP010000018.1 GCA_017436185.1 Alistipes sp. | reverse complement strand
TGGCCTCCTTCTTGAAGTAGTCGCCATAGGACCAGTTGCCGAGCATCTCGAACATCGTGTGGTGGTAGGTATCGTGACCCACCTCCTCCAAGTCGTTGTGCTTACCCGACACACGCAGGCACTTCTGCGTATCGGCCGCACGGGGATATTTGCGGGGGGCATTGCCCAGGAAGATATCCTTAAACTGGTTCATACCGGCGTTGGTAAACATCAGCGTCGGGTCGCCCTTAACGACCATCGGAGCCGACGGCACGATGGCGTGTTGCTTGGACTGAAAGAAATCCAAAAAGGCTTGACGAATCTCTTTTGACTGCATATAGATACTAAATTTTAACGATTTTGCGTTGTTAAAAAGCGTCGCGCACAAGCACGCGCGACATTTCGGGTTGCAAAATTACACATTTTACGCTAAATTTGCACCATAAAAACAGCGAATTTTTACCCAATGACGAAAAAAGAGCAGACCCAACAGCAACAAGCCCCCGCCGAGCACCGCCCGAAGGGTGCCCCGTTGCGTCTGCGTGCCTACCGTCTGCTGCGCAAAATCCTGATTGGGTTTATCCTCGTGTCGCTCGTGAATGTCCTCTTCTCGTACCTCTTTCTCACCCCCAAAATGTATCGCATCCACCGTGAGAATCGCGACCTGGTCATCAAATACCGCATCCTGCAGGAGCGCATCCGTGCCGCCTCGAAGCAGGTCGAGGAGATTCGCCACCGTGACGACAATGTCTATCGCGCCCTCTTCTCGAGCGACAGCCTCTCACTCGGCGGCATCTACACCGAGTACCCCGCCGAGAAGTATGCCTCGATGGTCGATGACCCCTACGCATCGCTGATGATTCCCACCTGGAAGCAACTCGATGCCCTAGCTCGCCACCTCTATCGGGAGAGTGTGTCGTTTGATGAGTTGCAGGCCCTCTCGCAAGACAAGGCTCGGATGACCAACGCCATCCCCGCCATCTGGCCCATCGACCGTTCGGCCCTGCACGGCAACCACATCGGTGCCTTCAACCTGCGTCGCTACCACCCCATTCTCCACCGCATTCAGCCCCACAAGGGCGTCGATTTCGGATGCGACCGTGGAACGCCCATCTATGCCACCGGCGATGCGGTGGTCGAGATAGCCTCCACAAGTGGCTACAACGGCGGTTACGGCCGTCAGGTGCTGCTCAACCACGGCTTTGGCTACAAGACCCGCTATGCCCACCTCGACAAGGTGTTGGTGGAGCGGGGAGACACCATTCAGCGTGGCGACACCATCGGTCTGGCGGGCAATTCAGGCCGCTCGACCTCGACCCACCTCCACTACGAGGTGCTCTACAAAAACCGCCCCGTAAACCCCATAAACTACTTCAACCGCAACCTTTCGGAGCAGGAGTACGAGGAGTTGATGGAGCGTATGCGTGAAACCAAATACGAAACCCTGTAACGATGGCCACAAAGCGTAACATAACCCCCAAACCGAGACGGAGTCGCAAACAGCAGATTCTGCGTCTTGTCATCTCGCTCCTGGGTGGATTGGGTGCGGTCATCCTCTACTACCTGGCCTTCTCGATCTTCTTCGATACGCCGATGGAGTATGCCCTCAAACACCGCACCGACCGTCTGAAGCAGGAGTACGTCTCGTTGGAGGGACGTTATGACAGCCTGATGCGTGTCCTCGAAAACCTTTCGGAGCGTGACCGTGCCATCTTCCATTCGCTCTTCGAGTCGGACCCCTACGATTTCGATTCGGACTATGAGCGACAGCGCAACGCCACCTACGAGGCGATGTTCAGCCAATCGAATCGCCGCCTGAAGCGGGATTTGGAACAGCGCACCCGCCAAATGGAGGAACGGTTGGAGGCCTTAAACGAGAGTTACCACACGCTGAACGACCGCATCCGTTGGGCAGGTGAAAACTGCGATCATATTCCTGCCATTCAGCCTGTTAATAATCAGCAGCTCACCCTGCTGACCACCTCCTACGGAATGCGTATTCACCCCTTCTACAAGACACTGCAATCGCATCAGGGGGTGGATTATGCCATCCCCGAGGGGTCGCGTGTCTTTGCAACGGCCGACGGCATAGTCAAGGAGGTCAAACTGCGCAACTCGACTTCGGGTCAGACGGTGGTCATCGACCACGGCAGTGGCTACGAAACCTCGTACAGCCACCTCTCGAAAATCTCGGTCCGCAAGGGCCAGCAGGTGCGTCGTGGCGACATCATCGCCCTGTCGGGTGACACGGGTCTTTCGTTGGCCCCCCACCTCCACTACGAGGTGCGCCTCGGCGGGATGCGTGTCGATCCGATTCACTACTTCTTTATGGAGCTCAACCCGACCGAGTACCAGCGTCTGATGCGCATCGCCCAATCGGGTATGCAAGCCTTCGATTAACCCACAAAAAAAGCCCCCGAAATGGCCATTCGTCTTATCCTGCTCGACTTCGACGGCACGTTGGTCGATACACGCTATGCCAATGCCGACGCCTACATCGCTACGCTCGAGGAGGTGGGCATACGGATCAATCGTGAGGAGTATCTAAAGAATTGGTTTGGAATGCGTTGCAACGAGTTTATGCAACAGATGGGTATCACCGACCCCGCCGAACGGGAGCGGTTGCGACTGCGCAAAATCGAACTCTACCCCTCCTACTTTTCGTCGCTTCGACTAAACCGGCCGCTGTGGGATTTCTGCCAATCGTTTCGTCGGCAGGGAGGCCGTGTGTGGATTGTCTCGACGGGCAGCCGAGCCAACATCGACAATGCAATGGCCCACCTGGGGTTGCACGAGGGGATCGACGGCATCTTCTCGGGGTTGGAAATCGAGCGTCCGAAGCCCGCTCCCGACTGCTTTCTGGAGGTGATGCGTCGAGAGGGATGCACCCCTCAGGAGTGCCTCATCTTCGAGGACTCGAAGGTCGGATTGGCCGCTGCCGAGGCGAGTGGTGCTCCCTATTTCAAGATCGATTTCAGCACTATTTGAACGGATTACTCGGATAGCGACGACACAAGGTCTTGAAGTCGCAAAAGAGGCAGGTCTGCTCATCCTCGCACTGGCGGAACGGCACATTCTTATCGAACAACTCGGCCAGTTTGGAGCGCAAAATCGCCTCAAACTCCTCGGCATAGGTCGAATAGGGATGGATGCCCTTAAGGGGGTTGCCTCTGCCCGAACACTCCAAGTAGGTCGTAGCATCCTCCTTACCCAGATAGCGCACATAGTAGAGAGCCGGGCGCACGTCGATTCCCGTCTTGTGGCTCAGCATCATCGAGTAGAGCATCGTCTGGGTGATGTAATGCACCTCTTTCATCTTTTCGGATCGGAAGAGATCCTCCACCTGACCAAACTTTCGGTTCTCTTTACCTGTCTTGTAATCCAAGATGCGCCAGCACCCCTCGTCGAGTTTATCGAAACGGTCGATGATGCCTTTGAAGTGGAGTTTTTGCTCCCTGCCACCCACCTCGAAGGGGAAGTCGTACTGAATCTCCTCCTCGCAATTCACGACATAAAACTCCGGATGCGAGGCATCGTAGCGGATGGTCTGCTTGAGGTAGCGAAGCAGGATGTTGCGCACCAACAACAGATCGCCCGAATACTCCGTAACGGGGACTCCCGTGCGATGCAGATGCACCTCAGCAATCGCCTCATCGAGGGCACGAATCAGCCGTGACTCATCGTTCAACAGCTGTTGCAACTGCTCTTTGGGGTGCAGTACCCCCTTCAACGGAGTGTAGAGCGCCTCGGCAGTTTGATGGAAAATCAGACCGAAGATGCGGTCATCGACCAACTCCTCCAACTCGTCGTCCTCACGCAGTCCCGCCACCTTCTTAAAGTAGAACTGCAGGGGGCAGGTAAAGAAGGGCATCAGCGACGAAGGCGAAAGACAGTGCGAGTCATCGTCGGGGTCGATATAGCGGTTGAGTTTGGCCATAATGACCTCATCCTTCTCGATGACAATGGGTTGCGGCTCATCCAGACGCACATCGACACCCACCTGCTCCTTCTGCAACTTGAAGGGGCTTTCGAAGTCGATTTGGCGGATGTAGCGGCTCGGCTCACCGGTCGATTTATCGTCGGCACGTGAGCAATAGACCATCCACACCTGCTCGGCACGCTGAATCAGACGGTAGAAGTAGTAGGCATAGACACCCTCGTGGTGTTCGGGGGTAGGCAACTCGAAGCCCTGACGCAACACGGGCGGGATGAACGACGATTGGCTGTGGTCCGTACCCGGAAAGTTGTCGTCGGTCATCGAGAGCAAAATCACATTTTTGAAGTCGAGGCTGCGGGTCTCCAGAATACCCATCACCTGCACGCCGCGCAACGGCTCGCCCTTGTAGGGGATGCGCAGGCTCTGCAGGTGGCGACGCACCAACGACGCATAGACATCGCACGTCAGTTCCACATCACACTCGCTGAGCGAGTTAGAGAGTTTATGCAACTCCTCGACGAGGATGCGCAGATACTCCGTGCGCAGCACCTCTTGGGTCATTCTTTCGCTGCGACCCATCAATTCAACCACCACCTCGGTCATCCACTCGGCCTGCATTTGCCAGGTGGTGGCAGCACGGGCAATGAGCGTCAGCAACGGATTCTTGGCCAACTGCTCGACAAAGAGGGTCACATAGTAATTCTCGACGATCTCCTTGCGCAGTGCATTGGCCGTAGCGGCATCGTACTCCAAAACGTAGGGGTGCGACAAAAGGCCCGTCACATCGGCGTGGTAGAAGTGCTCGACGCCCTCCTTCATCCGCCGATTGGCCTGCAACGAGAGCAGGCGTTCGATGAGCGTATAGGCAGGGGTCTGCTGCATCGGGTAGCCCATCGTCACATTGACATCCATCCGTTCGGGCAGGGCGTAGAGCATCGGGGTGAGCATCTTCTCATCGGTCAGCACCACCGCCGTATCTTTATCCACGCAGTTGAGTTTGGAGAGCAGATCGCCCACATATTTGCACTGAATGACATTCGACGAGGTGGCCACCGACGTAAAGCGTTTCGAACCCCGCATAGCATTAGTCGTCAGGGAGGCGGCAGCAGGGAAATCCACCAGGTTTTGGCGCAGAAAACGGCCCGCCTCCTGCCCCTCGTCGGCCTTGTAATAGTTGTCGTAATCCCAATAAAAACGGGTCGTAGCGTTGGCCTGCAGGAAACGGAACAATTGGCGTTCGCAGGCGGTCAGGGCATTGAATCCCGCAACGACAAAAAAGTGGGGTTCGGTGAGGGTGAAAAGCCCCGCATCGAGCCGCTCCGCAGCCCGACGATGCACCATACCGCCATAGCCAAATCCCAACTGCGTAAGTTGCTCACGGAAAGCCTTATAGATGGGAAGCAACGACTGCCAAAGCCCTAAAAATTTGCGTTTGGTGGCGGTCAAATCCTGTTCGTTGCGCACCTTCTCCCAGAAGCGCCTCAACACCTCCAACTGGTGAGGTGTAAGGTACGACAAATCGGCCTCCAACTCCTTCAAATCCTCGATGTTGCGGAAGAGTTGCTCGGCATCGATGCGGTACTTATCGACCATATCGAAATCGGATAAAAGCACCCCGCCCCAAGTGTAGAATTTATCGAACTCGTCGTAGCGTTCGTTGCGCTGCAGGTGGTAGCCACGATAGACCTTGTACAACTCGGTCAGAAGGCGCAGACGGTCGCCAATCTCCAACCCCGCAATGCGACACATCCACTCGTCGATGGTGGTGGTTTGAGGTTGCCAGACGGGCTTGTCGGTCAGCTCGGAGAGGGCCTCAAAGAAAAAGAGTTGAGCACGGCGTGAGGGGAACATCAGCCGATAGCGATGGAGCGAATCGCCACAATGGGTGTAGAGATCTTGGGCTACTTCCTGCAGAAAGGTCTTCATAAAGGCGTTCTATTTTGGTGCTAATTTACAAAAAAAACGGCGAAAATTGGCCTTCATTCACGAAATGTTTGTAAATTTACACATTGAAAATGTGTAGTGCAGATGAAAGCATCGATCTATAACGCAAGTGCAGGCTCGGGAAAGACCTATCGTTTGGCCTATAACTATGTGCGGACCATCATTCGTGACCCGCAGAATTACAGCCACATCCTGGCCGTAACCTTCACGAACAAGGCCACCGAGGAGATGAAAAACCGCATCCTCAAAGAGTTGCACCTCTTGGCTGCGGGCAAGCGAAGCCGATACCGCAAAGATCTGCGCCAAGAGCTGAAATTGGGCGATGCCGAGCTGCAACAGCGTGCCGCCCAAGGCGAAGCACTCATTCTGCACAACTACTCCCGCTTTACGGTCCTGACGATTGACCGTTTCTTTCAGCGCATCCTGCGTGCCTTCCTGCACGAGTTGGACATCGACCTGAACTACAGCATCGAGCTCGATACCGAAACCCTGCTCTCGAAGAGTGCCGATATGCTCATCGAGGAGATCCGCACCAAACAGGAGCTGCTGAACTGGATGGTCAATTATGCCGAGCAGCGCATCGAAGAGGGGAAAGGGTGGAATCTGAAAAAGGAACTCACCACCATCGGCAAGGAGATTTTCAAGGAGGAGCATCGCGAAACACTGCTCACCATCCCCGACCGCAAGGAGCTCAAACACCTCAGCGGCATCATCTACAACGAGCTTCACCAACTCGCCGACACAGTCATTGCGGTGGCTAAAGAGGGAGTCCGTATCATCGAGGCAGCGGGGCTGACCATAGCCGACTTTCCGAATGGGGCAAGAAGTGGTCTCGGACTGCGCATCTACAGCATAGCCGAAGGCAACCTCGATCTTTCCGATGCGCAGGAACGATGTCTTCGTGAATCGGCCGAAGGGGTCGATGCACGTTGGGAAACCAAAACATCGCACAAAGCCCGCTCGGTCCAACCCACGTTGCAACCCATCATAGGCCGACTCTACGACCTCTATTGCAGCTATTGCAAGACGCAAAGAAACATTGATTTGCTCAACAACACCTTTTATAGTTTTGGTGTGTTGGGTGACCTCTACAAGAATATGCTGACGCTCTGCGACAGCGAGCAGTTGATGTTGCTCTCCGAGACGAAAAACCTTCTGTCGGAGTTCATCACCGAGGAGGAGGCCCCCTTTATCTACGAGAAGGTGGGCAACCGCTACAAATACTATATGATCGACGAGTTCCAGGACACCTCGCTACGTGAGTGGCAGAACTTCCTGCCGCTACTCTACGAGGCAATGTCGCAGACCGAGGAGGCGGTGATGATTGTGGGCGACATCAAGCAGTCGATCTACCGCTGGCGAGGCGGCGACTGGCGCATCCTGCACAGCGAGGCCCAGCAGGCCCTTGCCACCCACGGCGAGGTGCGACTCATCCCGATGGAGGAGAACTACCGCAGTCTGCCCCGTGTGGTGCAGTTCAACAACCACGCCATCGAGCGGGTGGTACAATTCAACAACGAACTGCTGAACACCGCCATTGCCCAAACACACGCCGAAGGGGCTTTGACCCAACAGGAAGCTGCCACGATGACCGATATGTTGCAGCACGCCTACACCTTTCTCAAGCAAAACCCCACCCGTAACAACCCCACTGCGCAAGGTTATGTCTCGGTGACCCACACCCCCGAGAAGGACGACGACCTCGTCATCAAGCGCATCTGCCACATCCTTGACTTGGGTTACAAACCCTCGGATATTATGGTCTTGGTGCGCAAAAACGACGAGGCGGCCACCATTGCCGAGACGTTGTTGGCATTCAAGAGCGAGAACACCAACCCCGCCTACAACTTCGACGTAATGACCCAGGAGGCCCTCTTGATTGGCAAGGCCCCCATCAGCCGTTTCATCGCCTCGGTGATGCAACTCTCCCTGACGCCCAAAGAACGCATCCACCGTGCGGTGGTAAATCAATACCTCAATCGTCCCCTCAACGAGCCCTTCAGCGAGGAGGAGCAACAGTTCATCGCAACACTGAAACTCTACTCGCCCGAGGAGGCCTTCGAGTTGCTCTCACTCTACTACCACCTTAGCGAGCGCAGTTCGGAGTTGTCCTACCTGCAGGCGATGCACGAGTTGATTCTCAACTTCTGCAACAACTCGTCGGCCGACCTGAAGTCGCTGCTCGATTGGTGGAACGAGAAGGGACACAAGCAGTCGATGACCATCGCCAAGAGTGAGCAGACCATCGAGGTTTGCACCATCCACAAGGCCAAGGGTCTGGAGAAGAAGGTGGTTATCATTCCCGAATGCGTATGGAGCACCAAACCCAAAGGCGACAGCCTCTATTGGGACAAAGGGCTTACCGACCCCATCGCCCAACTCGGCAAGATGCCCGTGCGTTATGAAAAGACCCCCAACACCGCCTTTGCCCACCTCACCACAAAGGAGTATCTCTACAACTGCATCGATGCCGTCAATCTGTTGTATGTGGCCTTTACCCGTGCCGTGGAGGCGTTGCATATCTTCCTCTACAACAAAGGAAAGGGGAATGCGCACGAGGTACCGAACCACTACATCCACGCCGGTATTATGGCCATTCTGCCCCAATTATTGGAGCAAAGCGAACTCGACGGACGCTACCTCACCGAGCCTACCGACGAGGTGGACAAAAACGGCAACCCCATCGTAGTACAACATTGGGAGTTTGGCGAGGAGTGCGGCCCTGCAGGCGACGACCTCTCGGCAGACGATGCAGAGTACCTGCATTGGGAGAAGGAAGAGCGCAACGACCCCAAACAGCAGCTGCTGCAGAGCTACCGCAGTGCCCGCCCCGATTTGGTGTTGAGTCTGAAATCGGAGCGCTATCTGGAGGATGGCGAAGAGTCGGACCTCTCGCCCCGCAACTTCGGTATTCTGATGCACAAGGTCTTCGAGGAGGCCACCACCCAAACCGATCTCGAGCGCAGCATCGAGCGAATGAAGGCCGAGGGACTCTTAACGGCAGCCGATGCCGAGGAGCTTCGCAAGATGGTCTTCTTGGCCCTCTCCAACCCCACCATCGGCGAGTGGTTCGACGGCCATTGGGAGCAGGTGATGACCGAAGGGGCCATTCTGCAACCCAAGGCGACCCTGCGTCAGGGCGATAAGTTGGTGCGCCGTCCCGACCGTGTGATGATTGCAGGCAATCGGGCTGTGGTGGTCGATTACAAATTTGGCGAACAGCGTGCCGCACAATACCGTGACCAGATTCGTCGCTACGGCGAGTTGTTGCGCCAGATGGGCTACACCCAAATCGAGGGGTGGCTCTGGTATGTCAAACTGGGTAAAACCGAAAAGGTGATTTAGTGAAGCAATGAAAAAAGCGATACAGATAATTCCCAAACAGTTCCGCCGCCGAGGCATCGGAGTGGCCTGCACCCTCTTTTTGAGGGCGGTGCTCAATATGGTCGGACTGGCAATGTTGCTGCCCGTGCTGGCGCTGGCACTCGACCCACAGTCGATGGAGGGCGATGGATGGATGGCCACCATCTACCACCAACTCGGCTTTCACTCGGCCAAGAGTTTTGCTTGGGCCGTAGCCGGAGCCATTGTGGGGGTGATTGCGCTGAAATCGCTCCTGAATTTTGTCTTGGCCCGCACCGAGCGTCACTACATCTACGACCTCTACACGGCCCTTTCACGCCGTCTTTACACCACCTATCACCACCGAGGCCTGCCCTTCATCAAGCACAAGAACTCGGCCCTGCTGGCCCGTAACGTCAATGTGGTATGCCTCTCCTTCACGGCGGGCGTACTGAAACCGGCCGCCACGATTGTCTCGGAGATGATGCTGCTCCTGCTCCTCTTTGGGGCATTGGCCCTCTATGCGCCGTTGGCGGCCCTCTTGACCGTCGGCATCTTCTTGCCTGCCGTATGGGGCTACTACCGCTTTGTGCGCCGTCGCATCAACCGCTACGGCGAGGAGGAGAATCGGGCACAGCGCGAGAAGTCGAGGGTCGTGAGCGAGACGTTCCGAGGCTATACGGATGTGGAGCTGAACGACGCCTTCCCGATGATGTTGCGCCGCTTCGACGAGGCGATGAAACAGGTGGTTGCCACCCGCTCGAAGGAGGCCGACATCAGCCTGCTGCCCCAGATGGTGACTGAATTGGGGTTGGCCATCGGCATTGCCCTTTTGGCAGCGTTGAGCCTCTCGCTCGACCTGGGTGAGGGTCGCCAGCAGATGCTGTTCGGTATCTTTGCTGTAGCGGCCATCCGCCTGATGCCCTCCGTAAGAAACCTGATGTCGAGTTGGACCACCATCCGTTACAACCGCTACACCATCGCCATTTTGGAGGAGGCCTTGCAAGACAAAGCACCCGAACAGGAGGCGATGGAGGAGGTCGAGCCATTGCCCTTTGAACAGATGATCGAGGTCGAGAACTTGCGTTTCCGCTTTTCGGACAGCGATCACGACCTCTTCGAATCGCTCTCGCTCACCATCCGCAAGGGCGAGCGCATCGGCTTCAGAGGGGTCTCGGGTGCCGGAAAGACCACCCTGTTCAACCTCCTCTTGGGCTTCTACACCCCCACCGAGGGACGCATCTCGATTGACGGGGAGACCCTCACCGAACAGAACCGCCGCCGTTGGCAGCAACGTGTGGGCTATGTGTCGCAGAGCCTCTTTTTGACCGATGGCACCTTTGCCGAGAATGTGGCGTTGGGCATCGCACCGAACGAAATCGACCGCCAACGGGTCGAGGAGGTGCTGGCGCTGGCCCAGTTGGGCGAATTTGTCGGCGCACTTCCCAACGGCATCGACACCCGCATCGGGGAGTGTGGCTGCCGTCTCTCGGGCGGTCAGCGACAGCGCATCGGCATCGCCCGTGCCCTCTATCGCAATGCCGATGTCCTCTTCTTCGACGAGGCCACCTCGGCCCTCGACTCGGCCACCGAGCAGGAGATCAACCAATCCATCGCCCGCCTGGCCGACCAAAACCGCTCGCTGACGCTGCTTGTCATCGCCCACCGCGAGACCTCGTTGGAGGCGTGCGACCGCATCATCACCATCGAAAACCGACACGAAATCAATGGCTAACTACTACCGCATAGCACACATCACGCTCCGTTTGGAGGAGCCGCACTTCTCCTTTTCGGGGTTGGTGCCCTTCCTCACCGAGCCCGTCGAACAGCCCGACATCGAGGTCGTCGGGGTACACGACCTTGCGACTGACACCACCGCAATGGCCCTCATCGACCGCTTCGATTTTCGGGATGCCAATGCCGTTTGCGAACTCTATCAAAAAGGCGAAGGACATCATTTTCAGATGGTTACCGAGCGTGGCGAATGTGTGGTGTTTGACATCCCTGCGGAGGGTATCGTACGGACCGACTTTCAACCCGACCAACAGCAGGCCCTCTTCCGCTTCGGACTATGGATGACCTTCAACATCCGTGCAGCTCGTCGCAGCACGCTGGCCATCCACTCCTCAGTGCTTGTTCACAACGGTGGAGCCGTGCTTTGTTTAGGCGAATCGGGCACGGGAAAGAGTACCCATACTCGCCTTTGGCGGGAGCACATCCCAGGCACGGAGCTGTTGAACGACGACAGCCCCATCATCCGCATCGACGAGGGGGTGGCCTATGTCTATGGCTCGCCGTGGAGTGGCAAGACCCCCTGTTACCGCAACGAACACTACCCCATCCGTGCCATTCTGCGTCTTTCACAGGGGCCTCGCAACGAGATCCGCCCCTTGTCCATCTTGCAGAGCTACGGTGCACTGCAGCCCTCATTTCCCCCGTCGTTTGCCCACGACAAGGTGTTGTTCGGCCACACCAATCGGCTGTTGTCGGAGTTGCTGAAACGGGTAAAAGTCTATCATTTGAGTTGCCTTCCGAACAGCGAGGCAGCCGAACTTGCACGCACAACCATCTATGAATAAGCGCATAGTCATCCCAAACGCCCTCTTTTTTGAACAGGTCGAAAGGTGGCTCGCCGAAGGCGGTCGAGCCGAGATTCCGTTGCGAGGCTACAGCATGCGCCCCCTCTTGCGGGATGGGCGTGATGTGGTCATCTTGGAGCCGTATCGGGGCGAAGAGCCGAAGGTTGGCGAGGTCTATCTCTTCCGTTACAGAGGACAGCATATTCTCCACCGCCTTCATCGCATCGAGGGTAAGAGCCTCACGATGGCAGGTGATGGCAACTACCGCCTCACCGAGCATTGCACCGCAGCCGATTTGGTAGGTCGAATGACAGGGGTGCGTCGTCGTTCGGGACGCGTGGTCGGTTGCGACTCGAAGCGGTGGCGTTGGCAGTCGGCCCTCTGGTGCGCCCTGCCCGCCCTGATGCGTCGCATCATCTTAGGGGTTTTGTGGCGAATGGGGATTCGATAGCCTGAACGGCCGACCCCATCCCATAGCAACAAAAAAAAGACCGAGGCAAAACCTCGGTCTTTTCGTATTTGGAGTGACACCCAATTACTCACCCAGCGCGAAACGCTTGTAAGCAACAACGGTAGCCTCCTTGTCAGCCTTGTGAATCAGCTCGGCAATGCTCTCCTTCTCGCCTACCACGCACTGGTTCAAGAGGGTATTCTCCTCGAAGAACTTGCGCATCTTACCCTCGGCAATCTTCTCCAGAATTGCATCGGGCTTACCGGCGTTCTTGGGATCCTGCTTCATAGCCTCCACAGCGATCTTACGCTCGTGCTCAACAACCTCAGCGGGGCAGTCGGCCACGTCGATCGAAATGGGAGCCATAGCCGTAGCCTGCATAGCTACCTGGTGAGCAACCTCGGCGGGAACCTCCTTGTTGAAACCAAGGATCGTACCGAGCTTCTTGTTGAAGTGTACGTAAGCGGCGCAGTAGGGAGCCTCGATGCGAGCGTAGTAAGCCAGCTCGATCTTCTCACCCGTCTGACCCGACTTCTCGGTTACGAGCTCCTCAACCGTGTGACCCTCAGCGTCCTTAACAGCCAAAAGGGCGTCACGATCGGCAGCATCAGCAGCGATAGCCAGCTCCAACATAGCGTTTACCGAAGCCGAGTACTCCTCGTTCTGAGCAACGAAGTCGGTCTCGCAAGCCAGGCACAGGATGTAGGCCTTCGTGCCTACGACCTTGGTGGCAACTACACCCTCGGTAGCCGAACGATCGGCACGCTTGGCAACAACCAGCTTACCCTTCTCGCGGATGATATCCTGAGCACGAGCGAAGTCGCCCTCAGCCTCCATCAGAGCCTTCTTGCAGTCCATCATACCGGCACCCGTCATCTTACGGAGCTTCATCACATCTGCAGCTTTGATTTCCATAGTCTTGTTTGTTGTTTAAGGTTTGTTTATTCGATAATTTTGTTCCTGGTTGGTTACTCCTCCGTAGCGGCTACAACCTCGGCAACAACAGCCTCCTGGGCATCAACGGTAGCCTTTACGGCCTTCTTGATGCGGGGCTTTGCCTCCTTCTTGGGAGCAGCAGCCTCAGCCTCCTGAGCCTCCTTCTCCTTCTCGAGACGGCGCTCCTCAGCACCCTCGGCGATGGCGGCGCACATCACGTCGAGAATCACGGCAATCGACTTCGAAGCATCGTCATTTGCAGGGATAACGTAATCAATGTCGGTAGGATCACAACAAGTGTCAACCATTGCAAATACGGGGATGCTCAGACGCTTAGCCTCCTTAACGGCGTTAGCCTCCTTCTGTACGTCAACGACGAACAGAGCGGCCGGCAGACGGGTCAGGTCGGCAATCGAACCGAGGTTCTTCTCGAGCTTGGCACGCTGACGCTCGATCTGGAGCTTCTCGCGCTTCGAGAAATTATCGAAAGTGCCGTCGCCCAACATCTTATCGATGGTGGCCATCTTCTTAACGGCTTTACGTATGGTGGGGAAGTTCGTCAGCATACCGCCGGCCCAACGCTCAGTTACGTAAGGCATACCTACGGCAGCTACCTTTTCGGCAACGATATCCTTAGCTTGTTTCTTGGTGGCTACGAACAGCACGCGACGACCGCTCTTGGCGATCTGCTTGATGGCTGCAGCAGCCTCATCGAGTTTGAGCACAGTCTTGTGCAGGTCGATGATGTGGATGCCGTTCTTCTCCATGAAGATGTAGGGAGCCATTTTGGGGTTCCACTTACGCTTCAGGTGACCGAAGTGTGCACCGGCCTCCAACAGGGTATTAAAATCTGTACGTGACATTTTAATTCAAATGTGTTAAAATCTTGTTAATTCTCTTTTCTACAATCGTCCGAGTAGCGGTCTCATCACGAGGCGAGTCTCAGGCGATTTTCCGCGGACGAGCAACACCAGGGCAGTACGTAATAATATATAGGTGTAGTCCGTGATGTTTGAAAACTCGATCCGTGCTTTGCCGAAAATTCGGTCCAGCTTCTTTTTTAACGCTTGCTGAACTGGAACTTGCGACGTGCACCGGGCTGACCAGGCTTCTTACGCTCAACCACGCGCGAATCACGCGTCATAAAGCCAGCCTTCTTCAGTACGGGGCGCATCTCGGCGTCGATCTCGCACAGTGCGCGAGCGATACCCAGACGAGCGGCCTCTGCCTGACCCTTGATACCACCACCAACGAGGTTGATCGTGATGTCGTAGCTCTCCAGGGTGTTGGTAGCCAACAGGGGCTGCTTAACCTGGAAGCGGAGGATGTCCAGCGAGAAGTAGTCGGCCAATGCCTTGTGGTTGATGGTAATCTGACCATTACCCGGCTTCACGAATACGCGAGCCACAGCTGCCTTACGGCGACCTACGGTGTTTACAACTTCCATCTTTTTTCTTACTTAATCTCGTTCAACTTAATAGCCTTGGGGTTCTGGGCAGCGTGCGGATGCTCGGCGCCGGCATAAACCTTCAGGTTCTTCAACATATGCTCACCCAGACGAGTCTTAGGCAGCATACCCTTCACGGCCTTCTCGATGATGAAGGTCGGTTTCTTGGCCAGATAATCGGCCGGAGTAGCAAAACGCTGACCACCGGGGTAACCCGTGTGACGCGTATAGACCTTGTCGGTCATCTTCTTGCCCGTGAGCTTCACCTTCTCAGCGTTGATTACGATAACATAGTCACCGCAGTCAGCGTGGGGAGTAAAGCAGGGCTTGTTCTTGCCGCGGATGATCTTCGCGATCTGCGAGGCAAGACGTCCCAGTACCTCGTTCGTTGCATCGATAACGTACCACTCCTTGGTAACGCCCTCTGCAGTAGCCGAGATAGTCTTGTAGCTTAATGAATCCACTGTGTTTTACGTTTAATTTAACTTGTTGTAATCCTTATCCCGCACTTTGCGGGTGCGCAAAGGTACGAAAAAGATTTTGTTTTACAAAACAAATCAAAATCCAAAATTCAAAAACAGGAACAATTTCGGCAATCTTGGCAATAACAAGCAGTTATCGACCGTCGTTTTTGGCCCAAATCGGGGTTGCGAGTTGCCAAATACAAACAAAACACCCCGAGCAGTAATCCACTCGGGGCGTTTTTACAGAAAGGGCAATCGCCCGACTGTTAGCCCAGGAACGAGAGCAGCAGACCGGCAGCAACCGCCGAACCTACCACACCGGCCACATTGGGACCCATCGCGTGCATCAAGAGGAAGTTCGAAGGATTCTCCTCCTGACCCACCTTCTGCGATACACGGGCAGCCATCGGCACAGCCGACACACCGGCCGAACCGATCAGCGGGTTGATCTTGTTACCCTCTTTGAGGAAGCAGTTCATCAACTTGGCGAAGAGCACACCGCAAGCCGAAGCCACACCGAAGGCAACCACACCCATCACCATAATTTTGATGGTCGAGGGGCTGAGGAAGGTATTGGCCGTAGCCGTAGCACCCACCGTCAAACCCAGGAAGATAACCACGATATTCATCAGCTCGTTCTGAACGGTCTTCGACAGACGCTCCACAACGCCGCACTCCTTCATCAGGTTACCCAACATCAAGCAACCAATCAGCGGAGCAGCATCGGGCAGCAGCAACGACACAATCGAAGCAATCACAATCGGGAAGATGATACGCTCCTTCTTCGATACCGTGCGCAGGGTCTGCATCTTAATCTGACGCTCCTTCTTAGTGGTCAGCAGGCGCATAATGGGGGGCTGAATCACCGGCACAAGGGCCATATACGAGTAGGCAGCCACCGCAATGGGGCCGAGCAACTCGGGAGCCAACTTGGCCGTCAGGAAGATGGCCGTAGGACCATCTGCACCACCAATGATACCAATCGAACCGGCCTGCTCGGGAGTAAAGCCCATGGCATAAGCGGCCAAGAACGTGAGGAAGATACCCGTCTGGGCAGCAGCACCCAGCAGGAAGCTCTTGGGGTTGGCAATCAGCGGGCCGAAGTCGGTCATAGCGCCTACACCCACAAAGATCAAACAGGGATAAATACCGAGCTTAACACCCAGGTAGAGGTAGTCCAACAGACCCGGGACAATGGGGCCCGAGTGGGAGGTAAAGACATCCCAATGCACGTGACCACCGGCGAAAAGCTCCTCGTGGAAGAGACCGGCACCGGGCAGGTTCGTCAGGAGCATACCGAAGGCGATGGTCATCATCAACATCGGCTCATACTCCTTCTTGATAGCCAGCCACAGCAGGAAGAAGGCGATGAGAATCATCACCAGGTTCCCGACGCCCATCTCCGAGAAGAAGGCGGTGAAGCCCATCGAGGAGATGAACTTCTGCAAGCTCTCCAATGCAAAATTAGATTCCAAGAACGTGAACATACCTTACTCGATAACGATTAAGTTGTCACCCTCCATTACCGTAGCACCCTGCTGAACGCAGATCTGCTTAACGACACCTGCACGGTCCGAGTCGATGTTGTTCTCCATCTTCATAGCCTCCAACACGAGCAGGGTCTGACCTACGGCTACCGTATCGCCTACGGCCACCTTCACGGCCATCACCGTACCGGGCAGCGGGCACTTAATGGCACCTGCGGCAGCAGCAGCGGGACGCTGTGCGGGAGCCGAGGGAGCAGCCGTCTGCGGGGTAATCTGTGCACTATTCGCACCCTTGGGGGCCGAAGCCACCTGGGGCTTGGTGACGGGAGCAGCCTTACCGCCCTCGATCTCCACCTCGTAGTGGGTACCGTTTACGGTCACACGAGCCAGCGTCGAGTTCTCGTTTACCTCGTCGATCTGAACGTTATAGGTGTGACCATTGACTTTCAATGTGTAATCTTTCATAGCTTTTTTCTCTTATTTTCTGTCAGGCAACTGGGTTAAGCCGTGAATCTTCGAGTTCCACGGCGAGTAGGCACGCTTGATGCTCAGGATGGTAAGTACCTCCGACTCGCGGTCGTGCAGGGCGCTCTTGTAGAGCTTCAGGGCAGCCGTAATGGCGGCAATCTGCTCCTCGTGGAGCTGACCCTCCGACAGCGGCATCGAGGCTACCTCGGCCAACTTGCGCTTGGGCTTCTCGGCAAAGACAACGCCGAAGAGCTTCATCACAAACACAAGCAGCACCAGCACGGCAAAGACCAGCATTACGCTGATTACCGTGCACCAAAGCATCTCGTTCCAGCCCCAGCCTGTTACTGCTAATACGTTAATCATAGCGGTTGGGGATTACAAAGGAATGTTAGAGTGTTTCTTGGCCGGGTTCTGGAGACGCTTCGTCGAGAGCGACTGCAGGGCACGAATGATGCGGAAACGCGTGTTACGCGGCTCGATCACATCGTCGATGTAGCCGTAGCGGGCAGCGTTGTAGGGGTTCGAGAACTTGTCGTTGTACTCCTTCTCCTTCTCGGCAATAAATGCAGCCTTCTCTTCGGGCTTGTCGGCAAGCTCCTTGAGCTCCTTACCGTAGAGCACCTCCACAGCACCGCTGGCACCCATCACAGCAATCTCGGCCGAGGGCCAAGCGTAGTTGATGTCACCACGGATGTGCTTCGACGACATCACGATATAGGCACCACCGTAGGCCTTACGCAGCGTCACGGTCACCTTGGGAACCGTAGCCTCGCAGTAGGCGAAGAGCAGCTTGGCACCGTGGGTAATCACACCACCATACTCCTGGGTCGTACCCGGCAGGAAGCCCGGAACGTCCACCAGCGTTACGAGCGGAATGTTGAAGGCGTCGCAGAAACGCACGAAGCGGGCAGCCTTGCGCGAAGCGTTGATGTCTAACACACCGGCCATAAACTTGGGCTGGTTGGCGATGATACCTACCGACTGACCGTTGAAGCGGGCGAAGCAGGTGATGATGTTCTTGGCATAGCCGGCGGCCTGCTCCAGATACTCACCATTATCGACGATGGCCTTGATGACCTCGGTCATATCGTAGGGCTTGTTGATGTTGTCGGGGATGATCTCGTTGAGCGAGTCCTCGAGACGGGTAGCAGCGTCGGTGCAGATGGCCAGCGGCGTATCCTCCATATTGTTCTGGGGCATATACGACAGCAGCTGCTTGATGATCTGAATACCCTCCTCCTCGGTATCAACGGCGAACTGGGCAACACCCGAGCGGGTCGTGTGCATCGTGGCACCACCCAACTGCTCCTGGGTTACATCCTCACCCGTCACGGTCTTAACCACCTTCGGGCCGGTGAGGAACATATTCGAGGTCTCCTTCTTCATGATGATGAAGTCGGTCAGTGCGGGCGAGTAAACGGCACCACCGGCGCAGGGACCGAAGATGGCCGAAATCTGGGGAATCACACCCGAAGCCATCACGTTGCGCTGGAAGATGTTGGCATAACCGGCCAGAGCGTTTACACCCTCCTGGATACGGGCACCACCCGAGTCATTCAGACCGATGCAGGGGGCACCGTTACGCATAGCCATATCCATCACCTTGCAGATCTTGTCGGCCATCGAGAGCGACAGCGAACCTGCCGTAACGGTGAAGTCCTGGGCAAATACATAGACCAGACGACCTGCAATCGTACCGTAACCCGTAACTACGCCGTCACCAAAGGTGTGGCTCTTGTCCATACCGAAGTCGTAGCAACGGTGGGTAACGAACATATCGAACTCCTCGAACGAGCCCTCGTCCAGGAGCATCTGAATACGCTCACGGGCGGTGTACTTGCCCTTGGCGTGCTGTGCCTCGATACGCTTCTGACCGCCACCCATACGGGCCGTCTCGCGATTCTCGATCAGCTTGTTGATTTTAGCTTGAATTTCGCTCATAACTTATGTGAAATGATTATTTGTTCTTGTTCTCGCACAACTCGGTGAGGATGCCCTGCGTTGATTTGGGATGCAGGAAGGCAATCGTCAGACCCTCGGCGCCCTTGCGGGGGGTCTTGTCGATGAGGCGAATACCCTGAGCCTCGGCATCGGCGAGCTGCTCCTCGATATTCTCGCAAGCCAGAGCCATGTGGTGGATACCTACGCCCTTGTTCTCGATGTACTTGGCGATGGTCGAATCCTCCGAAGTGGGCTCGAGCAGCTCAATCTTGGTCTGACCCAGCATAAAGAAGGCGGTGCGCACCTTCTGGTCGGCTACCTCCTCAATGGCGTAACACTTCAGACCCAACACGTTCTCCCAGTAGGGAATTGCCTCGTCGAGGCTCTTTACAGCCACGCCAAGGTGCTCAATGTGAGATACTTTCATAATGAAAATTAAATTTTGGTGATTAGTATTTAGTTTTTCTCTTGTCCAAACCACATTTTTGGGCACACAAAGGTACTACTTATATTTAAGAAAAGAAAGCAAAAAAGGAGAAAAAATTACAATTCAAAATGTAGAATTCAAAATTCAAAATGAGAGAAAGAAACCGGAGAGAGCGATTAAAGAAATTAAAGAGATTGAAGAGAAAGAAATTAAAGAGAATAAAGAGCTTAAAGATGCGGACCTAAAAAACATTAAGCTCGTTAAGATCATTAAAATCTTTAAGATCTTTAAGATCTTTTCACCCTCCCCCACCCCGTTTTTGATTTTAGGCGAGAAGATTTCGCACTTCGTGAAGTAAGCCCCGGATGGGGCGGCTTAAGAAGCCGCTTTTGCGATTAGGTCACCACACTTCCACCCCGTTTTTGATTTTAGAGGAGCAGATTTTGCCACAACGCATTCGAGCGAGGCAGGAGGCGGCTTAAGAAGCCGCTTTTGCGATTAGGTCACCACACCTCCACCCCGTTTTTGATTTTAGGCGAGAAGATTCTGCACTTCGTGAAGTAAGCCCCGGATGGGCTGTACTTGACGTACTGCTCATTCGGGGCTTGCAAGGGAAGTGCGGAAGGTTCCGCATAAAATCGAAAACTATTTCGAGAAGTAGCGATCGAGAAGTTCTTTTGCAGCAATGAAGGAGGATACTTTGTCGGCCAGGACTCGGGCCTCGAAGTCGGCAATCAGGGGCTCGATTTCGGGGTTGTGGTAGAAGGAGTTACGAAGAGCCTCGTTGATGGTCTCGTACATCCAATACTTGTTTTGGCGGTTGCGGTTGTGCTGGAAATAGCCGTTCTGCTGGATGTGGTCCATATACTCCTCGATGCCCTTCCAGACCTCCTCCAGACCCGTTTCAGCCACCGACGAACAGGTATAGACCTGCGGACGCCAGCCCGACTCGGGGAGCGGAAAGAGACGCAACGCCCCCTGATACTGCACCTTGGCCAACTCGGCCTTGTGGATATTCTCGCCATCAGCCTTGGTGATGACCATCATATCGGCCATCTCCATAATGCCTCGCTTGATGCCCTGCAAATCGTCGCCGGCACCCGAAATCTGCAGCAAGAGGAACATATCGACCATCGAGTGCACAGCCGTCTCGGACTGACCCACACCGACCGTCTCGATAAAGATGACATCGAAGCCTGCCGCCTCGCACAGCACAATCGTCTCGCGGGTCTTGCGGGCCACACCACCCAGCGAGCCTGCCGAGGGGGAGGGTCGGATGAAGATATCGGGGTTGGTCGAGATGGAGGTCATACGGGTCTTGTCGCCCAAAATCGAGCCGCCACTACGCTCCGACGAGGGATCGATGGCCAACACGGCCAACTTATGGTGCAGGCGGGTCACCATATTACCCACCGCCTCGATCCAGGTCGATTTACCCGCTCCGGGAACACCCGTGATGCCCAATCGAATCGACTTGCCGGCATTGGGCAGGCACTTCTCGATAATCTCTTGGGCCTGGGCATAGTGGGCCGGATTGGCACTCTCGACCAGCGTGATGGCCTGCGAAAGGATGGTGATGTCGCCCTTCAAAATACCCTCGACATACTCCTCGGTCGAGAGGGTGCGCTTCTTGCGGCGGCGCAGGTAGGGATTGACGATGGGCTGATCCTCGACGCCCTCCGTCACGGCGAGTGCCGAGTCGTGGTGAGCATCGATATACTCGTGTTCGTAGTGGTTGATCTTGGTAAAAGACATTGCGTTTTTGTTTAACTTAGGCAAAGATACAAAAAAAAGGGGAAAGCAACCACTTTGCCCTCCCCTTTTCATCGATTAATGGGTATAAACCTTGCCGTGCTGTTTGATTTGGCGTTCAAATTTGAGGCGCGAGGGGGTCGGATAGGTCAGTTGCTCCAACTCGGCCACCGCATTGCGGATGTCGGTAAGCAACATATCGGCCATATCGTGCGACATCCCCTGGCGCACCACCACACGCATCACCACCATCTGTTCGATGTTCTTGGGCATCGTGTAGGCGGGAACCATCCAACCGCTTTGGCGCAGTTTGTCCTGCAAATCGTAGAGGGTCCATTTGGCCGTCTTCTCGTACTCGGAACACATCTTCCAGATGAAGAGCGGGTTGGTCACCTCGTCGGAGTAGTTGTGAAAGCAGTTCATCTTGCCAATCTCACGGTGGCAGTAGCGGGCTACCTCCATCGAGGCCTCCTGAATCTGCTTGTAGCCCTCGAAGCCGAGGCGGATGAAGTTGTAATACTGCCCCAGAATCTGCGCTGCGGGGCGCGAGAAGTTCAGCCCCACCTGCGTAATGTTGGCCCCCAGGTAATTGACCGAGAAGGACATCTCGTCGGGCAGGTACTGCTTATCACGCCAGACAATCCACCCCAGACCGGGATAGACCAAACCGTATTTGTGGCCCGACGTGGAGATGGACAAGACCCACTTGAGGCGGAAATCCCACCGTTTCTTGGGGTTGATGAAGGGTAACACGAAGCCACCCGAGGCGGCATCGACGTGGATGGGAATCTCGTAGCCCGTCTTTTTGTTGTAGGCATCCAGCGCCTTGTCCAACGCCTCGACATCGTCGTCCAACCCCGTCCACGTCACCCCGCAGATGGGGACAATGCAGATGGTGTTCTCGTCGCAACATTTAATGGCGGCCTCCGGATCCAAGGTCAGACACTCGGAGGTGAGGGGAACCGTGCGCATCTCGATTTGCCACAGCTGGCAGAACTTCTCCCACACCACTTGGTAGGCCGAGCTCATCACCAGATTGGGCTTATCGCAGGGTTTGCCCTGGGCCTTGCGACGGGCACGCCAGCGCAGCCAGGCCGCCACACCGCCCAACATACAGGCCTCCGACGAGCCGATGCCCACCGCTCCGCTCTTCCACTCGTTCTTCTCGGGCGTATGCCATAGGTTGGCAATGATGTTGATGCAGCGACCACACATCACCGCCACACGGGGATACTCCGTCTCGTCGATGTAGTTGATGTTGATGGCCTCGTTCATCAGGCGGGTCGCCTCCTCTTCCATATAGGTGGTTACGAAGGTGGCCAGGTTGAGTCGTGGCTGGGTCTGGGCATAGGTCTCATCCTTGACCAGACGGTAGGCCACTTCGGGGGTGGTGCCGCACTCGGGAATGGTTTGCACGGGAGCCGATTGGTGCATCGCCTCCGACGAATAGACCTCGGTGGTGAGGTTGTCGTGTTGTTGTTTCATAGCTTAAAAAATGAAAATTTTGGTGTTGCAGCAAAAAAAGCAGAAACTATGCCAAACTTTTTGGCCGAAAAATTTGGAAGTTTGAAAAATTTAGCACTATCTTTGTGATATCAAAACGATATCAATTTAACAAACCAATTAACACCTATAATTATGGAGAACAAAAACTACACCTACAACGGTTGGAAATGCAACGGTCTGGTTGCGCTGATTCTGAATTTCGTGGCCCTGGGTCTGGCCATCTGGTCGATTGTCGAGGGCGGTATGCGTCTCGATGCCGGACTTGCGCACGGCACCCCCTTCCTGGTGGGCGGTATCATCGCCACCCTCATCAGCCTTATCTGCTTTGGCGGTTATATGCTGCTCGAACCGAACGAGGCCCGTGTGATGCTCTTCTTTGGTGAGTATCGCGGCACCTTCTACCAGACGGGCTACTGGTGGGTAAACCCCTTTCTCTCGGCCAAGCACATCTCGATTCGTGCCCGCAACCTCAACGTCGATCCCATCAAGGTCAATGACAAGACGGGTAACCCCATTATGATTGGCCTGGTGTTGGTATGGCGCATCAAGCACAACGACATCTACAAGGCCGTCTTCGAGATTGACGCCCACACCGCCGACGGCACCCCCGTATCGGCCTCGAAGCGAATGAACATCCTCGAGAACTTCGTTTCGGTGCAGTCGGATGCTGCCCTGCGTCAGGTGGCCGGTTGCTACGCCTACGACAACAACGACTCGAAGACCGACGAGCTGACCCTCCGCTCGAACAGCGAGGAGATCAACAACCAGCTGGAGCGCACGCTCAACGAGCGCCTGGAGATGGCCGGCATCGAGGTGGTCGAGGCTCGCATCAACTACCTGGCCTACGCCCCCGAGATTGCTGCCGTGATGCTGCGTCGTCAGCAGGCCGATGCCATCATTTCGGCCCGCGAGAAGATTGTCGAGGGTGCTGTTTCGATGGTTGAGATGGCCCTGAAGAAGCTCTCCGAGGAGGAGATCGTCGAGCTGGACGAGGAGCGCAAGGCCGCTATGGTTACCAATCTGTTGGTGGTATTGTGTGCCGACGAGGCGGCACAGCCCATCGTGAATGCAGGCACGCTTCACCACTAAAAACCCTTTGACCCCCAATACCTTATGGCAAAGGAGGCACAAAAAAGTTTCGTGCTGCGCATCGATGCAGCGACGATGACCGAACTGGAACGTTGGGCCGAGGATGAATTTCGCTCGGTCAACGGCCAGTTGCAGTGGATCATCGCCGATGCCCTGCGCCGTAGCGGACGCATCAAGAAACAGAAAAAACGCAAAGAGGATGAGACTCCACGAGAAGATTGACCAAATGCGGACCACCAAACGGCAGGCCGACGAGATGGTGCGTCGCCTGGAGGCCCGTGAGAAGAAGAACAAAACCATCAGCCTTGGCAAATACATCGTTTCGGCCATCATCATCGCCCTGATTGTGGTGCCGCTCAAAAGCGACGACCCCAACATCGTTCACGGCATCGTAACCTGGTGTGCCATTGTTGCCTACTTTGGTTTAAGCCTCCTCACGTGGCGACAGTTGGCCCCGATGACCCGTCTGCGTCGAGCCAAAAGCGTGGCTGTGGGCGCAGGGCTAGCTTTGGCCTTGATGCCCCTGATTTTGATGCTCTTCAACCCCACCACCGAGGAGCGTTGGCACCTCTACCTGTTGCTGTGGGGCGGGGCCTTGCTGATGGGCATTCTCTACTTGTGGCTGCGCCATCGGACCGCTCGACTGCGTGCCCAGACCGACGAAGAGGTGCGGCGTATCCGCCGTCGTGAACAACGCCGTAAAAGAATGGAACTGCTATGAGATTCCGGCTACTCAATATCCCAAACACGAAGGGTGCTCGTAAAAATCGGTTAGTCCGCAAAATCGGCAAACGACTCGACCGAGAGATCCCCAAGCGCAAGTGGGGCAAAATACTTTCTGTCGTATTTGGCCTCGGAATCATCCTTATCGGGACTGCTATGGATGGCGGACGAGCCAGCGAGGTTGTTGCCGCCGCCCTGCCGTTTGTCCTGTTTGCCATTGAATACCTGCGACTTAAAGACCGTGCACCTCGCCCCAAATGGCGAGAGATAATGCTGATCTCGGGATGTGGTGCGCTGATATTTGCATTCTTTCCCTTTGCGATGTGGATGGACAAAGAGTCGGGGGCAAGAATCGACCTCTTCATCGGTATCTATGCCGTGCTGAGCCTGTTGATGCTCTCACTGCTTGGATTTGCGGTCTGGCGATACAAGCGCATCAAACAAGAGACGGAAATCGCAATCGAACAACTTCGACGACGCCACGAGCGACAACAACGACTTGCAAAACTTAACTCGTTATGAAAAAAATAGTGGTATTTACCGGAGCAGGTATCTCGGCCGAGAGCGGTCTATCGACCTTCCGTGATTCGGACGGATTGTGGGAGAAATACAGCATCGAGGAGGTCTGCACCCCCGAGGCGTTGAGCCGCAACCGTGCGTTGGTGGTCGAGTTCTACAACAAGCGTCGTCGTGATGCGGCGGCCGCCCAACCCAATGCCGCCCACCGTGCCGTAGCCGCCCTGGAGCAGTGGTACGAGGTGGAGGTGGTGACCCAAAATGTCGATGACCTGCACGAACGTGCCGGATCGAGCCGAGTGACCCACCTGCACGGCGAACTGAACAAGCTGCGCTCGATGCGCAACCCCGACCTCATCGTTCCCATCGAGGGCGACCAGGCGTTGGATGCCGTCGGCGAAGATGGTGCATTGTTGCGTCCCCACATCGTCTTCTTTGGCGAGTCGGTGCCGATGTTCGACACGGCCTGCAAAATTGCCTCCGAGGCCGACCTGATGATTGTCGTGGGGACCTCGCTGGCGGTCTATCCTGCGGCAATGTTGGTGCGCTACGCACGAGCCGAGGTGCCCATCTATCTGATCGACCCCGGCACACCCGACGTGCAGATGATTCGCAACCCGCTGACCCACCTCCAAAAGAAGGCTTCGGTAGGTATGAGCGAGCTGCTGGAGCAACTGAAAATCAAAGCATAAAATTTACAACCTTAACACACTTTATTATGAAATCGAATCCCGAAATTCGCCAAGAGGTACGCCGCCTCATCACCGGCAAATGGAACGCCGGCGCACTCGTAGTCTTCATCTTCGCCATCTTCTATGTGGTCAGCAGCCTTTTGCAGGGCAGCCCCGAGGAGGGCACAGGAATGATGGGTATCGCAATGATTTACAGCCTGCTGGTACTCTATCCGCTCAACATCAGCTGCGCCAAAATCTTCCTCGATTTGGCCCGTGAGGGCGAGACGCCCGACGTGGGACAACTCTTCTACGCCTTCCGCAAGCCCATCTACGGCAAAGCCGTTCTGTTGCAGCTGCTTGTCGCCATCTTTACCTTGCTTTGGACCCTGCTGCTGATTGTACCGGGCATCATCAAGGGCCTCTCCTACTCGATGGCTCCCTACATTTTGCTGGACAACCCCGAACTCACGCCGATGGAGGCCATCAACAAGAGCCAGGAGATGATGCGCGGCCACAAGATGGATCTCTTCCTGATGCAGCTCGGCTTCGTAGGTTGGATACTGCTCTCCTTCCTCACGCTCGGTATCGCCCTCTTCTGGGTTGGTGCGTACTACGATACCGTATTTGCCAAGTTCTATATGGAGCTGAAAGAGGAGATGAAAAATTAAAGATTAAAAATTAAAAATTTACTTTTTGGTTCAGTTTTTGAATACGAAAAGTTCAATGAAGACGGCGACCGAGAATGTTGCCGTCTTTTTTGGTGTCGAGGGATGATAGAATCGGCTGAAAATGACTATCTTTATACTCGAAAACACTCATTCAAACCATCGAAATATGAAAACTAACGGACAAATTCGCTCGGCAGCAAGTGCGAGCCTGAAAAACAATTGGGGTACCGGTGTATTGGTGGCCCTTGTCGTGACATTGGCAACGTGTATCTCGACCACCATTCCGGCCGTAAACATTGCCCTTTGGGTATTTTTGTTCTGCCCCTTGTACGTAGGCATCAGCAAGATGTTCTTGGAATTGGCTCGAGACGGGCAACCGCTCGGATTTGAGGGTATCTTCGGGGTATTCAACAGCGAACTCTATATGAAATGTGTCTGCGTAGAGTTGCTCTCGACGGTCTATACCCTGCTGTGGACGCTTCTCTTCATTGTTCCCGGTATTGTCAAGATGTGTTCGTATGCGATGTCACACTACATTATGCTGGAGAATCCGACCCTCTCGGCCGACGAGTGCATCGAGCGCAGTATGCAGATGATGAATGGCCACAAGTGGGATTTCTTCCTTATCTTGTTGGGCTATTTCATACTGATGGTTCTGGCTTCGATCTTCACGCTCGGTATCGGCTGCTTGTGGATCTCGACCTACTACGAAGCCATCTTTGCTCACTTCTACCTGGCACTGAAAGATGAAATGAAAAATTAAAGATTAAAAATTAAAAATTTACTTTTTAGTTCAGTTTTTGAATATAAAAGTTCAATGAAGGCGGCGACCGAGTGGGTTGCCGTCTTTTGTTTTGGGGAGGCTTTTGCTTTGCAAAAGAAATTTCGTAACTTCGCCGATGATTAACTGCAAAGCCAAAATCGTATGCTTGAAACCTATTATACTTTTCTTGGGGTGATGGCCATAGTGGCCGTCATCGTCTTTGTGGCACTGCACTTTGTCGAGGCGGGCTACGGCTACCTCTTCGATGCCCGCTTTGGACGTCCCGTATCGAACAAGGTGGGATGGGTGCTGATGGAAAGTCCCGTATTTGTGGCGATGTGCATCCTATGGGCCCTCTCTGATGTGCGTTTCGAGGCGGCACCGCTGGTGTTGTTCCTCCTCTTTCAGACCCACTATTTCCACCGCTCGTTCATCTTCCCGATGCGCCTGCGTGGTAACTCGAAGATGCCGCTGGGCATTGTCGTAATGGGGATGCTATTCAACACCCTCAACGCCTTGATGCAGGGCGGTTGGATCTTCTACCTCGCCCCCGAGGGTTTTTACGACGACTGGTTCTCGAAGCCCCAAATCTACATCGGAGCGGCCATCTTCATCGCAGGTATGGCCATCAACCTCCACTCCGACCACATCATCCGCACGCTGCGCAAACCCGGCGATACGGCCCACTACATCCCCTATGGCGGGATGTTCCGCTACGTTACGTCGGCCAACTACTTTGGCGAATTGACCGAATGGATTGGCTTCGCCATCGCCTCGTGGTCGTGGGCAGGTGCGGTCTTCGTGCTGTGGACCTTTGCCAACCTGGCACCCCGTGCCGCCTCGCTCCGTCGTCGCTACACGAAGGAGTTTGGCGAGGAGTTTACCCGCCTGGGGCGCAAACGCATCATTCCGTTCATCTACTAATCCTACGCTATGGATTCAAAACTTTTCACTCCGTTTCAGCTCGGTCCGCTGACCCTCCGAAATCGCACGATTCGCTCGGCGGCCTTTGAGTCGATGGGCAAGGACTTCGGCCCGACCCAAAAACTCAAGGATTATCACGTCAGCGTGGCTCGGGGCGGCATCGGTATGACCACCCTCGCCTACGCCTCGATCAACCGCAGCGGTGTATCGTTCAACTCGCAGTTGTGGTTGCGTGACGAGATTGTACCCGCCCTGCGTGACATCACCGACGCCATCCACCACGAGGGGGCGGCAGCAGGCATCCAAATCGGCCACTGCGGCAATATGACCCACTGGTCCACAGCGGGCAGTTTCCCCGTCTCGGCATCGAACGGGTTTAACCTCTACTCCCCCACCTTCCATCGCCGTATGAGCCACGCCGAGATTGCCCAGACGGCCAAAGATTTCGGTACGGCTGTGCGCACGGCTCACGAAGCGGGTTTCGACTCGGTGGAGGTACACGCCGGCCACGGCTACCTCATCTCGCAGTTCCTCTCGCCCTGGACCAACCGTCGTCGGGACGAATATGGCGGCTCGCTCGAGAACCGTATGCGCTTTATGAAGATGTGTCTGGAGGAGGTACTGGAGGAGGCGGCCAAATGCCAAATGGCGGTCGTCGTGAAGCACAATATGGAGGATGGCTTCAAGGGGGGCATCGAGGTGGAGGAGAGCATCGAGATTGCCAAGGAGATCGAACGCCTCGGCGTGCACGGTCTGGTGCTCTCTTCGGGCTTCGTATCCCGTGCCCCGATGGCGGTGATGCGTGGCCGCATTCCCACCAAGACGATGGGCTACTATATGGGGTGGAACGAGTGGTTGCAGAAGATTGTCGTCTCGCTGTTCGGGCAGTGGATGATCAAGCAATACGACTTCAAGGAGTGTTTCTTCCTGGACAATGCCCTGCGTTTCCGTGAGGCGCTGAAGATGCCGCTCATCTATGTGGGAGGTCTGGTGTCGCGTGAGGGCATCGAGAAGGTGCTCGACGCGGGCTTCGAGTTGGTACAGATGGCCCGTGCGCTGATCAATGACCCCGCCTTTGTCAATAAGATGCGTGAGGGCGACCTTTCGACCCGCTCGGGGTGCGACCACCGCGATTACTGCATCGCCCGAATGTACTCCAAAGATATGCAATGTTGCCACAACTGCACCGAGCACATCCCCGAACGGCTGTGGCGTGAACTGCGTAAAATCAAGTAACGATGCGACGAGGTGAAGTGATTGTAGGCTCGGCGTGGGCCGTAGTGACGGGTGCCGGATCGGGCATCGGGCGTTGCTATGCCCTGCGGTTGGCCGACCTGGGCTACGACGTGGTGTTGGTGGGTCAGGAGGAGCGTACCCTGCGTGAAACACAACGAGACATAAGCCGCTCGTACGATGTGGAGGTGCGGTGCATTACCCTCGATTTGGCCCGTTTGGAGGCGGCCGAGGAGTTGCACGACCGCATCGAGGAGGCCGGCTTGAAGGTCGATGTGCTGATTAACAATGCGGGCATCTTCTCGTTTCGGGATGTGCTGAAGATGGATAGTCAAAAGATGGAGCGGATGCTGCTTCTGCACACGATGACCACCACCAAGCTGTGCCGTCTGTTTGCAGCCGATATGATTCGCCGAGGTGCGAAGGGCTACATCCTCAATATGTCCTCCTACTCGCAATGGATGCCCTTCCCGGGGTTGGCCATCTATGGTCCGTCGAAGGCCTACCTGAAGGCCTTTTCAGTCGCCTTCTCGAAGGAGGTCGAGGAGCAGGGCATCCACGTGACGGCCATCTGCCCTGCGGGGGTGGCCACCGATCTGTATGGACTCCCCTCCCGTCTGCAACGACTCGGAATGCGGGTGGGCGGTCTGATTTCGGCCGACCATTGTGCCCGCCGAGGGTTGAATGCCCTGTGGCGCGGCGAGCGTTGCTCGGTGCCTGACTGGTGGAACAGGCTTTGGATTCCGCTGCTTGTGTCGCTGCCGATGTGGATCTTGCGCCCCATTCGTCGGTGGACGATGAAATTTCAGAAATAGACGATGTTACAAGGAGTAAAAAATATCATTTTCGATTTGGGCGGCATCATCTGCGACCTGGAGATGAAGCGTGTCAAAGAGTGCTTCCTTCAGCTCGGTATGCCCCGAATGGCGGCGATGATGGACCCCTGCTACCCCGCCGATGTGAACGAGCGGATGGAGAGCGGACGGTTGAGTTGGGCGGAGGCGTGCGACGAGATGCGCCGCATCGACAACTGCCCCACGGTGACCAACGAGCAGATTGCGTGGGTCTATCGGGAGTTTCTGGCACGGGTCGATAAATCAAAGATGGAGACCATCGAGCGGTTGCGCCAAAAGGGTTTCCGCACCTTTGTGCTCTCGAACACCAA
This sequence comes from Alistipes sp., assembly GCA_017436185.1. The sequence goes on along the minus strand of JAFSDP010000018.1, from coordinate 148,723 downwards.
CCCCGTAGCCATCAACATGGTACGGGATCGTGTGCGTGAGGCGACGGGCAAGGAGTTGGACGACTACTTCGACCACCTCTACCTCTCGTTCGAGATGGGTATTCTGAAACCCGCCCCCGCCGTCTTCGAAAAGATGATGCAGGAGGGCCATATCGACCCCTCGGAGAGCCTCTTTATCGACGACGGCCAACGCAACGCCGATGCAGCCCACGCCCTCGGTTTTTCGGTCTATTGCCCACCGACGAATGGAAATTGGCAACAAATTTTCGAGTGCCCCGAAAATTAAATTCAAAGTTCAGAATTCAAAATTCAAAATTATAGTGTATCTTTGCACCGTCTTCGGGGTGTAGCGCAGTCCGGTTAGCGTATCTGCTTTGGGAGCAGAGGGTCGCTGGTTCGAATCCAGTCTCCCCGACAAAGAATGACAAAGCCACTACATTGTAGTGGTTTTGTTGTTTTATGGGGCTGGCGCAAACTTGGTTGCTGACAGCAATCTATAAAACAACAAAGAACTGCCGAAGGCTGCTTTGGCATTCTTTGTAATCTTGCAAAGGGGCCACCTGGAAAGGCGTCACGAAGCGTAGCGTAGTAGCCAATCCAGTCTCCTCGACAACGACAAAGCCGCAGGAAAACCTGCGGCTTTGTCGTTTCTTGCTACTTCTCGGTGTAGCTGATGTAGAGGTAGATGTGGTTGTCTTGGCCGTTGGTGCCGTAGTCAAGCATCAGGTAGTGACCTTCGTAGGAGCCGATGTAGCGATCTTTCGATTCGCTCCATCCGACACCCAAACGAGCCAAATCCTCCACAAACGCCTTGGCATACTCCTTCACCTTGCTTCGTTTCCACGACGAGGGCAGGTTGTAGGTAAAGCTCGATGTCTTGATTTGCTCCGTGTTGGCGGCATCATAGCCCACACTCATCAGCGTGCAGGGCACCTCCTCGAAGCCGCTCACTCGGCAATAGAACTCGCTCGGGCGGACCGACACGCTCTTCTGCTTGCCGTCCGACGAGGTGGAGGTCTGCACCTTGCCTACCCCTTTGGCTCCATCGACCAACTCGATCACCACCTCCAACGGAATGGCTCGCGAGGTGAAGAGTGCCATCGGTGTATGCACCATCTCCCGAGGCGCAATATGGTCTTTGCGTGAAATGTAACGACTATATTTCAACTTGCCCTGCGCTTTCATCAAAAATCCTCCGGACTCGCCATTTTTCGGCTTTTGGGTCTGCTGCGTTTGGCCCTGCGTCATCAATTCCACTGCCCGTCGATCGGCCTCGGCAATCCTTTCGGCCTCGCTCTTGGTCGGTTGAGGGGCAGGTTTCGGCGTGGGCTTCGGGGTGGGTTGTGTCGGTCGAACGGCAGGCTGTGCGGGCTTGGCGGCAGGTTTGGGGGTGGCTGTCGGACGAGCGGCAGCGGCGGGCGTATTCAGTGCATAGAGATCGGCCGCTCCCGTCTTTTCCAACAGCGCCTCACACATTGCAGAAAAAATATTGGACGAGAAACCATCAGCCTTACTCAAATCGATACGATTGGTATGGTCAACCAGACGCATCTCCACGATATCATTGTTGGCTAAACGTTGTAAAACAGCCCGAGGAGTCAAATTTTCGTCTGTGCTAAACGAATCTAAAGCCACCAACAAATGGCACTGGTTATACAAAAGCGTCATTTGAGGAACAGCCGCACGAGAAAATAATTCCTCACCATTCGACAAGCGTAAAAGCAATATGATTTTTTTACCCCAATAGGTTTTGATGTCGGGCAATTTATAACCGGAACTATTGATTGCCAACACCGGAGATCGGGTTTCAGAATAGTGAGATACTTCAAAGTGATACTTTAGCGTTTTTTCGGACGAAAGCGGCGCATTCAATGTGCTACTTGTTACCACCAAAGGGATTGTACCGTTTTTCACATTTTCCTTTATCGAAACATTTATTTTCTTACCATACCTTTGCAAACTATTCACATCGGGAAGACCTTTGATTGCAGGCGACTTAGTGTGCAGTTCCTTCACATACGCCTTAATCAAATTAGCACTCTTGAATTGGGGTTTGAAAGGCATTCCGCCATTGATAGCAATGGTTTCGATATCATAGAGCGACAACTGATTAAACAGGTACATCGAAGCGGCTGCAGGTGTATTTATCATACCCGAGCTTCGATAGGAACTACTATATCCCGTCCCATCAAAGAATGTTGACCACGCACAAAGATATATTAAAAGCGAATCGCCGTCATAGTCGAAAATAGGATCAAAAAGATTGTCATTCATAAAGTTCAACTTCTCGCCGTTCGATAGGCAAATATCGACTCCGGAGACACTTCCTAACCTCGGTTTCAAATCCTTATGTACCAACTCGAGCATCAAATAACAATCCTCATCGGCTTTACCATTGGCATTGGTATAATGGCCCACACTGAGCACACAAGACACATTGGCATTCCACCACGAGCAGAACATTGGATTTACTATAAAATTATTCAACACTTTAACCTCTTTACCTCCATTTTCGAGCTGGGATTCACCTACTAGCAACTGAAAGTTCTGGGAAAAGGTTGAGTTAAGGCTGCACATCACAAGCAGCAACAAGGCGATGATTCGTTTCATACGTCAGGTAGGTTTTAGACAACACGCTTTCTACAAAGGTAGTAAAAATGTCGAAAAAACAAAAATGGGGTTGCAGCCGCAGCCACAACCCCCATGTAAAAGGTCGAATCTTCTGTTCGATTACTTCACCACCACGTCGTTGCCGTCGATGAGCGAGAGCTGATAGGTGATGTAGCGACCCGACGAGTTGGTATATTTGACGTAGATGGCCGTCAAATCAACCGTCGTGCCATCGGCCGGAATCTGATTGTCACGGAACTGGGCATAGCCGCTCGTGCGGACCACATAGTTGCCCGGAGCCGCCGCCGTATCCTGGCCTGCATCGTCGGGGTTGTAGGTAAACCAAGCCGAACCATAATAATAGGTATCAACCTTCTGGTCATCCTGCTTGCCCATAGCGGCCCAGGTGGGCGTGCCGGTCAGAATCTCGTTCCAGGTCTTACCGTTGAGCGTACCCTCCGAGTTCAAATCGTAGGAGGTCTGGTTGGCAAAGTAGTTGGGGAAGGTGTTCTGATAGCCCCACTTGGCGGTGCCAAACTTGCTCTGAATGCCCTCGAAACGCACCAGGCGACCCAGCGCCTTGTCGTCGAGCGTGCGGTAATTGTCCTTCGTGATGACCAGCGTATCGGCCTGCGTCATACCAATCTGGCGGCCACGCAGCACGTGCTCGCTAATCAGGTTCGGCAACTCGATATTGTCGTTCGAGTACTCGGCATTGCCCGACTTGGCACCGATGCTGACCATACCACGATAGTTGCCCAGCACCAAGCCCTCCAACTTGACGAAGACCTCGCAACCCACCGGATAGAAGAGGTAGTTGCTGTTGTTGAGCTTGACCTCGATGGCCGTCTCGGTCACCTCGTCGTAGATGTAAATCGTCTTGTAAATCGAGCCACGGCGGTCCGACGAAATCACCTTACCGCGCGTGTAGAGCGGCTCGGTAATCTCCCACGACGCTACGGCACCCGTACCGGCACCCGTCGTGCGCCAAAAGTCCTTCTTGAGCTGCTCGATGGAGATATACTCCAGCCCTGCGGCCTGCAACTCCTCGTCGGTATATTGCTTGTCGGCCTCGGGAACCTCGTGGTCGTTGTAACAGCCTACCATCGTCAGCGCAAGGGCTGCCACAAATGCAATCTTGAAAATTTTGTTCATACTCTGTGTCGTTGTTAGCTGTTAGAAACGGAAATAGATGTTGAGGTAGTAGGTCGTGCCGAACATATAAAAATACTTCGAATCGAAGGGCTGGTAGCTCGTCACGGTCGTCTCTTCGTTCTTCGCCAGACGGGTCTGCTCGTAACCGCCCGTCTTGATGTCCTGATCGTTCAGAAGGTTATCCACGCTCAGCGAGAAGCCCAACGTATATTTGTACTTAATCGACCAGTTCTTACCAATCGAAGCGTTCAGCACATAGGCGTTGTCGAACTTCTCCTGGTGGCGGATGTTGGCAATATCAGCCTCCGACATACCGCTCGTAATGACGGCATCGGTACGGTAAATCGGGCTCATCGAGAGGTACATATTGTCGTAGTAGTTCCAATCGAGCGACAAGAACCAATTGTTGTTCGAGCGGAAGTTCAGCCCCACGCTGGCAGCCAGCTGCGGGGTGCTCTCCACACGGAAATCCTCCCAATAGACCTTACCCTCGGAGATAATCTCGGCCGAGTTGTCCTGCGTCTGCACATAGAAGGGGTTGGAATCGTAGGTGTATTGACCCCAGCTTACGGCACCACGCAACGACAGACCACGATAGATGGGCACCTGGAAGGCAGCCTCCAAACCAAAGTGCTTCTTGTCGATGCCGCTCATCGCAAAGTTCGTGAAGCTCGAAGCCACATCGTCGTAGTAGGACATCACCTTCGTCTGATCCTCGATCTCGGTGTAGTAACCGGCCACACGCAGTTTCCAATCGCCGTAGCGGAAGTTATAGGCGGCATCGAAGGCCATCACCTTCTCCTCGGTAAGGTTGGGCGTAACGGTGTTGCGGGTACGGGGCGAAACAAAAGCGGCACGGAAGTCGGGAGCCTGCTGCATATAGAGGGCGTTGGCCTCCACCGAGTGGGCTGCCGAGAAACGATACGAAAGGTTGAGCTTGCCCTTGTAGTTCAAGAAGTCCAACTTCTCGGAGTCACCCTTCGAGTTATCCTTGAACAGACCCTTCCACCAAAGGCCTTCACGCCACATCTTCGTAGCACCTACCTCGCCACCGAGCGTGATGCCCAGACCGCCGAACTGCATTGCATAGGCAGCCCAGGCGTTGCCCTTGATGACGTGGGCATAGTAGTCGTAGCTGTACTTGTCGCCCTCCTTGGCAGCGTGGGCGTGGCCATTGGCATAGTAGTAGTCGAGGTTGTTCTGGTAGGCCTCGGTATTCGACGAGAAGTCACGCTCGGCAAACTTGTCGATGTCGGCCCAATAGTCACCACCCAGCAGGTCCTTCACAAGCGAGTAGTACTCCGTGCGGTTGCGGCGCACGTTCAGACCGGCATTCAGCTTCGAGCCACCCTTGAAGAGGTGCGAGAAGGTAGCCGTCAGGTTCCAATCGCGCTGGTCGGTGCGACGCTCCTCCACCATATAGTTCGAGCGACGACCCGGCCCGTAGAGGGCCTCATCGGCGGGATCCTGCTGCGTGAAGTTGGTCTGATACATACGGTCCCAATTGAAGTGGCGCTGATTTTCATAGTTGGCCATCCAATACTCCTTGAGCCAAGCAGCCCCCTGCAGGTTACCGTCACGCTCGTAGTACGAAGGCAGGTAACGGTAGTAGTCGGGACGGGGGTCGGGACCATTCTGCCACGTGAGGGCCGAATAGCCGTTGCGACCAAAGCGGAACGAGGTGGCGATGTCCAACTTCGAGCGATCCGAGATGTCGAACTTGTAGTTCAGCATCACAATCGGCTCGTGGTTGTCACGCACACGGGCGTTACGCTTCTTGCCGTTCTGGTAGCCCCAGTTGGGGTTGTAGTAGTTGTTGCCGACCAAATCGTAGGCCTCCTGCGTCGATGCCTGCTGTGCGCCACGCTCCGAGGGAGCACCCAACAAGGTCAGAGCCAAACGGTGCGAAGCGCCAAACTGCTTCTCGACGGCTGCAAAGTAACCGAAGGCGTTGTAATAGACACCCTTCACATAGTCGTTTCCACCCTGACGGGTCGAGAGCGAGAAGGCATACGACCAACCATTGTCCTGCGGACCCGAAGCATAGGTCGCCATAGCACGGAAACGATAGGTCTGGTTGCCGCTCACCAAGCTGGTACGCACACCCTTACGCATCTGCGAGGGGAGCGTATTCACGTTCGTCGTACCGGCAATACCACCCAGACCGAACTCCGAGCCGACAAGGCCCGAGGTCACCTCCTGATTGCGGGTGGCATCGTTCAGACCGCTCCACAACGACCAAGGCGAGTAGCCCGTCAAAGCATCGTTAAGGCGCACACCGTTCAGGTAGATGTCCTGGTACTGCGAGTCGTAACCACGCACGTTGAAGCGCATCTCGCTGAAGTTGTACGAGGCGATGTTGTTAAACAGGTCCTTCGAGGCCGAGAGCGAGGTGGGCAACGAATTGGCATCGCCCGCCGTCTCGATATCGAACTCGGCAAAGACGGCATCGTCCAAGACCTCCTGCTGGGCAGCGGGAACCATAATCAACGTACCCAGGTCACGCACCAACTTATCGACGCGCACAGCCAAGGTCAGTGGCTCGAACTCGTCGGCCTCCAACAGCAGGGTGTACTCGCCTGCCTCGACCATCTCGAAGAGGAACTGACCCTCGGCGTTGGTCGTTGCTATCTGCTCACCGGGCTGCAACGTCAGTTGGACACCACTGAGTGCCGTGCGTCCCGAACGGGAGACCACACGACCCTTCACGCCTCCCACCTGGGCAAACGCAACGGTGGTGAGAAGTGCGAGTAAAAGTGTCAGTAAACTTTTGATTTTCATATCGTTTTTGTGTTATTTATTTGGCGAAATAGATATAGACGGGAAGGTGATCGCTGTAACCGCCCTGGAAGGTGTTTCCAACGAACGTACGTAGCGGGTAGCCCTTATACTGACCCTCCTTTTGGAAGAGGTAGTGGCCTCGGAAGATGTTGCCGTAGAACTTCGAGTTCTTGGCCTTCTGCAACTTCAGCTCGCCGGCCGGGGCATTCACCAAATTCTCCGTCACGACAATGTTGTCGAAGATGTTCCACGCATCGCCGTAGGCCAGCGTACCCATACCCGACTTGAGCATCTGGGTATAGGGGTTGAAGAAGTCACCCTTCTGAAGCTCCTTCACCTTGCCTTTGGCACCCAACGCCTCCTCCATACTGGGGTCGGTGGGGTCGTCGTTGAAGTCGCCCATAGCCACGATTTTCGTAGCGGGGTTGGCCAAGAGCACCGAGTCGGCCAGGCGGCGCATCTGCTCGCCCAGCGCAATGCGCTTAAACTCCGAGGCATCCTTGCCGCCCAGGCGCGAGGGCCAGTGCACCACCATAAAGTAGAAGGGCTCACCCTCAATCGTACCCCACATCGTCAGGATGTCACGGGTACGAAAGTTGGGCAGCTCGGGCACATCGGCCTTCACGGGTCGGCTTCCCTCCAACTTGAATTGGGCGGGGCGATAGATAAAGGCCACATCGACACCACGAGCCTCGGGCGAATCGTAATGCACAATTCGGTACGAAGCGGGAGCGAGTTTCTCGGTGGCCACGATATCCTCCAACACCGAGCGGGTCTCAACCTCCGAGAAGCCCACCACGACGGGGTAGATCTTATCCTGTGCCGCCACATCGAAGACCACCCGCTCCACATTGGCGAGTTTCTTCATATACTTGGCACCCGTCCACTCCTTCGGACCTTCGGGCGTAAACTCGTCGTCACGCACCTCGGGGTCGTTGATCGTATCGAAGAAGTTTTCGATATTCCAGAACATCACCTTGTAGGGCTTCTGCGCAAAGCAGAGGGCCACGAACGAAAGCAAGGCAATGGTTATGAGTGTTCGTTTCATAGTTTTAGTCATTTTTTTGCTACAACCCCCAACTTGACGGGTTATCCTGCTTTTTGCACTCCTCGGGCAGCGTGGGGAAGAACTTGATACCGGTCTTCGACTCGATGTCGGCCACCGACGTAGCCCAATCCACCGCCTCGGTTGCCACATTCTTATTCTCAACCCAGAAACCGATGGTCTTCAGCTCCGAAGCCTTGTAGTCGCCCAACTTATCGCCCTTCTTGCGCACCTTGCCGTTTACCGTGCGAGCCAATACTTTGAAGTAGTGGGTCGGGATAGGACACACATTGCCCGAGCGATCGGTTGTCTTATTCGAAGAAGCGGGATCCCAATAGGCACCTGTTACGACATAAAGTGTATCATTGCATCTCCAATTGCGCACCTTGCCCTCCAAACGTGCCCAAGCTCCTCTATTCAGTGCATCGTTCTGAGGTGTAGCGTTCGAGCAAAAGAAAGTTTGGTACTGCATTGTGCGGTTGGCATCACGATCTGCATTGGCAATCTGATGCCCTCTGACAGGTGCGCCCGTATAGCTACCCATAGTCAGATTGGCCTGCCACGAAGACTCAATCTTCGGGTCAAAGGCCCACGGATCGGGATCCGGGCGAGACAATGAGCCTATATAGGCCGAGTGCATCGGATAAGCCACCCACCACGAGGCACGTTTCGTACGGTCGAAGCAGATGGTAAAGTTACGTTTCGTCACCTCCACATCCATAGTCTGGTCATAGACGGGACAGAAGTGAGTTACGTAGCTCAACTCCTCATTATCAATCTTGGCGGGCAACTCGGGCCACGACCACGACGTATCGCCCTCGGTTTGGGTGCCACCACCCAACTTACCGGGCTGATCGAGGCTCAACTCCACCGGCTCACCCCCTTCGAAGGTGAAGCGCACACGCAGCTCACGCTCACGATCGAGCGTGTTGTCCTGGTAGTAGATGTAGATGATGCGTGACGAGAGCGACGCACTCACCTTGCCACTTAAGATCATCTCGCCTCGGTTCCAATTGCCAAACGAAGCCCAATCGTCCGAGAGAATCTCGGCCGTCCAACCGATACCCGTCGGAGCCTTGTCGTCGATGCGCAGGCGAGCCACATCGGCAATGGCCGAGAGCGACGTAGTCTCCCAGCGTACCAACGAACTGCTCACCGCAGGTTCGTCTCCAATCCCTCCGCCATCGCTGCACGAGAGGGAGAGGAGCACAACCATAAGGGTCAGCCACGAGCGCATTGTATCAAGCAACAGGGTCATAGCTCAAAAGGGTACTATTTCTGCTGAATCTTCAGGTTATCGACATAGAAGCGCTGCTTCGAAGCGGCAGCTGCCTCCAGCGTGATGGTCGTTGCAGCCGAGACACCCGAGAGGTTGTAACTCAGGCTCTGCGTCGTGCCGCTCAGCGTCACCGTCACCTGGGCTGCACCCTCAATCGTACCACCGCCATTGACCTTGATGTTCACCTTCGTCGAGTCGGTAGCACCCGTCGAGGCATTAGCCCAAGCGGTCAGATCGACCGTCAGAACGGCATCCACCGTGCCCGAAGCCTTCAGTGTCGGGGTCGTGATGGTACCCTTCTTGCTCGACGAACCCATCTTAATTTTGCCGGCAGCCGAATAGACCTTCTCACCCGTATAGGCATCCTTGAAGCCCTCGATCGAGCCCTTCAGCGAGGTACCCAGGTCGGTCGTACCGTCGGCCGTCTCGCCATCGAACTGCGAGAAATCGTCGTGCCACAGGAGCGTGCCCGTAGCAGGCGTATCGGGAGTATCAGGCGTGTCGGGGGTGTCAGGCGTATCGGGCGTGTCGGGGGTCGAGCCGCCGCTGATCTCGCCCATTGCCTCGTAGGCCGTGCCTGCGGTGTTGAGCTTGAAGATCATCACGTGCAGACCACGCACATCGGGATAAGCACCGTACGAGTTGTACTGCGTATCGTACTGCAGGCTCTTCGACATAGCCACGTTCGTCAGGGCAAACGTACCATCGCTGTTCTTGGCAATGGTCCAGGTGTAGCCATCCGTACCGGCATCGGCCGTCACGTTGAACGAGTTGTAGGTGCCGGTCATATAGTAGTAGCGACCATCGGCACCGTAGAGGGTGTATTGACCCGTCGTAGCGGCATCCGCAAGCGTCCAAGCCAGGGCGTTCGACGTAGCATCGGCAGCCACCGCATTGCCCGAAACGGTTACATCGGTGGGCTGCAGGTAGCCGTAGTTCTTCTCCGAAGCCAGCGGCGTGGCAGCCTTCCAGACGCCATCCACCGAGGCCATCAGCAGCACCTTACCGGCATACTCGCCCGTCGAGGGGGTCGGATCAACGGGGGTATCGCCACCACCCGTCGTAGCACCGGTCACCTTTTCGTAGGACGTACCTGCGGCGTTGAGTTTGTAGAGCTCGACAAACAGACCGCGCGTATCGGGATAAACACCATACGAGTTGTACTGCGTATCGTACTGCAGCGTCTTCGACATCGTCACATTGGTGATGGTGTAGGTGTTATCCGTATTCTTGGCAAAGGTCCAATTGTAGCCATCCGTGCCGGCCGTTGCATTCACGTTGAACGAGTTGTAGGTACCCTGCATATAGTAGTAGCGGCCGTCCGTGCCGAGCAGCGTAAACTGACCCTCGGTCGAGGTGGCACCCACGGTCCACGCCAAGGCGTTCGTCGTAGCGTCAGCAGCAATCTGGTTGTTGGCCACCGTGACGTTCGTCACGGGCAGGTAGCCGTAGTTCTTATCCGACGTGAGGGGCGTAGCGGCCAGGTAATCCGAGCCGTTGAGCGCCACCATCAGGTACTGACCTGCACCGGGGAACTCCTTCGAGCCATCGGTCGGCTGATCGGGCGTCTCGGGCTGGTCGGGATCCGACGTACCGGCCTCCAGGTCGATGGTCTGACCACCCTCGCCAATCGTCAGCTGGGCATCGTCGATGGCAAATACCGAAACCTCATCCACGGTGTACTTGAAGTAGAGCTTCTCCGAGGCCTTGGCCAAGGTAAAGTCGGCCGTGGCATAGATCCAATACTCGTCGGCCTGGGCCGTCGTGTAGCTCAGCTCGGTCCACTTCTGACCGTCGCCGCTGACATAGACGTGGAACTTATCCTTGTAGAAGGTATTATCGTAAGCACCACCGCTCTGCTTCGAGTAAGCACCACCAAAGCCGAGGCGCAGCTTGGTCTGCTCGGCCGTCAGGGCGATGTTGCCCACCACAAAGACGGGATCGTTCGTACCGAAGAAGAGCTTGGCAGCACCCGAAGCACCCGCGTAACCGGCACTCAGCTTACCCGATTCACGCACCGAAACGTTGCCCGAGGGGGCCTCGTAGGTTACGTTGGCACCTACCGCACCACCCTTCTCCCAGTTGGTGTAATCCTTCACCAGGGGCTTGTTCTCGCCATTGTCGCCAAAGTTCTCGTGCCACAGGGCATCGGTCGGCGTCACAGGCACATCGGGCGTGGGCGTATCGCCACCTTCAACACCCTCCGAGAGGTTGATCTCCTGACCCAGACCGTTGGCCGTCACGAGCTTGATATCATCCAGACGGAATGCCGAAGCAAAGCCTGCGGTAAAGCGAATCGACAGCTGCTCGGGAACCTCGGTCAGCGTGAAGAGCGACGTAGCCTCAATCCAGTAGGGATGCTCCTTGTCGCCATCGTTCTTGGTCATATTAACCTTCGACCACTTCTGACCATCGCCGCTGATCTCCACCGAGAACTGCTCCAAATCGAAGGTGTTGTTGTACTCCGACGACCCCTCGGGCTTGTACGAGAAGCTGCCCAGGAACGACAAGGCCAGCGTACCCTGCTGGGGCTGAAGGGCGATGTTGTTCACTTGGAACGTAGCGGGAGCGGCACCGAAGAAGATCACGTTGGGACCCGAACCGGCATTGGCCAGACCCGAAGCACGCACCGAAGCGTTCTTACCCGTGTAGGCCACATTGGCGGCACCCGTACCCTCGGTATTCCAAGCCGTGTAGTCGGCCACGAGCGGATAGGGGCTCGATACCGAAGCCGTACCGACGGTCTCCGAGTAGATCAGCTCCTCCTCCTGCACCTCGCCCTGCAACACCTGAATGGTGCGGGTCAGATAGACAGCGTAGCTGTTCGAGAGGTGGAAATTGACCTTACCCACACGGCCGTAGGTCGAAGCGGGAATCGAAATCTCGACCTCGGTCGTGCCATCGCCCGACATCGGCTCCATCGAGATCCACTCCGAGCCCTCGTCGAGGGTGGCCGTCCAAGGACGGTTCGTAGTTACGGTAAAGGTAGCATCGCCACCATCGACGGTGAAGGGAAGCTCCTCGAGCTCCAGCTCAAGGTAAGGCATACCTACATCGTCGTTGTCATCGACGCAGGCGGTGAAACTCGTCACAGCCAAAAGCGCCATTGCGGCAAACAACAACTTGCCAAAAATGGTTTTTTTCATAGGTTTTTGTGATGTTAAAATTATATAATTTGTTTTTGCTTTTTTCACATTTTACCCCAAAGGGGTATTTAGCTTTCAAAGTTACATCTAATTTTTGGTTTGACAAATAGTTTGTTTAGCAAAAACGCATAAAATAAAAAAACTCCGCCCCAAAAAGGGACGGAGTGAAGTATTGCGGAGTCTAAATTTCGATTAGCGGATGCGGTCGGCGGCTCGCACCAACATCTCGTCACGGAAGATGGCACGCATTGCCAACCACGTAAAGAGCAGCGCCACAAAGGGACAGACGAGCGTCAGTTTGAACGAGGCAGCAAAGACCTCCGACTGAGCGGCAAAGAGGGTGTAGAAGCGGTAGCAATAGAAGGCCAGCATCGCAATCGAGCCGCCCATCAAGACCATCGAAACCACGCACATACGAATCTGCAACAGGCGATTCTTATAGCGAAAAATTGTACCGAAGGGAATCACCCCCGCCATCAGCACCAGAAACATCAGATACCAAGGCGACGAGGTCGAAAGGCCCTCACTATCGACGAGTTTGTAGCTATAAAAAAGCGAAGTTCCCTGCTCGGTCGAAAAGCCCATCAACGGCAGAAAAAAGACCAAAGCCATCAGGGCCGTTGCCGCGAGCAGATAAAGGGTTTGAATACGTTGAATCATCTTATTCTAATGTTTTGTCAATCAAATACTTATTTCTATCCGTAGCGTTGCGGTTGATCAGCTCTCCGAGGAAGCCCGCCAGGAACAACTGCACACCCAGAATGACCGTCAAAATGGCCAGGTAGAAGAGCGGTTGATCGGTCACGGCACGCAACGGAAGGCCGTGTGCCTGCTTCCACAACTTGGCGGCAATGACCCAGATGGTCGTACCACCACCCAAGAGGAACATCAGCGTACCGAGCGACCCGAACAGGTACATCGGCGAGCGTCCGAAGTGGGACATAAATAGTACCGAAATCAAATCCAGATAGCCCTTGACCATACGCTCCAGGCCGAATTTCGAGTAGCCATATTTGCGGGCACGGTGCTCGACCACCTTCTCGCCAATGCGCTTGAAACCAGCCTGTTTGGCCAGAATGGGAATGAAGCGGTGCATCTCGCCATAGACCTCAATCGACTTAACGACCTTCTTGCGATAGGCCTTCAAGCCGCAGTTGAAGTCGTGCAGTTTGATGCCCGAAGCCAAGCGTGCCGTGCCGTTGAAAAACTTGCTCGGCCAACGCTTACCGATGGGGTCGTAACGCTTTTTCTTCCAGCCCGATACCAGGTCGTAGCCTTCGTCAAGAATCATTCGTCGCATGGAGGGAATCTCGTCGGGCGAGTCCTGCAGGTCGGCATCCATCGTGAAGACCACTTCGCCTTGGGCCATCTCAAAACCACAGTAAAGGGCAGCCGATTTGCCATAGTTGCGGCGGAACGAGATAGCACGCAACGCATCATACTGCGCCTTGAGTTGCTCGACCACCGCCCACGAATCGTCCGTCGAGCCGTCGTCGATCATAATCACCTCGTAGGAGAGGTTGTTCTGTTGTGCCACACGGTCGATCCACGCCACCAACTCGGGCAGCGACTCGGCCTCGTTATAGAGAGGCACGACCACCGAAACATCGATTGTTTTACTCATCCTTCGAAGCAAACATTTTGGGGCTGCGAGCCAGCACACCGGCAATAATCAGACCGAAGAGCAGACCAAAGAGCACCACGCTCCAAATGCCCGAAAAGGCGGTCGAGATAATCGACGGAGCCTCGGCCTGCTGCATCTGCTCCATCGTCTGGCGCAAGATGGCGGCCATCTGCTGACCACCGCTCGACATCTGGGCTATCAGCCCCTTCATCATCTCCACATAGCGGGCCATGTAGTTCGAATAACCCACTATGGCGTGCAGATAGAGCGCCTGCACGGCACCCACCACCACACCGGCGAAGAGCGAAACATTCAACAGATAGCCATAGGCCCTCCAAAACGGAAAACCCTCCTCGGCCGAGAAGGCAGCGCCATACTGCTTGGTGTAGCGATGAAGCAGATAATAGTGCAACACCACTACGGCAATCCACTCCAAGAAGATCAGGCCCATCCATCCCAACTTACCCGAGAGGGCGGCCTCCCACTCGAAAAGCGACGAGGCGGCCAGGATAATACCCAACACGGCACCCTGACGGGCCACCTGATTCCACGAAAATTTGGTTTCCATCTTTTCTGATTTTATTAGATGTGCAAATATACGAAATTATCGGGATGTTATTTAATTTTTCGGCGATTTAATTCGGCCGAATAGGCACGGGCATTCTTCAAATGCTCATCGTAGGTGATGGCAAAATTATGAAAACCGTCAAAGGTGGGACGGGCACAGAAGTAGAGGTAGTTGTGACGCTCGTAGGTCAAGACGGCATTGATGGCATTCTTGCCCGGCATACAGATGGGCGTCGGCGGCAACCCCTTATATAAATATGTATTGTAGGGCGAGTCGTACTTGAGGTGCTTGTGCAGAATGCGGCGCAACCCGAAATCCTGCATCGCATACTTCACCGTCGGGTCGGCCTGCAACTTCATCCCCTTCTTCAGGCGATTCATATAGACACCTGCCACACGGTTCATCTCGGCCGTCTGGCGGGTCTCCTCATAGACAATCGAAGCGAGGGTCATCACCTCCAGGCGACTCAACCCCGCCAGACGACGCTGCAACTCGCGATCCTTGGTCCAAAAGGCATCCCACTCACGCTTCATACGGTCAATCAACTCGTCGGGCGTGGTGGTCCAATAGACCGAGTAGGTGTCGGGCAGAAAGATCGAGAAGAGGGTCTTCGGCGTCTCCCCCACCCGCTTGGCGGTGGCAGGATCCTCCAACACACGCAGCATCTCCACCGAATCGACATCGAGCTGGGCGGCCAACTTACCTGCCAGCTGGGGCGTGGTACGTACGTTGTTGATGGTCAGTTTGATGGGGGTCTGCTCGCCGAGTTTGAGCATACGCACCAGACGAACCACACTCGTCGGACGGGCAATGCGGTAGTAGCCGGGCTTGAAACTCTGCTCCAGATTCAGACGCTTGGCATAGAGCTCGAAGGCAAGGTGGTGGCCAATTTTCGGAAGCAGCGAGTCGCACAAGCCTTGATAGTCGGTTTTGTGGCTGATATAGAGGTCAATATCCTCCTTTACGGCGTTGCCTTTGAACTGCCAACAGGCCACCGCACCTACCGCCACAGCGGCAATAACGCCCAAAACAACGAGGCGCAACAACAGAGTCGAAAACGATTTTTTTGCCATCTTTTCACAATTTTTTTGCAAAGATAGGAAATTTTCTCTACTTTTGCACCTCGGTGTGAGTCTTATACGACCAGCTCCTGCAGAACTCCCCCAGGTGCGGAAGCAAGCAAGGGTATGCGGTTGTAGCGGTGCGATATAAGGAGCTCACACCTTTTTTTGTTGCCCTATGGGCACAAAAAAAGGTGTGATAAAATCACACCGATTCTTAAAATCCGCCCTTAGCAAAGGGTGGGCTTGACCGAGCAATCGTTCGCAAAAGCAAAAATCAGTACTCCACTTTATCGCTCTTGGCGGCCCACTTTTGAAACGCCTTCAACGCACGGTCACGCATAAAGTGTTCGCAGACAATTTGCCGATCGGCATAATCCAACTCCAATTGGTCGTAGATGAACGAATCATCGAAGTCGATCCCCTTGGCATCCTCCTTCGTGTTGCCATAGCAGATGCGGCGCACTCCCGCCCAATAGAGGGCACTCAAACACATCGGGCACGGCTCACACGAGGTGTAAATCGTGCATCCGTCGAGCTGAAAGGTACCCAGCGTTTGGCAGGCATTGCGAATGGCCATCACCTCGGCATGAGCCGTAGGGTCGTTGTTGGGGACCACGCGGTTGGTGCCGGTCGCCACAATTTGACCTCCTCGAACGATGACGGCACCAAAGGGGCCGCCTCCCATATCGACATTCTCCTCCGAAAGACGAATGGCCATCTCCATAAAACGGGCATCCTCGGCGGTGTAGTCGTAAATCTCGGGCAAAGAATCCTCTTTCTTGGTTATTCTCATAGGTTTAGTTCTTAAATATCGTGCGAAAGCGGGGCAGGAACAGCCTGCGAAAAGTCGTAGTCGCCCCACCGCTCGGCCACATAATCGAGCGTCGTGAACATCTCCTCGGCATCGAGCGACGTGACGAGCTTCATACGGGTGGGTTTGAAGTCGGGAAGCCCCTTAAAGTAGTTCGTCAGGTGGCGACGCATCTCCAAAATACCGACATAATCACCCTTCACCTCCAAAGATTTTGCCAGATGCTCCTTGGCTATCTGCACCCGCTCGACCACCGAGGGTTGGGGCAGCAGTTCGCCCGTCTGCATATAGTGCTTGCACTCCTTGAAAATCCAGGGGCGGCCATAGGTGGCACGGCCGATCATCACCCCATCGACCCCATAGCGGTCGAACATCAGGGCCGCCTTTTCGGCCGAATCGACATCGCCGTTGCCGATGATGGGTATCTTGATCAAGGGGTTGTTTTTCACCTTGCCAATCAGGGTCCAGTCGGCCTCGCCCCGGTACATCTGGGCACGTGTACGACCGTGAATGGTGAGGGCCGCAATGCCGACATCTTGCAGGCGCAGGGCGATCTCCTCGATGTTCTTCGACTCCTCGTCCCACCCCAGGCGGGTCTTGACCGTCACGGGTTTTTTGACCGCCTCGACAATTTGGCGGGTCATCTCGACCATCAGCGGCACATCGCGCATCATTCCCGAGCCTGCTCCTCGCCCTGCAATTTTGCGCACCGGACAACCGAAGTTGATATCGACCACCTCGGGGTTGGCCCCCTCGGCAATGCGGGCCGCCTCGACCATCGGCTCGATGCGGTTGCCGTAGATCTGAATACCCACCGGGCGCTCCGCGTCGTCGATGTTGAGTTTGCGCAACGACTTCACGGCATCGTGCATCAGCCCGTCCGACGAAATAAACTCGGTATAGACCATATCGGCACCGAACCGTTTACACATATAGCGGAACGACGGGTCGGTTACATCCTCCATCGGAGCAAGCAGCAGGGGCTTGTCGCCCAAATCAATATCGGCTATTTTCATCCTTTTTGCACCTTTTTCGAGACAAATATAATTGATATTTAGCAATAAAACGCTAACTTTGCGGACAAATTTATCGACTATGAACATCGAACAATTTATAGCTTCGACCGTGCAAGGTGCCGTCGAAGCACTCTATGGCCCCCTGACGGGTGAGCAATTACAGATTCAGAAGACCCGCAAGGAGTTTGCGGGCGACTATACGCTGGTGACCTTTCCGCTCTTGAAGAAGAGCCGCAAAAGCCCCGAGATGACCGCCAACGAGATTGGCGAGTGGTTGAAGGGCAACGTAGCGGAGGTGGCCGGCTACAATGTCATCAAGGGCTTCTTGAACATCGAGTTGGATCCCTCGTTCTGGGCCGCTCGTTTCGAGGAGATTGTTGCCGATGAGAACTATGGTCAGCTGCCCGCCTCGGGTCGCACGATGATGATCGAGTACTCGTCGCCCAACACCAACAAGCCCCTCCACCTGGGTCACATCCGCAACAACCTGCTGGGTTACTCGGTGGCCGAGATTCTGAAGGCCTGCGGCCACTCGGTCATCAAGGCCAACCTGGTCAATGACCGAGGCATTCACATCTGCAAGTCGATGTTGGCCTGGAAGCTCTACGGCGAGGGCGAGACGCCCGCTTCGTCGGGGATGAAGGGCGACCACCTCGTAGGTAAATACTATGTCGAGTTCGACAAGCACTACAAGGCCCAAATCAAGGAGTTGATGGCCGAGGGCAAGAGCGAGGAGGAGGCCAAGAAGACGGCTCCCGTGATGCTTCAGGCACAGGAGATGCTGCGCAAGTGGGAGACGGGCGACGAGGAGGTACGCAACCTCTGGGAGATGATGAACGGCTGGGTTTACGAGGGTTTCGACGTGACCTACAAGGCCCTGGGTGTCGATTTCGACAAGGTTTATTACGAGTCGCAGACCTACCTGCTGGGTAAGTCGCTCGTCGAGGAGGGCCTCAAGAAGGGGGTCTTCTATCGTCGTGAGGACAACTCGGTATGGATTGACCTGACGGGTGACGGGTTGGACGAGAAGTTGCTGTTGCGTGGCGACGGCACGTCGGTCTATATGACGCAGGATCTGGGTACGGCCTTCCGCCGTTTCGAGGATAACAAACTCGACGATATGATCTATGTCGTTGGTAACGAGCAGAACTACCACTTCCAGGTGCTGAAGCTCGTCATCAAGAAGCTCGGCTATGCCGACTGGAGCGACCACATCACCCACCTGTCGTATGGTATGGTGGAGCTGCCCGAGGGTAAGATGAAGTCGCGCGAGGGTACGGTGGTCGATGCCGACGACCTGATTGCGGCAATGGTCAGGACGGCCCGTGAGATGTCGGCCGAGCTGGGCAAGCTGGATGGTTGCACGGAGGAGGAGGCCGAGGCCGTATCGACGATGGTCGGTCTGGGTGCGCTGAAGTACTTCATCCTGAAGGTTGATCCCAAGAAGACGATGTTGTTCGACCCCCGCGAGTCGATCGACTTCAACGGCAACACGGGTCCCTTCATCCAGTACACCCACGCCCGCATCTGCTCGGTGCTGCGTAAGGCCGCCGAGCAGGGTCTGTCGATGGAGGGCAAGGCCGAGGCAGCCTACATCCCCGAGGAGATCGAGCTGGTGAAGATGTTGGCCGACTACCCCGCCATCGTGGCCCAGGCCGGTGAGCAGTTTGCTCCGTCGGTGATTGCCGCCTACATCTACGAGCTGGCCAAGTCGTTCAACGGCTACTACCACGACCACTCGATCCTCAAGGAGAGCGATGCGGAGGTGCGCAAGTTGCGTCTGCAGCTCGCCTCGATGGTGGCCCGTGTGATTCGCAAGGGTATGAAGCTCATCGGCATCGACGTGCCGGAGCGTATGTAAGGCAATAAAATGCGATTCCGAGGCGTTCTTGTCGGTGTGGCGATGCTCGCTGCGGCGTGCAGTTCACGCCCTGCGCAACAACAGGTCAATGCCGCCCATACGATTCTGATCGACGAGGCGATGCTGGCTCGGGGCGGCAGCGACACCATCCGTCTGGGACGGCTGCACGAGGGGGAGATTTTAGCCTACCCGCTTGCCTTTCGCAACGCCTCGCAGCGAGCCACCTTCGTTCGGGAGGTGGAGCGCACCTGCGGATGCACCACCTTGGAGCTGAGCCGTGAGCCAATGGCCCCCGAGTCGAGCCGTGCGGCGACCCTCTACTTCGACAGCCGAGGTGAGTGGGGCTGGCAACTCAAACTGCTGAAGTTGCACCTGGAGGGTGGCACCGAGCCGCTCAAGCTCTGGGTGGAGGCCGAGATTGAGTAACGAAACGACCAAAAGAGGGGCCGCCGAGATTTGCAAAACGAAAAATTATCGACTATATTTGTCGAAACAAAACGATAGCAAACAAACGTAACACTTAAAACCAATACAATGATGATTAATTTCTTGCAAGCAGTACCTACCGAGCCGCAGCCCGGCTTTATGCAGCAGTACAGTTTTCTGATTATGCTCGGCCTGATGTTCCTCGTGATGTGGCTCTTTATGTGGCGTCCCGAGGCCAAGCGCCGCAAGCAGATGCAGCAGTTCCGCGAAGCCCTGAAGAAGGGTGACAAGATCATCACCGCCGGCGGTATCTATGCCACCGTGAAGGAGGTCAAGGAGACGACCCTCTTGATCGAGGTGGATAGCGACGTAACGTTGCGCATCGACAAGAATATGGTTGTTGCCGACCCCTCGTCGTTGCAGCAGCAGTAGTCCCCAAAGCGGGAGACGTAAAACCTCGGGGGCGGCGAACAACGAGTTTGTCTGCCCCCTTTTTTTAACTCGAACTATGAAGAAAACCATCACCTACCCCACTGTGGGGACCTGCTCGCAGGCCATCATCGTCACGCTGAACGAAGATCGTACCATTGCCCAAGTGAGCTTCGCCGGCGGATGT
The DNA here is from genome assembly GCA_017436185.1 of Alistipes sp. The sequence goes on along the minus strand of JAFSDP010000018.1, from coordinate 128,721 downwards.
CACGGCAACACGCAGGGCGTGGCGGCACTGGTCCAAGGGATGCAGGCCGAGGAGGCCATCGCCCGCCTGGAGGGCATCGACTGCCGAGGTCGTGGCACCTCGTGCCCCGATCAGTTGGCCAAAGCCCTCCGCAAAGCGCTGGAGTAAAAAAAGAGGGTCGTGATTTTTCACGGCCCTCTTTTTTTAATGCAAAATTTAGCATTGAGGAAGATGATAAGGTCGCTATAGGTCATTATAGGTCTTATAGGTCGTTATGGGGATTAGGTCGGCCTCTTATAACGACCCATAGGTCTTATAGGCCTCATAGGTCTTTATGGCCGGGTTACATTTTTGTAACCCGTGCTGCAAAAGTGGGGAGAATAAGGAAATTAAAGAGTTTAGGGAATTTAAGGAGTTTAACGAAACAGGGCATTCCCATAGCGACCTAAAACGACCCATAGCGACTTATAGCGACCTTCCCCAAAAACAAAAAAAACAGCCCCAAGATAACTTGGAGCTGTAGCCAACCGGATGTACAAAAAAAGGAGGAAAACAAAGGTATTTTCTGTACGCCGTGTTGGTTTTACTTTTTGTTGCCGCCGCCAAAGACAACGCCAATCGAAAGACCAAAATTGTTTGTCTGTTTATCCATATAGGTATAGGCGAGGGTCAATCGGAGGTGTTTCCACAACTCAACGCCTACACGAGGCATCATACAGAATTTTACATCAACATCGTCATCATTCCACGCATCTTGCGAACCGATACCTGCACCCAATCCTACGAAAAACGAAGCATCGCTACCACGGCGGAAATTGTAGTCGGCAACAGCCATTGTGTACCACGCCGACACATCCCAATCGGCGTCCGTGGGCCACACATCATCTACAGGTTCATATAGACGGTGTATGGTTGTACCACGCAACAAAACACCTACGTCGATGGGGTGCCAAGGGAGGTTGTAGCGCACCTCGAGTTGGAGCAATCTGTTTTTACCGATTTTCCCATCACCACCCAAATCATTGGTCGGTATTGCCATACCATAGCTAAACTCACCCTCAAAAGCTCGCACCTGAGGTAATGATTGTGCAGATACTTGTATGCTTACAAAGCACAATAAGACAATTAGTAAATTTCTCATATGAAACTCATTGGTTAGAACGTGTTTACAAATATACTTATTTTGTTCCAATCATACAAGCCCTAAATTCATTGTTATATTTAGCTGCACCATACACTCCACCTCGTAGAATTTTAACATCGAGGTTTACGCGCTTCAATTTCACATCAGTTAAAGAGAACGAATCTCCAAATGAGAAAAAGAACTGAAGTGCCATACCCAATCGCAACTCTTCCCATGTAACGGCCTCTCTACCAGAGTCCTCCATCACAAAACTCTGAGGAGGGAGTATCGACAACATCTTGCAATTATCCGTTGATGCAGTATAAAAACCAACGTGCGTAGCAGAAAGGCCATTCGCCGTCAAATAATTAAACCATCTTTGTCTAAAAGCTGCACTTTGCGATTCATAAGCCATAAAGAACCCATCTACATTACCAGATTGAAAATCATAATCGCTAGGGTGAACGTAAAACAAGGCTACTTCTTCATCACTAAATGGCATCTTTCTCTTTATGACTTCGGGATGTCTTGCAATACCGGTAGGAGCATCACCTGCGCCCAGATCAATTTCAGGTGCAGGAGGATTACCCGGATCAAAGAAAATTTTGTACGGAAAGGAGTTCTCAATTTCCAGGGGTGACCACCCAAAATAGAGTTTTTCCGCTCTTTTTCGCCACCAAATTCCCAAAGTTCTTTTTTGGAAGCGCACCGTCATACCACATGATTCATAAATGATGTAGTCAATATCGTACATACGCAATTTCAGCCTATATCTTGAGTTGAATTTGTTGACAACCACAACATTGACATTAGAGCCATCAAACAACCTAGAAATGCCCTTTGAAATCCAACTTCCATCACCTTCACCTTGCTCATAATGAGCAAAGTTAATCTTATCACCAGGGACAACATTACCATCACATAAAAGCAGACCGGGTTCTTCATCTTGTTCATCCACATCGTTGCTACCGGAGCCACCTCCACTGGAGCCGCTTCCGCCACCACCATCGCCACCGACGAAATCATGGTCCATATATTCATTGTCATCGGGCTCGCCATCATCTTCTCCGCCGTAATCAACACCATACAATTCGGCCGTATTTCCGTTGGCGTCCTGAACAAGTGTCATTTCTCCCTGTGCAAGGTTTAATCCATCCTCGGGAAGAACTAGGTCACCGGGCGAGAAATCATTTAGCGAATCACGGTTGAAGGGGTCGCCAATCGGGTCAATCACGATAGAGGGTGCATCGTAAATAAGCAGTCCTTCATTGATGAAGCGATACACTTTATCGCCGATTTGCACCTCTCGATCTGCATCGAGCATTGCCATCATATAGGGATCGACAATCAGACTGTCCTCGGGATCATAAATAAGCGAATCAGCCGTAATCTCGGCCAACTCCTCATCGGTAAACTCACGCAGACCCTGGTCAATAAGGTGCTGACGCAACGAGACGAAATCTTCGTTACCGGTCACACCATCGGTACGGGTCTTGGGCAGGTCGTTAATATCATAGGTATCAGCCGCTTTCAGGGCATCCACCAACGAAGCAAACGCCTCTTGCGAAGGCAGACAAAGCACGCCTTTTTTAGCTACTCGCTCCACCTTGGTCGAGGGAGCTACCGACTCATCCATTTGCGAGCAACTGCACAATAGCGCACAAGCCGCAAACAACATTAAGTAAAATTGTTTCATTGAGGAAAGTTATAAGGTTAGTATATAATATAGGTGTGTTTAGCGCAGTTAGCGGCTGAATGCACCACTATATTCGTTGCCAAGTGCATCGACCAAGGTAATGGTGTAGTTGCCCGAGGCGGTGTCGTCGAGCAAGAGTGTGGCATTCTCGGTGGCACTATCCACGACCGCCATATCGACCACACCGCTCTCGCCGGTCAGATAGAGGGTCACCTCGCCCATCGGTGCCACAAACGACACCTCTACGGTATTCGTCGCCACGTGTGCATAGGCAACCACCTCGGTCAGCGAACGAGGACCTCTGGGTTTATCCAATTTACCAATAATTACTTCGTTCGGCACTTGAGGAGGATCCTCTGCGTACAACAAATTAAGAGTGCAAAAATAATCAACAGAAAATTGCGCATAGTTTTAAGATTTTTGTTTGTACAAAATTAGACACAAAGACCCCTTGTACGAAATTTTTAACGCAAAAAAATCTCATCGACCGAATCAACAAATAGCTGACAATCAACAAAATAAAGAACGATGAAATTGCAAAAATCTCATCGTTCTTGTAAACTGCTGATAATCAGCAATATAATCAACGGCACATCGCAACCACCTGAATACTAATCGAATAGACGCAAAAACTCCTCTTTATCGGGTGCATCAGAGCGCACAATCTTCATTTTGATTCTGTTTTTTCGTGCGTACATATTGTGTACACTATCTTCCAAAATCAGGCTGATGACTTGGGGCGAAAAACCGGCAAGCAACAATCGCAAGAAGTGCAAATCGACCCCTTTGATTTTGGGGAGTTGTTCGGTGAGGCGATTCATCACATTGTTGTGCAACGTATTGACGATTGCATTCAACTCCTCGTCCACCTCTTCGTGGTTGGCCAAACTGTTTAATCGAGTCCGTACCTCTTTATAGATATTAGCTTGTTGCAGAGCAGTGGTGGAACGCTCGAAAAAGTGCAAACACAAATCGTCGAGCAGTGTGAAATGGCTCGAAAGTGCCTGCTTGTAAAGTTGTTCATTTCCCTCCTTAATCTGCAGTTTTCGCCCTAAATCGTTGTATTGTTTTTTTAACTCCTCAACGATAGCCATATAGTTATAAATCTTTTGTTCACGGCGTTTGGTTTGAAGCCGATAGAGATAAAACACAAAGCCGGTCACAATGAGCAGTAAGAGAACTGCTATCGCTTCTCCACATTTACGAACCCTGAGTCTGTATTGGTTATGGGCATTTTGTTCGGCATAGAATTGTCGCTCGGCTGCATCAATGGTCGTTTGGAGGGTTACGCACATTACCGAATCCGATTGGAGGATGTAACGACGGATATAGTATCCCGCCTGCTGAGTATTATTTTCAAAAAGTGAAATATTTATCCCCAACAAGTTTGAATAGATATTATCACCCTTCCCACAAAGTTTGGATTGCAAAAATGCTGACTTTGCGGCCTGAAGATTCGTATCATACAAATAGACCTTTGCCTGAGTAAGATAATAGTTTTCTGTAACGGACTCAGGATAATTTGTAGCTAATGAACGAAGAAGATGGAGAGCCTTTTCATTTTGATTCATATCGCTATATAGAGAAGCCATATGGCTAATATAAATAGGAGCATTAAAGCTATCAGCATATTTCTCTGCTTTCTGCAATGCTTGGTTATACCAATCTTCGGCTTGATGGTAGTTTTTGAGTTTATAGTGTGCATAGCCCAACTCCCCCATTGTCATATAGCAGGCAACCTCGGCACGGGCCGAGGTGTAGGCATCGAGGGCACGGTGGAAGTAGTCGAGGGCCGAGTTGAAATTGTATTGATCGCGATACATTTCGCCCAGGCGCGAATAGACAAGCCCCGTACGGTAGTGGCTGCGGGTGGTGTCGAGGTGGTGCAGGGCCGTCAGGTAGGACTCGGTGGCCAGGCGATATTGCGTTCCGTTTTGGTAGATACGTCCCCGATAGTAGTGGGCCAACGAGCGGAGGGAGTCGTCACGGTGGCGGCTATAGTAGTCGAAGGCGTAGCGGAAGAGCGAGTCGTTGTCGGAGTCGATATAGTTCTTGTCGAGGGCAACGGTATGCGTCAAGGCGTAGTGGGCACGCAGCCGACGACCGTGCAGCCGATGAAAATCGAGCCCCTCAAGCAGGGCAAGGGCACTATCGGGTTGGTCGGACAACAGCATATCGGCCCGAGCAACGGTGTCGCGGGCAGCCTGCCGGCACGAAACAGCCAACAACAAAAGCAAAACGGTGGTTAAAAAGCGCATTGAAGTGTTCGTTTCGGACAAAGATAGCAAAAAAATCGACAAAAAAAGGAGACAACCGCTGTAGGTTGTCTCCCGATTGGTTATTTGCACCGCCAAAAGGGGGTTAATTGTCCTGATTGAGGAAGAAGATGGGGATATTGGCGATGAAGAGGTCCTTGGCGTGGAGTTTTTCGCGCTTGGCGATAAGCTCCGAAAGGCGGATGTCGCCAATCACATAGTTGCTCTCCGAGGAGATATACTGCTCGTGAATGGCCTCAAAATCAAGCACGTGCTGGATATTGGTCTCCGAGTAGCGCACATAAATCTTCAACGTGATGTCGGTCGTGTAGTCGGGCTTTTGCAGGTAGTTCTGCTTCTTGTACTCGTAGCGGTAGTCGTGCAGACGGGCCATCACGTCGCTCAAAATCGACGAGGCCGTAGGCAGCGAGCCCGCCCCCTTGCCGAACATAAACTGGCGGTCGTAGCACTCGCCACGAATCACCACGCCGTTGTACTCGTCATCGACGCTGTAGATGTATTTGTTCGGGCCGACGAACTCGGGCATCACGAACATCGTGAAGTGCTCGTCGCTCACCTTCACCACCTGGGCCACCAACTTGATTTTCACCCCCTTCTCACGGGCATAGCGGATGTCGGAGTCGTGGATGGTCGAGATGCCGTAGGTGAAGATGCGCTCGGGGGCCACGTAGGTACCCAGGGCGTGCACGGTGATGATGACCAGCTTGAAGAGCGAGTCGTAGCCCTCGATGTCGAACGAGGGGTCCTTCTCGGCAAAGCCCAACTCCTGCGCCTTACGCAGGGCCGAATCGTAGGCCTCGTGGTGGTCGAAGACGCGCGAAAGGATGTAGTTCGACGAGCCGTTCAGAATACCCTTCACCTCCAACAACAGGTCGTTGTCGTAGTACTCCTCCAGATTGCGGATGACGGGAATCGAGCCGCACGACGAGGCATCGTAGAGCAGCGCCACGTTGTTTTGCTTCTGAATCTCAATCAGTTCGGGCAGGTATTTGGCCAACATCGCCTTGCTGCCCGACACCACCGGCACGCCATTCAGCAGGGCCGTCTTGACAATGTGGTAGGCATCCTCGGCGTTGTTGATCACCTCGACGATGAGGTTGATTTCGGGATTCTGCAGAATATCCTCGGCACGATCGGTCAGCAACTTTCTGTCCACCTCGATGGCTCGGGGCTTATTCAGATCGCTGACACATATCTTGACAATCTCGGCGTGGGCATTCTTCGACTTGCGGATGACCTCATAGACACCCTGGCCGACCACGCCAAAGCCAAACAGACCGATTTTAATGTTACTCATTGCGATTACTTGTTATGGATAAAGGGGTATAAAATTTCGTTCAACTGCTCGTGTTCGACCAAGAAACCATCGTGGCCGAAGGGCGAGGAGATTTCGTAGTAGCGGCTGTGGGGAATACGCTCCGTGAGGAGGCGCATCTCCTCGGGCGTAAAGATGATGTCGGTCGTGATGCCCACCACCACCGTCTCGGCCTCGATGCGCGAAAGGGCAGCCACTACCCCACCCCGCTCGTAGCCCACATCGTGGGTGTCGAAGGCGTTGAGAATCGTGTAGTAGGAGTAGGCGTTGTAGCGACGGCACAACTTCTCGCCCTGGTACTGCTGGTAGGTCGAGGCTCGATGCAACTCGGGCAGCGGCTCGGTGTCCTGCTGTGTGAGGTTGTAGCCCAGCGAGCCACGGTAGGTCAAAAGGCCCAAGGCACGGGCTGCCGCCATACCCCGCATACCGGCATCGGGGCGACGCTCGCCGAAGGTTTGGTCGGCCTCGATGGCCATACGTTGGCTCTCGTCGATGGCGATGGTCCAGGGCGAGGCCTTGGCATCGGTGGCAATCAGGGCCAGCTTCGAGAAGCGGCTCGGCTCCTCCACAGCCCACTCCACGGCCTGAAAACCACCCACCGAACTGCCCACCAGGGCGTGGATGTGGTCAATCTGCAGCGCATCGGCCAGGAGGCGATGGGCGGCCACCATATCACGAATCGTAAGGCGGGGGAAGTCACCGTAGTAAGGCTCGCCCGTCGCAGGGTTCATCGACAGCGGACCGGTCGTTCCGTAGTGCGAGCCGAGGATGTTGGCGCAGACCACAAACGAGCGGTCGGGGTCCAAAAAACGCCCCTCCTCCACCGTGTGAGGCCACCAATCTGCCACATCGGAGTTGGCCGTCAGGGCGTGGCAGACCCACACCACATTCGACGAGTCGGCATTGCGCCGCCCGTAGGTGTGGTAGGCGATTTCGAGCGAGGGCAACACCTCGCCCGACTCCAACGTAAAGGCTCCGTGTCGGTAGATGTTCATCCGAATTATCTTCTGAAGCCGCCGCGACCCATCGGCATCTTGGGCATCTTGCCACCTGCGCCGGCAACCATCTTCATCATCTTGCGGGTATCCTCAAACTGCTTCAGAAGGCGATTCACATCGGCCATCGTCGTACCCGAACCCTTGGCAATACGCTCACGGCGGCGGGCATTCAGGCACTCGGGGTGCTCACGCTCGTAGGGGGTCATCGAGCCAATGATGGCCTCGACCTGCTTGAAGGCATCGTCGGGAATATCGACATCCTTGAGCATCTTGCCCATACCGGGAATCATCGAAGCCAGGTCCTTCAGATTACCCATCTTCTTGATCTGCTGAATCTGCTGGATGAAGTCGTTGAAGTTAAACTGGTTTTTGACGAGCTTCTTCTTCAGTTTGCGGGCCTCCTCCTCGTCGAACTGCTCCTGCGCACGCTCCACAAGCGAAACCACATCACCCATACCCAGGATGCGGTCGGCCATACGCTCGGGATGGAAGACCTGCAAGGCATCCATCTTCTCGCCACTCGAGATGAACTTCAGCGGCTTATCGACCACCGAACGAATCGAAATGGCAGCACCACCTCGGGTATCACCATCGAGCTTGGTCAGCACCACGCCATCGAAATCGAGACGGTCGTTGAACTCCTTGGCCGTATTTACGGCATCCTGACCCGTCATGGCATCCACCACAAAGAGGGTCTCCGAGGGGTTCACGGCGGCCTTGATGGCCTCGATCTCCTTCATCATCGCCTCATCGACGGCCAGACGACCTGCCGTATCGACGATGACCACATTGTAGGACTTCTCACGGGCATAGCGGATGGCATTCCGGGCAATCTCCACAGGGTTCATATTGCCCTCCTCGGTATAGACCTCCACGCCGACCGTCTGACCCAAAATCTTGAGCTGGTCGATGGCGGCAGGACGATAGACGTCACCCGCAACGAGCAGCACCTGGCGGCTCTTCTTCGACTTGAGCAGCTGGGCCAACTTACCCGAGAAGGTGGTCTTACCCGAACCCTGCAGACCGGCAATCAGGATGACGGCGGGCGAACCCTCCAACTTGATGTCGGTAGCCGTGCCACCCATCAGAAGGGCCAGCTCGTCACGCACGATTTTGGTCATCATCTGACCCGGCTTGACGGCCGTCAGCACGCTCTGACCCATTGCCTTCTGCTTCACCTGGTCGGTGAAGGTCTTGGCCACCTTGTAGTTCACGTCGGCGTCGATAAGCGCACGGCGGATCTCCTTCAAGGTCTCGGCCACATTGATTTCGGTAATACGGCCCTCACCCTTAAGGATTTTGAATGACCGTTCGAGTTTATCGGTTAAGTTTTCAAACATAATCAGAAAATTAGGCCACAAAGATAGTACAAGCCGAGCGCAATCCCAAATTTATTTGGCAAAAAGGCGGCCGAACAAGGCTGTAAATTTTATTTACAGCAGCCCCGCCTCGTAATAGACCACAATTTGTTCGAGGATGCGGTCCTCGTTCTCCTTGTCGTATTGGGTTTTCAGATTGTGGCCGAAGATGCGACCGATGCCCTGCCAGAAACCCGCCACAAAACCACCTCGAAACTCGCGAATGATCTCGTAGGCGGTGTACTCCGTTTCACGGTCGATGAGCTTGACCAACACACGTCCCTGGGTGCGGGTCATTCGCTTGGCTACGGGGGTATATTCGTCGAGTATCTGCTTGTAACACTGCTTGATATATTTTCGTTGCTCCTTCTTGCCCTGAATGGCCAACAGCTCGGTCTCCATCTCGGCCATCCGCCTTTTGGCAATCTGCGCCAGGGGGTAAACACGCTTCACGGCGGCGACCAAACGGCGGTATTTTCTGAGGTCGGCCGGACGGTTAAAGACAAAGACGGGCGCCACATCGACCATCGCCACCGAGTCGCCCCGCTCGACGGCCCACCCCGACCAGGTGGCACCCCGCAAACGACGCTGCTGAGCCGATAGCGACGGCACCAAAAAGAGCACCGCAAAAAGAAATAGCAACCACTTACGCATTTTTTTCTATCTTTGTCCCTACAAATATACAAAAAAACGGAAAAATAACGACAATAGTATGCTGGAAAAGGGATTAAAAGCCACCTCGCAGGTGGTGGTCAGTGAGTCGCTGACGGCTCGGGCGATGGGCTCGGGCGATATGGAGGTCTTCGCCACCCCCGCTATGGTGGCACTGATGGAGAATGCGGCAATGCGTGCCGTGGCCGAGGCGCTGCCCGAGGGGGCGACGACGGTCGGCTCGGAGATGAACTGCTCGCACATCAAGCCCTCGAAGTTGGGGGCCAAAATCTCGGCCACAGCCGTGCTTACGGCCGTTGAGGGGCGCAAACTCACCTTCACGGTGGGTGCCACCGACGAGGCGGGCATCATCGGCGAGGGGGTACACGTTCGCTTTGTGGTGGACCGAGAGCGTTTCCTGGCAAAACTTTAGCCGTTCAAAATTTAGATTTAGCATTCAAAATTGGAGGGTTGTGGCTGTGGCTACGACCCTCATTTCGTTTAGGAAAACATCTTTTCGAGCTGCACTGCATTTGCATTTTTCAGAGAAAAAGGCTAACTTGCATAGCAATTTAGGAACGAGATATTCGAATATAAAAAACTAAAATAATATCGAGATGAAACTAAAATATTATTGCATAAAAAATGCTCTTGTAAAGGTTGGTTTTGTACCACAAGTAGAATCTATCGAGAAGGAATGGGGAGTTCCCCTTGTTGAGTTTGTTGGTATGTGGGATATTCTTTCTGAAGAGGAGGCCGCCACAAGGGTATACCCTTTGGTTGCACGATCTGTAAGAACTAAATTCACCGATCTTTTAAGTTGCTATAACATCAAGGGATACGGTGCAATCATCAGCGAAAGACTAAAAAACATCTTCAGTGAATACAACATTGGCTGTCAATATCAATATGTAAAGGTATCTATCGTAACGAAAAAAGGAGAGCCCATTTCTACGCCTTACTATCATCTTCATTTGCCTATGCCTGGAATTGTGGATAAGATTGACTATCCCAAAACAACTTTTTACGAGACTAGGTTTGATAAGCGACTGAGTGACACTCCTGTTAAAGTTCAATCCTTTGAAGATAGGACAAGATTAGCAGGTATTCTAAGAAAAAAGGATATCGCAGCCCTCATTCTAGCCGAAGATATTGTACTCAAGAAAGGTACTGACCCGAATGTGATGGATATCTTTGTTTGGCAAGGTAATCCTTGCGGAGGTGTGTTTATGGTATCCGAAAGGCTTAAACAGCGATTAGAGCAAGAGAAGATCACAGGTATCACTTTTGAGGAGTATCCCTACAAAATCTCTATCGACGAATAAGTTTCGCCTTCTAAAACAATCAAAATCAACCTACACGGGAATGCCCGTGTAGGTTTCCAATCCTATCATTCTATGACCAAAACAACCCGCATCGTATGCCTATGCATACTCGGTGCGGTGGGGATGCTTTGCGGTGTCTCCACCTTCAATAAACCCTCTTCTACTCGGGTTACAAAAATGTAACCCGTGCTGCACGCCATCGTTTTGTTTGCGAATTGGGAGGAACACACGGAGTGGCAGTTCGTGGTGGTCTGGTGGCTGAAAAGAATGAGGGGAAGATGAGACCAATAAGACCTATAAGACCTATGAGACCTATGGGACCTATAAGACCTATAATGACCTATAGCGACCTTATCATCCCCCCTCATTTTGAATTTTGCATTCTACATTTTGAATTTACCAAAAAAAGGAGACCTCAAAACAATTGAGGTCTCCTTTTTTTTTGGTTGAACTGCCGGGACTCGAACCCAGAACGACAGAACCAAAATCTGCTGTGTTACCATTACACCACAGTTCAATCCGCTGCTCGAAAGCGTTGCAAAGGTAGCTATTTTTTCTGAAAATGCAAACCCCAACCACACAAAGTGGCCAAAATTGCCGTCTCGGTGACTTTTTTTTGAATTTATTTGACTATCTTTGCGCACGAATTTAAGCAAGGAATTAACCGTTCTAAAAAATATGTTAAGCAGAAGATTACTCCGCATCAAGGTCCTCAAGGCCCTTTTTGCGCATCTGAAGTCGGAGAGCGACAATATGATTGCCTCCGAGAAAAACCTCGTCGCCACGGTCGATAAGGCCTACGACCTCTATTTTCAACTGCTGACCCTGCCCGAGCAGCTCGTCAAGTACGCCCAGGAGCGTATCGACATCGCCAAGCAAAAGAAGCTGCCCACCTTCGAAGATTTGCATCCCAACACCAAGTTTGTCGATAATGCGGTCATCCGCATCATCTCGACCACCGACGCCGTAGCCGACCACGTGGCCAAGCGCAAGTTGGGCTGGACGGGTCAGGAGGATTTGATTCGCCTCATCTACCAGCAGCTCATCGAGACGGAGTTCTTCAAGACCTATATGGCTCGCGACAACCGCTCGTGGGAGGAGGATCGTGCCCTGGTCGATTACCTCTTCACGATGCTCAACGACTGCCCCGTGTTGGACGAGGCGTTGGAGGAGATGTCGCTGATGTGGGCCGACGACCTGCCCTACATTCTGGCAATGATTCAGCGCACCATTAGCAATATGCGTATCTCGCACACCCAGCTGCGTGTGGCCGAGAAGTACAAGAGCGAGGAGGATCCCCAATTCCTGAAGACCCTCTTCGAGAAGGCCCTGGTCAATTACAACGACTACCAGCATTATGTGGAGCGTTTCACGGCCAACTGGGACATCGAGCGTGTGGTATTTATGGACAACCTCATTCTGGGTGTGGCCATTGCCGAGTTGGTAGCCTTCCCCTCGATTCCGGTGAAGGTGACGATGGACGAGTGGATCGAGATTTCGAAATACTACTCCACCCCCGGCTCAAGCACCTTCATCAACGGTGTGTTGGATAAAATCGTGGTCCTACTGACCGAGGAGGGAAAAATTCAAAAATCGGGTCGAGGCCTCATTTAATTACACTTTTTAGAAAATCGTTGATAAAAAGTTAATTACTTTTCGCCTTTTGACACGGGCGATAAACATATTATACCTATATTTGTATAGCAATTACACGAAGAGGAGCGCACCGTCACAGGGAGGCTCCCTTTCGTGTCTAAAAACGAAACACAAACTTAACTTTTATTTATTCACTCAAAACAAGCATTTATGAAGAAACTTTTCCTTCTGATGGTTGGTCTGGTTGTCGCTCTCACGGCGGCAGCGCAGACAGTCGTCACGGGAGTGATCGTAGATGAAGCCAACCAGCCGCTGATTGGTGCTACGATTATCATCCCCGGCACGACGCAGGGTACCAGCACCGACGTCAATGGTAGCTTCCAGCTCCGTATGTCGAAGGGTGCCGATGCGATTCAGGTGAGCTACCTGAACTACAAGACCACGACGCTCAAGGTGAATTCGGCCGCATCGCGTCAGAGTCTGGGCGAGATTAAGCTCGAGCCCGAGGCCATTTCGATGCAGGATGTAGTCATCACGCAGTCGGTGGCCGTACAGCGCAAGACCCCCGTGGCCGTTTCGACCGTCTCGGCGCAGGACATCGAGTACAAACTCGGTGGTCAGGAGTTCCCCGAGATTCTGAAATCGACCCCCGGTGTCTATGTCACCAAGGATGGTGGCGGTTATGGCGACTCGAAGATCAATATGCGTGGCTTCAAGTCGGCCAACGTAGCCGTAATGATCAATGGTGTGCCCGTGAACGATATGGAGTGGGGCGGTGTTTATTGGTCGAACTGGGCCGGTCTGTCGGACGTAACCCGTTCGATGCAGACCCAGCGCGGTATGGGTGCCTCGAAGATCTCGTCGCCCTCGGTGGGTGGTACGATCAACATCGTAACGAACACCATCGACGCCAAGAAGGGCGGTACGTTCTCGTATGGCGTAGGTAACGACGGTCTGCAAAATGTGTCGCTGAGCCTCTCGACGGGTCTGACGAAGAGCGGTTGGGCTATGAGCCTCTTGCTTGCCAAGCGTTGGGGTGACGGTTACATCCAGGGCACCTCGTTCGAGGGTTACAACTGGTTCGTGAACGTCTCGAAGCGTCTGAACGACCACCACCAGCTCTCGCTGACGGCCTTCGGTGCTCCCCAGAGCCACAACCAGCGTAAGCCCCTCTATGCCGGTCTCTCGATTAAGGAGTGGGACAAGGTGGCCAAGTGGATGGGCGAGGAGGATAAGTATCGCTACAACGCCGTTTACGGTTTCGACAACAACGGCAAGGAGCGCACCTCGCAGTGGAACCACTACCACAAGCCCCAGATTTCGTTGAACCACCAGTGGCAGATCGACTATAAGTCGTCGCTCTCGACGGCCCTTTATATGTCGATTGGTCGTGGTGGTGGTTACTCGGGTCAGGGTCGTACGTCGTCGGATCGTTCGATGTGGAACGGTTCGAACAACGGTATCCTGCGCTACGACTTCCGCAAGGCCGATGGTACGTTCGACTACGGTGCCATTCAGGACCTGAATGCTGCCAGCGAAGATGGTTCGAAGATGGTGATGTCGGATAGCAAGAACAACCATATGTGGTATGGTTTGCTCTCGACCTACACCAACCAGATTGGCAAAAATCTGGAGCTTTCGGCCGGTGTCGATGTACGTTACTACATCGGTGAGCACACCAACGAGATTGTCGATCTGTATGGTGGTAACTACTTCATCGACGATGCCGACCGTAAGAACGTAAAGGCCATCAACAACGCTGCTGCTGCCGATCCGAACTGGATGTACGAGAAGCTGGGCGTAGGTGATGTGGTTTATCGCGACTACGACGGTCACGTGCACCAGGAGGGTGTCTTTGCCCAGCTGGAGTGGACCAAGAACAAGCTCAACGCCTTCGTATCGGGTTCGGTATCGAACACGGGTTACTGGCGTGTGGACCGCTTCTACTACGACGAGGCTCACCAGGAGTCGGATAAGATCAACTTCATCGGCTTCACGGCCAAGGGTGGTGTAAACTGGAACTTCACGAAGCGTTCGAACGTCTTCCTCAACGTAGGTTACATTTCGCGTGCCCCCTTCTTCTCGGGTGGTGCCTTCCTGCAATCGACCACCAGCCATATGACCAACCCCGATGCCGTAAACGAGAAGGTCTTCTCGGTAGAGGGTGGTTATGGTCTGCGTAGCGAGAAGTTCAACCTGAACCTGAACGCCTACTACACGATGTGGATGGATAAGTCGGACGTTCGTTCGAAGCTGATGTCGAACGGCGACTATGCCCGTGTAAATATGACCGGTGTAGATGCCCGCCATATGGGTATCGAGCTGGATCTGCGTTACAAGCCCGCCCGCTGGGTGAACCTGACCGGTATGTTGTCGGTAGGTGACTGGATTTGGTCGAGCAACACGCGCGGTTACATCTACGACTCGCAGGGTCAGCCGATGACCAAGAAGTTGGACGGCACGGTAGCTTCGGGCATTATGGAGGAAGACCACGCTTGGATCGACCTGAACCAGAAGGATATCCACGTTGCCGGCTCGGCCCAGACAACCGCTGCCGTAGGTGTTGATTTCTTCCCGATGAAGGGTCTGCGTGTGAGCGCCGACTGGAACGCCTATGCCAACAACTATGCCGACTTCTACCTCGGCTCGAACCTGACGCCCAACACGGCTGTCAATGTAAATGACCCCTGGCGTATTCCTTGGGGCCACCAGTTGGACCTCTCGGCCAGCTACTCGTTCAAGATTGGTAAGGTGGATGCCACGTTGTATGGTAACGTGAACAACCTCTACGACTACAACTACATTATGGATGCACAGTGCGCCACCGATGCCAAGGGCTGGGAGGATTGCTATGCTGTGATGTACTCGTTCGGTCGCACCTACACCATCAGATTAAAAATCCGCTTCTAAAGATTGACAAGCTATGAATAAGCATATTTTCAAACACCTGTTGTCGCTTGCCGCTGTAGCCCTGATGGGTTGGAGCTGCGAGGCCGACTACTTCAACGAGCACGAGCTCGATGGTTGGGAGGGCAATACGGAGATTACGGATGTGAAGTCGGTGGAGTACACCCTCACGGCCGATGACTATGCGACCATCTCGAAGAACTCGACCAACAAGACCAACGCCGAGGCTGCCGGTGAGGAGGCTGTTGCCGCCCTTTCGGCCATCGGTAAGAATAAGTATTTCGGTTCGGCCGACGAGGCTGCTGCCTACATTCCCCCGTTCCTGTCGTCGGCCTTCAAGACCTACGACAACGGCTCGATTGTGATGGTGACCTACACCACCGCACTCGACATTCCCGCCGAGATTCAGCAGATGAATGCCGCCAAGGAGTACACCCTGACGGAGGACAACTACAAGACCCTGTGGGGCAGCGAGACCCTCTACGAGAAGGCACTGACCCCCTCGACCGTCGGTAAGCTCACGGAGGTGCTTCCTTCGGAGGAGCTTTCGGAGGGCGACTATATGGTTGTAACCTACAACTACTCGGCCGAGGAGCCCAAGGCCGAGGAGGAGGAGCCCGAGCAGCCCGAGGATCCCGAGCAGCCGATTGTTCCCGAGCAGCCCGAGGTGAAGTTCCCCGGTGAGGGCAAGTACCTCATCGTGGCCATCAGCGAGACGGCCAACTATGCCGCCACGCCGCTCGTAGCCGACAAGAAGTATGGCTACCCCACCGCTACCGAGGTGACCATCTCGGAGAACGCCATCGCTGCCGACGAGACGACCAACGCCCTGGCTTGGAATGTAGCTGCCACCTCGACCGAGGGTGAGTACTCGTTGCAGGGTGCCGACGGCCGCTTCTACTACCTGAGCGGTACGTACAACTCGTTCAACGTATCGGATGCTGTGGGTACGGATGGCTACGGCTTTACCTTCACGCCCAACGAAGATGGCACGTTTGCCATCACGAACGTGACGATGACCAAGTCGCTGCAGTACGACTCGAACTACTCGTCGTATGGATGCTACCCCGACATTCGCGGTATCGTTCCCCACCTCTTTGTGCTCAACGACGAGGGTACGGCCTATGTGGATGTGACGGCTGTAACGGCTGCTCCGACCAACAACTATAGCTCGGTACTGGGTTCGGCTGTATTGAACGACGCCGTAGAGGTGAAGGGTTACATCTCGGCTGTTTCGAGCCAGGGTCCCATTCTGACCGACAACGGGGGCTCGGTACTGCTCTACAAGACGACGGGCTACGCCGTGGGTGACGAGGTGACCGTTTCGGGTACCATTTCGAGCTACAATTTCGGTTTCCAGATTGGCACGTCGGGTATTTCGATCGAGAAGACCGGCACGACCGAGGTGACCTACCCCACGCCGATGGAGCTGACGGGTGCAAAGATGGATGAGCTGCTCACCAGCCGCACGGCCGACGAGTATGCCTACTACGCCAAGATGACGGGTACGGTAGCCGTTAGCGGCAACTACTACAACTTCAACGTCGAGGGTGCCACGACCGCCGTAGGTAGCATCTATGGTGCTACGGACGAGGTGAAGGCGCAGCTCACGGATGGTATGCAGTGTACGCTCTATGGCTACTTCTGCTCGATTTCCAAGCAGAGCGGTGCACCGAAGTTTATCAACATCGTCGTAACGAGCGTAGAGCCCGCTACGACCTCGGCTACGGCTGCTACGGCACTCACGAGCGAGAAGATGTACGCCTACTACAAGTGGAACGGCACGGCCTTCGAGACCACCAAGATCGTTCCGGTACAGGTGGCCGACTACAACGAGATGGGTCAGAAGTATGGCAACTTTACCAACCCGCAGCAGGACAACTACCTGCCCAAGTTCCTGGCCAAGAACTACCCCTATGCCGTAGCCGGCGAGGTGGCCTATGTAGGTTACCGTTGCTACGCAGGTGGTGCTACGTCGTGGAAGGTGGACGAGTATGTTTCGGACGGCACGGTTTGGAACAAGACCAACTACTTCGCCACCAAGACCGACCAGTTCCGCAAGGCCGAGGGCGAGTGGGCTATCGACCGCACGCTGGAGCTCGACTTCACGGGCAACGGTGCCGAGACCAAGGCCTTCTACCAGTACTGCGTAAACTGGGTATATGACAACAAGGATGTGGCGCTGGGTGCTCCCGCCCGTGACAATGCCGGTGTGATCGTCTCGACCGACATCGTGACCATCAACGGCGAGAAGCCCGCAGGCAACTACTGGGTATCGAACTACGGTAACAACGAGTTCTACACGGGTGCTTCGGCCTACTACGGCAACATCGACTGGCGTGCTTCGGCCTGCAAGGGTGGCTTCGCTGCCGCAGGTATGGGTAACCTCTCGGACGAGGAGATCGTAGAGCAGCTGAAGATTCACTCGGCCGAGGTATTTGCCGAGGTGCTCTCGTATGTCTATCCCGAGATGACCCCCGCCGAGTACAAGAAGGTGGTGATCAAGGTTTATGCTTACGGTCCGAATCAGAACTACGCCTTCACCTTCAACGTGGTGGATACCGGTAAGTTCGCTTACGAGGAGGGCTCGCTGACCGAGATCTAACAGCTCGGTTGAGCCAACAAAAAAGGCTGCTTCCCGAAGTGGGAGGCAGCCTTTTTTATGCTTTGTAGCGGGGGTGTTTCTACGTTAGAAGAGCCAGCGGGCACCCACCACCGCACCGATGCCGTAATCACGATACATCGGGAAACGATAAAGGGTTTGGTGAGCCAGATTGCGACCCTCCACAAAGAGCGACCACTGACTGTTCAACACCCACTCCACATCGGCCATCACATTGACGGCAAAGGGGGCATCGAAACGACTCAACACCGACCCGTCGGCAGGCGAAAGAATCGACCAGCCACGCTCGCTCTCGACCTCGACCTTCACACCTGCACGGATTTTACGCCCCTCGTAGCGGGCACCGATGTGGCCGTTAAGTTCGGCAACACCTGCCGACCAAGCGGCATCCTCGTCGAGCGTGTAGAGTTTCACGGCGGCATCGAAGCTCAACTCGGTAGTGGGTCGGTAGCTGATTTCGCCACCCAGCCCGACCAGCGTCAGACGCTCCTGACGGGGCAGCATCCACCCCATAAAGTACTCCGCAGGCGTATCGTTGTTCAGTGCCACAAAGGTCTGGAAAAGGTGGTTCTTGCGGATGGTCAGCTCGACATAGGCACGGTAGGCAAAACGCTCGCGACCAAACGAGCCGACAATACCGCCTCGGTGGCCGTAGTCGATGGTGCTCTTCGGGAGCCACTCGCCCGTCAAGACAAAGGGATTGAGGTGGGTCAGCGAACGGTAGTCGTTGGTCGAAAGGGTGCCATCGACCTCCACAAAGGGGCGGAAGGCCTTTGTGCGGAGCAGGTTGTACTCCAACCGTCCGAACGGCAGGAAGTAGTTGTTACTCTCGGCCCCATCGCCAATGGTGGGGGCATTGACTCGGTCGTTGTAGTAATCTAACCCCACCTCCAGGCGCAGACGCTCGCCATCGACCCCATAGCGGGCCGAGGCGTGGATAAGTTGCTGACGATAGGCATCCAACGAGCGGGCACCCTGCTTGCTGAGGTAGCCCACACCGAGCGAGAAACGCCCCTTACGGCCGATTTTACGGGCGATGCGACCCGAGACACCCACATCGACCTGATCGCCCTGACGGCCATCCAAAAGAGGCTCGCTGTGGTCCATAAAGTAGGCAGCATCGACCGCCAACTCGAAGTTCAGGCGATTCAAATCGAGAAAATCGTCGCCCATACGGATGCGGCCGATCAACTCGCCATAGCCCACATTCATCCCCGGCACAGGCATCGACGAGGGGTAATAGATACCCCAACGACGCAGGTAGCGGTGGTTGTACTCGATGTTGGCCTCGGCCGTATGACGACCGATGTATTTACCGCCCGAAAAGCCGATGCGGTTATAGAGTTCGGTGGCTCGGTTGCGGTCGCCAAAGTCGTTCTTTAGGCGGGCATAGCGGCCCGAATGGTTCAGATAGCCCATCGCAAAGCCCGTACCCGGATTCTGCGTGGCGGCCGAGAAATCGACCACCGACTGCCAGGGGGCACCCACCCCGGCACGCAGGTAGAAGGGGCGGGGTCGGTTGAAGTTCCAATAGGTCACCTTCGCCGGACGAATCGGACGAGTGACGAGCGTGGTGCGGAGGCTCAACGGGGTAACCGTGTAGTCGATCTCGGGGCGGAGAGTCATCGTGTCGGTCATATCGGGGATGATGGCCAACTTATCGGCCTGCTCCAACGAGGGAACATAGGCCTTGGTAACCTCGACCTGCTTCTCGACCTGCGCCCACAACGGCAAGGTCGAGCAGCTTATCAGTAGGGTAAAAAGGAGCCGTTTCATTGTTCGGGAATTGCTTTAATGCGGCTTTCGGCCTCGGCAACGATGCCATCGTCCTGAGGGGTGTAGCCATCGACAATACTCTGATAGGTGGCACGGGCCTGGAAGGCATCGCCATCGGCCATATAAATATCGCCCAACAGCAGGTAAGCCTTGGCCAGGTAGTAGGCCTTGGGGCTGCGTTCGGCATAGGCAAAGATGGCCTTCTCGACCGCCCGACGGTCGCCCTTGCCCTCGTTCCAATCCCGCTCCAAGAGGTAGTAGGCCGCCGCCGAGCCGGCACGGCTCTTCACCTCGGAGGCCAGATGGGCGTAGTAGCTGTAGGCAGCCTCCTTGTCGCCCGCCTCGCGCAACTGCTCGGCCCACGCAAAACGGGCCTCACGCTGCGCCTCGACACCTGCATCGTCCTTCGAGAGGACATCCTCGGCCATCGGAGCGATCAACGAGGGGTCGTCGGCCAAGAGCGTTGCACGCATATAACCCGTCATTGCAGCCTCGTGGTCGGCAGCCGAAGTGGTCACATCGTAGAGTTTGCGGTAGGCCGAGGCGGCCTCCTTGTAGCGGGCTTCACGCCACGTCAGGTCGGCCAGCTGCTTGAGCGACTCGAGGGTGTATTGGTGGTTGCCCTCGGCGGTCAGCTCGGTCAAGGTCTCGATGGCCTCCTTTCGGCTGTCACGCTGCACATAGCAGGTCGAAAGCAGGTAGAGGGCATCGATGCGGTAGGCACCCGAGGGGTAGCTTTTCAGGTAGCTGCGCAACGAACGTTCGGCCTCGGTGCGACGATTTTCGGCCAAATAGAGGGTCTGGGCCGCAGCAAACGAGAGCGAGTCACGGGCGATGAGCGAGAGGTCACGCTCGACACCCACCTGCTCGGCATAGGCAAAGTAGCCATCGACGTTGCCCTCCGAGACATAGATGTCACGCACTCCCTGCAACGCCTCACGGGCCTCGGCCGACCGGGGTGCGGCCTCGATGACCCGATTGTAGGCCTTGAGCGAACGCTGTTTGTCGCCCATATTGAGGTAGGCCAAGCCCAAATCGGCCCACGCCTGCGTCACACGGGCGGAGGTGGGATATTCGGCCACAAACTGCTCCAACTGGCGGGCACCCTCGCTATACTTTTGTTGGGCAATGCAGGTGCGACCCAACTCGTAGGAGGCCTCCTCGAGGTAGTTGCCCTGACCGCCCTGAAGGATGTTGCGCAGGGCCTGCTCCTTCTGAGCCGTACGCCCCAGGATGCCGAGCGTGATGGCACGCTTGTAGGCGGCATAGTGGCGCATCGGGCCACCCATACTCATCGACTGCTCGTAGTAGCCGATCGCCTCGTTGAAATCACGCCCCACATAGGCCACATCGCCCAGGCGATTGAGGGCATCGGTGCGGTAGTTATCGCTCTGCGTGTAGTTTTTCAGGAAGTAGTCGAACTTCTCGCCCGCCTCCTTGGTTTTGTTTTGCGCCAAGAAGCAGTAGCCCAGATTGTAGTGGGCCAAGAGGTATTCACGCTCGGTGTGGGGGGCACGCGAGAGGAAGTTTTCGTAGCGGCTGACAGCCGTTTCGTTGTCGCCCTCGATGTAGGCCATCTCGCCCTGCCAGAAGCGGCTCAAAGCGGTGTAGCGGGGCGACACATTGACCGCCACCGCCTCGTTCAACGACTCTTTGGCAGTTGCATAATCACCCCCTGCAAAGGCCTCTACACCACGAAAATAGGCAATCTTCTGCAACACGGTGCGTAGCTCGGCATCGGGCTGGGGAAGGCTCTTGATGGCCGTATAGGCGGCATCGTAGTTGCGGGAGTTGTAGTAGGCCGCCACGAGCAGCGTACGGGCCTCGGCCGAACGCTTCGAGCGAGGATAGCTCTTCAGGTAGCGGGTCAGGAGGTTGATGGCCCCGTTGAAGACTCCCCCACCCAACTCGTATTGCAACTTGGCACAATTAAAGAGGGCATCTTCGGCAATCGTCTTGTCGAAACGGTCATCGGTAGCCATCGCAAAGGCCTGTTGGGCCGACTCTTTATTGCCCTGACGCAGGTAGCAGTCGGCCAGGTGGTACGAGGCATTCTGCGTCATCGCATCGTTGGCACCACACGCCCGACGCAACGGCTCAACGGCCTCACTGTAACGAGCCAGACGGTAGAGCGAGAAGCCACGCAGGTACTCGCTGTCACGATCCAGGCGGCCACCTGCACGCTCATAGGCGGCCAGGTGTTGGGTGGTGCGGTTATAGTCGTCGAGGCGGAACCACGACTCGGCAATGATGCGCTCCAACTCGGCACGACGCTCCTCGACCGCCTCGGCAGCCAATCGTTCGCCGTGCTCGACCACATAGCGGTAGTTGCCCTCCTTGAACTCGATTTGCAGCAGGTAGTAGGGGACCAATCGCCCATAGGCCGACGTGGATTGCAACTCGGTGAAGAGTTGCTTGGCTCGGCTCAACTGTCCCTGCGCATAGTCGATATAGGCTCGGTAGTAGGTGGCGTGGGGGTAGAGTTCGCTTTCGGGCTCAATGCGGGCAAAGTAGTTGTAGGCCTCGCCATAGCGACGCTCCGAGAACTCGACATAGCCCATACGCACATCGTATCGCTCCTGCTCGGTGCGGTTGAGCGAACGATAGACCGTCTCCGAGAAGTAGCGACGTGCCTGTTTCATATCGCCCACGGCCGTATAGTGCGAGCCGAGGACATAGCGCACCCGATTTAGATAAGTCGAGTGGGGATAACGCTCCAGAAAGCCCGTCAGCATCCCCTCGGCCGACTCGGAGCCAAGCTCGACGGCACAAGCCGTAAGGAAGTAGTCGCACTCCTCGTGCAGTTGCCGAGCATCAGGCGCAAGCGAGCGTTTCAGCTCGGTGAAGGCGTGGCGGGCATCGCTCCAACGCCCCGAGGCGTAGAGGTCACGCCCACGGCGCAGTGCCGCCTCCAGATCGGGAAAGGCGTATAGCGCAGTAACCGAGAGGGTTACAACAAGGGTCAAAAAAAGTTTGCGTATCATCGTAGTAGATCGCACACAGCGACTTGCTTAAAACTTGATATCGAGGCAGTTGTATTTGGCCGTAATGGTGCCGTCATCCAACACCACCACCCCGTTGCGGGCACGCAGCATCGTCTTCATCGTCGAGCCGTCGATGTTGTAGCAGGGGATGGCCTCCGAGCCGATGTAATACTCCGTAATGCCATACAACGGCTCGGGCGTAAGGCAGACGATGCGACTTGCCTCCTCACGGGCCTTTTCGACCAACTGCTGCATCCGCTCGGCACAAGCCGCAGGGATGGCGTTGCTGTCGGTGATGCAGAGCATATACAGACGGCCCGGGGTGGTCAGCACCTCCTCGGTACAGTCGCCCGAATCGTTATGAAGGGCAAATTCGCTAATCAGGGCACGAATGGCGTGCGTCTCGCTCTCGGTGCGGGTATCGACCCACTCCCACTTGGTCGAATCCTGCCATTCGGTATCGTCCAACTTAAACTCCCGTAGGCGGCCCGTCTTGAGGTTGCGATAGATCAGGATGGTCTCCGAGGCCTCGTCGGGGGCACTCTGCTGGGCCATCATCGCCTCGTGGATATTGACACCCACCTTGTAGGGCAGAAAATCGACCAACGGCAGGTGGCGGTAGCAGTAACAACCCAACCCCATTGCAATCGAGAAGAAGAGCACGGTGCAGAAGAGCTCCATCTTCGAGAACGAGAAGATGCGGTCGGGTCGGTAGCGCCACCAGACCAGAAGGGCCAAAGGCAGAAGCAGCAGGTTCTTGAAGAAGGTCTCCCAAGGCGAAAGTTTCAACGCCTCGCCAAAACAGCCGCAATCCTCGACGGGCAACACCGTGGCACTGAGCAGCGTGATGACCGTAAAGATGAACATCGAGCAGACGGCAAAAATAGAGATGAGGCGGATGCGCACCTTGAACAGCAGCATCAGACCCATCATCAACTCGGCACCACACAGCCAAATCGAGAAGGGCATCACATAGGGCTGCAACGAGTCCCACCCATAGATGGAGAGGTACTCGTGGACTTTGAGGGCCGTACCCCACGGATCGATGACCTTCACCACACCCGAGAAGATGAAGGTGATGGCAAGAATCGTACGGCAGAGGTGCGACAATAGTTTTATGGCTCGTTTGGTACGCATCGGCTAAAGCAGGGGGTTAATCAGGGTTTCAATCTTTTCAAAAATCTCGTCGGGCGAGGCCATACCGCCCTCCGCGTTCGAGCAATCGACCACCACCAGCCCCTCGTCCTCACGGGCGCAGTCCAAATAGACCTCACGCACCCGCTGTTGGAGCGTCAGCGAAGCCTCGTGAATATCGGCACCGCCCTGCAGGTAGTTTCTATCGTCGCCCTCACGCTGCTCGGTGAGTTTGCGGGCCGTGAACGAGAAGGGAACATCCAAGAAGAGCGAGAGGTCGGGGCGGGGAATTTGGTGGTAGCCATACTCCAAATCCAGAATCCAGCGACGCAGCTTCTCACGCTCCTCACCGGCCTCCAACTTGGCACATTGGTAGCCCACGTTCGAGTAGAGGTAACGATCCAGGATGACCACCTTGCCCTCGTCGAGCCATTGGCGAATCATCCGAGCGGCATCGGCACGGTCGCCCGCATAGATGAGCGCCACCAGGTAGGGATTCACCTCCTCGGCCGAGCCAAACTCACCACGCAGAAAGCGAGCAATCAGATCGCCATAGACAGGGGCATCGAAGCGGGGAAAGTGCAGGTAGGCACACTCCGCCCCACGCTCCTCGAAGAGGCGCTGCAACTTCTTGATTTGGGTCGATTTTCCGGCTCCGTCGAGCCCCTCCAATACAATAAACATCTTCTCGAAAGGTTTTTAAGTTTAGGTTTTGTGGCTCATTTTTCTATCGGCACAGCATCCTCGCCGCCCGTCGTACGCCGGCCACCAGCGCATCAATCTCCTCGGCCGTGTTGTAGAGGGCCAACGAGGCTCGGCACATTCCTCGCACACCGTAGTGCTCCATCACCGGCTCGGCACAATGCTGACCGGTACGGATGGCGATGCCGAGTTTGTCGAGTATCATTCCGCAGTCGTAGCCGTTCACCCCCTCCAAATTAAAGGAGAGAATGGCACACTTATTAGGCGTTGTGCCATAGATGCGTAATCCCTCGATTTGGTTCAGCCCCTCGGTGGCATAGCGTAGCAGAGAGGTTTCGTACTGCTCAACCGCAGCCAAATCCAACCCCTCCAAGAAGCGCACCGCCTCACCCAGGCCGACCGCTCCGATGAAGTTGGCCGTACCCGCCTCAAATTTCAGGGGTATGGGGGCGTAGGTCGTCTTCTTAAACGAGACATTGGCCACCATATCGCCGCCACCCATAAAGGGAGGCATCTGAGCAAGCAACTCGTAGCGACCCCACAGCACACCGATACCCGTCGGGCCGTAGAGTTTATGGCCCGAGAAGGCGTAGAAGTCGCATCCCAGAGCCGTAACATCTACCCCACCGTGCACCACGCCCTGGCAACCATCGACCACCACCACAGCACCCACCCGGTGGGCAGCGTCGATGATGGGGCGCAGGTCGGGACGGGTGCCCAACGTGTTGGAGGCCTGCGTAACGGCCACAATTTTGGTATGTTCGTCCACAAGAGTCGGTAGCTGTTCTACCTGCAATGCCCCCTCGTCGTTGAAGGGAATGACACGCAGTTCCGCCCCCTTGCGCTCACACAAGAGTTGCCAGGGGACGATGTTGGAGTGGTGCTCCATCTCGCTTACGACCACATTATCGCCCGCCTCGACGTGGCTGTCGCCCCAGGCGTAGGCCACCGTGTTGAGCGATGCCGTAGCACCTGCCGTGAAGATAATCTCCTCCTTGCGCTTTGCACCCACAAAGCGGGCTATGCGGCTGCGCGCCTCCTCGTAACGCTCGGTTGCCACCTCCGAGAGGTAGTGCACCCCTCGGTGGATGTTGGCGTTGCCGTGGCGGTGCATCTCGTCGAGCAGACGAATCACCTGCTCGGGCTTTTGAGCCGTAGCACCGCTGTCGAGATAGACCAACTGTCGGCCATAGACCTCGGAGCGAAGCAACGGGAACTCATCGCGTATGGTTTTCGGATCGAACATTGCGCTTGGTTATCTAAAAATTATAAACGCTCAATTTTCTGCTCCATCGCCTCCAACATCGCCTCGCACAAGGGAGCAACACCGCAGTGCATCAGCACCTCGGCGGCAAAGCCACGAATCTGCAAGGCTCGGGCCTGCTGCTCGTTCAGGCCACGCTGGCGCATATAGTAGATGGCCTCGTTATCCATCTGACCCACCGTGGCACCGTGCGAACACTTCACATCGTCGGCATAAATTTCGAGCTGGGGCATCGTCTCGATGCGGGCTGTGGGGCTGAGTAACATATTGCGATTCTGCTGACCGGCATCGGTGCGCTGGGCATCCTGTGCCACATAGACCATTCCCTCGAAGCGGCCAACGGCCTTGCCACCGGCAATGCCTCGCACCACCGAGTTGCTTTGGCAGTCGCTCACCAGGTGGTTGGTTCTGAGCGTCAGACTCGACTGCTCGCTCTCGCCCACCAGGAACAGACCACCCACCTCGCACGAGGCCTCACGACCCACCAAATCGATCGTATAGCGGGCGGTGGCGGCGGCCAACTCGACCGAGGTAAGATGCAGTGCGCTCTCGGCCTGCTGACGCACGGTGACCGATGAAACACCCTCCGAGCCGAAATACTCGACCAACGTCAGACGGCTGTGCTTGGCCAGTGTCACCTGCACCTCGCCCGAATGGGGCGTCGTATGGCAGATGACCACCTTCGCCTCGGCGCCTTCCATTAGGGTCACCTCAAGCGTCGTAGGGTCCGTGACCACCAACGGCTGCGCTTGGATGCCCTCGATGCAAAGGCGTGTGCCCGTGAAGGGTTGAAATTGTGCTATTGCTTCCTGAATCTGCATAGCCGTTACTCCTTAAGGTCGTTGATGAGCCAATCGTAACCCTCCTTCTCCAACTTCAGGGCCAGCGTACGGTCACCCGAGTAGATGATGCGGCCACGATACAATACGTGGACAAAATCGGGCACGATGTAGTCCAGAAGACGCTGGTAGTGGGTAATGACCACCGTAGCGTTCTGGGGTGTATGGAGCTTCGTTACGCCCGTAGCCACAATGCGCAGGGCATCGATATCCAGACCCGAGTCGGTCTCGTCCAAGATGGCCAACTTGGGGTCGAGCATCGCCATCTGGAAAATCTCGTTCTTCTTCTTTTCGCCACCCGAGAAACCCTCGTTCACGGCTCGGGAGGTCATCTTGGTGTCCAACTCGACCACCTGCGCCTTCTCACGCACCAGCTTGAGGTATTGGGCAGCCGTCAGCGGCTCCTCGCCACGATACTTGCGCTGCTCATTGACGGCCAGCTTCATAAAGTTGGCCATCGTTACACCCGGAATCTCGACCGGATACTGAAAGCCCAGGAAGAGACCCTTGCGGGCACGCTCCTCGATGGAGAACTCCAAGAGGTTCTCGCCTTCGAACTCCACCTCGCCCTCAGTCACGGTAAACTTCTCGTTACCTGCCAACACCGATGCCAGGGTCGATTTACCCGAGCCGTTGGGGCCCATAATGGCGTGCACCTCGCCCGCCTTGACCTCGAGGTCGATACCACGCAAAATCTCCTTGCCATCGACCGTTGCGTGCAAATTTTTAACCTTTAACATATATTTAGTTCAATTTTTAATCAAATCATTTAACCTACACTCCCCTCAAGGTTCAATGCCAAGAGTTTTTGGGCCTCCACAGCAAACTCCATCGGCAGCTTTGCGAGCACCTCACGGGCATAGCCATTGACAATCAATCCGACGGCATCCTCGGTCGAGAGGCCTCGCTGATTGCAGTAGAAGAGCTGATCGTCCGAAATTTTCGACGTGGTGGCCTCGTGCTCCAAGATGGCCGTACGGTTGCGGCAATCGACCACGGGGAAGGTGTGAGCACCGCACTTATCGCCAATCAGGAGCGAGTCGCACTGCGAGTAGTTGCGGGCATTCTCGGCCCCCGGATTGACACGCACCAGACCACGATAGGCATTCTGACTGCGACCGGCCGAGATACCCTTCGAGACGATGCGCGAGCGGGTGTTCTTGCCGATGTGAATCATCTTCGTACCCGTGTCGGCCTGCTGGAAGTTGGTGGTCATCGCCACCGAGTAGAACTCGCCCACCGAGTTATCGCCCAGCAGCACGCAGCTCGGGTATTTCCAGGTGATGGCCGAGCCGGTTTCGACCTGCGTCCAGCTCAAACGGGCATTCTCACGGCATAGGCCTCGCTTCGTCACGAAGTTATAGACACCGCCCTTGCCCTCCTTATCGCCCGGGTACCAATTCTGCACAGTCGAGTACTTCACCTCGGCATCACGCTCAACGACAATCTCGACGACGGCAGCGTGCAGCTGATTCTCGTCACGCTGCGGAGCGGTGCAACCCTCGAGGTAGCTCACATAGGCCCCCTCGTCGGCCACAATCAGCGTGCGCTCGAACTGACCCGTACCTGCCGCATTGATGCGGAAGTAGGTCGAAAGCTCCATCGGGCAACGCACCCCCTTGGGGATGTAGCAGAACGAGCCATCCGAGAAGACGGCGGCATTCAGCGCAGCATAGAAGTTATCTTTGTAGGGAACCACGCTTCCCAGGTACTTCTGCACCAAGTCGGGGTGCTCCTTGATGGCCTCCGAGATGGAGCAGAAGATGATGCCCTTCTCCTTGAGGGTCTCACGGAAGGTGGTCTTCACCGAGACGGAGTCCATCACGGCATCCACCGCCACGCCCGCCAGGGCCATCTGCTCCTCCAACGGAATACCGAGTTTGTCGAAGGTGCGCTTCAACTCGGGATCGACCTCGTCCATCGAATTGAGTTGCTTCTTGGGTTTCGGAGCGGCATAGTAGATGATCTCCTGAAAGTCGATTTCGGGAATCGTGAGGTGACCCCAGGTGGGGTGCTCGAGGGTCAGCCAATAGCGGTAGGCCTCCAAGCGGCGCTCGGTCATCCACTCCGGCTCGCCCTTCTTCTCGGAAATCAGGCGCACGATCTGCTCCGAGAGTCCCTTTTCGATAAACTCGGTCTCGATATCGGTCGTAAAGCCGTATTTATACTCCTCGTCGGTGAGGGTCTGTAACAGTTCTTTTTCGTTTGTCTCTGCCATAGCATTTACACAGTAGTGACTATATCTTGCAAAGATAATGAAATTTATTGCTTAAGCAATAAAAAAAGCGAGCAAGCCGCCCACTCGGAATAAAAAAAGGCACGACCCCGAAGGATCGTGCCTAAATTCAGGCAGTGCGCGGATCGATTACTGACCCTTGGCAACCTGCAGCAGGGCGTTGTACTTCTGGTACTTGTCCATCATACCCTCCTCGTCACGCAGACGGAAGCAGAGGGCCTTCAGCGACTCCAGTGCATCAACATCGTTCTCCTTGATAGTCAGCGCCTTCTCCAGCACGGGAACAGCCTCGCGATAAACGGCGTTCACACCGGCCAGGTCGGCATCGTAAGCGGCCTGCGAGGTGTACTGGCGATCGTTGATCTCGTTGTTCATCTGGTCACCCTTCAGCGTGTAGAACAGACCCAGGTAGAACCAACCCTCGTACATATCGGGCTTGAGCTCGGTTACCTTCTTGAACGATACGATCGACTCGTCGAAGTTCTTGAGCGAGTAGAACAGACGACCACGGCCAAACCACAGATCTACGTTGTCGGGAGCAGCAGCCAGCTGACCATCGAGCAAAGCCACCAGGTCCTGCGGATCACCTACGCCCTCCTCGGTCGTGTAGAGCGACATCAGACCCTCCAGAATGCGGTCGTTCTTCGGGAACTTCTCGATACCAGCCAACAGAGCATCCTTGGCCTTCATCAGGTAAGCCTTATCGGCCTCCTTCTGACCATAGTAGCAGTGGAAGAGGTAGTAGTAGAGGTTACCCTCCTCATCGACATAGTTTACAGCCAGAGCGTCCTCCAGGTGCTTGGCACCCTTCACGAACGACTCGGGGTTGGTCGAACCGTCCATCGTGCGCAGGTAACCTGCGTAGTAGAGCAGCGTACCATCCACCTTCTCGCCCATCACGGGGTTCGAGAGAATCTCGTAAGCGTGGAGGTAAGCATCGGCAGCATCGGCATACTTGGCAGCGTCGAGGCAGGTGTTACCCAGCTGCGAGTAGTAGGTACCCAGCGCCTTCAAACCGGCCTTAACCTTCTCGGCCTGCTTGCCGTCGATCTCCAGTGCCTTATTGTAGGCCTCAACAGCCACCTGACCGGCATTGGGATAAACGACCTCATCCTCGGTCCAGCATACGACCTTGCCACCCTCCATATAGACGGTGATCATCGGGTACTTGTGAGCCTCCATCGTACGGCCGTTGAGCGTAACCTGCTCTACCGACTGAGCCTTGCCCAGCGTCATATTGAGCATCACGCCCTCCATACCTACGAAGATGTCCTTCGTCAGGGCCGAAGCAGCCTCGTAGTAGGCCTTACCGCGGTTGAGCCACGTTGCAGCCTTACCATTCTTCTTGGCGTCCTTGATGTCGGCATCGCTCTTCTCAAGCTTTGCCAGGACAGCCTGCTTGTTCACTTTCTGAGCCTGTGCGGCGGGAGCCAGCATCAGGACGGCAGCCAAAGCTACCAAAATCATTCTTTTCATTGTTTTATGAATTTAAGGTTGTTTGTTTGCGTTAGTTCTACTCCTCGGCATTCTGCTCGGGCTGCGCCTCGGGAGCCTCGACAGCCTGCTCGGCCGACTCGACAGCACCCTCAACTACGGCACCCTCTGCAGTTGCGCCCTCCACATTCTCGGCACCCTCGGCCGGCAGCTCAGCCTCCTCGGTCTTGGGCACGGCTACCACCGATGCAATCTGGTCGCCCTCACGCAGGTTGATTACCTTCACACCCTGCGTAGCACGGCCTGCCAGACGAATCTGCTCGACAGCCGTACGAATCACAACACCCGAGCGGTTGATGACCATCAGGTCGTTATCGTCCGTTACCGACTGAATCGAAACAAGCTTACCGGTCTTATCCGTCACGTTGATGGTCTTCACACCCTTACCGCCACGGTTCGTGATGCGGTACTCGTCCAAATCGGTGCGCTTACCAAAGCCGTTCTCGCTGATTACCAGCACATCCTGCTTCTGGTCCGGCTCGATGGCAATCATACCTACCACCTCGTCGTCCTCCTCAATCGAGATACCGCGCACACCGGCACCTACACGGCCGATGGCACGTACCGTATTCTCGTTGAAGCGGATGGCCTTACCCTCACGGGCAGCAATCAGAATATCGGCATTACCGCTCGTGATGCGTGCATCAATCAGCTCGTCGCCCTCACGGACCACGATGGCCTTGATACCGTTGGCACGAGGACGCGAGTACTCCTTCACAAGCGTCTTCTTAATCGTACCACGGCGGGTACACATCACGATGTAGTAGTTGTTCAAGAACTCTTCGTCCTTCAGATTCCACACATTGATATAGGCACGCACCTTGTCGTTGGGGGCAATCTGGATGACGTTTTGGATGGCTCGTCCTTTATTAGAACGTGTTCCCTCGGGAATTTCGTATACCTTGAGCCAATAACAACAGCCCTGCTCGGTGAAGAAGAGCATCGTATTGTGCATCTTGGCGACATAAATATGCTCGATGAAGTCCTCGTCGCGGGTCGCACTACCCTTCACGCCCACACCGCCACGGTGCTGCTGGCGATACTCGCTCAGCGGGGTGCGCTTGATGTAACCCATGTGCGAAATGGTGATGACCACATCCTCATTGGCGTAGAAATCCTCGGGGTTGAACTCCTCGGCCGAGTACTCGATGGTCGTACGACGGGCATCGCCATACTTCTCTTTGATCTCCATCAACTCCTCCTTTACGACCTCCAGCTGCAGCTGCTCGCTCGAGAGGATGTCGTTCATACGCTGGATGAAGGCCATCAGCTGATCACGCTCGGCCTCCAACTTGCCACGCTCCAGACCGGTCAGCGCACGCAGACGCATCTCGGTGATGGCCGAAGCCTGCAACTCGTCCAGACCGAAGCGGTCCATCAACTTCTGACGGGCCTCGTCGGGCGTACGCGACGAGCGAATCAGGGCAACCACCTCGTCGATGTTGTCCTGGGCAATCAGCAGACCCTGCACGATGTGCAGACGCTCCTCGGCCTTGCGCTTGTCGAAACGCGAACGACGTACCACCACGTCGTGACGGTGCTCCACAAAGTGCTTCACCAGCTCACGCATCGGCAGCAGCTGCGGGCGACCCTTCACCAGGGCGATGTTGTTCACGGCAAACGAGGTCTGCAGGGGGGTATTCTTGTAGAGGTTGTTGAGCACCACGCTGGCCATCGCATCCTTCTTGATGATGATGACGATACGCAGACCGTTGCGGTCCGACTCATCGTTGATGTACGAAATGCCCTCCAGCTTCTTGTCGTTGATCATATCGGCGATCTTCTTGATCATCTCCGCCTTATTGACCATATAGGGAATCTCCGTCACCACGATGCACTCACGACCCGAGGCGGTCTGCTCAATCTCGGTCTTGGCACGCATAACCACACGACCACGACCCGTCAGCATCGCCTCCTTGACACCCTCGTAGCCATAGATGGTGGCACCGGTCGGGAAGTCGGGAGCCTTGATGTACTGCAACATCTCCTCGCCCGTAATCTCGGGATTATCGACATAGGCGCAGCAGGCATCAATCACCTCCGAGAGGTTGTGGGGAGCCATATTGGTGGCCATACCCACGGCAATACCGCTGGCACCATTGACAATGAGCAAAGGAATCTTGGTGGGCAACACGGTCGGCTCGGGAATCGTGTCGTCGAAGTTCAGCGTCCAATCGACCGTCTCCTTGTCGATGTCGGCCATCACCTCGTCGGTAATCTTGCGCATACGGGCCTCGGTGTAACGCATAGCTGCAGCCGAGTCACCGTCCATCGAACCAAAGTTACCCTGACCCTCTACCAGCGGATAGCGCATCGCCCACTCCTGGGCCAGACGCACCATCGCATCATAAACCGACGAGTCGCCGTGGGGGTGGAACTTACCGAGCACATCACCAACGATACGGGCCGACTTACGGGTCGGTTTGTCGTGCGACAGACCCAGCTCGGAGCTCATATCGTACAAAATACGGCGGTGCACGGGTTTCAGACCGTCACGCACGTCGGGCAGAGCACGCGAAACAATCACCGACATCGAGTAGTCGATGTAGGCCGATTTCATCTGCTCTTCGATTTTGACCGGGACAATACGGCCGGTCAATACCTCATTCTTTTCCTCTTCCATTCTCTATTATGTAGGTTTTTCTTTTTGCTAATGCACATTTAACGAGCAAAAATAGGCATTATTTTGCGTTTTGACAATTTTTCGCCCCCCTTTTTCACGCACGCGCATAAGAAAAATCGATTTTTCGCCCCTTTTTCGCCCGTTTTAGCCGATTTTGGATTTTCACCCGACAAGGGGGCGGGGGTGGAAATTCAAAATTTAGAATGCAAAATGCAAAATTAGGTTTTTGGGGATAGGTCATTATAAGTCATTATAGGTCATTATAGGTCGCTATAGGATTTAGGTTGGCTCTTTATAACGACCCATTGCGACTTATAGTGACCTATAGCGACCTTTATAATCCCCACAAAAAAGGTCACAGCAGCGCTGCAACCCAATAGTTCAAATTTTGAATTTTGCATTCTAAATTTTGAACTTCACACAAAAAAAGCTCTGCCGAAAAGCAGAGCCTAAAAAGATTAAAAGCACCAAGCCTAATGATTAAAAATCGGACACGGCGCGCACAGAGTAGTCGTGGATCTTACCGCTTTGGCGGGTGTTGCCATAGCCCACAAGGAAAAGCCACGCGCAGTCTGAATTAGACTCAACAGACGACCAATAGAAAGCGATGGACAGCCCCTTTTCAGCCATCGAAACCAGGGTGTTGTTAATTACACTTTTTTGATTTTCCATAGCCCGCCACTCACTTATCGAGGGAAGTCGCCATCCTTTGCCTAACGAGCTGCATTTCTGAGCCGCCGAATGCCAATCACACTCAAACTCTTTCAACGATACCGCTTTGCCGTTTTGTCCATTGTTCGACACAGCAAAGACCACACCGCCCACACCATTGATTTCGATGTAGTCGCCCACCTTGTAGGTGCGCCCACCAAAGGTGGAAGCGGTAGCATAATCGGTTATCATCAAAATTGAAAACAGTGCCACAAGCAACGTTTGAAGAGGGAGTTTTGTTCTCATAATATATTTATTTTATCATTTTGCTTGGAGTAAACAATCTATAACTATACAAAATTAGAAAAACCGTTTCAAACGGCCAAACAATATCAAAAAATCGGTCCTGCCGAAAAGCAGAGCCAGGGAAAATCGACAAAGTAGACTGATTAAAAAGCGGAGACAGCGCGCACCCAGTACTTGAGGTTCTTATTGTAGCAGCGGGTGCCGCCAACGCCCATACTGACATACCACGCGCTGTCTGAATTATACTCATCAGACGACCAATACCACTTGGACAGCCTATTTTCAGCCATCGAAACCAGGGTGTTGTTAATTGCACTTTTTTGATTATACATAGCCTGCAGCTCACTCTTCGAGGGAAGTCGCCATCCTTTGCCTAACGAGCTGCATTTCTGAGCCGCCGAATGCCAATCACTCTTAAACTCTTTCAACGATACCGCTTTGCCGTTTTGTCCATTGTTCCACACAGCAAAGACCACACCGCCCACACCATTGATTTCGATGTAGTCGCCCACCTTGTAGGTGCGCACCGCAGGAGCAGGAGCAGGTGAGGAGGCAGGAGCGTTGGCAAAGAAGGCAACTGCGGCACGCTTCGGGGCGGGGGCAGCGGCATCGGTCAGGGCACTGCGAATAAAGACCTTTGCGACGTCGGCCACATCACCTGCTTTATCGACCACCTCGGTAATGACCACCTTTTTCTTGTTGTAGAATTGTGCCGTTGCCACCGAAACCGAAAAAAAGGCAGCAAGCAACGTAAGAACAAAGAGTTTGGTTCTCATAATATGTGTTTAAGTTGGGTTAATTTTTTCTACCAAACCCCGACTCCGAAGGATATGTTTTACTATTTAACAACAGAAAGTGTGGAGCCGTTCGTCTATCCGGTGTTAGGCATTTGGCGTAGTCCGGATACAAATAAACAAAACCCCACACCGAATAGACACACCAAAAGATATGCTATAGACGGTGATTGGTTACTGCTTACCCTTGTATCCATAAAATCGCCAAATTTTAACACCAAGGATTAGCGAAACACTTTCACTAAATATGTTCACTATTCCGCAGAATAGTAATACAAAATTACAAAAAGAGATGGAAATGCCAAAAAACAGAGCCGAAAAAGCGTTGGCCGCATCCACACGATGACACAAAAAAAACCTGCAACCCAAAGGGATTGCAGGTTTAGAGCATTGCACAAAAAGGCTTTTGTTATCTGAAATCAATCATTTCGTAGTTGGCATAGGCCGAGCTGTCGAAGGGCGTGAGCGGGGTTTTGAGGGGCGAAATCGAGAGAATATCGATCGTGATGCGGGTACCGTCCATCAGATAGACAATCGACGAGGGCAGTCCCGTTTTCAGGTTGATTTTCAGGCGAATCGTCGTTGATAGGTCCTGGTCGTTTTGCAGGCTCAACTCGGCCAGCGAAGCGGTCTCCTGCAGCAGGGCGGCATCATAGACCGAGCCCGCCATTTCGAGGGCGTGAGCGGGGTTGGAGAGGATGTTTGCCGAGGTCGATTCGGTCGTGGTGATGACCACCTCTTGGCGGCGTTTATCCACCTCGTAGCGTTGCACACCATCGCCCCAGACCTCCATATCGGCCATCTCGATGCGGTAACGATCGCCATCGACAGAGAAGGCACCGATGAGTTTCAAATCATCGGCCACCACCATATAGGTTGCCTCGTAGCTGCCCAGCTGCTGCATCCGCTCCACGAGCGACGACATCAACCCATCGGCACGGCTCTGTGCCAAGAGCGATAGGGGCAGCAGCATACTTATAATATATAGAGCAAGGCGTTTCATCTTGGTTTCTGTTTTTAGGGGTTAAAAGAGTCCCAAATCCTGCAACTTGGCCTCCAGGCTCGGCAGGTCGTGGAACAACACATCACGGGGCTTGGCACCCTGCGCACGGCCCACAATGCCCGCACGCTCCAACTGCATCATAATGCGGCCGGCACGGTTGAAGCCCACCTCGTAGTTGCGCTGAATCATCGAGGTCGAAATCGAGCCGCTCTCCACGGCATCACGGGCAATCTCGGCAAAGAGCGAGTCGTACTTCTTGGGGGCGACATCCTGCTCCTCGCTGCCCATCTGGCTCTCGCTACCCTCGGGGGCGTAGTCGGGCAAGAGGTAGGCCGAGGTGTAGCCCTGCTGGTGGGAGATATGGTCCACGATGC
Source organism: Alistipes sp. (assembly GCA_017436185.1). The sequence goes on along the minus strand of JAFSDP010000018.1, from coordinate 92,694 downwards.
GCTCCACCTCGTCGGTATCAACCAACGCACACTGCACACGGGTCACATCGCCGTTGAGCGAGAACAACATATCGCCTCGACCAATCAACTGTTCGGCGCCCGGGCGGTCCAAAATAGTGCGGGAGTCGATCATCTGAATCACACGGAAGGCGATGCGGGCAGGGAAGTTGGCCTTGATACCACCCGTAATGACCTTCACATCGGGACGCTGCGTGGCGACAATCAGGTGAATACCCACCGCACGGGCCTTCTGGGCCAGACGCATCACGGGGCGTTCAACCTCCTTGGCCATCATAATCAGGTCGGCAAACTCATCAATCACCACCACAATGTAGGGCAGGAAGCGGTGTCCCTTCTCGGGATTGAGGCGGCGTGCGGTAAATTTGGTGTTGTACTGCACGATGTTGCGGGTGTCGGCCTTACTCAACAGTTCCAGACGGTTCTCCATCTCGACGCACAACGACTGGAGGGTATAGACCGCCTTCATCGGGTCGGTGATAATCACCTTATCTTCGGACTCCATCTTGGCCAGGAAGTGGCGTTCCAAGCGACCATAGAGCGAGAACTCGACCATCTTGGGGTCAATCATCACGAGCTTAAGCTCCGAGGGGTGCTTGCGGTACAACAGCGAGGTGATGATGGCATTCAGACCCACCGACTTACCCGTACCCGTAGAACCTGCCACCAAGAGGTGAGGCAGCTTGGCCAAATCGAAGACGTAGTTCTCGTTCTGAATCGTGCGACCAATCACCACGGGCAGCTCGGCCTTCGTTTCGTGGAAACGCTTCGAGCGGATGGCCGAGTACATCGAGACGATGCGTTTGTGGCGATTCGGCACCTCGATACCAATCGTACCCTTGCCCGGAATGGGGGCGATGATACGGATACCCGAGGCCTTCAGGCTCTGGGCAATATCCTGCTCCAAGCCCTGAATCTTCGAGATTTTGACACCCTGCGCCTGGACAATCTCGTAGAGCGTCACAGTGGGACCGACGGTGGCCTTGATGCGCTGAATGGGGATGCCGAAGGTCTTGAGGGTCTCTTCGATTTGGCTCTTATTCTCGAAAATCTCATCCTCCGAGACCTCCGATTCGGACTGATAATCCTCCAACAAGGTGAAGGGGGGCTTCTTGTAGGTCAGAAGGTCCTTCGTGGGGTCGTACAGCTCGGTCGTCTTCTTGACCTGCTCCTCCTCCTTGCCCTCCTCGACAATCACCACAATGCCCTCTTGCTCCTCAACGGGGGCGGGAACAGGCTGCGGCTCGGGTTGCGGTTGGGGTTGCGGCTCGGGTTGCGGGTGATCCTTCTTGAGGTCGATCACGGTGAAGGGATCGTCGGGGTCGTGCTCCTCCACCGGGGTAGGCTCGGGCTCAACAGGCTCGGTAATCTGCTCCTCGTCGTTCTTGTGGGGCAGGTCAATCACCGTAAAAGGATCCTCTTCCTCCTCGACCACCGGGGCAGGTTGCGGCTCCGGCTCAACGGGCACAACGGGCTGTGGCTGAGGCTCGATAGGCTCGATGGGGGCGGGAATCTCCTCTTCGTCGTCGATGGTCAGCTCCTCAACATCGGTCGGCGTTTCGTGGTGGCGCAGACGCTCGACCACCTGTCCCGCCTTATCGACCAGGTTGTTACCCACGCCGTTAATCGTATCGATGAAGTTGCGATTAATAAAGACACCGGTCAGAATCCAACCGCCCAAAAGCAGAATGGCAAGGCCCATCGGACCGATGTGCGTATCGAGTAGTTCGGCCACCGCCACGCCATAGGCACCACCCCACCCTGTCGAGGAGCAAAGGCTCCACTTCTCACCCAGCAGGGCACCGAGGGTCAGCGAGCCGAGCAGCATCACCAACACCAGCGACAACGAGAGGTGGTTGAACAGCAGGGGGCGTTTGCGAATGATGCGCACACCCAACAGCAGCACGATGATGGGAAGCAACAGACCAAAGACACCGAACATTTTATCGACCAGCAACATACCCACACGAGCACCCGTCCATCCGCACAGGTTTTCGGGGGTCAGGTCACGCAGCACACGCTCCTCGGTCGTGAAGCTCAGACCACTCTGGTCCGCCTCCCACGAAAAGAAGGAGAAGAGGACCGAAGCGGCTGCAAACAGACCGATGAAAATCAGCAGCAGACCGCCAATCCAGCGCAGGCTGTCGGAGGTAGTACGTTCGTTCTTTTTCACTTTCTGGCGACCATTCGAGGCCGATTTATGGGTTGTTGCCATAGTTATTGTCGTTAATAAAACGTTTCGCAAAGGTTATTTATTGCCAAGGGCCTTGCGGCGCAGTCGCTCGGCATAAGCCGCATCGGCAAAGGTTATAAAGTCGTAACGAGGTTGGTGGGTCGGCTCGGCGTGGAGGTCGTTTTCATCCAAGAGTTGCACCACTCTTCGGGCCACGGCGGGCGAGGGATCGACAAACTCCACCTCGTAGCCCGCAGCGGCTCGGCGCAGCGTATCGATCAGGAAGGGATAGTGCGTGCAGCCCAACACAATGCGGTCGGCACCCCGCTCCAACATCGGTTGCAGCAGGGTGCGGCACAGTGCCAGAGCCTCTTCGCTCTGCTCCTTATCCGCCTCGACCAACTCCACAAGACCTCGCCCGGGGGTGGTCAGCACCTCGATATCGGCACCATAGCGGGCAGCCGTGCGGCGAAACAGATCGCCCTCCAAACTTCGCTCCGTAGCCAGCACCCCCACCACCCGACTGCTGGTCTCCAAGCAGGCAGGTTTGATGGCCGGCTCCATCCCCACAAAGGGAATCGGATAGGTGGCACGCAGGTGGTCGATGGCGGCAGCCGTAGCGGTATTGCAGGCCACGACAATAAGTTTGCAGTCGGCCAGCCGCTCAACGGCCTCCTCCGAGAAGCGGCAAATCTCCGCCGCCGGGCGGGAGCCGTAGGGGCAGCGAGCCCCATCGCCCAGATAGACAATCGACTCCTCGGGAAGCGCACGTCGCACCTCCCGCCAGACGGTCAGACCGCCCATCCCCGAGTCAAAAATACCTATCGGCCGATTATCCATTTCTCTCTACTTTTCAAAGGCGATGATGGCGTCGATAATCTCCTCGTCGCTCATCCCCTCACAGGGCAAAATCTGTTGTGCCTTGCCGTAATAAGGCTCACGCAGGGCCATATCCTGCTCCATAAAGGCAACCAACTCTTCGTCGTTCAGGCCACGCAGACGGGGGCGTTTCTGACGTCCGTAGGGGCTTAAGCGGGAGGCGATGTTGGCTGCCGAGCGACGCAGGTAAACCGTGCGTCCCAGCCTGTTCATTCGTTCCATATTATCGCTCCAAGCAGGCAGTCCGCCACCCGTCGAGATGACCGCCATCCCCTCTTGGGCGGCCGACTCCATCACCTCACGCTCCACCCGACGAAAGTAGCTCTCGCCCTCGTAGTGGAAGATGTCGAAGACGGTCGCCCCCTCACGCTCCTCGACACGGCTGTCCGTATCGATAAACGGCACACCGAGGCGACGGGCCAACTTGCGGCCGATGGTGCTCTTGCCGCACCCCATATAGCCAACCAGGAAGAGTGGTTTTGCTGCCATAGCGTTGCTTAAAAGAGGTTCAGTTGTTCGGGGTCGATCACATCCTCCTCGTCGCCCACGGCACGTTCAATCTCGATGGGCACACCCGAGGGGGCAATCGGCTCGACGGGGGTCAAATCGACCTCCACATCCTCCAACTCCATCACCTCGATTTCGCTCTCCTCCGCAGGCTCCTCCTCCATCGGCTCGGCGGCAGGCTCCTCGGGCTCGGGTAACTCCGGCTCGATGAAACGCACCGTAGCCACATCGAAGGTCGAGAGGCGTTTACCCTTGGCCTGAGCACTCTTCACGCCGATGAAGCTATCGACATCCAACAAATCGGCGGGACGGTGTTCGTGAGCCCCCTTGTAGGTCAGCTCGACCTGGGCACCGGCCACCTCCGTCAGGCAGACAAAGCGGCCCTCCTCGAGGAAGGTTTGCAGCTTGTCCGTGAGCTTGATGGGGAAGCGCTTGAGGTAGTAATACTGCTGCTCGGTATCGTAGTAGCAGAGGGCATAAATCGCCTCGGGACGGAAGCGTGAAACGTGAATCGTATCGTCGGGGAAGTGCTGTCCCAAATCGAAGCCCGTCACGTAGCACTGGTTCTTGGCCGTCCAGACAATCAGCTTATCCTCGCCCTTGAACTCGCCCAGCAGGCGGCCTCGGCCATCGGCATTGAGGCGGCGGATATCCTCGTCGAACCAGATGTTCTGACCCGCCAGAGTCGAGGTACCACGCTCCTTGAGCACGATTTTGCTGATGCCGTAACGCGAGAACAGGTTACCCTGACTTTGGCGACCCTTGATGGCCAGCGTCGAGAAGTCCAAATCGACAATCACACGCTTCAGACGGGGACGGGGGCGGAAATAGACCTTCAGTACCTCGGCCTCGCCGTTGGGATTAACCGTCATATAGAGGATTTCGCTCTTGGGCGTACCCTTGGTCATATCGTAGCACTTATCGCGCGTAACGGATTTGATGGCGCAACGTTTCATCATAATCGGGCCGTTCTTGCCGTCACGATACAGCACGTTGTAAATCGTGCGCTCGTCGCCACGTTTGAAGACGCCGATGTAGTAGATGTTCTTCTCGAAATAGGCCTTCTCCGAGACCTTCGTAATCACATAGCGGCCATCCTTCGTGAAGACAATCACATCGTCAATGTCCGAGCAGTCGCAGACAAACTCGGCATCCTTCATCGACTTACCGATGCCGAAGAAGCCCTCGGCACGATCGACGTAGAGTTTGGCATTCGTCACGGCCACCTTCGTTGCCTCAATCTGGTCGAAGGTGCGCAGCTCGGTCTTGCGCTCACGTCCCTTGCCGTACTTCTCGCGGATACGCTCGTAGTAGGCTACGGCATACTCGGTCAGGTGGGCCAGGTGGTGTTTGGTCTCCTTGATATCCTTCTCGATCTGCTTGATCTCGTTGTCGGCCTTGTCCGAATCGTAGCGCGAGATACGGATAAACTTCAGCTCCGTGAGGCGCTGCACGTCCTCCAACGTTACCTCACGGCGCAACAGCTTCTTGAAGGGCTCCAACCCCTTATCCACGGCGGCATAGGCAGCCTCACGGGTCTTGCAACCCTCGATGAGCTGATAGAGTTTGTTTTCGATGAAGATGCGCTCCAACGAGGCGGCGTGCCAAGCGGCATTCAGCTCCTCGAGACGAATCTCCAACTCACGACCCAGCAGCTGCTTGGTGCGGTCGGCCGAGCGGCGCAGAATCTCGCTTACGCCCATAAAGCAGGGTTTATCGTCGCAGATGACGCACGAGTTGGGCGAAATCGAGACCTCGCAGTCGGTGAAGGCGTAGAGGGCGTCGATGGTCTTGTCCGACGACTCGTCGGGGGCCACCTGGATGACAATCTCGACCTTGTCGGCCGTCAGGTCATCGACCTTGCGAATCTTGATTTTGCCGCGTTTGTTGGCCTTGATAATCGACTCCTTAATCGACTCGGAGGTGGTGGTGAAGGGAATCTCGGTGATGGCCAGCGTACGCTTGTCGATCTTCGAGATTTTGGCACGCACACGCACCGCACCGCCACGCAGACCATCGTTGTAGCGGCTCACGTCGGCCATACCGCCCGTCGGGAAGTCGGGATAGAGCTGGAAATCACGCCCCTCGAGGTGGGCAATCGAGGCGTTAATCAACTCCACAAAGTTGTGGGGCAGCACCTTCGAGGCCAAACCTACGGCAATACCCTCCGTACCCTGCGCCAACAGCAGCGGGAATTTCACCGGAAGGGTCACCGGCTCCTCCTGACGACCATCGTAGGAGAGCATCCATTCGGTCGTCTTCTTGTTAAAGACCACATCGAGGGCAAATTTCGACAATCGGGCCTCGATGTAACGGGCGGCAGCCGCACCGTCACCCGTGAGGATGTTACCCCACGATCCCTGGCAGTCGATCAACAAATCCTTCTGTCCGAGGGTCACCAGCGCCGACTCAATCGAAGCATCACCGTGGGGGTGGAAGGCCATCGTGCGACCCACAATGTTGGCCACCTTGTTGTAACGGCCATCCTCGACCTGACGCATCGTATGCAGAATACGACGCTGCACGGGCTTCAGACCATCCTCGATGTGGGGCACGGCACGCTCCAGGATTACATACGAGGCGTAGTCCAAAAACCAATTCTTATACATTCCCGTCAGACGACGCACACCGCTCTGGTCCTGCATCAGTCGATCGAACTTGGCATTGCGGCGGGTAGGGGTCGCTTCCAACTCATCCTCCACGTCGCTTGCCGCCAGCTCTTCCGATGCCGACTCCTCCATCTCCTGAGCCTCTTCGGCCTCGGAAACCAGACGATCGTCCAACTCTTCGTTCTCTTTTTTAGCCATATTTCGGTTCTGTTTCTTCGTTTCGGGTTAGCTCATTTGCAGGTCTGACTCGACCAAATCCTCCTCGATGCGCAGGTTCTCGACGATGAAGTTCTGACGATCAAAGGTGTTCTTGCCCATATAGAACTCCAGCAGGTCGTGAATCGGGTCATCCTTCGTAATGCGGACACGGTCCAGACGCATCGTCTCGCCGATGAAGTGTTTGAACTCCGAATCGGAAATCTCACCCAGACCTTTGAATCGGGTAATCTCGGCCTGGGCACCACACTTCGCCACGGCAGCCACACGCTCCTCCTCGGAGTAGCAGTAGTGGGTCTCCTTCTTGTTGCGCACACGGAACAAGGGGGTCTGCAGGATGTAGAGGTGACCCCGACGAATCACCTCGGGGAAGAACTGCAAAAAGAAGGAGGTAATCAAGAGGCGGATGTGCATACCATCCACATCGGCATCGGTAGCCACAATCACCTTCTCGTAGCGCAGGTTATCCACATCCTCCTCGATATTGAGGGCCGCCTGCAAGAGGTTAAACTCCTCGTTCATATAGACCACCTTCTTCGTCAGACCGTAGCAGTTGAGCGGCTTACCACGCAACGAGAAGACGGCCTGCGTACGGGCATCACGGCACTTCGTCACGGACGACGATGCCGAAAGACCCTCGGTGATGAAGATCATCGTCTGGTCGGCCAGCTCGCTCTTATCGCCACGGTGAATTTTGCAGTCACGCAGCTTCTTGTTGTTGAGCGAGACCTCACGAGCCGTCTCACGAGCCTTCTTCTGTACGCCCGAGATGGCCTTGCGCTCCTTCTCGTTCTCGACAATCTTCTTCTGGATGGCCTGAGCCGTCTCGGGATTCTTATGCAGGTAGTCGTCGAGGTGCTTGGCCAGGAAGTCCATCACAAACTGGCGCACCGTGGGGCCCGCCTTCGACATATCGCGCGAGCCGAGTTTGGTCTTGGTCTGCGACTCGAAAATCGGGGCCGAGACCTTCAGCGAGATGGCCGCCACAATCGAGGTGCGGACATCCGAGGGGTCGTAATCCTTGTGGAAGAAATCCTTCAGCGTCTTGGCAATCGCCTCACGGAAGGCCGCCTGGTGCGTACCGCCCTGCGAGGTGTATTGGCCATTGACAAACGAATAGTAGCTCTCACCATAGCCCGAGCCGTGGGTGATGGCCACCTCGATATCCTCGCCCGAAAGGTGGATGGGGGGATAGGCGGCCGACTCGGTCATATTCTCGTTCAAGAGGTCCAACAGACCATTCTTCGAGGTGTAACTTTGGCCGTTGAGTTTGACCGTGAGGCCCTTGTTCAGGTAGGTGTAGTTGCGCACCAACTGCTCGACATACTCCAACTGGTAGGCATAGGGGCCGAAGACCTCCTCATCGACACGGAAGCGAATCATCGTGCCGTTCTTGTCATCAACACCGCTCTCCCATCGGTCGCTCGTCTCGATACCCTTCTCGAACCAAACCGTGTGGGCCTCGCCATCGCGCACCGAGCGGGCCATAAACTCGCTCGAAAGGTAGTTTACGGCCTTCACACCGACACCATTCAGACCCACCGTCTTCTTGAAGGCGGCATTCTCCTCGTCGTCGTTGTACTTACCACCCGTGTTCATCACACTCACGGCAGCCGACAAGGCTCCGAGCGGAATACCGCGACCATAGTCACGCACCGTGACCACCTGGTCCTCGATGGTGATTTCGATTTGGCGGCCGTAGCCGTTCATATACTCGTCGATGGAGTTGTCCGTCACCTCTTTGATGAGGACATAGATACCGTCGTCGGATTGGGTACCGTCGCCCAGCTTGCCGATATACATACCGGGGCGAAGGCGAACGTGTTCGCGCGGCGAGAGCGTTTGGATGGCATCGTCGCCGTAGTTCTGTTGTGTTGTATTGATTTCTGCCACGTTGTTTGCAGGTTTCTTTTAGTTGGTTTTCGTTGTTTACTTTTGTTTAGCGACCCGCACGGATGGCGGTCAGCTCTTCACGGATGCGGCTCTCGGTAGTCTCCAGCAGGGCACGCAAATCCATTGCGGCCACCTCCTCGGCCGGGATGGGGTCGAGCACACGCACCGTCACTCGGTTGCGCCAGTTAAAGAGGAACGACTTGCGCTTTACGACCGTATGGGTACCGTCGAGCACCACGGGAAGAATCGTTGCACCCAACTCCTTGGCCATCATAAAGCCGCCGGGCTTGAAACGACCCATCTCACCCGTCTTGGAGCGGGTACCCTCGGGGAAGATGGCCACCGAGACCCCGCGATCGAGCCACATCTTACCCTCGGTGCGGAGCTGCTCCATTGCCTGGGCGGCACGACCACGGTTGATCATAATATCGCCGTGCATAAAGATGAGCTGACCGAAGAAGGGGGTCTTGATCACCTCACGCTTGGTCACCCAACGGAAGTTGAGCGGCAGGTAGTACATCGAGGTGATGTCGAACATCGAGTTGTGGTTCGACATAATGACATAGGGTCTATTCGGATCGATCTTCTCCAACCCCTCGACACGGTGACGGGTCAGGAAGGGCACGCCGTGAATCAGCCACACCAATCCACGCGAGAGGGCGTGTACTACCGTGCGGCGCTTATCGAAGGGGTACAGAAGCACCCACGCCACCGCCGAAAGAAGCGTCAGCACCAGACAAGCTGCCAGAATCCAAAGCCAGTAGATAATACTCAACATAAAATTGCAGTTTTAGTTTTCAACTCGGGGCAAACAGACCCACGCACATACATTGGGGCAAAATTAAACATTTTTTGGAGATATACCTATACTTATGGCGTAGAAAAGTTATCAACAATTCATCAAAAATCCCCTCAATAAGGAGGCCTCATCGGGCGCAAAACTAACAGCGGGGTATGCAAAACCACAGCACACCTACCCTTTTTTCACCGAATGGGCAGCCCTCTTCGAAAGGTCGGTTGTGTACAAAGAAAGATTTTTTGAAAATTTTTGGTACTTTGTGTTGCATAGTACGATTATTTTTACATATCTTTGCATCGTGAAACAAGTCTAAAACCCCAAATAGTATGAAAAACTTTTTACTTTCTACACTTTTGCTGCTCGCCACCCTCTCGGCCGAGGCGGCACGCCAACAGAGTTACACGGGCCGCGTGGTCGATTCCGAGAATCACCCCGTCGAATTGGCCACCGTTGTACTGCTTACCGACAACACCCAAGTCAGCGGCACAACGACCGACGAAACGGGCGTGTTTTCGCTCTCGACCTCGGCAGGCACCTACACGCTTACCATTCAGCATTTGAGCTTCGAAACCTACTCGAAAGAGGTTGAGTTGGGCGCCAACAATGATTTGGGTACTATTGTATTAAATAGTACAAGCACGAAAATAGATGAGGTGGTTGTAAAGGGCCAACTGGTACGTCGTGAAGCCGACCGTTTTGTGGTCGATGTAGCCAATTCGGTTGCCGCTATCGGCAAAGATGGTGTCGAACTGCTGGAACGAGCCCCGGGTGTATGGATTACGGACGAGAAAATCTCTGTAAACGGCAAGTCCGGCTCGAAGGTTTACATCAACGACAGAGAACTGAAAATGAGCGGCGACCAACTGATTACCTATATTAAAACTTTACGTGCGGAGGAGATTCAGAAAATCGAGGTTATCCCCACCTCGGGTGCCGACTACGATGCCGACTCGGCGGGTGGTGTGATCAAGATCACGTTGCGCCGTCAGCGCGAGAACGGAACGCAGGGTTCGGTGCAGTTTTGGAGCACCGCAAACCGCTATGGTTTCAACCTCAACCCCTCGGCCAACATCGCCCTCCACAGCGGTAAATTAGACCTCAATGCCGCCGCCTGGTACTCCAATCAGGAGGCCGAAGCACACGCCAACGAGCAGACCATCTACCACACCAACGCCTCCGAGTTAAGCTCGAAATCGGATGCCGAGGAGGAGAGCGAGAACTACGGCGGTCGTCTGGATGCCGTCTATGAGCTGACCAAAAACCACTCCATCGGTTTGGGAGGCAGCTTCACCGATAACTCAAACGAACAGACCAACAACTCCCATTCGCTGTTGCGTGGCGAGGGGTTGGAGCGCACCACTCGCTCGCTCTTCCTCAACGGCGGAGGGCAGCAGGATGTGAAGGGTACCTTTAATTATGTATGGAAGACGGACACCCTCGGCTCGACGCTGAAGTTCCTGGCCGACTATCAGGTGCGCAAGAACAACTCCCGCAACGACAACCACAGCGTGGTGAACTCGCTCGACTCGCTCTATCGAGACAACACCGACTCGAAATACCGTATGGCGACCGCCTCGCTTGGTTGGGAGAAGCACCTCTCGTCAAAAATCACCCTCCAGGCAGGTGGCAAATACACCTACTACCGTATGCAGTCCGACGCCCTGTTCGAGTATAAAAAGGAGGATGCGTGGCTGCGTAACGACCAACAGAGTTTCCAGATCGACTACAACGAGCAGATTGCCGCCGCCTACGGCATCGTGCGTGCCAACTTCGACCGCTGGGGCGTGGTGGCAGGTCTGCGTGGCGAATATACCCGCACCGAAAGCGACGGCACGAAGCTCGGCAAGGATTACTTCTCGCTCTTCCCCAATCTGAATGTGTCATACAAACTCAACCCCGAGGGTAAGCATATGATTATCGGTCAGTATGCCCGCAAAATCTCCCGTCCCTCGTTCTGGCAGCTCAATCCGCAGCGCAGTCAGATTTCGGACTACACCTACCAGACGGGTAACCCGTTGCTCGACCCCTCGTTTTCGCACAGCATCGACCTGACGTATGTGGCGTGGTACAAATACACCCTATCGGTCGGTATGACGCTCCAGACGGATGAGATTCAACAGAACTTTATGTCCGACCCGAACAACCCCAATATCATCTATATCAACCACATCAACTACAAAGACACGAAGCAGTATTATGTCAATCTGAACGCTCCGTTGCAGCTCACCAAGTGGTGGGAGGCCAATGCCAACCTGACGTATGTGGCGTGGGAGCAGCGGGTTACGATCGATGCGCCCGTTCGCCTGAGCCATATGTTGATGACCTACGCCTCGACCACCTTCACCCTGCCGGCGAAGTTCTACATCGACCTTTCGTGGAACTACCACAACCGCATCCGTATGGGTAATGCCGAGATTGGCGCGGCCCATATGGTCAATGCGCAACTGAAGAAGCGTTTTGGCGACCGATTTACGCTTGTCTTCGGCGTGCGCAACCTCTTCAACGAAAAGCAGGACCTGAACGCCCGCAACGAGCAGTTCGACCGCAGCTACCGCCTCGACCAATTCTGGGCCGACCGCCAATTCAGTTTCGGCCTCACCTGGAACTTCAAGAGCGGCAAGGCCTTCCGTCAGCGCACACTCGAAAAGGCCGAGGATGGACGACTTTAATGAAAATTCAAAATTTAGAATGCAAAATTCAAAATTATATTTTTCACATTCAATTATAGAACTTTCACAAAAAGTGTTTTAACACAAAAAGTTCAAATTTAACCACCACTAACGAAAAGAGGGAGCCGATAAAGCTCCCTCTTTTGTTTTTTAGTAAAATTTTTGAATCTTAAATTTTGAATTTTAGATTAAAGATTTGAACTCTTACAGGTTAAAATCTTGTATGCCCAGGGGGCCATTACCTCCGAGACGTGGTCGGGAAGCGTCGTCGGGGTGTTGGTCGTAAAGTCGATGTAGTCGCCCGCATAGATGCCCGTATTGTACTCGGCCTGAATGGTGTAGGGCGAAAGATTCATCACCGCTATAACTCGGTTGCCCTCCACCTCGCGCACCAGCACCATCAGGCAATCCTCGGCATTGTTGCGGATGTCGTTCATCGCCCCACCCTTTTCACCCGCCTGCAGGGCCGGATTGTGGTGTTTGAGGGCAATCAGACGGCGGTAGAAGGTGGTGGCTGCATTCTGCTGAATGGCAGGAATGGGGTCCTTGTCGAAGAAGGCAAAGACGTGGTTGTAGCCCACCTCCTGGCCCGTATAGATGAGCGGCAACGAGTGCGGAGCCACGAAGCTCAAGACAGTCATCAGCTCCCGGGCATCGCCCATACGGGTAAACTCCGTACCGCTCCACGAGTTCTCGTCGTGATTCGAGGTGAACGAGAGGCGCATCGCCTCACGAGGAAAACCGTCATTGTACAGATAGTCACGCAGTTGGGTAGTGCGACAATCGCCCTGCGCCAGGTTGTTCATCAAATGGTGCAGTCGCCAGCCGTAGTGGGCATCGAAGGCCCCTTGTTCGAAGTGGCGGGTCTCCTCGGCCTCGGCCAGGAAGAACAAATCGGGCTTCGTTTGGCGCAACTCGGCGGTGGCGTAGTCCCAAAACTCGAAGGGAACCAGCATCGCCATATCGCAACGGAAACCATCGATGGCGTGCTCTTCGATCCAGAAGCGCATCGCCTCGACCTGTGCCTCCCAAACGGCGTGGTTGGCGTAATCGAGTTTGGCCGTATCGGTCCAATCACAGGGGATCTTCGGCTCGCCATTCTCCCACTCGTACCAATCGGGGTGCTCCGCAAGCCAGCGGGCATCCCGGGCCGTATGGTTGGCCACCCAATCCAAAATCACCTTCATTCCGAGGCGGTGGGCCTCCTCGACAAAGGCATCCAAATCGGCCATCGAGCCTAACTCCTCATTGACAGCCACATAGTCACGAACCGAATAGTAGGAGCCGAGCGAGCCTTTGCGGTTGATGCGACCAATGGGATAGATGGGCATCAGCCAGATGGCATCGACCCCCATACGGGCCAAAAAGGCGAGGTGGCGACGCGCTGCATCGAGCGTTCCTTCGGGCGTAAGCTGACGCACGTTCATCTCGTAGAGGACGGCCGAATAGCTCCACGCAGGGTGTAAAGCGAGTTGTTTCACGTTGTTTTTTCGATTTTGGGAAAACAAAGATACATCTTTTTTTGTAAATCGCAAACCGTCCAAACAATCCGCCATTACGACCAAGTGTAACAAAAACGAGGCAAAGGATTTCGCATTTCGGATTTAATTTGTATCTTTGTGCGATTATGCACGTATGCGCCCGTGTGCAACGTGTGTGTATTATGTCGTGTGCATAGGGCACAACGAACAAGAGTAGAACAAACCGCAAACAAAAAAATGCGAAATATGAAACAACTTCTCACCCTCACGCTGCTGGCCGCCACGATTCTAATGAGTTCGTGCGCCTCGCACAAGCGTATGTGGTATCTGCAGGATGCCCAAGAGTTTACCCCCGAGCAGATTATCGAGCAGGGGCAAATCCGCATTCAGCCCCACGACCGACTGACCATCGTCGTGAACAGCAAAGACCCCGAGCTGGCCGCCCCGTTCAACTCGGCCACGGGTCTGAGTGCCCTGTCGAAAAACCCCGCCGCCTCCTACTCGAGCGGTACGCAGTCGCTGCAGGTGCTCACCGTCGATGAGAAGGGTTTTCTGGAGATGCCCATCATCGGCTCGATCGAATGTAAGGACAAGACCCGCAGCGAGTTGGCCGAGCTGATCGCCCGCAAAATCATCGACGGCGGCTACCTGAACGACCCGAAGGTCAATGTGCAGTTTGTCGATATGAACATTTCGGTGCTCGGCGAGGTGACCCGTGCCGGTAAGTATGCCATCACGCACGACAAGGTGACCATCTTCGATGCCCTGGCGATGGCCGGCGATTTGACCATCTTCGGTCAGCGTGACGATGTGGCCGTCTATCGTGAGGAGGATGGTGAGCGCAAGATCTACTACCTCGACCTCAAGTCGAAGGATATTTTCACCTCGCCCGCCTTCTACATCCGCCAAAACGACGTCATCTACGTCAAGCCCAACAAGTACAAGGCCCAGTCGGGTGAGATCAGCCAGAACCGCAGCTTCTACATCTCGCTCATCAGTACCGCCATTTCGGTCGCTACGCTGATTGTAACCATCACCAAATAGCATCGCACAATGAACGAACAGCCCATTATGCAGCAACAGCAGGAGGAGAGCGCAATCGACGCCATCACCCTGCACGACATTATTCAGATTTTCTTCACCAATTGGCGGTGGTTCCTCCTCTCGGTCATCCTCTGCCTCGGCGTGGCCTACCTCTACATCGCCTCGACGCCCAGCGTCTATAAGCGTGAGGCTACGCTCCTGATCAAGGATAGCCGCAAGGGTGGCGATTTGGACATCACCACCTTCAGCGACCTGGCCGGTTTCCAGAGCCGTCGCAATGTCGATAACGAGCTCTACATCCTCCAGTCGCGCCGCCTGATGATGGAGGTGGTATCGCGTCTGGGTTTGACGACCAGCTACACCACCAACCAGGGGTTGCAGACCGTCGAGCTGTATAAGAGTTCGCCCATCGAGGTTGCGTTTGTCAATGCCGACCCACAGTATGGTTGCGCCCTCACGGTCACCCCGCTCGACGAAAACGAGTTCGAGGCGACGGCCTTCGAGGACCGCTTCAGCGAGGGCCGTGTTTCACGTCAGAAGATTACGGGCAACTATGGCGACACGATTTCGACCCCCGTCGGCAAGCTCGTTGTCTCGAAGACCCCCTACCTGGATTCGACCTCGATGCGCCGCACCATCGCCGTAGGCAAGCGTTCGTTAGAGGCTACGGCCACCTCGTACCGCAAGGCGGTGCAGAGCAGCATCGTCAATAAGCAGGCCTCGGTGGTGGGCATCTCGATGAACAGCGCCTCACCCCGTAAGGCCGAGGATGTGATCAACACCCTCATCACGGTCTATAACGAAGATGGTATTCGTGACAAGCAGAGCATCTCGAAGGTGACGGCCGAGTTTATCGCCTCGCGTCTGGAGGTGATTGGCAGCGAGCTGGGCGACGTAGATCGCAACATCGCCTCGTTCAAGCAGTCGAACCGCATTGTCGATTTGCAGTCGGAGGCCTCCCGTTCGGTGGGCGAAAGCTCGAAGTACAAGGCCGAGAGTCTGGCCCTCGAAAACCAAATCACGGTGGCCGAGTATATCCGCACCTACCTGCAAGACAACAACAACGCCCACGAGTTGATTCCGATGGTAGCCTCGATTTCGAACAGCGGCATTTCGGCCCAGATCGACGAGTACAACACCGCCATCCTGCAGCGTCAGAAGCTGTTGCAGAACAGCTCGGAGCGCAGCCCCGTCATCCAGGAGCTGAACACGCTGCTCAGTGCCACCCGCCACTCGATTATCGCCTCGCTTTCGTCGCACATCTCGACCCTCGAGATGCAGCGCAACACGATGCGTAAGGAGGAGACGCTGGCCAACAGCCGCATCTCGAGTATGCCTTCGCAGGAGATGCAGATGCTCGACGTAGCCCGTCAGCAGAAGATCAAGGAGGAGCTGTTCCTCTACCTGTTGAACAAGCAGGAGGAGAACCAGCTGAACTTCGTCATCGCCGAGCCCAACTCGCGCATCATCGACACGGCCTACGGTCCGGCACACTCGATTGCCCCCCGCCGTCTGGTGATTATGTGTCTGGCGCTGCTGCTCGGTCTGGCCATTCCGTTTGGTCTGTTCTTCCTGATTGGTCTGCTTGACACCTCGATTCGTGGTCGTCGCGACATCGAGACCTACACCACCGTACCCTTCCTGGGCGACATTCCGACCGCCGAGTTGAATGCCATCAGCCGTCAGGGTGTAGCGGTGCGTGAGACGGGTCGTGACGCCATTTCGGAGGCCTTCCGTGTGCTGCGCTCCAATATGTCGTTTATGGGTGTCTCGTCGGGCAAGGCGGGTCAGCTGTTGCAGACCATCCTCTTCACCTCGTCGAACCCCCACGCCGGTAAGACCTTTGTGGCCACCAACCTGGCAATGACGCTGGCAATGGCCGGCAAGAAGGTGGTTGTGGTCGATTTGGACCTCCGCCGCCACGCCTTCTCGACCCAGATGGGTCACGGCCACAGCAAACGTGGCGTGACGAGCTATCTGTCGGGTGCCTGCGGTATGGAGCAGATCATCGAGAACTCGGGCACGCACGCCAACTTCGACGTCATCTACGCCGGTATTCAGCCCCCCAACCCGGCCGAGATTCTGCTCTCGGAGCGTCTGGACGAGCTCTTCAAGATGCTGCGCAGCCGCTACGATTTCGTCTTCATCGACTGTACCCCCTCGATGTCGGTGGCCGATGCCGTCATCTGCGACCGTCTGTCGGATCTGACCATCTATGTGGTGCGTGAGGGCGTATTGGATCGCCGCCAGCTGCCCGACATCGAGCGTCTGTACCGTGAGAAGAAGTTCCACAATATGAGCATCGTGCTGAACGGCACCAGCGCCCGTCGTCACGGCTATGGCTACGGATATGGTTACGGCTATGGGTATGGCTACGGGTACGGCTATGGCGAAGATGCCTACGAGCAGCCCTCGCCGAGCTACCGCAAGCGCATCACCAACTTCCTGAAAAAACTCTTCTTTGGTAAAAAATAAGACATATGGCTATCACCGGAGCAACCATTGCCCTCGATTTTGACGGCACGGTCGTAACCCACGCCTACCCCGAGGTGGGTGAGGATATTGGTGCCGTGCCCGTATTGAAGGAGCTTGTAAAGAACAACTGCCGCATCATCCTCTTCACACTGCGCAGCGACCGTCTGCTGGACGAGGCGTTGGCCTGGTTCGAGAAGAACGGCATCCCCATCTGGGCCGTGAACGAAAACCCCTCGCAGAAGCGTTGGACCACGTCGCCCAAGGTGCAGGCCGACCTGATGATTGACGATAGCGCCCTGGGGTGCCCGCTCAAATTCATTGACGGCGTACGTCGCCCTGCGGCCGACTGGGTGCGCATCCGTGAGCAGTTGGTCAAGGAGGGGTACCTTGACTAAATTAAAGATTAAAGATTAAAAATTAAAAATTGAGGGTTGTCCGAATGGGCAACCCTTACCTTTTATTATAAAGCGATCATGGCGAGCCAAGTGATAGCATATCCTCCGAGAAATCCTGCAAGCAATTGCAAGGGGCGATGGTAACCCAGATAGAGACGGGCCGAGGCCAACAGCCCCGCAAGGAGGATGGCCCACAACAAAACCGAAAAGAGATTCGGCAACCCCAACACATTCAGCACGGCCAGCAGCGCCACAGCCGACCCCATTCCGGTCAGGTGGAGCGAGATTTTCCACCGCATCGTCACCAGAAAGCACATCAACTCACAGCAAGCCACAGCCAACAAAAATTTGCGCAAAAAGATTGCCTGCGGGATGTGTGCAATGGCCAGCGCAGCCACCACATAGGCCGCAGCCCCGATAATCAAGGGGCGCAACCGCTCGGCGGGTTGTTGCAACGCAAGGTTATCTATCTTACCCACAAGGCGCATCACACCAACGGCCACCATCGGCACCACTACCCCACCCAGCAACACTACGACAGCCAGGTACCACTTCAGCCCCACGGGAAACAACCCGAAGGCGGTACGGGTAAAGAGTACGACCAACAGATAGATGGGCAACACCAACGGATGGAGGGCCATCGAGAGGGCGTGTGCAAGGTGAGTGGAAAGAGATTTGAGCATCGTATTGAAAATTTCGTTGGTTCAAAAGTAGTGAAAATCGACCACAAAAGGCCACATTATGCGAAAAAATCGTATCTTTATAGCCATTAAAACCATTTACGATGTCCACCATTGCACAAATCAGGCACCTTACGCCCGAGCTTTTCGCACGTCTGCAACAGCTCACCGATCAGCTTACTCCGCAACCGATGACCCTCGACGAGGAGGTCATCCGCGAACTCATCGCCTCGCCCCACAGCCACCTCTATGTGGCCATCGAAGCGGAGGAGATTGCAGGGATGCTCACCCTTGGGTGCTACCCCTCGCCTACGGGACGCAAGGCGTGGATTGAGGATGTGGTGGTCGATGCCGCCTACCGCGACCGAGGCATCGGGGCCGACCTGGTCCGCCACGCCATCGACGAGGCTCGCCGTCTGGGTGTCGAGCAGTTGATGCTCACCTCAAGCCCCTTGCGTGAAGCCGCCAACCGCCTCTACCAACGGATGGGCTTCGAAAGAAAGATGACCAACTGCTACAAAATGGATAAGGGCCTATAAGACCAATGGAGCCTTTTGCTGTAAATAATTATTTTTTCGCTCGAAAATTTGGTTTATTTTATAAACTACTTTATATTTGCATTGTGATCACACTCTATTGTTGAACTTTTACACCATCATCACTATGCAAGAACGTCAATTAACCGAGGCCGAGAGCCTGGCCATCATCACCCAAATGATTCAAAACACCCATCGCCGCTTGACAATTAACGCCGGAAAACCCTACCTGATTTGGGGCTATCTCACCTGCATTGTGGCATTTTTCGAGTACCTGGTCGTGGTAAACGAATGGTCGCTGTATTGGCTTTTTGGCTGGTGGCTGATCCCCGTAGTTGGCTTTCCGCTGATGCTGCTCACCTGCCGCAGAAAACCGACCGAGCCAAAAAACTACATCGACCGTGCCGTCAGCTCGGTTTGGATCGCCTGCTCGCTGGCAATGATACCTGCCTTTGCAATAGCCCTGTTTCATCGAGTATCGATTCTGCCGCTCATCACGCTGATTATCAGCATCGGCACCCTGATTTCGGGACGACTGATTGCAATGAAACCGGTCGTTTGGGGCGGCATTCTCTTTTTAGTCGGCACCTTAGCAATGGCCATTCAACAGCTGTGGATTCAAAAGGGGGCGATGAGTGGAGCACCAAACGAGTACACCCTCTTTTTATATAAGGCGGAAATTCTTATCTTTGCCGTGTTATTCTTGGTCGGTATGGTGATTCCGGGCCATATAATCAACGCAAAAACACGCAAAAATGCTTAAAGCACTCGATCCGTTGCTGCACTCCGAACTCCGTCTGGGGGTGATGTCGATTCTGTTGGGAGTCGAGGAGGCCGACTTTGTCTTCCTTCGACAGGAGACGGGAGCCACGGCGGGAAATTTGAGTGTGCAACTGAACAAACTGCAGGAGGCGGGCTATATCGAAATCGAGAAGACCTTTCGAGGTAAGATACCCTGCACCCTCTGCCGCATTACGCCAACGGGCATAAGCGCCTTTGGAGCCTATGTGGAGGCATTGAAAAGCTACATCGAAAAATAAAGAAGAAGACGACCCCCATTCGGAGGTCGTCTTTGTTTTATAGTTGTTTGCGGAGGCGGGCGACGGGGATGTTCAACATCTCGCGGTATTTGGCCACCGTACGGCGGGCAATGCAGTAGCCTCGATCGTTCAGGATGTTCATCAGCGTCTCGTCGGTCAGCGGGTGGCGTTTGTCCTCCTCGTCGATACATTGTTGTAGGATGGTCTTAATCTCATACGACGAGACCTCCTCGCCCGTAGCGGTCTGCATCGCCTCCGAGAAGAGCGACTTGAGAAGGATAATCCCGAAGTGGGTCTGCACATATTTGCTGTTCACCACACGCGAAATGGTCGAGACATCCAACCCCGTGCGGTCGGCCACATCCTTCAGAATCATCGGGCGCAACTTGGCTCGGTCGCCCGTGCGGAAATACTCCTGCTGGTAGTCCAGGATGGTCTGCATGGTGCGCATCAGCGTGTCGTGACGCTGCTTGATGGCCGAGATAAACCACTTGGCCGAATCGATCTTCTGCTTGACAAATTGCAACGCCTCACGATCCTCCTCACGCACCTTGCCGTCACGTCCCGCCATATCACGAATCATATCGACATAGCGACGATTGACCTTCAGTTCGGGGACATTGTAGGCGTTGAGTTGCAGGTTGAACTCCCCTTGCTCCAAATCGAGCAAAAAGTCGGGAATGATGTAGGGGGCTGCCGCCGAGCCCCCCTCGGCATAGAGGTTGCCGGGCTTGGGCGAGAGGCGTTTGATCTCCTGCACCGCCTCGGAAAGCTCCTCCTCGGTGATTTGCAGGCGGCTGATGAGGCGTTCGTAGTGTTTCTTGACAAACTCGTCGAAGTGGTCCGTAAGGATGCGTTTGGCCAGGCGACGAGCGGGGGTGCTCATCGGCAACTGATTGATTTGCAGCAGCAGGCACTCGGCCAGGTTGCGGGCGCCGACACCGGCAGGCTCCAACTCGTGGATGATGCCCAGCAGCCGTTCCAGCTCCTCGACCGAGACTTCGACCCCCACCGTGAAGGCCAAATCGTCCGACACCGACTCCATATCTCGTCTCAGGTAGCCATCCTCGTCGATGCTTCCGACCAGGAAGGCGGCGATGCGGCGCTCCTCGTCCGTAAGGGAGCGGAAGCCCAACTGCTCCATCAGATACTCCTGCAGTGAGCGACCCTCGGTCAAAAAGACGGGACGTTGTTTGTCGTCGCGCGAAAAGTGGTTCAGGCGGCTCTTGTAGCTCGGCGTATCGTCCTCACGCAGGTACTCCTCAACCGAAATCTCCTTCGGCAGCTCATCCTCGGCCACACGCTCCTCCTCTTCCAACACGATGTTCTCCTCGATCTCCTGCTTGATGCGTTGCTCAAGCTGCACGGTGGGCAGCTCCAGCAACTTAATCATCTGAATCTGTTGCGGAGAGAGTTTTTGTTGAAGCGAAAGGGTTTGTCGTTGAGTGAGTGCCATAGTAACTTAAAAAAATTAACGGGACCTCTGTAACACTAACGCGCAGAAGTCCCATTAAATTTTGTTTGGTCGGCTCTTTTTACCGACTAAAACTCTGCGTGCAGCGGGGTACGCGGGAAGGGAATCACGTCACGGATGTTGGTCATACCGGTCACAAACATCAACAGACGCTCAAAGCCCAAACCGAAGCCCGAGTGCGGAGCCGAGCCCCAACGGCGGGTATCCAAATACCACCACAGGCTCTGTTCGCTCATACCCAATTCGGCAACACGTGCAGAAAGCTTGCCATAGTCAGCCTCACGCTCCGAACCGCCGATAATCTCGCCGATTTTGGGGAACAAAACGTCCATAGCACGTACCGTCTTGCCATCCTCGTTCTGCTTCATATAGAAGGCCTTGATCTCCTTCGGGTAGTTGATCAGAATCACGGGACGCTTGAAATGCTTCTCAACCAGGTAACGCTCGTGCTCGGACTGCAGGTCGCAACCCCAATCGACGGGGAACTCGAACTTCTCGCCCGAAGCCTTCAGAATCTCGATACCCTCGGTGTAGGTCAAACGCTGGAAATCGTTCTTTACGACAAACTCCAGACGCTCGATAAGCTCCTTGTCCCACATCTTGTTCATAAACTCGAGGTCCTCGCGGCAGTTCTCCAAAGCGTAGTTAATCAGGTACTTCAAGAACTCCTCGGCCAGCTCCATATTCTCCTCCAACTCGTAGAAGGCGGCCTCGGGCTCAATCATCCAGAACTCGGCCAAGTGGCGGGGCGTATTCGAATTCTCGGCACGGACCGTGGGGCCGAAGGTGTAGATCTGACCCATCGACAGAGCACCCAGCTCACCCTCCAACTGACCCGACACGGTCAGGTTGCAAGCCTTGCCGAAGAAATCCTGCGAGAAATCGACCTCGCCCGTCTCGGTCTTGGGCACGTTGTTCAAATCGAGCGTCGTCACCTGGAACATCTCGCCGGCACCCTCGCAATCCGAAGCGGTGATGAGCGGCGTATTCAGATAGTAGAAACCACGCTCGTGGAAGAACTTATGGATGGCATAGGCCATTGCGTGGCGGATGCGCAGCACGGCACCAAAGGTGTTGGTGCGGGGACGAAGGTAGGCAATTTCGCGCAGGAACTCCAACGAGTGACCCTTCTTCTGCAGGGGGTAGCTCTCGGGATCGGCCGTGCCGTAGATCTCAATCTTCTCGGCCTGCACCTCCACACCCTGACCTGCGCCGAGCGAGGCAACCAGACGGCCATCGACACGCAGACAGGCACCCGTCGTAATGGGCTTCAGACTCTCCTCCGAGATCTTCTGCAGATCGACAACCACCTGAATGTTACGCATACACGAGCCATCGTTCAGGGCGATAAAGGCCACATTCTTATTTCCGCGCTTGGTGCGGACCCAACCCTTCACGACGATGTCGGTATCGACTGCGGGGTTGTCCAGAATCTCAACAATACGTTGCGTTTTCATATAATCGTTGTTTCGTTTGTTTCAAGTAGCTGACAAAAGTACTATTTATTTGTGATTTGACAAAAAAAAAGTACCTTTGTACACCTATTATAAATGAAAAACGATGAAACGCTATATCTTTTCGCTGGCTGCCGTGATGACTTCGCTCACCCTTTCGGCCCAGCACTTCTGGGAGCTTAATCCCCAACCTGCCGATTTGAAGGCCGCCCGTACCTACCGCACGGAGGTCGTTCCCTACGATACCCGCCACGATGCCGAGGCCCGCAAGATGGAGGCTTCGGGCTACTCGATCGACTTCCGCCCCGAGGTGATTGTCTCGTCAGAGGCGATGTCGATTGTGGGCAAGACGCTCGAAATCCCCTACGCCTGGACCGATGGCGTGGTCTATCTCCATCTGGAGAATGTAGGGCAGGCCTACTCGCTCTATGTCAATGACACGTTGGTGGCCGATGTGGAGGATCCGCTGACCCCTGCCGAATTTCACCTCACCCCCCTGGTGCGGCAGGGCGAGAACAGCCTGAAGATGATCCTGCGTCCCAGCCGTACGCCCCACATCAACCCTGTGCCGAGCGTCAAGCGTGCCCCCTTTGCCGAAAGTTATCTCTATTATCAGGAAAAGCGTTCGTTGCGTGATTTCGAGATGGCCCTCATTCCCGATTCGATGCGTCGTGACGGCATCCTGGAGCTGAAAATCCTGACCCAGAACGCCTACAACTACGACGAGCAGGTCGAGGTGGGCTACGACATCTACTCGCCGCAGGGCAAGCTGCTCGACTTCAACATCCGCTCGATCAACATCCCCGGCCGCTCGACCGACACGGTGAAGTTCAACCCCTTCATCTACCACGTCAATGAAAATCGTTGGTCGGCCTCGACAAAGGCGGCACCCCCCATCTACAAGGTGATGCTCTTCACCCGTCGTCACGGGGCCTACAAGGAGTATATGCCGCTGCGCATCGGCTATGGTCGTGCCGAGTTGCAGGGCGACCAAATCGTACTGCACGATGTGGCCCTTACACTGCGCAAGACGGCCTACAATGCCGCCGAGAGCCGCACGACCACCCTCACCGAGATGAAGGCGCTCAAAGCCAAGGGGTTCAACACCCTCTGTCCGAGCTATCCGCAGCCCCGCTGGTACTACGAGTTGGCGACCGATTTGGGGCTCTACGTCATCGATTGTGCCGCCATTTCGGCCCCCGAGAAGCGCACCGACCGCACCATCGGGGGCACCCCCTCGAACGACCCGAAGATGGTGGATGAGTATATCGAGCGTGTCAAGGCGATGTACTACCGCTCACGCAACTTCACCTGCGTGGTGGCCTTCTCGCTCGGCAACCCCTCGGGCAACGGCTATGCAATGCAGAAGGCCTACGAGTGGTTGAAGGGGGTCGAGAAATTCCGCCCCGTCATCTACGAGGATGCCGCCGGCGAGTGGAACAGCGATTTATAACCCAACGTAACCAACAACCAAAGCGATGCAGATTGAGCTGATTGTGGTGGGCAAGACCGATTCGAAGGAGGTCGGTGCGCTGGTGGAGATGTACCTGAAGCGCATCAACCACTATTGCCGTATGGCCATCACCACCCTGCCCGACATCCGCAACACGAAGAGCCTCACCACCGCCCAGCAGAGCCGCAGCGAGGGGGAACGCATCCTTGCCCTGGTGCAGGAGAGCGACTTTGTGGTGCTGCTCGACGAGCGGGGCGCCGAGCATCGCTCGGTGGAGTTTGCCGAGTGGATGGGCAAACGAATGAGCAGCGGACTGAAACGGTTGGTCTTTGTCATTGGCGGCCCCTACGGCTTCTCGGAGGAGGTCTATCGGCGTGCCAATCAGCAGATTTCGCTCTCACGGATGACCTTCTCACACCAAATCGTGCGGGCCATCTTTATGGAGCAGATCTACCGCGCCTTCACCATCCTCAACAACGAACCCTACCACCACGAGTAAAATTCAAAATTTAGAATTCAAAATTCAAAATTTGGGATTTTATTAAATGATTTAACCATAAACAGATGAAACCGATGCGCATCGTCAAAGTGTTTATTGCTTCGTCGGAGGAGTTGCAGCCTGAACGGGAGCGGTTCGACACCCTGTTCAACCACCTCAACAACATCTTCGAGCGACGAGGCATTATGCTACTCCCCGTCAAGTGGGAGTTTCTCGATGCGTCGATGGGTGAAGAGCATAAGCAGGAGGAGTACAACCGAGCCATTCGGGAGTGCGACCTCTGTGTGGTGATGTTTTGGCAAAAGTTTGGCACCTATACCGACACCGAACTACAGGTGGCCGATGCCGAACAACGTGCCGGCCGTCTGCCCAAAAAGGTCTATGTCTTCTTCAAGGAGCCGGGCGATTACACGGCCGAAATCGAGACCTTCAAGGCGGGTTTCGAGCAGGAATACGGCCACTTCTATTGTAAATTTAACACCTCCGACCAACTCCAACTCGACTTCACGTTGCAGTTGGAGCGCTACCTGCAGAGCGATTTGACGACGGTTGAAAATTCGCAAGTCAAAATCGACGGTGTGGTGGTGGCCGAGCTGGATCGGGTGGGATTTGCGGCGGGCAACAGCCACTACAACGAGCTAAAGCAGCGTTTGGCCACCATCGAAGCGGAACTGACCGCCTTGGAGGCAGCCTATGCGGCAATGCCCAACGAGGTAATCGAGGGGCTGATAAACGACAAAAAGCGAGCACGTTACGAACTGCAAGAGGTGCTGAAAGATCACGAAAAGGCCCTCTTCGACACGGCGGTGCGTGTGGCCCACCTGGCAGGTGAGAAGATTTCGGAGCGGATGCAGCGAGCCATTGCCCTCTTCGAGCAGGGCAAGGTGAGCGAGGCAAACCTGCTGTTGGATGAGGCGGAGCGAGATGCCGACCAAATTCTGGCGGGTGTGCAACAACTCAAAGAGGCGGGACGCCAATCGGTCGATGAGCTGATGCTGAAGGCCTCGGTGGTCTTGGCCGACGAACACTACCCCATCGACGAGCGCATCTCGAAAGCCGAGTCGCTCTACGACAAGGCATTGGCCTTGGCCAACGAGTGCGGTTGCTCGGAAGAGAAGCAGATGGAGCTGTTGAAGAAAGCCTCAGGCTTCTTTTACAAATATGCCAAATACGAAAAAGCAATAACCCTCAACAGAACACTCTTAGATTTGCGAGAGAAGGCATTGGGCGTGGAGCATCCCGATACGGCCACAAGTTTCAACAATATGGGGACCATCCACCAAATCCAAGGCGATTATGAGCAGGCATTGGAGTTTTTCTTCAAATCGTTAGCCATTCGTGAAAAGGTATTGGGCAGTGAGCATCCCAACACTCGGAAGTGCCGAGATAACATCGAAGAGGCCAAAGCCAAATTGGCCGAAGAGGAAACCAAGAAGAGTTAAATTTTTGATTTTTTAATTCTAAATTTTGAATTTATAAAATGATGCAGCCACTTATAGCCGTACTGACGCCCAACATTCTGACCGGTATTGGGTTGAAGGCCATTCTGGAAAAGGTGATTCCGGTGGCCGAGGTCGAGCTGTATAGCTCGGTCGAGGCGTTGGGTGAGTCGTCGTCCGAGCGTTTCTCGCACTGCTTTGTGGCCCTGCAACTCTATCGCCGCCATCGGGAGCAGTTCGCAGCAATGGGGCGACGGGTCATCCTGCTCGGGGGCGGCGAGCCGCACGAAGAGGAGCCCGGAATGCACAGCCTGAACATCTGCCAAAGCGAGGAGGAGCTGATTCGCGACCTGGTGCAGATGCACCGCCACGCACACCCCGGGCGAGGAATGGCGCCCCACCCCGCAGAGCAGCGTAGCGAACAACTCACCGACCGTGAGGCCGAGGTGTTGCGTCTGTTGGCCCGAGGGCGCATCAACAAGGAGATTGCCAACGAGATGGGCATCGGCCTGACAACCGTCATCACCCACCGTCGCAATATGATGGAGAAACTGCGACTCAAATCGGTGGCCGAGCTGATGCTCTACGCCATCCGCAACGGCTATGCACCCACCGATACACTTTAGTGTATCCTCATAAATAAGGATTGACCACTAACCAATAATTCGATTACTTTGCACCCCGAAATGAAGCGACTAAACAGAACAAAGATGATGCATTGTAAGCGAATGTTGTGTGCCGTGCTGATCTTCACGGCCACCACCCTGGGGGCACACCCCCTCCACGACACCGAAACACACCCCAACGATGCCGACACCACCATCCACGTCGATGGCGTACAGGTGACGGCCATCAAGCAGGGTTTGGTACTGCGCAGCGAGCCGATTGCCTCGACCATCGTAGGTGGTCGCACGGCCGACCGTCAGCACGTCGATGCGCTGAAAAACCTGGCCGACCTGGTTCCCAACCTCCACATTCCCGACTACGGCTCACGAATGACCTCGTCGATCTATGTGCGTGGTCTGGGTGCCCGCATCGATCAGCCCGTGATGGGTATGAACATCGACAACGTGCCGATGATGAACAAGAACGGCTTTGACACCGAATTGGCCGACATCGAGCGTATCGAGGTGTTGCGTGGTCCGCAATCGACCCTCTATGGGCGTAACACGATGGGCGGCGTGGTGAATGTCTATACCCTCTCGCCCTTTACCTACGAAGGCATCCGCTTGCAGGCGGGTTACAGTTCGGGCAACAGCTGGCGACTGCGTGCCTCGGCCTACCAGCATTTGGGCCAGAAGTGGGCCACGTCGGTTGCGGCCTATCGCACCTCGACGGATGGGTTCTTCCGCAACTTCCTGACCGGTGCCGACACCGATTGGGAGAAGATGACGGGGGGCCGTTGGAAGCTCCTCTATCGTGGCTTTGATGGGTTGCGCATCGAGAATACCCTCTCGATCTCCTCGACCGAGCAGGGCGGTTATCCGTATGTATTTATGGGGGGTCGTTCGGAGAACGTCGAAGGGATTACAATCGGTCAAATTGCCTACAACGACACCTGCCGTTATGAGCGTGTCGCCATCAACGACGGTCTTACGATTCACTACGAGACCGACCGTTGGCAACTCTCGTCGATCACGTCGTATCAGTATATGGACGACGATATGCACCTCGACAACGACTTCACGCCGCTCGACTACTTCACCCTGCAGCAGGCCATCAAGGAGCACGTCGTAACCGAGGAGTTGGTCTTCCGTTCGCGTGGCGAGCGTCGCTACAACTACCTCTTCGGCCTCTCGGGTTTCTACCGCGACCAGCAGATGGAGGCCCCCGTGCACTTCAAGGAGGCGGGCATCAACGAGATGATCTTTGCCGCCGCCAACCAAGCGACGGGAGGTCGTGTGCAGATGACGGCCTCGGCACCGATGCCGCTGCTGTCGGAGTTTGAGGTGCCGACCTACGGATTCTCACTCTACCACGAGTCGGCTTTCCGCTTTGGCAGCTGGGAGCTGAAGGCAGGCTTGCGTCTCGACCACGAGAAGGCACGCCTCGAAACCAACGGCTCGGGCAGTCTGGAATATACGCTGAAGGTGCCCGGTATGCCCTTCCCGATGCCGCAGGAGCCTGTCACGCTCGACACTTCGAGCCGTTACAGCCACTCCTTCACGGAGCTGCTGCCCCGTCTGTCGCTCATCTACCGTTTCGATGAGGGGCGCAACCTCTACGCCACCGTTTCGCGCGGTTACAAGGCGGGCGGCTTCAACACCCAGATCTACTCGGATGTCTTGAAGGAGATGTTACAATCCAAGGCGATGGGCAGAGAATACACCGAGCAAGATATTATGTCGTACGACCCCGAGTACAGTTGGAACTACGAGGTGGGCGGCCACTTCAACTGCGCCGAGGGAGCCATCCGAGGCGATGTAGCGCTGTTCTGGATTGACTGCCGTGACCAGCAGCTGACCGTCTTCCCCAGCGCCAATGCTACGGGCCGACTGATGACCAACGCAGGTCGCACCCGCTCGGTGGGCGGTGAGGTGGCGATGCAGTTCAAGCCCTGGCGTAACCTCGACATCGATGTGGCCTATGGCTACACCCACGCCACGTTCCGCCGCTACGAGGATGCGGGCATCAGCTACCGAGGCAACACCGTCCCCTATGCTCCTCGTCACACCCTCTCGGCAGGCATCAGCTACACCATTCCGACGGGTGTCGAGTGGCTGGGCGACGTGGTACTGCACGGCGGACTGAAGAGTGCCGGCAAGATCTACTGGAACGAGGCCAACACCGACTACCAGCCCTTCTATACGCTGCTGAACGCCTCGGTGCGTTTGGAGCACAAGAACTACACCATCGATCTGTGGGGCCAAAACCTGACGGACAAGCAATTCGATGTCTTCTACTTCGAGTCGATCGGCAACCGCTTTGTGCAGCGGGGTCGTCCTGCGGTCTTCGGTGTCACGTTGAGCATTAACATTCAATAACCAATATCGCTATGAAAGCTGAATACAAACCTTTTGTCGATGAGCTTATCGAGCTCGCCATCAAGGAGGACATCGGTGACGGTGACCACACCTCATTGTGCTGCATTCCCGCCGAGGAGCAGGGTCGTATGCGTCTGCTGTGCAAGCAGGAGGGCATCCTGGCCGGCGTGGAGATTGCCGAGCTGGTGCTGAAGCGTCTCGACCCCGAAATGAAATTTGAGCAGGTTCTGGAGGATGGCACTGCCATCAAGCCGGGCGATGTGGCCTTCTACGTCTCGGGCCGTCTGCGCTCGCTGTTGCAGGCCGAGCGCATCCTGCTGAACATTATGCAGCGTATGAGCGGCGTAGCCACCCAGACCGCCTTCTACGTGAAGCACCTCGAGGGGCTGAAGACCAAGGTGCTCGACACCCGCAAAACCACCCCGGGTATGCGTGTGTTGGACAAGATGGCCGTGAAGCTGGGCGGCGGCGAGAACCACCGCATCGGTCTGTTCGATATGATTCTGCTGAAAGACAACCACATCGACTTTGCAGGTGGTATTCGTCAGGCCATCGAGGGTGCCAAGCAGTACCTCAAGGAGCGTGGCAAGAACCTGCCCATCGAGTGTGAGGTACGATCTTTGGAGGATATCGACGAGGTCTTTGCCGCAGGTGGCGTCGATCGCATTATGTTCGATAACTTCACCCCCGAGATGACCCGCAAGGCGGTCGAGAAGGTGGCAGGTCGTTGCGAGACCGAGTCGAGTGGCGGCATCACGTTGGAGACGATGCGCAGCTATGCCGAGTGTGGCGTCGATTTCATCTCGGTAGGTGCTTTGACCCACCAGATTCGTTCGCTCGACCTCTCGCTCAAAGCCTGCGAGTAACCCCCTGAAAAGAATGATTGATTTTCAGCCCATACGACTTACAGACCGCGCCCTTATCGAGGCTCATACGCTTCGGTGCGGTCTGTATAATTGTGACCTCTCGTTTGCCAATATGTATTGCTGGCACGAGTTGTACGGCACGCAATGGGCTGAAGTCGAGGGTTTTCTGGTGCTTCGCTTTCGCATCGACGGGTCGGACCACACGGGCTATATGCAGCCCATCGGCGAGGGTGATTTTACGACCATCCTCCCCCGCCTCAAGGCCGACGCCGAGGCGTTGGGAGAGCCGTTGCGCCTCTTCGGCATCACAAGCCAAGGGGCCGAGTTGCTCCAAGCCCGCTACGGCGAATCGGTGGCCCTCTACACCCCCCGAGCCACGGCCGACTACCTCTATCGGCGAAGCGACCTGGTGGCTCTGACGGGCAAACACTACCAACCCAAACGCAACCACATCAACCGCTTCTTGAGCCTCTACCCCGACCACCATTATCGTCCCCTCACGACCGACCGCATCGAGGAGTGCATCCGTCTGGAGGAGGAGTGGTGTCGCAATCGCGGAGGGTGCCACGACGAAGGGGTGCGAGCCGAACGACGGGCCTTGATGCGTGCCTTCGAGGCCTTCGATGAGTTGGGGTTGCAGGGCGGAATGCTCTATGTAGGCGACCGACTTGTCGCTTTCACCTTTGGCTCGATGCTCAACGACCACACCTTCGACATCCACATCGAGAAGGCCGACACCCGCTACGAGGGGGTCTTTGCGATGATTAACCGGGAGTTTGCCCGCACCTTGCCCGAGGAGGTGGTGTACCTGAATCGGGAGGAGGACCTGGGGGTCGAGGGGCTGCGCAAGGCGAAACTTTCGTACCATCCCGCCTTCCTCGAACTCAAGCAACGAGCCGTGTGGCTCAGCGAACGAGGCCGTGCGTGCCGTCGGTTGTGGCAGGTCTGCTTTGAGGAGGATGACCCCTCGTTTGTCGAGGAGTTTTTGACGGGGCCCTACGAGGAGTCCCGAATGCACACCCGAGAAGTCGATGGCAAGACAGTAGCTATGGCCCACCTCATCCCCTTCGAGGGGGAGGGGCGTAAAATCGGCTACATCTACGGTGTGGCCACCCTGCCCGACTACCGAGGTCGGGGATTGGCCTCGTCACTTGTCGAGGAGATTGTGGAGCGTTGCCACCGGGAGGGGTACGATGCGGTGGCCCTGATTGCCGCTTCGGAGTCGCTGCACACGTTCTATCGGGAGTTGGGCTTCGAGGGCGAGGTACCCATCTACCTCCATACGCCCGACGGCTTTGACTTCGGTACGGGCGACGTGGAGCGCAACCGAGCGATGCTGCGCCCGCTGAAAGATGGCATCACAATGCCCAACCATTTGGTATTGAATCTACTATCCTAAACCTTTTCTACAGTATGAGAAAACTTATGATTCTGGTTTGCGGCCTGCTGATGGTGGGCTGCAACGCTCCGCAGCAGGAGTTCTTCCCGCCCCGCAAGGCCAAGGAGGTCAATCCCGACACCCGCCTTGCAATCACCTTCAAGAGTGAGCCGACGGTGGGTTCGAGCGGTAAAATCCGTGTGTGGGACGCCGCCACCGATACGGTGGTCGATAGCCTCGACCTGTCGATTCCCGCAGGCCCCACCACGCCCCGCACCCTGCCGAAAGCCCCCTACACTTGGGAGCCGTACGACTACTCGGGTGAGCGTCAGACCAACCGCACCACCAAGCCCGGCACCCCCTCGGGTGTGGCCGAGCCGACCTCGACCGACTATCAGCTGACCATCATTGGCGGATTC
Organism: Alistipes sp.; assembly: GCA_017436185.1. The sequence goes on along the minus strand of JAFSDP010000018.1, from coordinate 61,314 downwards.
ACGGACGGCTTCCACTTCCACCCCGTATTGGTGCGTGGCAACCGTGCCGAGATCTACCTGCACCACAACCTGTTGGAGTACAACAAGGAGTACTACGTCACCATCGACGAGGGGGTCTTGACCACCGCCGAGGGCGATTTCGACGGCATCACGAAGCGTGACGGCTGGCGATTCCGCACCAAGAAGGAGGCTCCCGATGCGGAGGTGCGCTACCTGACGGTGGCTGCCGATGGCTCGGCCGACTTCACGACCGTGCAGGGGGCGTTGGACCACATTCCCGACCACAACACGGAGGCCTACACCATCTATATTTATAATGGCGACTACGAGGAGTTGGTCTATTTCCGCTCGAAAAATCACCTCACCATCGAGGGCGAGAGCCGTGAGGGGGTCAAGATTCACTACCCCAACAACGAGGTCTTCAACCCCTACCCCGCGAACGTGGCGACCAACGAGTGGCCGGGCACCTTCCCGTCGCGCCGTGCCGCCTTTATGGCCGACAACTGCCGTGATTTGACCCTCAAAAACCTCACCATCGCCACCGACCTGAAAGGTCAGGCCGAGGGTCTGCTGGTGATGGGCGAGCGCATCCTGATGGATCGTGTGACGGTCATCGGCTCGGGCGATGCCTTGCAGGCCAATGGCTCGGTCTATCTGAATCGCTGCCGCATCGTGGGCGATGGCGACTCGATTTTGGGTCGTGGTCCCTGCTTCTTCTACGCCTGCGAGTTGGAGTCGAAAGGCCCCTTTATGTGGATTCGCAACACCGCCGCCAACCACGGCAATGTCTTTGTGCGTTGCCACTTTGAGGGTGTCGGCAACCGTGCCGTCATTGCCCGCACCAACCCCAAATACGACTACTGCGAGGCGGTGCTGATTCACTGCACGATGAACAACATCCAACCCATCGGTTGGTATGGTCTTCCCGACCGCCTTGTCGAGCAGCGCTACTGGGAGTATGACAGCCGTGACACGGAGGGCAATCCGATCGACTACTCGGAGCGTCTGAAGGGCTCGCGTCGTCTGGATGCGGAGCGTGACAAGGAGTTAATCGAAAAGTACCAAGACCCCGCCTTTGTCTTGGGCGGTTGGGCTCCCGAGTTGGAGTAGCGACCCCTTAATACACAAGAAAGCCGACCCCGCAACAGAGGTCGGCTTTCTTATTGGTGGGAGTAGGAATTACTCGCCCAGAATCTTGTCAATCAGCGCCTGCGTGGCGGGCTTGTGGCCACGGAAAGCCTCGTAGAGCTTCATCGGGTGCTCCGTACCACCCTTCGAGAGGATGTGCTCACGGAACTTATCGGCCACCTCACGGTTGAAGATACCCTGCTCCTTGAACATCGAGAAGGCATCGGCCTCCAACACCTCGGCCCACTTGTAGCCGTAGTAACCGGCCGCATAACCGCCCGAGAAGATATGCGTGAAGGCGGGGCCCATCGCCGTACCGTCCACGAAGGGCATCACCTGCGTAGGCTCCATAGCGGCCTTCTCGAAGGCAGCCACATCGCCCTCGAAAGGCTCGGTGAGGGTGTGCCAAGCCATATCGCTCATACCGAACGAGAGCTGACGCACGTTGGCGTAGGCGGCCAGGTAGTTCTGGGCAGCCACGATGCGCTCGACAATCTCGGCGGGCATCGGCTCGCCCGTCTCATAGTGTGCGGCCCACATATCCAGGAACTCCTTCTCGGTAGCCCAATTCTCCATAATCTGCGACGGCAGCTCAACAAAGTCACGATAAACCGACGTACCGGTCTGTGAGCCGAACTCACCCTCGCCCAGCATACCGTGCAGGCCGTGGCCAAACTCGTGCAGGAAGGTCTCCACCTCGTCGTAGGTCAGCAGAGCGGGCTTCGACTCGGTCGGCTTCGAGAAGTTCATCACCAGCGAAACCAGCGGGCGGGTCTCCACACCATCGACAATCTTCGAGCCACGGAAGTCGGTCATCCAGGCACCGGCACGCTTCGTCGAACGGGGGTGGAAATCGAGATAGAGGACAGCCATATGACGGCCCGTCTCGTCGGTCACCTCATAGACCGTCGTCTCGGGGTGGTAGCCCTCGATCTCGGTGGTCTCGGTAAAAGTCAGGCCGTAGAGCTTGTTGGCCAGCATAAAGACACCCTTCTTGACATTCTCCAACTTGAAGTAGGGCTTCACCACCTCGTCCGAAAGGGCATACTTCTCATCCTTGTACTTCTCGGTGTAGTAGGCCCAATCCCAGGGCATCAGCTGACCCTCGAAGCCCTGCGAAGCGGCATACTCGGCAATGGTGCGCACCTCCTCGTCGGCACGCTCACGGGTGGCCGTCAGCAGCTCCTCCAGGAAATTCTCAACCGTCTCGGTGGTCTCGGCCATACGACGCTCCAACGTGAAGTCGGCATAGGTCTCGTAGCCCAACAGGTTGGCCAACTTGAGGCGGGTATTCACGATGCCGCGAATCACCTCCGTATTGTCGAACTCACCGCCCAACGCACGCGAATTGTAGGCACGATAGAGCTGCTCCTTGAGCTCACGATTCGACGAATAGGTCATAAAGGGGATGTAGCTCGGAGCCTGCAACGTCACGGTCCAACCCTGCTGGCCTCGGCTCTTGGCCTCGGCAGCCATCGCCTCCTTCACAAAGTCGGGCAGCTCGGCCACCTGACGCTTGTCGGTGATGTTGAGCGTGAAGGCGTTGGTGGCCTTCAAGGCATTCTGACCAAACTGCAACGTGAGGGCTGCTAACTCGCCCGAATACTGACGATAGAGCTCCTTATCCTCCTCCGAGAGGGCGGCACCGCTGCGGGCAAAGCCCTGGTAGGTATCCTCCAAGAGCTTCTCCTCGGCCGTGGACATAAACATCGGGGGATTGTCATAGACGGCCTTCACACGAGCAAACAACTCGGCATTGAGCGACACGTCGTTGCTCAGCTCGGTCAGCTTGGGCTGAATACGTTGGGCTACCTCCTGCATCTCGGGCGTAGCGTCCGTACCCATCAGGTTGTAGAAGACGCCCGACACCTTATTCAGCAGCTCGCCATTGCGCTCCAGGGCCAGAATCGTGTTGCCGAAGGTGGGCTTGGCGGGGTTGGTTACGATGGCCTCAATCTCGGCACGTGAGCAGGCGATGGCGGCATCGATGGCCGGCTCGAAGTGCTCCAACTTGATGAGCGAGAAGGGAGGCGTTTGGTAGGGGGTGGTCCACTCGGCCAGCAGCGGATTCTGCAGGTCGAGCTCGGGATACTGTGCCTGCGGAATGGAGTTATCGCCACAAGCCACAGCAACAAAAGCAGTTGCCATAAGAATTAACTTTTTCATCTTGTCGTGTTTTTATTTAAGTTTCTTTTCTTTCGGGGTTATTTCCAGCCGTTCATTGCATCCGCCTTCGGCTCAACCTTCATCGCTGCGACGGTCGGCTCGGCGGGCTCCTCGACGGGCTCCTCGACGGGTTTTTCAATCAGACCACGACCTACGAGCATCGCCGTCTTGTCGGGATCCTTGCCTCGGAATTCGCGGTAGAGGGTCATACCCGGCTTCGAGCCACCGCTCTCGAGCAGTTTGCGCAGGCGGGCAGCCACCTCACGGTTGAACAGGTCGCCACTTTCGCGGAAGGCCTCGAAGGCATCCTTATCGAGCACCTCGGCCCAGGTGTAGAAGTAGTAACCGGCCGAGTAGCCGCCATCGAAGATGTGGCTGAAGTAGGGGTAATGATAGCGAGGCTCAATCTCGGGATTCATACCACGCTGCACATAGAGGGCGTGACGCTCGAAGGCCATCGGGTCGAAGGGAACATACTCGCTCATCGAGTGGATGTCCAAATCCGAAAGCGAGGCGGCAATCAGCTCGGTGGTCATAAAGCCCTGATTGAAGAGCTCGGCACGCTGCATCTTCTCGATGATGTTCTGCGAAATGACCTCGCCCGTGCGGTGGTGCACGGCGTAGTGCTTGAGCAGTTCGGGGTGGAAAGCCCAATTCTCCATCACCTGCGAGGGCAGCTCGACAAAGTCACCCTCGACCTCCGACAAACCACGATACTTCACGTCGTGGAACAGGAAGTGCAGGGCGTGACCAAACTCGTGGAAGAGGGTCTCGGCCTCGTCCAACGTCAGAAGCGAGGGCAGCGAGGCGGTCGGGCGGGTAAAGTTGCAGACAATCGACACGACGGGGGCCACACGTTTGCCATCCACATAGCTCTGCTCCACATAGTTACCACACCAAGCACCCTGACCCTTACCATCTCTGGGGTGGTAGTCGAAGTAGAGGACACCGATGTGCGAATTGTCGGTATCGAGCACCTCGTAGGCCGACACCTCGGCATTATAGACAGGCACCGAAATGGGGCGGAAGGTGATGCCGTAGAGGCGGTTGGCCAAGAAGAAGATACCGCTGCGCACGGCGTCCAACGAGAAGTAGGGGCGCAACATCTCCTCATCGAGGGCGTAGTTCTTCTTGCGTACCTTCTCGGCGTAGTACCACCAATCCCACGAGGCGAACTTCTCGCCCGGGTGGTCCTTCTCGAAGAGGGGCAGCATCTCGTCAAGCTCGCCCTTCGCACGCTCGACGGCGGGGTTCCAAATCTCATCCAACAGGTCATAGACAGCCGAGGTGGTGGCGGCCATCTCGTTCGAGATGACATAGTCGGCGTAGTTCTTGTAACCAAGCAGCTTGGCCTTCTCGATACGCAGGCGGATGAAGTCGTTGATGAGCTGCTTGTTATCCAGCTCGTTATTGTTGTTGCAACGATTCAGGTAGGCGGTGTAGATCTCCTGGCGCAGGGCACGATTCTCGGCATAGGTCAAGAAGGGAATCAGGCTCGGCTTGTGGAGCGTAAATACATATTTACCGCTGTGACCCAGCTCCTTGGCACGCTCCGAGGCCATATCGCGAATCGACGAGGGAATGCCGATCAAATCCTTGCTTTCGAGCACGAGTTGGTAGGCGTTGTTCTCCGAGAGGATGTTCTGGCCATACTTCACGGAGGTGGCCGACAGCTCCTCGTTGATGGCCTTCAGACGCTCACGCTCCTCGCCCTCGAGCAGCGCTCCCGAGCGAACAAACTCGGTGTAGGTCTTCTCCACCAGACGCAGCTGCTCGGCATCGAGCCCGAACTCTTTGCGGCGGTCATAGACCTCCTTGATGCGGGCAAAGAGCAGCTCGTTGAGCATAATTTGGTCGCTATGCACCGCCAGACGGGGCATCATCTCGGCCTCAACGGCCTGCATTTCGGGGTTGGTATCGGCGGCGGCCAGCATACCGAAGACCAGCGCCACCTGCTCCAATTTGCGACCCGCATTGTCGAAGGCCAGGATGGTGTTCTCGAAATCGGGCACCGAACGCACCTTCACGATGGCCTCAATCTCGGCCTGGTGCTCGGCCATCGCCGCCTCGAAAGCGGGGATGTAGTGCGTCACCTTGATTTGATCGAAGGGGGGCACGCCGTAGGGGGTATCCCACTCCACCAAGAGGGGATTCTGCTCCTCGACCGACGAGGAGCTGCACGAAGGGATTGTCATCATAACTAAAAGGGCAAAGAGCCATGCAATGTGTCTCATAAGTAGGCTTTATCGATTTTTTTTATAACTTTGCATCTATTAACGAGCAAAGATAAGGAAAATTTCGGTATGCAACTATTTTATGCCCCTGAAATTACACTCCCCACTTATACCCTCAGCGAGGAGGAGTCGAAACACTGCATTCGGGTATTGCGCCTCACAAAGGGCGAAGAGCTGCACCTGACCGATGGTCGGGGCAACCTCTATCACGCCACCATTACCGACGACCACCCGAAGCGTTGCATAGTGACCATCCATCACACCGAGTCGCCCTTTGAGCCGCTCCCCTACCACCTGACGATGGCCGTGGCACCGACCAAAAACAACGACCGCTACGAGTGGTTTCTGGAGAAGGCCACCGAGGTGGGTGTCGATCGCTTCATCCCGCTCGAATCGGCCCACAGCGAGCGTCGCACGCTGAAACGTGAGCGCATGGAGAAGGTCGTGGTGGCCGCCATGAAGCAGTCTTTGAAGGCTTTTCTTCCGCAGGTCGAGGAGCTGACCCCCTTTGCCGAGGTGATTGCCGAGCCCTTCGAGGGGCGGCGTTTTATCGCCCACTGCAACCCTTCGCAAAGCGAGGCGGGCAAGCAGTACCTGGCATCGGTTTTGCACCCCGGTGAGGCGGCCCTCATCCTCATTGGTCCCGAGGGTGATTTCTCGCCCGAGGAGGTCGAGGCAGCCTTAGCGGTCGGATTCGAGGAGATCTCGCTCGGCACGCAACGCCTGCGCACCGAGACGGCCGCCGTAGTGGCCTCGGTAATGGTTTCGGTCGTAAATAACCGCTAATAATGAAACAGTTGGCCGCCCTCTTTTGGAGCTTTTTCAAGATTGGAGCCTTCACCTTTGGTGGCGGCTATGCGATGATTCCGCTCATCGAACGGGAGGTCATCGACAACCGCCGTTGGGTCAAACGAGAGGAGTTTTTGGATCTGCTGACCCTCGCCCAATCGGCTCCGGGGCCTATCGCGCTCAATACGGCCGTCTTTGTGGGCTACCAACTGCGCGGCCTCTGGGGGGCGGTGAGTGCCATTCTGGGCATCGTGATTCCCTCGTTTGTGGTCATTTTGCTGGTCGCCATTCTCTTTAGCGACATCCGCCACAATGCGTGGGTCGAGGCCGCCTTCAAGGGGATGCGCCCTGCGGTGGTGGCCCTGATTGTCGCCCCCGTGCTGAAACTCGCCAAGGGGCTGCATTGGTCGATGTATCTGATTATCATTGCCTCGGCTCTGGCCGTGTGGGGGCTTGGCTGGTCGCCCGTCTATGTCTTAATCGTGGCGGCTGTGGGGGGCATCGGCTGGGAGTTGTATCAACTTAAAGGTGTGAAGCGATGATTTTCTGGCAACTCTTTCTTTCCTACCTCAAGATCGGTTTCTTCGGCTTTGGTGGCGGCTATGCGATGCTGTCGCTCATCCAAAACGAGGTGGTCGTGCAACACGGTTGGATGACGGGCAGCGAATTTACCGACATTGTCGCCGTCTCGCAAATCACCCCCGGCCCGATTGCCATCAATTCGGCCACCTACGTGGGCTACACGGTGGGTATGCAGGCCGGCTCAACGTGGTTGGGGATCTTGGGAGCACTCGTTGCCACCTTTGCCGTCTGCCTGCCGGCGATGACACTGATGCTGCTCATTACCAAGTATTTCCTACGTCTGCGCCACAACACCTTAATCGAGGGGGCGATGCTCGGTATGCGCCCCGCCGTCATCGGTATGATTGCCGCTGCGGCCCTGCTCCTGATCTTTCCCCACAACCCTGCGGCGGGCGAAGAGAACTTCATCGACACCTGGAGCTGGCTGCTCTTCGGCGGAGTCCTGCTGGGCCAATGGCGCAAAATCAACCCCATCCTGCTCATCCTTCTCTCCGCCGCCATCGGCATACTTATTTATCATTAAAAAAAGAGACTCGGGGGAGTCTCTTTTTTGTTACAGGGCGGCGAGGGCGGCACCGCCGGTAACGAGCAGCAGCACAAAGCCCAGCAGGAACAGCAGGCCCAGGCAGCCCAGCGTGTTGCCGATGCAACCCAGTCCGTTGGAGCTGCCACCCGGCAGGGGGTCGGACAGCAGGACAAAAATTAGTCCCACGATGGGGGTAAAGATAAGGCTGATCAAAAACGACAGGCCAAAGCCGATGTTGCGCTGTGCGCCCAGCAGACCCACCAACACCGAGAGGAAACATCCGCTCAGCAGACCAAAGATAAGTGCCAAAATTCCCATAGTTATACGTTTTAATCGTTAAAAATTCTTGTTTAGCGCACGAAGCGGTAATAGGTACCCAAGGGCAGTTCCTTCGCAAAGTCGTCGGTGAAGGTCAGCTCGCCATACTGCTCCTCGCGAGGCACACCAAAGGCCTGTCGTACGGCCGTGCGGGCCAGGGTCGAGGAGAGTCCCATCGAATAGAGGTTCAGCACCAGAAAAGCACCCTCCTTCTCCAACAGTTCGGCACAGCAGGCCAGCATCTCGCCGATATGCTCCTCCAGGACCCACTTCTCGCCATTGGCACCACGTCCATAAGCGGGCGGATCGAGGATGATGCCGTCGTAGCGGTTGCCTCGGCGCACCTCACGGCGGACAAACTTCAAGGCATCCTCCACCATCCAGCGCACCCCGTCCAAGCCGCTATGCTCCATATTCTCGCGCGACCAGGTGACCACCTGCTTCACCGAATCGACGTGCGTCACCTCGGCCCCTGCGGCACGGGCTGCCAGCGTAGCACCTCCCGTATAGGCAAACAGGTTGAGCACACGGGGTGTCTTCGTTTGTTTCAGTTCGGTGACACGGTCATAGATAAAGTTCCAATTGGCCGCCTGCTCGGGGAAGATGCCGACGTGCTTGAAGGAGGTCAGCGCCAGACGCATCGTGAGGGCCATCTCCTTATAGCGGTAGGTGAGATTCCAGCGGTCGGGCATCCCTCGTTTGAGTTGCCAGCTGCCACGTTCGTCGCTGCGCTCGTCCTTCAAAAACGAGGCATCGGCACGGCGCTGCCACTCCTCTTCGCTGAGCGAACGGTGCCAGATGGCCTGCGGCTCGGGACGGCGTGTTACGAAGCGGCCAAAGCGTTCCAACTTCTCGAAGTCGCCCGAATCCAGCAAGGCATAATCTTGAAAATCAGGGGTCAATTGTTCCTGCATACTATTTCGTACAATCTATCAAACTCATTTCACAACGCTTGCAATCGAAGGCCAAGCGGTAACGGTGGCCCGCCGTTTCGAGGTACAAATCGCCCTTCAAGCGGGGATTCTCCTTGAGGCATTCACCCAACTCACGGCGCAGGCAGTAGGCCGACTGCATCACCCGAGCCCCCTCCATCGTCAGGGCACGCTCCAACGGCTCAACGATGCGCTCCACGCCGTGGTCACGGTAGAACTGTGCGGCCAACGAATTGCAGACATTCTCCTCGGCCAAAAGGGTCGATGAGGGGTAGCGCACCTCGAGGTTTTCGGTCGCCTCGACGCCTTGGGGGTGAGCCGCCAGGCGGGCCTCCAAAAGGCGTTCCAACGCCTCACGCCTCAGGTCGGTCATCAGCGAAGCGGGCACAAACCACCCTTCACCCACTATATCAACGTCTTCGATGCGGAAAATCGTATCTCCCGAACGCATTGTTTGTCGGCGGATATTCTCGCCGTTGCGCTCGCTGTTCTGCGCCCTATCCAAGGGTTGCAACACGCCCACCTCGACCGAGCAGCCCGTGCAGTCGGTCAATCGCAGTTGCACCCCACTCTCCGAAGCCACCACCTCGGCCCGTGCAGCAATCGTACGGCGGGTACGATCGGCCGCCAACAGGCGGTGAAATTGGTGGTCGTAGTTGCGATAGAGGGGCGTTCCGACCGCCACCCGTGTCATTCGGTTGGGCACGATGCGATCGCCCTCCACGCCGTTCAGGTTGGTTCCCACGATGCCGTCGGGGGTCAAGAGGCAGATGCCGTCGCCCGCCGACAGGGGTTTGCGGGAGCGGACCCGATAGCCGTTGCGCAACACCTGCGTCACCTCGCCCAGCCACTCGCCCACAGCCTTCGGCGTGTCGAACGAGGCGACCCCTCGGCGCTTGCCGTCGAAGTAGTACTCCGACTCGCCTCGCGTAAAGCTCTTGGCCGTATCGGGCGTAAAGCTCGTCGGGGACTCCCCCACCGAGGCACGTTGCAGGTGCGGACGCTCCTGCAGGGCCTTATCCAAAGCACGGCGGTAGGCCGCCACCACGTTGCGGATATAATCTTCGTCTTTCAGACGGCCTTCGATTTTGAAAGAGGTAACACCGGCATCCAACAGCTCGCCCAAGCGGTTTTTAAGGCATAAATCCTGCAACGAGAGGAGGTGTTTATCGGCCACAATCGTGCGGCCTCGGCCATCCGTCAGGTTCCACTTCAGGCGGCAGGGCTGGCTGCATCCGCCTCGGTTGCCGCTGCGGGTGGGCGACATCGAGCGGGAAAGGAAGCAGCGACCGCTATACCCCACGCAGATGGCCCCGTGTACGAAGCACTCCACCTCGGCCGAGGTTGCCTCGGCAATGGCTCTGATCTCACCAAGCGAGAGGGCTCGTTCCAGAATTACACGGCTGAATCCCGCCTCGCCCAAGAAGCGGGCCAATTCGGGGGTGCGCACCTGCACCTGGGTCGAGGCGTGCATCTCACACCCCAACCCCATACGGCGGTAGGCCATATCCTGCACAATGAGGGCATCGACCCCCGCCTCCAAGAGTTGGCGGGCCTGGGCTTCGGCCTCCCGAAGCTCCTCCTCCCAGACCAGGGTGTTCATCGTGGCATAGACCCGCACGCCGTAGCGATGGGCATAGGCCACCGTGCGGCGAATCTCCTCGATTGAGTTCGTCGCCCCCTGGCGTGCGCCGAAGCGTGCTCCGCCGATGTAGAGGGCATCCGCCCCGTAATCGACCGCACGCACCGCTGCCGCATAATCCTTGGCCGGCGCTAAGAGTTCGATGCGCTTCATTAAATGCGATAATTTTTCACAAAAATAATCATTTTTGCGAATTGTTTTGTAATTTTGTCGATTGTAAACCGAAAACGCAACTCAAATTTCTTGAAATATGCTTACTATCAAGCAAATACGCGACAACAAGGCCGAGGCAGTTCGCCGTTTGGCCAAGAAGGGTGTCGATGCAGCACCCATCATCGAGCAAATTATCGCCCTCGACGACCGTCGTCGTGCCATCCAGACCGAGCTTGACAACACGCTGGCCGCCCAGAACAAGGCTGCCAAGCAGATCGGTATGCTGATGGGCCAGGGCCGCAAAGAGGAGGCCGAAGCTGCCAAGGCCGAGGTGGCTCAGATGAAGCAGAAGTCGGCCGAGCTGCAGCAGGAGTCGGCTTCGGTACAGGAGCAGTTGAACAGCGCCATCGTCTCGCTGCCGAACTTCCCCGCCGAGATTGTTCCCGAGGGTCGCACGGCCGAGGACAACGTGGTGGTAAAGATCGACGAGAACTACTCGCAGCTGCCCGCCAATCCGCTGCCCCACTGGGAGTTGGCCCGCAAGTACGACATCATCGACTTCGACCTGGGCGTGAAGCTCACCGGTGCCGGTTTCCCCGTCTATAAGGGCAAGGGTGCCCGTCTGCAACGTGCCCTGATCAACTACTTCCTCGACTGCAACACCAAGGCCGGTTACCAGGAGGTCGAGCCCCCCATTATGGTCAATGAGGCTTCGGGCTTCGGTACGGGTCAGCTGCCCGACAAGGAGGGTCAGATGTACCATGCCACAGCAGATAACTTCTACCTCGTTCCTACGGCCGAGGTGCCCGTAACCAATATCTTCCGTGATGTGATTCTGGAGGGTGCAGAGCTGCCCGTCAAGATGACCGCCTACACCCCCTGCTTCCGTCGTGAGGCCGGCTCGTATGGCAAGGATGTGCGTGGTCTGAACCGTCTGCACCAGTTCGACAAGGTGGAGATCGTGCAGGTGGCCCACCCCGACCACTCGTACGAGGCGCTGGACGGCATGGTGGCGCACGTCGAGTCGATCGTTAAATCGCTGGGCTTGCCGTACCGCATCCTGCGTCTGTGTGGCGGCGATATGTCGTTCACCTCGGCCCTGACCTACGACTTCGAGGTCTATTCCGAGGCCCAGCAGCGTTGGTTGGAGGTGTCGTCGGTGTCGAACTTCGAGTCGTTCCAGGCCAACCGCCTCAAGCTCCGCTATCGTGACGAGCAGAAGAAGACCCAGCTGGCGCACACCCTCAACGGTTCGTCGTTGGCACTTCCCCGCATCGTGGCAGCATTATTGGAGAACAATCAAACCGAGGAGGGAATCCGCATCCCCGAGGTGTTAATTCCCTACACAGGATTTGATTTTATCAAATAATGTATTATATTTGCAATAACAAACACACACATTAAACTCTAAAACTTTACAATTATGGCTTACAGAATTACCGATTCGTGCCTGGCTTGCGGTACCTGCATTGGCGAGTGCCCCGTAGAGGCTATCTCGGCCGGCGACATCTATGTCATCGATCCCGATAAGTGCATCGACTGCGGCTCGTGCGCAAGCGTATGCCCCACCGAGGCTATCGTTGCCGAGTAATTGGTGCGAAAACGCTAATGAAAAAGCCCCTGACCAATCGGTCGGGGGCTTTTTGTGTCAAATCGGTTTTGCCGAAGGGGACAGGCAGCCAAGCAGCCAGGCTGCGATCAGAGTTTGATGTCGTAAATCTGAATCACACCTTGCAGGTGTTGCTCCTCATCGGCCACCAACAGCGAGGTGACCTTGTAGCGAGTCATCAACTGCTCGGCATCGATAAGGCGGGCATCGGCAGCGATCGTGCGGGGGTTTACGGTGGCTATGTCGGCAGCCGTGATGGAGAAGAAATCACTTTTCAAACGCTCCATAGCACGACGTACATCGCCATCGGTCACAATACCCGCAATGCGATTCTGCTCCTCCACGACAATGAGTCCCAAGCCGCCCTTCGAGATGGTGTGAATCATCTCCACCGCCGAGCAAGAGGGGGCCACCACCGGAAGGTCGTGGTCACGCATAGCCTGACCTACGGTCATCAACAGACGGCGGCCCAGACTGCCACCCGGGTGCAGGCGGGCGAAATCGACACTCGTAAAGCCTCGCACCTCCATCAATGCCACCGCCAACGCATCGCCCATAGCCAATTGGGCCGTCGTCGAAGAGGTGGGGGCCAACTGCAAAATGCAGGCTTCGTGTTCGACACCCACATCAAGATGAATATCGGCGTGGCGGGCCAACGTCGAATGGGGATTGCCGGTGAGGGCCACCAACCGATTGCCGTTTGCCTGAACGAAAGGGACAATTTTCAACACCTCATCCGTTTCCCCCGAATAGGAGAGGGCCACCACCACATCCTCCTTCGAGATCATACCCAGGTCGCCGTGAAAGGCCTCACCCGGATGAAGAAAGAAACTCGGAGTACCCGTCGAGGCGAGTGTAGCAGCAATTTTGCGCCCAACCAAGCCCGACTTGCCCATACCGGTGATGATACACTTTCCCGAAGAGGCAAGAATCGTCTGAACGGCCCGGGCAAAATTATCGTCTATTTTGCGCTCCAACGCAGCCAACGATTCACATTCGGTGCGGATGGCACGGCGTGCTGCATTCAAGAGCTGTTGTTTGAGATTATCGGTCATTGCATCAGTTGTTTAATAACCCCTTCCAACTCATCGAGGGGTAACATATTCGGTCCATCGGAGAGCGCCGTATCGGGGTCAGGATGGACCTCAAAGAAGTAACCATTGGCGCCGAAGGCCTTGGCTGCCAGCGCCATCGAAGGGACAAACTCGCGATTGCCACTCGTCGTACCGTTGCCTGCGCCGGGGCGTTGCACCGAGTGGGTGCAATCCATCACCACCGTATCGACCAAGCGGGTCATATCGGCAATGTTGCGAAAATCGACCACCAGATTGTTGTAACCAAACGAGTTGCCACGCTCCGTGAGCCAGATTTCACGGGCACCCGCCTCACGGGCCTTCTCGACCGGGTAGCGCATATCGGCTCCCGAGAGAAACTGTCCCTTCTTGATATTGACAATTCGCCCTGTACGTGCCGCCGCCACCAGCAGGTCGGTCTGACGACACAGAAAGGCGGGAATCTGTACCACATCAACCACCTGACCCACCGCCTCGGCCTGCCACGCTTCGTGGATGTCGGTCAAAAGCGACAAGCCCCACCGTTGTTTCACATCGGCAAGCAGTTGCAGTCCTCGCTCCAAGCCGGGGCCACGAAACGAGTGAATGGAGGTGCGATTGGCCTTATCAAACGAGGCCTTAAAGATAATCTCGGTCCCCAAACTACGGTTGATCTCCACCAGGCGGGCTGCCACCTTGTCGAGCAGCTCGGCCGATTCAATCACACACGGACCGGCGATAAGTTTCATAGTGTCAGCTTTTAATGGTCACGAGCCATCAGGAAGGCCTCGGCCTTGGCCAAATCTTCGGGCGTATCGATGCCGATGGTCTCCATCTGCGTGATGCCCACCCCGATTTTGTAGCCATTCTCGAGCCAACGCAACTGCTCCAAGCTCTCGCTAAGTTCCAGCGTCGATTGCGGCAGGTCTGCGACCGCCTTCAGCACCTCGGCACGGAAGGCATAGATGCCGATATGTTTGTAAAAGGTGTGGTGCTTGAGCCACTCATTGCGCTCCACGCCACGCAGGTAGGGCACCACCGAGCGGGAAAAGTAGAGGGCGCACCCCTCGTTATCGAGCACCACCTTCGGCGAGTTGGGATTCTCGAGTGCCGCCAAGCCGTCGGCCTCCGTAAAGGGCTTTACGAGGGTGGCAATCTGGGTTGCAGGATTCAAAAAGCAGCACTTCAACGACTCCAACTGGGCGGGCTGAATGAAGGGCTCGTCGCCCTGCACATTGACCACCACATCGTACCCCTCGCCCATCTTCTCGAAGGCCTCACGGCAACGATCCGTACCACTGCGGTGGGCCGAGGAGGTCATCACCGCCTTGCCACCAAAGGCCTCAACGGCGGCAAAGATACGCTCATCGTCGGTCGCCACGACCGCCTCGTCCAAGACGCCACGCACCTGCTCATAGACCCGCTGAATGACCGTCTTACCCCCCAGCATAGCGAGCGGTTTGCCCGGAAAACGGGTCGAAGCGTAACGGGCAGGAATGATTGCAATAAACTTCATACCTATTTATATAAGGGCGAGGCGCAACACCTCGTCGTTGGTTCTGACATAATGGAACTCCAAACCGGCGATGTACTCGGCCTTGATCTCGGCCACATCCTTGCGGTTCTCCTCCGAGAGGATGATTTGGGTGATGCCTGCACGCTTGGCGGCCAGCACCTTCTCCTTCACACCGCCTACGGGCATCACACGGCCACGCAGCGTCGTCTCGCCCGTCATAGCCAGACGCTCCTTCACCAGGCGACCCGTGAAGGTCGAGACGAGCGACGTCACCATCGTGATACCTGCCGAGGGACCATCCTTCGGAATCGCCCCCTCGGGCACGTGGATATTAACATCATACTTCTCGAACTTCTCGACCTCGATACCCAGCTCCTCGTGGTGGGCCTTGACCCACTCCAGCGCAATCTGGGCCGACTCCTTCATCACATCGCCCAGGTGACCCGTCAGCGACAGACCGCCCTTGCCGGGTGTCAGGCACGACTCGATGTAGAGGATATCGCCTCCCACCTCGGTCCAGGCCAGACCCGTCACGACGCCTGCCATACCGGCCACCTCGTACTCCTCCTTGAGGAATTTGGGCATACCCAGCACCTTCACCACCTCGTCGGCGGTCATCGTGGGCGAGAACTCCTCCTCGAAGGCCACCTGCTTGGCACGGGCACGGGCCAACTTGGCCAGCTGCTTGTCGAGCGAACGGACACCCGCCTCACGGGTATAGCCGCTGATAATCTGCTCGATGGTGCTCTGCTCCAATTGGAACTGCTCGGCCTTCAGGCCGTGTGCCTCCGACTGCTTGGCCACCAGGTGCTGCGAGGCGATGCTGCACTTCTCCTCCATCAGGTAGCCGGGGATGTTGATCATCTCCATACGGTCACGCAGGGCCGGAGCAATGTTCTGGATATTGTTGGCCGTAGCGATGAAGAGGACCTTCGACAGGTCGTACTCCACATCGATGTAGTTGTCGTGGAAGGTGGTATTCTGCTCGGGGTCAAGCACCTCCAACAGCGCACTCGAGGGGTCGCCGTGGTTCGAGACGGTGAGTTTATCCACCTCGTCGAGGATGATGACCGGATTCGACGAGCCGCAACGCTTGATGGTCTGGATGATACGACCCGGCATCGCACCGATGTAGGTGCGGCGGTGACCGCGAATCTCCGACTCATCGTGCAGACCGCCCAACGAGATACGGCCGAACTTACGACCCAGGGCAGCCGCCACGCTCTTACCCAACGAGGTTTTACCCACACCCGGAGGGCCGTAGAGGCAGAGGATGGGCGACTTCAAATCGCCTTTGAGTTTGATGACGGCCAGGTGCTCCAAGATGCGGTCCTTGACCTCCTCCAAGCCGAAGTGGTCACGATCCAACTGCTCACGGGCAGCCTTCAGGTCGAGGTTGTCGGTGGTATATTCGCCCCAGGGCAGCTCCAACAGCAGCTCCAGGTAGGTGATTTGCACCGTATATTCGGCCACAGCGGGGTTGATGCGCTCCAACTTCAGCAGCTCCTTCTCGAAGAGCTTTTGCACCTCCTCGGGCCACTTCTTCTTTTTGGCGGCCTCCTCCAGACGCTTCAGCTCGGCATCGGTCGTATCGCCCAACTCCTCCTGAATGGTACGCATCTGCTGTTGCAGGTAGTAGTCACGCTGCTGCTTGTCGATCTCCTGCTTCACACGCTCCTGAATCTCGCTCTTCAGCTCGGCCAACTGCTGCTCACGAATCAGAATCTCGAGCAGTTTGCGGGCACGGGCCAACAGACCGGGGGCCTCCAAGAGGGCCTGACGGTCGTCGTCCGAAAGCTCCATATTCGAGCAGATGAAGTTGATGATGCCTCGCTTCGAGTCGATGTTCTTGATGGCAAAAGCGGCCTCCTTGGGCATCGTGGGCGAGATGTTGATGATGCCGAGGGCCGTCTCGCGAATCGAATCGACCAGGGCCTCGAACTCCAAACTCTTCAAATCGGGGGTCGTATCACGCAGGGCCGTCACTCGGGCCTTGAAGTAGGGCTCGGTCGAGACATACTCGCCCACCTCAATCTTCTGCAGACCATTCAGGATGACGGTCAGGTTGCCGTTGGGCATCTCCAAAATTTTGATGATGCGGGCCGACGTACCCACCCGATACATATCGGCGGGGGTGGGATTCTCGATTTCGCTCTCACGCTGCAGCACGGCACCCAGCATACCCCCCTCTTCATTGACGGCACGCACCAAGGCAATCGACTTGTCACGGCCTACGGTGATGGGGGTGATGGCTCCGGGAAAGAGAACCGACGAACGCAGCGTCAGGATGGGAAGCACCTCGGGTACCTCCACCTCCTCCATCGGCTCGTCATCGCCCGTTACGATGGGGATGACCCGATGGCGACCGTCCAAGAGTTCGGCCGACAGGTTTACGTCGTCAATCTCGATTTTTTCTATTTTATCTTTCTTATTCATAGTTTCTCTGTGAAGTAAATCGCCACAAAGGTAACGTTTTTTCGGCGATTTTATTTTAACTTTAACAGAATGTTAATAACTTTGCAGCTCAAATGCGCCACGGCGCACCGTTAAACGCAAATTCAACCATCACAACTATGCAGATTGCAGACAAATACACCCCCGGACAGTTGGAGTCCAAGTGGTATCAGTATTGGATCGACCAAAAATTGTTCCACTCCGAGATTGACCACCGCGAGCCCTATACCATCGTCATCCCGCCCCCCAATGTGACGGGTATGCTCCATATGGGCCATATGCTCAACAACACGTTGCAGGACGTGCTGGTGCGTCGTGCCCGTATGATGGGCAAGAACGCCTGCTGGGTACCGGGTATGGACCACGCCTCGATTGCCACCGAGGCCAAGGTGGTGGCTATGCTGCACGAGCAGGGCATCGAGAAGGCCGACCTCACACGTGAGGAGTTTTTGAAGTATGCCTGGGAGTGGAAGGAGAAGTATGGCGGTGTGATTCTCAAGCAGCTGCGCAAGCTGGGTGCTTCGTGCGATTGGGACCGCACCTGCTTCACGATGGACGATGCTCGCACCCAGAGCGTAATCAAGGTCTTCTGCGACCTCTATGAGAAGGGCAAGATCTATCGTGGCGTGCGTATGGTCAATTGGGACCCCTCGGCCAAGACGGCCCTTTCGGATGAGGAGGTGATCTTCAAGGAGTCGCACGGCAAGCTCTACTACCTGCGCTACAAGGTCGAAGGGTCGGATGAGGCCCTTATCGTGGCCACGACCCGTCCCGAGACCATTCTGGGCGATACGGCCCTCTGCGTAAATCCCAACGACCCCCGCTACCAACACCTGAGCGCTGATGCCCGTGTCATCGTGCCGTTGGTAGGTCGTTCGATTCCCGTGATTCGTGACGAGTATGTCGATATCGAGTTCGGTACGGGTGCCCTGAAGGTGACCCCCGCCCACGATGTGAACGACTATATGCTGGGCGAGAAGTATGGCCTGGAGACCATCGACATCTTCAACGACGATGGCACCATCAACGACAAGGTGGGCATCTATGTCGGTATGGACCGCTTCGAGCTGCGCAAGCAGATTGAGAAGGATTTGGCGGCTGCCGACCTGTTGGAGAAGACCGAGGACTACACCAACAACGTGGGTTACTCGGAGCGCACGGGCGTAGCCATCGAGCCGAAGCTCTCGATGCAGTGGTTCCTCTCGATGGAGGAGCTGGCCAAGCCCGCCACGAAGGCCGTATTGGAGGATATCATCCGCTTCGTACCCGAGAAGTACAAGAATACCTACCGCCACTGGATGGAAAACATCAAGGATTGGTGTATCTCGCGTCAGTTGTGGTGGGGTCAGCGCATTCCGGCCTACTACCTGCCTAAGGGTGGCTATGTGGTAGCCGAGACGGCCGAGGAGGCGTTGGCCAAAGCACAAGCCAAGACGGGTGATAAGACCCTCACGCTGGCCGACCTGCGTCAGGACGAGGATGTGTTGGATACCTGGTTCTCGTCGTGGCTGTGGCCCATCTCGGTCTTCGACGGCATTCGCAACCCCGACAACGAGGAGATTCGCTACTACTACCCCACCAACGATTTGGTGACGGGTCCCGATATCATCTTCTTCTGGGTGGCACGTATGATTATGGCCGGTTACGAATACCGCTCGGCCGAGCCCTTCCGCAACGTCTATTTCACGGGTATCGTGCGTGACAAGATCGGTCGCAAGATGTCCAAGCAGCTTGGCAACTCGCCCGATCCGCTCGATCTGATCGAACAGTACGGTGCCGATGGTGTGCGTCTGGCGATGCTGATGTCGTCGTCGGCCGGTAACGATGTGATGTTCGACGAGGCACTCTGCGAGCAGGGTCGCAACTTCGGCAACAAAATTTGGAACGCCTACCGCCTCTTGAACGGTTGGCAGATTGACCCCGCTTTGGCCACCTCGGAGAACAACCGTCTGGCGGTCGAGTGGTTCGACGAGGTCCTCTCGCGCACGTTGCGTGAGGTGGAGTCGGACTTCAAGCAGTACCGCATTTCGGAGGCTTGTATGAGCCTCTACAAGCTCTTCTGGGACGAGTTCAGCGGTGTCTATCTCGAGCTGGTGAAGCCCGCCTACGGCGAGCCGATCGATGCCCCCACGATGGAGGCCACCAAGCGTTTCTTCGACGCCCTGATGCGTACGCTGCACCCCTTTATGCCCTTCATCACCGAGGAGATTTGGCAAGACCTGGCACCCCGTGCCGAGGGCGAGTCGATCTGCGTGGCACAGATGCCCGCCGCCTCGGAGGAGAAGCCCGGCATTTTGGCCCGCTTCGAGTTGGCTCGCGAGGTAATCTCGGCCGTGCGTAACATCCGCAACCAGAAGAACCTGCCCCGCAAGGAGGCCCTGACGCTGCGTGTGGTCGTGGATGAGAACTACCCCGCCGAGTTGGCCCCCGTCATCATCAAGATGGCCAACCTCGACAAGATTGAGCCGACGACCGAGAAGGATGCCGCCGCTGCAGCCTTCATCGTCAAGACCACGCAGTACTTCGTACCGCTGGCCGGCATGATCGACACCGAGGCCGAGCGTGCCAAGCTCGAGCAGGATTTGGCCTACTACGAGGGCTTCCTGAAGAGCGTGATGGCCAAACTCTCGAACGAGCGTTTCGTACAGAACGCCCCCGAGAAGGTGGTCGCCAACGAGCGTGCCAAGAAGTCGGATGCCGAGGCAAAAATTGCCGCCATCAAGGCCCAGTTGGAGGCGCTCAAATAGAGACATTTCAAGTTGTATAAGTCGAAAAATTGGGGTGAGTGAGATCGCTCACCCCAATTTTTTCGTAAAACGAGATTTAATAAGTTGCAAATCACCATCTATACCGACGGCTCGTCGCTGGGCAACCCGGGTCCGGGGGGCTACGGCTGTGTCTTGTTGGCCGGTCCGCACCGCAAGGAGCTCTCGGCCGGCTACCGACTCACGACCAACAATCGTATGGAGCTGTTGGCCGTCTGCGTGGCGTTGGAGGCACTCAAGCAGCCGGGCCACGATGTGACCATCTACTCCGACTCGAAATATGTGGTCGATGCCGTCGAAAAACGATGGGTGTGGGGCTGGGCCCGCAAGGGCTTTCAGGGGAAGAAGAATCCCGATTTGTGGATGCGTTTCTTGCGCATCTACAACCAACATCGGGTCCGCTTCGTCTGGGTCAAAGGCCACGCCGAAACGGTCGAAAACAACCGTTGCGACCAGCTGGCCACCACCGCTGCGGCAGGTCAAAACCTCTTGGAAGATAGTGGTTATATGCCCGAATAGCCCATCGGGTTTGCACAAAAGGAAACTTTTTGCTATATTTGGCAGTTAATCTAACATTTAGCTCGGTATGTTCAGAACCTACTTTCGGTTGCTCGGCTTCGCCAGCCCGATAAGCAAATACGCCATCCCCTACTTTTTCTACTCGCTCTTTTATGCGGTGTTCAACTCGCTGACTTTCGTCCTGATTGTCCCGATTATGAACACGATGTTCGACCCCGACTACCACTTCGAGCGCATCACCGAGTTACCTCCGTTCTCGTTCAGCACGGAGTACCTGACCACCTTCTTCAACTACGTCTATTCGATGCTCTACCCCGACTACGACCGTCAGCGGGTATTGATTATGTTGGCCCTGTTTACCATCTGCATCAGTTTCTTGAGCAACCTGTTCCGCTACCTGGGCGCCTGGACCGTCGAGTCGATGCGTGCCCGCACGTTGCAGCGTATGCGTGATGCAATGTTCTCGCGGGTGATGGATATGCACGTCGGCTACTTCAGCGACCAGCAGAAGGGCGACATCATTTCGCGCATCACGGCCGATGTGAATGTCGTGCAGTTCTGCATTACGAACACGCTGTTGGTGGCCTTCCGTGAACCCTTCCTCATTATCGGCTACATTGCTATGATGATTATGCTGTCGTGGGAGCTGTCGATCTTCTCGGTGCTGTTCCTGCCGCTCGTAGCCCTCTTGATTGGCAGCATCGTAAAGCGACTTCGCCACCCCGCACGCACCAACCAACAGCGTCTGGGTGAGATGGTTTCGGCTCTCGACGAGTCGTTGTCGGGCGTGAAGGTCATCAAGAGCTACAACGCCACCGATTACGTAAAGCGCAACTTCTTCGGCATCAATGCCGATGTGGCCGATTTGACCCTCTCGATGGCCCGCCGTCAGCAGTTGGCCTCGCCGATGAGCGAGTTCCTGGGCATCTCGGCCGTGGGTGTGGTGCTGGTCTTCGGCGGCATTTTGGTCGGTAACGGCTCGCTCGACCCCGGCTCGTTCATCGCCTTCGTGGCCATCTTCTCGCAGATTACCCGCCCCGTGCGCCACTTTGTCGATCAGTTTGCCAACATCAACCAGGGTATCGCTGCCGGCGAGCGTATTTTCGAGATAATCGA
Source organism: Alistipes sp. (assembly GCA_017436185.1). Next base: position 39,813 of record JAFSDP010000018.1, on the reverse strand, counting down.
CGACAACCCCGCCATCGAGGACAAGGCGGATGCCAAAAAGTTCGAGGGGTTGAAGAAAGAGATTCGTTTCGAGCAGGTACACTTCTCGTACGATGGTCAGCGTGAGGTGATTAACGACGTTTCGTTCACCATCGGGCGGGGTCAGACGGTGGCCCTCGTAGGCCCGTCGGGCGGTGGTAAATCGACCCTTTCGGAGCTCATTCCCCGCTTCTACGATCCGCAGATGGGCCGCATTCTGATTGACGGCACCCCCCTGCAGGATTTCACGCAGGAGAGCCTGCGCGAACACCTGAGCATCGTGGCCCAGGAGACCGTCTTGTTCAACGACACGATTGCCGCCAACCTGCGTATGGGCAAGGCCGATGCCACGGACGAGGAGCTGTTGCAGGCGGCCCGCATCGCCAATGCAGCGGAGTTCATCGAGCAGCTGCCCGAGGGCTTCAACACCAACATCGGCGACCGAGGCTCGAAACTTTCGGGCGGTCAGCGTCAGCGCCTTTCGATTGCCCGTGCCGTGCTGAAGAATCCCGAGATTCTGATTCTTGACGAGGCCACCTCGGCCCTCGATACCGAGAGCGAGAAGCTGGTGCAGGAGGCCCTGAACAAGCTCTTGAAGGGGCGTACGTCGGTGGTCATTGCCCACCGTCTTTCGACCATCCAGGGGGCCGACAAGATCATCGTCGTGAGCGAGGGTCGCATTGCCGAGCAGGGCACCCACGACGAGCTGTTGCAGCAGGGCGGCATCTACGCCAAACTCATCGAGATGCAAAGCTTCGCATAAGGCAATTCAAACAAACGCAGCATTCAAAACGGGGGTCGTGGTCATCACGACCCTCTTTGCATTGTGGCAGGTGAGTGTCAGGGTCGCTATAAGTCACCGCAGCCAGTGCTGAAAATTTTGAATTTTGAATTCTACATTTTGAATTTATTTTCCTATCTTTGCCCAATTAGAACGCAAACAAAGCAAAAACAAGATACTAAAATGAAGTTCAAGGAGTACAAAGGGCTGAATTTGGCCACGATTGCTGATGAGGTGCTCGCCCGCTGGGACGAGGATGGCACCTTCGGAAAGAGCCTCTCCACGCGTGAGGGAGCTCCTTCGTTTGTCTTCTTCGAGGGTCCCCCCTCGGCCAACGGTATGCCGGGTATTCACCACGTGATGGCTCGTACCATCAAGGATGTCTTCTGCCGCTACAAGACCCAGCAGGGTTTTCGTGTCGAGCGCAAGGCAGGTTGGGATACGCACGGTCTGCCCGTAGAGTTGGGTGTCGAGAAGAAGCTCGGCATCACCAAGGAGGATATCGGCAAGCGCATCACCATCGAGGAGTACAACCGCACCTGCCGTGAGGCGGTGATGGAGTTCACGGGTGTATGGGAGGAGCTGACCCGCAAGATGGGTTACTGGGTCAATATGCAGGACCCCTACATCACCTACGACAACAAGTACATCGAGACGCTGTGGTGGATGCTCAAGCAGCTCTTCGAGAAGGGTCTGCTCTACAAGGGTTACACCATTCAGCCCTACTCGCCCGCCGCAGGTACGGGTCTCTCGTCGCACGAGTTGAACCAGCCCGGTTGCTACCGTGATGTGAAGGACACCACGATGGTGGCCCAATTCAAGATGGTCGATCCGAAGCCCGAGATGGCCGCCTGGGGTACCCCCTACTTCATTGCCTGGACGACGACCCCCTGGACGTTGCCCTCGAATACGGCCCTCTGCGTCGGTCCGAAGATCGACTATGTGGCCGTGCAGTCCTACAACACCTACACGGGTGAGCCGATGACGGTCGTATGTGCCAAGGCCCTCGTGAAGAGCCACTTCAACCCCAAGGGCGAGAATCAGCCCCTCGAGGAGTACAAGGCGGGCGACAAGGTGGCCCCCTGGCGCATCGTGGGCGAGTGGAAGGGCTCGGAGCTGGTCGGTATGCACTACGAGCAGCTGATTCCCTGGGTGAAGCCAGTCGTAATGGACGACGATAAGCAGTGGCACGACGCCTCGGCAGAGGCCTTCCGTGTCATTCCGGGTGACTACGTAACGACCGAGGATGGTACGGGTATCGTACACATCGCCCCCACCTTTGGTGCCGATGACGCCCAGGTGGCTCGTGCCGCAGGTGTTCCGGCCCTCTATATGATCAACAAGCGTGGCGAGACCCGCCCGATGGTCGATCTGACGGGTAAGTTCTACCTCGTGGAGGAGTTGGACGAGCAGTTTGTGAAGGAGTGCGTCGCCACCGATCTTTATGCCGACTACGCAGGTCGCTACGTAAAGAATGCCTACGACCCGCAGTTCAACCCCGATGGCAAGTACGACGAGAAGGCGGCTGCCGCTGCCGAGACGTTGGATGTCTATATCGCCATCCGCCTGAAAGAGCAGCACAAGGCCTTCAAGATCGAAAAGCACACCCACAACTACCCCCACTGCTGGCGCACCGACAAGCCGGTGTTGTACTACCCGCTCGACTCGTGGTTTATCCGCTCGACGGCCCTCAAGGAGCGTATGATGGCCCTCAACACGACCATCAAGTGGAAGCCCGAATCGACCGGTACGGGCCGTTTCGGCAAGTGGCTCGAGAATCTGAACGACTGGAACCTCTCGCGTTCGCGCTTCTGGGGTACGCCGCTGCCCATCTGGGCAACGGAGGACCGTTCGGAGGTGCGCTGCATCGGCTCGGTGGAGGAGCTGATGGCCGAGATCGAGCGTTCGGTTGCGGCCGGAAATATGGCACAGAATCCCTTCCCGAAGTTCCGTGTAGGCGATATGTCGAAGGAGAACTACTCGACCGAGAACATCGACCTGCACCGTCCCTATGTCGATCATATCATCCTCACCTCGTCGAAGGGTGAGCCGATGCGCCGTGAGGCCGACCTGATTGACGTATGGTTCGATTCGGGTGCGATGCCCTACGCCCAGCGTCACTATCCGTTCGAGAACAAGGAGAACTTCGGCGAGCTCTTCCCAGCCGACTTCGTGGCCGAGGGTGTGGACCAGACCCGAGGTTGGTTCTTCACCCTGCACGCCCTCTCGACGATGTTGTTCGACTCGGTGGCCTTCAAGAACATCATCTCGAACGGCCTGGTGCTGGACAAGAACGGCAACAAGATGTCGAAGCGTCTGGGCAATGCGGTCGATCCCTTCGAGGTGCTCTCGACCTATGGTGCCGATGCCACCCGTTGGTATATGATCTCGAACTCGCAGCCCTGGGACAACCTCAAATTCGATGTGGAGGGTGTCAAGGAGGTGCGCAACAAGTTCTTCGGCACGCTCTACAACACCTACTCGTTCTTCGCCCTCTATGCCAACATCGACGGCTTCACGGGTCGCGAGGAGGAGATTGCCGTAGCCGAGCGTCCCGAGATTGACCGTTGGATCCTCTCGGAGCTCAACTCGCTGATTGGTCGTGTGACCGCCTACCTGGAGGACTACGACCCCACGCCTGCCGCCCGTGCTATTCAGGAGTTTGTCGATCGCAACCTCTCGAATTGGTATGTGCGTCTGAACCGCAAGCGTTTCTGGGGTGGCGAGATGACCGCCGACAAGAAGGCCGCCTACCAGACCCTCTACACCTGTCTGGAGACCGTTGCACAACTTTCGGCCCCCTTCGCCCCCTTCATTTCGGACCAGATTTACACCGATTTGAACGCCCTGAGCGGCCGCCACACCGAGTCGTCGGTACACCTCTCGACCTTCCCCAAGGCCGACACGTCGCTCATCTGCCCCGATTTGGAGGAGATGATGAGCATTGCCCAGCAGGTGACCTCGCTGACGTTGGCCCTGCGCCGCAAGGTGTCGATCAAGGTGCGTCAGCCGTTGCAGAAGATTATGATTCCGGTGCTGAACGCCACGATGGCTGCCCACGTGGAGACGATGAAGGAGTTGATCAAAAACGAGGTAAACGTGAAGGATATCGAGCTGCTGCACGACACGACGGGTATCATTACGAAGCATATCAAACTGAACTTCAAGTCGTTCTGCACCCGCTACGCCAAATTCTCGAAGCAGATGGCAGCCCTGCTGAACAGCTTTACGCAGGAGCAGATTGCCGCCATCGAGTCGGCAATGGAGACCTCGCTCGAGTTGGATGGCGAGGCGATTACGGTGACCCCCGCCGACTTCATCATCACGTCGGAGGATATGCCCGGCTGGCAGGTTGCATCGGAGGGTACGCTCACCGTCGCCCTCGATGTCACGATCACCGAGGAGCTGAAGCGTGAGGGTGTGGCCCGTGAGTTGGTGAACCGCATCCAGAACATCCGCAAGGAGGCCAACTTCAGCGTGACGGACAAGATTCGTGTCGAGATAGAGCCGATTGAGGGTGTCGAGGAGGCGCTGGCTGTTTGGGCCGACTTCATCGGTCAGCAGACGTTGGCCTTGGAGGTGAAGGTTGCCGCCGAGCCGCAGGGCGAGGTGGTTGTCAAGAGCGATTTGGACGAAACGCCGCTCAAGATTGCCGTGACCCGCTGCTAAAGGCAGAGGAGAGAACAGACGAAAAAAGGCTGCTCCACATTGGGGCAGCCTTTTTTGGGTTATAAGAGCAGCATCAGTAGTAGCTGAATGACTACGACGCGCAAGAACATACAGACGGGATAGACCGTAGCGTAGGCCACCGACGGATTGTCGCCCTCGATGGTGTCGTTGGCATAGCCGAGGGCCATCGGATTGGCCATCGAGCCGCACAGCAGACCGGTGATGGAGCCGAAGTCGAGGCGCAACCAACGCAGGGCCATCCACCCTATAATAAGAATAGGTACGATGGTCAGCAGAGCACCTGCGCCGAGCCACAGCAGACCCTCGGGACGCACCACCGTCTCGAAGAAGTGGGCACCCGACCGCAAACCCAGACAGGCCAGGTAGAGGTCCAGACCCAGGGCACGCAACATCATATTGGCACTCTGCGTGGTGTAGGTAATCATATGCATTCGGGGGCCGAACGTTCCAATCAGGATGCCGACAATGATGGGACCACCCGCCAAACCGAGCTTGACGGGGAGCGAGATTCCCGGCACCGAGAAGGGGATGTAACCCAGCATCAGACCCAAAATCATACCGATAAATACCGAGACGAGGTTCGGCTCATTGAGGCTCTTGACGGCATTACCCAAGATCTTCTCCACACGGCGAATGTCGGCCTCCTCGCCTACGACCGTCAGGCGGTCACCAAGTTGCAGAATCAGGTCGGGCGTAGCCAAGAGCTGTACTCCCGAGCGATAGACACGCGAAATGTTGATGCCGTAGTTATTTCTCAAACGCAAGGTTTTCAATCGTTTGCCGTTGATTTCGGGGCGAGTCACCAAGATGCGTTGCGAGATGAGTTGGCTGTCGATTTTGTTCCAGTCAATGTCCTCCGAGTTCCAATCCTTCGCCTCCTGCTCGCCAAAGATCAGGCGCAGCGCCTCGGCCTCGTGGGGCGTGGTGATGACCATCAGCACATCGCCCTCCTCGAGCTGTTTATCGGAGGTGGGAATCGAGACCCGACCGTCACGCCAAATGCGGGAGATCACGAAATGGTGGTGGCTCATAGCGGCCAACTCGTGGACCGTCTTGCCAAAGGCGGCAGGGTTGGTGAGACGATAGCTGGCAATGAAGATATTTTTGCGGTGCTCGGCATCGGGGCCTGCCAAATCGGAGGGGCGCACCACCCATCGGCGCAGGAGGATGATGGCCAAGATGACCCCTACCACACCCATCGGATAGGTCAGGGCGCAGCTCAACGCCGCCCCACTGCCCGAGAGGCCCATCTGCTCGAGGGTCTGCTGGGCGGCACCCAGGGCGGGAGTATTGGTCGTGGCACCGCACAAGATACCCGCCATATCGGGAATGGAGATGCCGCAGCCGTAAGCCACCGCCACCGAGAGGAGCGTACCCACCAACACCACACCAATCGAGGGGAGGAGCAGGCGCAACCCTTCGGTGCGCATCGACGAGAAGAAACCCGGACCGACCTGCAAACCGAGGGCATAGACAAAGAGCACCAAGCCAAACGACTCGGCATATTTAAGCATCTGGGCATCGATCGAGAGACCGAAGTGGCCCGCCATAATGCCGACAAAGAAGATGAATGCCGTACCGAGCGATACGCCGCAACACTTCACACGGCCCAGCATCACACCGATGGCCGAGATGAGCGACAGCACCACAATGGCCTGCAAGGCCGAATGCTCGATAAATAAAAGTTTTAGATATTCCATTACACTGCTAAAAACGGGGACAAAGATAATCGTTGCCAACGGCAATGCCAAACGTTTTTGCATCAAAAGTCATTTTGAATTTTGCATTCTAAATTTTGAATTTTTCTTAACTCTGCCACGTTTTGGCATATACACCTCCTACTTTTGTAGCGTGAACTTAAAACAGAAAAGAACTATGGCAATGTGGTATGCAGTGAAATGCGGCGGCTGTGGCAAGGAGTTTAACTATGTCGCCGGCGAATTGATGATGTGTGTGGGTTGCGGAGTCGAGAGCGACTACGAGGCACCCTTCTTCTGCCCCGAGTGCAACCGACGCATCGATCCCCGCCGTGAGGAGGGGCAGGCACAAATCCTGGAGCGTGCCTTGATCGACTAATCGATTGTCGTTGGCGAGACAATCGGGTTCATATAGGGTTACCGCCAAACGAAAGGGGTTGTTCGATGAGCGAACAACCCCTTCGGCTTTTATTTCTTGCGTAAATCGATGAATTTCACCACCTTGCGACTCATTGGCGGCATCTGTTGGCGGGCGATCAGCTCGACCGGCTCGAAACGGATGTCGGGGGCGACACGCACCTTCGAGCGGAAGATGTCCTTGATCTGCTTGATGAAGCCCTCGGAGTGGTTCTCCGAGCCGATTTTAATCTGAATTTGGTCGGTGCCGAGGTTGTTCGTGAAGACCTCGACTAGGTAGTTCTCGACCTGCGGAATGTTGTCCAGAATATCGAACAGCGCAGGCGGATAGAGGGTTGTACCCTTAAACTTAATCATCTGCCCTTTGCGGCCGATGACACTGCTCAGGCGGGCCGTATGGCGACCGCAGCCGCACGGCTCACTGATGCGGATGCAGATGTCGCCCGTCTTGAAACGCAGCAGCGGCATACCCTCCACGCCCAGCGTGGTGATGGTCACCTCGCCCTCACGGCCATCCTCGACGGGGTTGTTCTCCTCGTCCAACAGCTCGACGATAATCAAATCCGAGGGGATGTGGCCGCCGTTGTGGCAGCTGCACTCGGTAAACGAAGACTGCATCTCGGTCGAGGCATAGGTCGAGTAGAGTTCGAGGTTGGGCCACCGCTCGGCAATCTTCTCGCCCAGGGTCGTAAGTTTTCCTTCGGGGGTACGCAAGGCCTCGCCGATGCAGATGGCACGACGCAGGGTGCTTTGGTTGGGGTCGATGCCGTTGCGCTCGGCGTAGTCGATGAGTTTGACCAAAAACGAGGGGACCACCATACAGGCCGTCGAGCCGACTCGTCGAATGGTATCCCACTGCAATTCGGGGATGCCGTTGCCGACACGCACCACGCCGCAACCCAACTCACGAGCCCCCATAAAGTAGGCCAGACCCGCCATAAAGCGACGGTCGATGGTGGTCATCAGCTGCATCACATCCTCCTCCGAGCAGCCCGCCATCCGAAACGAGCAGGCCTCGTTGTAGGCCAAACGTTGCAGGTCACCCTCCGTGAGGGCAAACGTAACGGGGTCACCCAGCGTACCCGAGGTGGTCACATAGTCGATGATTTGGCGACGGGGTACGCAGACAAACTCCTCGCCGTGCAGCTGCAAATCCTCTTTCGTGGTGAGGGGCAGGCGACGCAAATCATCGAGCGTACGGATGGTGGCGGGATCGATTCCCTCACGTACAAAGAGGGCCATATAGTAGGGCGAGTGGGCGGCGACATAGGCCACCGTTTCACGCAGACGCTCCTCCTGAAAACAGCGAATCTCGTCGGGGGTGCGGTAGTGCAGGTTGCTATCTTTTACCATAGTCTTGGATTTTTTGTTCTATTTTTTGGCGGTCCGAAAGGCGAGCCGTCTCGCATTCGAGGGCCTCGTGCCATAGGGCAACAGCCTCGGCACGCTTGCCCTCGGCGGCGTAGCAGTCGCCCGCCAACTCGTAAGTGCCGAAATAGTTGGGATTGAGCTTAACGAGCGAATCGACAAGCGATGTATCGGGGTGCTGCTGAAGGCGTTGGCTCAATGCTCGATAGGCCGTTACCCGAGGGTAATCATTCATAAGGAAGGCACTGTCGGGGGCAATGGTGCGCATTGCATCGTAGCGGGTTTGGCCGTCGGTGGGTGCAGCAAACACCTCGTCGAGGTCGTAACAGAGCATCGCACCCGCCTGCCAGGGGGCAGTCGAGACCCACACCCTGCGCTCCACAGGTTGGAAGATGACGGCGTGGTGGGCAATGGCCTGGTTGATCGACTTTTCGTTCGTAAGGCCGATATCCCTGCCCCCCATTCCGTAGCGGTTGCGCAGCACGGCAGCAGCCCCCTCGGGGGTGAGCCGACCCGCCTCGGTCAAAAGCTCCGTCAGGCGTGCGTGGCGGTAGGGGCTATCCGACGTGGCGATGTTTTCCAGGTTGTAGCCATCCGTGACAAAGGCCTCGGATTGGTAGTGGTTCGTCACCACCAGACGCTCCGCCTCGGGGGCGTAGAGGGCTGTTTGGGTGGGGCTTTTCTCGATGACCACCGCCCGATTCTCCTCGCCCGAAGCGACCAAAATCGACTCCGACACGAAAGTTTCGGCCTCGCAGGCCATCCGATAGGCCTCTTCGATGGTGGAGGCATACTGCAAAATGCGGCGGGTCAGGAGCGAAATGGGCATCGCCGAGGAGGTGGGAATCGCCCCCTTGGCGGCATTGATCGTGACGGTCAGCCCTCGCTCGTTCATTCCCGAGACCACCCCCACCATTCCGGGCCAGGTGACCGAGAGGTAGCGGTACCCTTCGGTCGGCTCGACCATCATCACCACCTTATTTTCGGCAAAGGCATCGCCCACCCAGAAGTCGAAGTTGCGACCAACCAGAAGGTTGCCATCCTCGCTCGCCTCGCCTCGCACGGCAAAGGCACTGCACCCCACCAACATATACTCCTGCATAGCGTGGCCGATGTCGTGGGCAGCGTGGTAGTTGAGTTGGCGGAAATAGGGGGTACCGAAACTGTCGAAACGGTGGCTGCACGAAGCCGACATAGCGTAAATCTCTTGGCGCAGCTCCTCGTCGATGTGGTCGGCCATCCGACGGTTGAAGATGATGGTGAGTTTATGCAGCAGCCACAGGTACTTTTCCGAGGGGACAAAGCGACGAATCTGCTCGACAAAGGCCGCCTCCTGATACTCCAACAAATCACGTTGCAAGACCCCGAGGTGCAGACCTCGCTCCAAGGGGGTGCCACTCACCCGCCCCTCCCACAATCCGTAGGGGGTATGCACCAGCGACCCTCGTGTGGTGAGGCGCACGCTGTCGCCACGCACCACCACCTCGACCGACGAGGTATCGACCACCTCGTGGGGCTGTTTCATATCGGCCGTGAGGTAGAGTGCCGTCGGCAAAGCCAACAACAACACGCACAACCCGACCAGGGTCAAAAGGCTGTATTTTATCACTTTACGCATTTGCAATCGCTTTTGTAAGTTGCTCTTCGCCTACCACGCAGCCTGCGGCCACCACCGACGAGAGGGCCACGCCCAAACCGCCGTGCAGATTGACACTCTGACCCGCCAACCAGAGGTTTTCGATGCGGGTGCGGGCAGGCAGGTGGGTCGCAAGCGGGTTATGAAAATCCTTCACCAACCCATAGGCCGAGCCGTTGGGGGTCGAGGTATAATCACGCCAAGTGAGGGGCGAGGCGGTATAGCGCACCCCTTGGGTGAGGGGCAAATCCAACCGAAAACGGTCGGCAAACCGAACCATCCGCTCGGCCAGAGCCGCCTTGGCAGCCTCGTACGCCTCGCCTCGTTGCATCGGGTGGGTCGTATCGTTCCACTTTTCAAAGGCGGTATGGACCATCGGGGTCATCAGCGACAAGACCGTAGCACGCTCCCCCTCACGGGGCGGTTGCATCGTCAGCAGCAACTCCTCCAAAGGCTCCTCCATCGTGCGCAAGGGGGTCGGCCACGGCTGCTCGGTGCGGTGGAGGTAGTAGTTCGTCGGGCGGTAGCTTACCCCCTCGGGCAGGTGCAGGTAGAGGGTAAAGAGGGTGCAACTATCCGCCATCCTATTCAGTCGCTCGAAGAACGAGGGGCGGTAGCGGTGCTCGCCCTGCAGTAGGGCAAAAGTCTGACGGGGATGAAGGGTCGAAATCACCTCCTCGGCCTCCCAGCGGCGACCATCTTCGGTCTCGACCGCCTCAACACGCCCTGCTTTAAGGTGCAACGCCACCACACGGGCACGGGTTACCACCTCGCCTCCCTGTCGTTCGACTGCCTCTTTGAGGGCATCGGCCACCTGCTGCGTGCCCCCCGAAAAGGCGTAGGCTCCACCCGCCACAAAGGAGTGGAGAATCATCGCGTGGTCGTAGAACGAGGTGTGGTTCCGACCACCGCCATAAAGCATTGCATTGCCCGTCAAGACGGCACGCAACGTCGGGTCATCAATCGTGGTACGGAGCACCTCCTCGGCCGAGACACCCTGCCACGAGGAGGCATCACGGGCGATGCGGCCCGCACGAAACTCCTCCACAGAGACCGACTCGCCCACCTGCCGTACCATCGAAAGATAGCGGCGCAGGTGCTCCCGCTGGTGGGGAAAGGCCTCGGCCAACCGCTCGACAAAGCGGTCGCACCTCATCGCCAAATCGAAGTGGTTGTCGCCCAAACAGATGCGATCGAATGCCTCCTCGGAAAGGCGGCGCAGCGGCAGTTCATTCAAGCCCGCATAGCGAAAAATCTGACGCAGCACCTGTCCCTCGTCCATCGCCCCCACATAGTGAAAGCCCGTATCGAACCATTCGCCCCGACGGCTAAACGACTGCAAACCACCCCCGACGGTGTGGTGTTGCTCCAACACCACCACCCGCTTGCCGGCACGGGCCAGCATCGAGGCGGCAAGCAGTCCACCGGGGCCTGCACCGAGGATGATGGTGGAACGGTTAGCCATTGGCAGTCATTTTGCGGCACACATACAGGTTGGCCGAGGTTTTCGTATCGAAGGGCTCTATCTCGATCGCAAGGCCGTGCGAGGCGGCAAAGCGACACATCCACTCCCGATCGACAAACTGCAACGGCTCGTCGGTGCGGTTGAAGCGCAGGATACGGGTGCTCCACTTTTCGGTCCAGAGGGTCGTGCGGTGCTGTTGTTCGTGTTGCGAGCTGTCGCCGTCACGCACAATGAGCATCCCCCCCTCGTTGAGCCGCTCGACACAGCGTTCCAGAATCTGCCACTGCTGCTCGGCACTCACATAGTGCAGCGAGTCGTTGAAGAGGAAGACATCCGAGCGGGGCAACTCGGCCGTGCGCATATCGGCCTCGACGAAGCGAATCTGCTCGCCCCGACTGAAGCAATGCGAGGCCAAGAGAATCTTCTCGCCGTCGTAATCCATACCCACAATCTGTCGCTCACGGCTCGCAAGGCCCAGCATCAGCGCCAACTGCCCGTAGCCACACCCGATGTCAGTGATGGTGGCCGTGCGGGGAATGAGTCGATGCCAACGCAGGTAGTGGCCATCCAGCCGTGCCTTGATGCGGATATACCACTCGATGACGGGGCTTTTGTAGATGTAGTTCTTATGGAGCGTCTCACGCATCCACCGAGCGGTCGGCAGGCCGTACAGCTCCTCGCTTTGGGCATAGCCCGCACGCACCAGCGCACCGATGCGCTTGGCCTCGCTACGCAGGTCACCCGCAATGGGTTGCGTAGCAAGTTCCGTAACGTGCAGGTCACCCGCCTTGATGTAGAATCCTTGTCGTTTCGAGCAGACCTGCCCCGTGCCATAGAGCACCAACGGACGCACCGCAAGGCGCAACCGTTCGGCCAACAAGAAGGCTCCCTTGTGGAAGCGGCCGATGCGGCAGTCGGGCGAGCGGGTACCCTCGGGGAAGATGACCACCGAATAGCCCTCCTCGACACGGGGTCGGAGGCGTTCGATGAGTGCCTCGTAGCCATCGGCGGCGTGGCAGCAGTCGGCATAGCGCACCACCCACCCGAAGAAGGGCGAACGCCACACCCACGAATTGGTCACCATCACCACACGAGGCGAAAGGCTCAACAAGACCAAAATATCGACAAACGATTGGTGATTGGCCACCACAACCGACGGTGTATCAAACGATTTGATGGCGTGTTTATGCAACTTCACCCCCGGGATGGTCTTTAAGAACAACCACGCAAACCCGTAGAGGAAGCGGTGGAACAGCCCCTTCTTCAAGCGGCGTGCGATGGGCAGCACCATCAGCACCACCATCATCCCCTGCGCCACCAGACACCCCACCAGGAAGTAGAGGAACGAATAGGCCGTGCGCAACAACCCCACGCAGGTATAGGGGTAGCCACCCCGCTCCGTCTGGCTCGAGATGAAGAGGCGGAACAAGAAGGGTTGCAGTGTGTAGGCCACTACCACCACCACCGCCATACCGAGCACCGAGACCAGCGCAATCGACTTCAAAGCGGGGTGTTGAGCCAAAATCAAGACCCCCATACCGACAATGGTCGTGAAGGCGGAGAAGAAGATGGCCGTCTTGTGGGTCGAGAGCATCCGTCGGCCGGTAGCGTACTCCTCCCTCAGGCCATCCATAATGAAGATCGAAAAGTCGTCACCGATACCGAAGATAAAGGTGGCCAGAATGATATTGACGATGTTGAAACGAATATCCAACAAGGCCATCAGCCCCAGAATGATGACCCACGAAATGGCCATCGGCAGGAAGGTCAGAAGGGCCAACTCGATGCGCCCGTAGGTGATGTAGAGGGCCGCAAAGACGATGAGCGACGAGACAAAGAGGATGAAGTTGAAATCTTGGCTCGCCTCGTCAGCCATACGGGCCGAGAAGTAGGCACGGTCGATGATGGCCGCCTCGCTTTCACGCTCGATTGCCCCATAGACTGCCGCTTTGTCCTCGCCATCCAACGTGATGCGCCCCACCAACAAAAGGCCCTCGTCGGTCGGATTCAACCAATCGGAAAGCAACGGTGCATCGGCCAACTCGTCGTGCGTATAACCACACGGAACGTATTGGGTAGCAAGCATTTCGGCCAACTGCGGAAAGGCACCTCGGCGGAAACCACGCCGCTCGATCGTCTGCTCGAAAAGCGACAACGTTGCCTCACGACGTGTGGCCCAGAAGGCCTCCCAACGGGCGATGCGCTCCTGCTGGGTGGTGCTGTCGATGACAAAATCGGCGGCCGAGATGTAGTTCTCCACCTCGCCTCGACGGCGCAGTGTCTCCATCACCTGCTCCAGGGAGTGTTGCTCATCGCTGCGGCTCACCAGGTAGATTTGGCGACTGCGGGCCGAGAACTCTTCGTCGATGCGCTGCTCGGCTCGGGCGATGCGTTCGGGCACATACCCCAGCGAGGTCATATCGCTGTCGAACGAGGCATCGCGATAGAAGAAGAGCATCACCACCGTCACCATCACAATACCCCCCACCAACCAGCCGTTGCGCTCGTAGGGGTAGCCGTTCACCCGCTCAATCAGACGCAGCAGACCGCTCTTGGCCGCCCCCGCCTTCGGGCGGAGGAAGTGAGGCAACACAACAAGGCAAAAGAGGGTCGTTCCGATGAGTGCCAGGGCCGAGAAGAGCCCCAAATCGTGCAGCAGGACCGACCCCGTAAAGGTCAGTGCCACAAAGGCTCCGATGGTCGTCAGGCAGCCGATCGTAAGCGGGTAACTCAAATCCCGAATAATCTCTCGGGGGTCGGAGCAGTGGTTGGTATGCGAAACGACGTGAATCGAGTAACTCAACGCAATGCCCAGAATCACCGCCCCTGCACCGACGGCAATGGCCGAAATCGACCCCTGCGTAAGGCTGATGACAGCCAACGCAAAGAGGGCACCAAACAGGGGCGGCACGATGATGAGCGGAATGGCACGGCGACTGCGGAACGAACAGCAGATGACCGTGATGATGACCACCAACGCCAACGTAAGCGTCAGGGCCGTATCGTGCTTGATGCGGCGGGCATTATGCACCGCCACCACCGGACCGCCAACCGAGGTGATCTCGACCGAATACTCCGCCCCGACACGCTCCGCAGCCCCCTCCAAGGCCTCGACCAGACGGTCGTTGTTGCCCGTGCTGCCCATCGCGTGGGCGGGCGAGAGGAAGATGAGCATCGCCCCCAAATTCTCGGTAAAGAGGTGCCCGTCGTAGAGCGTATAGCGGTTCTCCGAGCCGAAGCGCTCGAAGCGGCGCAGCAGGTGCGACCCCAACGAAAGGGGGTCACGGCGCACCATATCGCCCACCACCATCGCCATCGGCGAGGTGAGGCGTTCGTACAATCCATCGACCGAGGCGGCCATCCCTTGCGGGGTCAGCAGCGAGTCGATGCGTGCATAATCGGCCTCCTCCAACCAGATGGGCAGGTAGCGGTAGATGAAATCGGCACCCCCTTGCAGGGTACGCTCGTCGGCACCCGTCGAGATGGTGCGCAGCAGCCCATCGTCACACAAAGGGGCTATCTCTTCACAAAAGCGATCGCCCGCCTCAACCATCGTGTCGGCATCGTCGCCCTCGACCAAGACCAAGATGCGGTCTTTGAGGCTCAACTGATCGAACAAACCCTTACGGTTGCGCTCGTCCGAGCCGAAGAAGGAGGTGATGTTCTCCTCGAAGTGGAGCTGCGTGACGGGCCACACCAGAAGAGCCGTCACCACCGCAAGCAGCAACAGCAATCCTCCCCGACGCTCGGAGAACCAATCGTAGAGACCTATGAAGAGTTTATTCATTGTCCGTAGGGGTTGTAGTTCTTGGTTTGCGACCCGCCAGCGTCATCGCCACCCAGCCGATAAGGGTCACCGCACAGCCTGCCAGCACCGCCAGAGCAACACTTCCCACCAGGTAGTGGGCCACGCTGCGCGAGAGGGCCTCGAACGAGATATCGTCGAACGAAATCAGCAGTTCACCACCACACATCGTCACCCCCAGCCAGACCGAGCCGAAGAGGATGAAGGGAATCATCGGCGGGATGCTCACATTCGAGAAGACGACACTTACCACCTTGTTGAGCCGCATCACGTGGGCCGACAGGGCGGCAAAAATCATCTGGTAGCCCCACAGCGGGATGATGCCGCAAAAGACACCCCACCCCATTGCCAAGGCCATTCGAAGGTTCGAGTCGGTGGTATGGAAAACCTGCTCGGAGAAGAACTTGCGGATGTTCTCACGTGTCAGCGAGCGGATAAATCGCCAGGGATAGTAGAAGAGCAGTGCCCCCAGCACCAAGACCGTGTTCAGGATCGAGATGCGGGTGAAATCACGCACGGGGCGGAAGTGCGACACCCGCTCTTCGGCAGGCGGATAATAGACCTTGATGGGGATGTTTTCGACATTCACACCTCGCCAAGCGGCACGCACAATCACCTCAACCTCAAATTCATAGCCCGAGCAGAGCAGGTGCATACGTTGCAGTTTCTTCAGCGGATAGAGTCGAAAACCCGACTGCGTGTCGTCGAGGCGAATGCCCGTCTCGACCCGATACCAGAAGTTCGAGAAGCGGTTGGCAAAGGTGTTCTTCGAGGGCATATTTTCGGCCGTAAGGTTGCGGGCACCAATCAGCAGGCTCTCGGGCACGGCCTGAATGCGCTCGGCAAAGCGGGGAATATCGTCGGCATAGTGTTGGCCGTCGGAATCGATCGTCAGGGCATAGCGGTAGCCCCACTCCCAGGCCGCCTTCAGCCCCGTCTGCAGGGCACGACCCTTGCCCCGATTCTTCGGATGGGTCAGGGTGCGGATTCCCTCGATGGCGGCCAAAATCTCGGCCGTCGAGTCGGTCGAGCCATCGTTTACGACCAGCACCTCGTCGGCCCAGCAACGTACCTCGCCGATGACACGGGCAAGGGTCCCCGCATTGTTGTAGGTGGGGATGACAACGAGGCACCTAAGTGCTCGGAGTGTTTGGCGGCATTCTTCTTGGTGGAGCATTACTAACGAAGCGGATAGGTGTAAAAATGGGTCGAAAGTTTCAGTGCCACACGTTCGCCGTCATAGACAACGGCACGCAGGTGGTCGGCGTTGATGGTCATCTCCAGGCGCAGGCGCAACCCCTCACGAGGCACGAGCGCCGAGACAAACTTACACTCTTTGAGGGTCGTAAAGCGCACCTTGCGCCCCAAAATCACGGCCAACTGTTCACGCAGGATGGTCATCGTCACCACCCCCGGAACAACGGGCTGCGAGGGGAAATGGCCACCGAAGAGGGGGTGTTTATCGTTCACCTCCACCTCCACAGTAAAGAGTTGGCCCGCTTGATGTTGCGATAAGACCGTATAGAAATTTCCGTCAAAAAGCATCGGTTAGCGGTTCAGTTGTTTATCGTAAAAACGGTAGGCGGTATAGTCGCCCGAAGGCTCCTCCATACGCAGCTCTTCGAGGGTCATCGTCGTTCGCTCGAAGCGCATCCGAATGGCCCCCATACGGGCAGCCATACGCCCTTTGCGGGGGTGCAGGGTCACCTCGTAATGGGTCGGTTGCTCGCTGAGTTCCATCGTAAAGCCACCCGTCAGGCTCGCCACATCGCCCGTCATACAGGCCGAGAGGATGCGTTTCAGCTCACGGAGCATCGGGTTGGACTGGATGCGCACCTGCTGCTCGACGCCAGCCGTACGCATCGTGAAGGAGGCCTCGCTCATACGGATGAAGTCGCCCCCCTCGAAGTCGAGGTGGATTTGGTCGGGACGCACATAGCAGAACACCCCCGCACGGCGCACCTCGTTTTGCAGAATCTGCATCACCCGCACCTGCTCAAAGCGGCAGTCGATGCGGTCGATGGTTTGGCTCTTGGCGGCCAGCTCTTGGGCAAAGCGAGCCGTTGGGTCGGTTTGGGCAACGCTCCACTGCAACGAAAAGAGCAGCAGAAGCAACAACAGTCTATTTTTCATAGGCTTCGATTTCAAAAAGTTCATCCACCGTAGCGGTGGTATAGTTTTGCGCTTTAAGCTCCACCAGCAGCTTGTCGAGCAGCTCGGCAGCCCCCTCCACACGGTCGTGCAGTAGCACCACACCCCCCGGATGGAGGTGCGAAAGGATGCGCTCCAAGACCCGTTGTCGGTCGCCCTTCATCGTGTCGAGCGAACGGATGCTCCACCCCACCGAGACGACCCCCGTACGGCGTACGGCACGGGCTACGTTGGGGTTCGTAACACCAAACGGCGGACGGAAGAGGCGCATCCGAAGCCCCGTCAGGCGGGTTACAAGGGTGCGAGTGCGGTCAATCTCCTCGGCAATCGTGCGGCTGCGCTTCAGCGGCAGCGAGGCGGTGTGGGTCGAGGTGTGGTTGCCGATGGTGTGCCCCTCGGAGAGCATCCTTAACAGCAGTTCGGGGTGTGCTTCGATGCGCTCGCCCACCACAAAGAAGGTGGCACGCACACCGTGACGTTTCAGCACATCCAACACCCGAGGGGTCTCTTCGGCATCGGGCCCGTCGTCGAACGTGAGGGCCACGACCCGTCGATGGGTCGTCGTACGGCACAGCATCCCCAGGTAGATGCCGCTGCGGACATCTGCCGAGGCCCAGACCAAAAAGGCGGTCACGGCCACAAAAATGGTTATGGCAACTACCCAAGACATTCCACCACAATCACCACAGGAGCTCCCTGCGGCTGTTTATTATAAATAAGTACCCGTTCTGCCCCGGCCTCGATACGCTTCACGGCGCGATGCAACAACATCGCCGAGTAGGTCGGATACCACGTTGTATCGCTTTGACGCACCACCTCACCCGCACCAAAACGCTCCGTGAGGGCCCCTTCGTCCAACTCTTCGTCAAGCCACTCGATGCGACGAAGCGTGGCAACACTCTCTTCGCTACGTTCGGCCGTGAGGGTCAGAAACAGTGCCCCCTCGCCCGATATGTGGTTTCGATAGAGTCCCATACGGCGTTGCAGTTTGTCGAGGGTCGGGGTCAGCTCATCAAAAGCACCCACCAAGACCCGCCGAGCGTCGCCATCCTCGATGCGCAACCACCCATCCAACAGGGCATTCTCGAAGCTCGACACCACCCCTGCGTAGGTCATATTGTAGCACCTGTTGTGGCGGAGCAGGGCCACAAGGCCACCCACCGTATTGAAGGTCGATTGGATGAAGGGGGTGGGATTGAGTAACTCTTCACGGCTCTGAATCATCGTTGTGAGGAAGCGTTCGCTATCACCCAAACAGCCCCACCCCGTAGCGGTGATGATGGCGTCGAGTGCATCGATCTGCTCGACACCCCCCAACGACTCGATGGCCGTGCCGACACCGAGTTTCAACACACGGCTCATACGGCGGCGCACCGAGGCCTCCTTGACCAACTCCTTCAAATCGACTTGGGCCTCCGCAGAGGCGAGGATACGTTCAATGTAGCAGGCCATAATCAACACTTTTTCAAGATGATAGCGGCACAATTACCGCCAAAGCCAAACGAATTCGACAAGACTACATCCACCTTTTGCGCCGTTTGACACTCCATAACGGGGCGCAGCCCCAACCCCTCGATGGGGGTCGTGAAGCGCAGCGAGGGCCAAAGGCTTTGGTGGGCAATAGCGAGGGCCGAGAAGACCGCCTCGATACCTCCTGCGGCGGCTAACGTGTGGCCCGTAAAGCCCTTCGTGGAGCTGAACGGGGGCACCCGATCGCCAAACAAGCGGCAAATGGCACGCCCCTCCGAGAGGTCGTTGTTGCCCGTACCTGTGCCGTGGGCGTTGATGTAATCGACCTCCTCGGGGCTGACAGCGGCCCGTTGCAGGGCCTCCTGCATCGCCAGAAAAGCCCCCTCACCCTCCTCCGACGAGGCGGTTTGGTGGTGGGCATCGTTGCGGTTGGCGGCACCAGCCAAAAGGCAATAGGGGGTGCGGCTGCACTCCTCCTCACGCTCCAAAACCACATAACCTGCCCCCTCGCCCAGATTCAGCCCTGCACGGTGCTCGTCGAAGGGGCGACACGGCTCCTCGTCGAGAATCATCAGCGACTTAAAACCATTCATCGTAAAGGCACTCAAGGCATCCGTTCCGCCCACGACCACCGCATCGCAAAGGCGGTGGCGCAGCAACTTCTCCCCCAAGACGAAGGCGTTGGCAGCCGACGAACAGGCGGTGCTGATGGTGGCACGGTGACCCGTAAGGTGGTAGTGGCGGGCAATGGCCTCGGTCGAGGCGGAGCAGTCGTGCATCCGTACATCACGCAGGCGACCCGCCGTTTCATCCTCCAAGAAGGGGACAAAGAAGTGTTCCGTCCGGTCCATTCCCCCCACCGAGGTGGCCGAAATCAGTCCGATGCGTTTCGTGGTCGGATCGAGGGCGGCATCCCGCAACGCCTCGCCCACGGCCACCATCCCCAAGAGGGCGGTGCGTGAGAGGTGCGCCGAAGGCTCCACGCCACACAGGCGGTGCAAGTCCTCGTTGTCCAAGGCCACCTCACCCACAGGCAGGCGGTTCACCGTCTGCAACAGCCGAGGCGACGACACAATGCCGCTTTGGCCCCGACTGAGCCTTTCGAGGTGGCTTTCAACACCCACCCCCAGGGCCGAGACGACCCCCAAGCCACTCACTACGATACGCATCTGTTTTCGATTGATTTGCAGTGGATTACTTACGGTTGGCCATCACATACTCGGCCAAGCTCTTCACCGAGTAGAAGACGGGCTTCGCCTCGGCCGTATTGGCTAAACGCACACCGTAATACTTCTCCAAAATCAGGATAATCTCCAAGGCATCGATCGAATCCAACCCCAGCCCCTCGCCAAACAGCGGAGCCTCGGCGTCGATATCCTCGGCGGTCAGTTCCTCGAGGTTCAGCTCCTCGATCAGATGCTCTTTTAGTTCCAGAATCAGTTGTTCCATCGTTTATTTAATTAGTTGGTTTCCAATAGTTTCAAATCAAATTCCCAGCCCTCGCCCAGCTTCTCGGCTCGGCCCGTAATGGCGGCTCTTGCACGACCTGTTTCCAGCAGGATGCGTGCATAGCACTCGGCCACCACCGCATCGCTGTTCTCTATAAAGAACGTATTATCGCCCTGAATCTTGTGGCGGATGCAGACCTCGCCCACCGCCACGTTGGGAAGCGTATAGACAAAGAGGGCCGGCGAAGTCCCCTCGGCAGGATGCTGCTCCACCAGGCGTTGGTGCTCGCAATCGGCATCGAGCGACGAGGAGCGGTTGGCGAGGATGACGGCCACCTCCGTCGGGCCGTATTGGGGATAGAGTTCCCGACCCGCCAAGAGGCGCATCGTAGCGACGTACAACCCTTTGGCCAGGTCGCTCATCTTGTAAAACTTCATATTCTTCTCGCCCAACGTGCGGTACTCCTCACGGATAAACTCGGCAAAGGGCTTCTCGCTTTGGGGCAGTCGGTAGTGGGCCGTCTCGTGAATCTCCACCTCGGGCAGCAGGGGCTGACGCTGCTCGGGCTCCATCGAGAGGACCAGCGCCGCATTGCAACCACCAAATCCCGAAGCGGTCTTGACGGCTATGCGTTGCTCCAGCGGTTGCTTCTCGCGGCTCACCTGCATCGGGCAGGGCAAATCGATGGTGCGCAACCCCTTTGTGCCCACCGCCTCGCCACGGCGCAGTTGGTCGGCCGTCAGGATGGTCTCCACCACCCCCGAGGCACCCAGCGTGTGGCCGATGTAGCCCTTCAGGCTGTTGGTCGGCGTTTGGTCCAGACCCGCCAGAAAGAGGGCGCGGCTCTCCATCTCGTCGTTGTAGCGGGTTGCCGTGCCGTGCGTATTGACCATACCCACCTGCTCGGGGTCCAGACCCGCCTCCTCCAACGCTCCACTGATGGCGTAGTAGAGGCCGTCACCCGTGCGGGAGGGGCCTGAAATGTGGTTGGCATCGTTCGTCACCACACCGCCATCCAAGCGCACCACCGCCTCCTCGGCTGCCGAACGATCGGCCGTCAGAAGGAGTGCACCGACCGCCTCGCCCAGCGTCAGGCCGTTGCGGGTAACATCGTAGGGGCGGCAGGCTTCGTCGTCCAACGATTTGAAGGACTGAAAACCCGAGGCGATAAACTCGCCCACCAAATCACCACCCACCACCAAGGCGTGGCGGCAAGCCCCCTGCTCGATGAGACGACGGGCCACGATGAGTGCCGAAAGACCCGAGATGCAGGCATTCGAGATCAGAATCGGCTCACGCACCGCCCCCACCAACTCACGCAGTTGGGTCGCCGTGGTCGAGAGGAAGACCTCATCGGGAAGCTCCTCGGTATGGCCCTCCAGGGCGGCAATGTTGCCCTTGGTGGTCGAAACAACGAGTTGCAGTTGCGGATCATCGACCGCCAAGCCCGCCTCACGAATCACCTGCTCGGCCAAGCGCACCAGAAGGGTGACAAAACGCTCCTCACGGGGGATGTTCGCCTCCTCATGCAACGCACCAAAGGGGATACCGAGCGTCGCATCTTTCTTTAGGCCGCTCACCCCCTTCATCATCGCCTCGAGGGTTTCGGTACGGTTGCCCAGCGCAGTTTCGATTGCCGCAGGACCCAGATAGACGGGGGTTATTTCGTTAAGTTGTTCTCTTTCCATCGTTTCACAAATTCGGGCAGGTTCAACTCCATCTCGCCTGCCCCATTGACAAAGACCTGCGTCGTACGCCCTCGGGCAGCCAACTCGCCATCCGCACGGCGCACCTCGTAGCAAAAGCAGAGTTTGGCGGCCTCCGAGTCCAGATAACCAATCTCGATGGTCGCCTCCTCCTCCAAACGCAAGGGGCGCAGGTAGTCGATCTCCATCTGCACAATCGGCGCCGTATAGCCCGCACCGTAGATGTCCAGATAGCCGATGCCGGGGTACTTGCGACCAAAGGCCTCACGCCCATCTTCGAAGTAGCGCACATACTCGCCGTGCCACACCACCTGCATCGAATCGACCTCGCTGAAGCGGACACGAATCGGGGCTGTAGCCGTCAAGGCAGCCGTTTGGGGTTGTTTTTTGCGTATCATTGTTGTAAAAATATCTTCATTTTGCAACGGGCCACCGTCTCGGTTTCGGTCGCCGTCTCGGCCTCAATCAGGGTGACGTTGAAGACCTCCTGCACCACCCGCACGGCCGTGTAGAGGCGTACACCCACCTCGGGCAACTGCTCCACCACCAGGTTATTGACCGAGCCGATGAAGCCGATGGGCACCTCCTCGCCACGCTCCCGATAAAGGTAGCCGATGCGGGCCGCAGCCGATTGGGCAATGTGCTCCGTCAGACCGCATTCGGTCAGGCAATCCTCCTCCAAGAAGAGGTTGTCCGAGCGCACTTCGAGGGTCGTGTGGGCCACCCCCTCGGCATCGATACCCTCAAACGTATCGACCAAGACCATCGGCGGTCGCTGCGGGATGAGTTCCAAAATATCCATTGCCGACTTTCTATTTAGGCTTTGCGTTTGCAAATCATAATCGAGTGGCCGAGACCCAGCCCGTCACGCACCTCCTCAACCTCCAGACCTGCCGCCTCAACACAGCGGCGCATATCCTCCGAGTGGTACATCTTGCTGTTGCCGTTGGCCAGAGCCGTAAAGTAGATGCTCGTGAGCGTGAGGCAGTAGGCAGCCGTCTCGAAACGCTGGCGATCCCAGAAGGTCTCCATAATGTAGAGGCGCGACTCCTCGTTCATCGACTCGGCGGCACGACGGCAGATGCTTGTCACCTCCTCCTCGGAGAAGCAGTCCAGGAATTGGCTCATCCAAATCACATCGAACGCCGGGGTCGGGAAGGCCGTCGCCTCGTCCAATAGGTTGCCGCCATAGCCGTGAATACGCTCGGCTCCCGCCTTGCCCTCGGTCGCCTTGCGCATCAGTTCCAACTGCTGCGGCAGGTCCATAATCGTCACCTCCACCTCCTTGTTGTAGGCCACGCAACGCTCGGCCCAGCGGCCCGTGTTGCCACCCACATCCAACAGCCGACGCACCGGTCGGTCGGGGTTGTCGAAGACCACCTTCAAGGCCGCCTCGAACGACTCGTCGGAGTAGAAGTGGTCGAAGCCGAACCAGCTGCGCTGCACCTCCTCCGGAAGGCTCGAAAGCCCCTCGTAGATGGTGGGCCACTGGCCAAAGACCTTCAATCCGGCCGGTTTGCCCTCACGCAGAGCCTCCTCCAGGTGGAACAGACCGAGGTAATTGACATCGTGGTTAAAGTCGAGGTTGGCACGGGCCATTCGATCGTTCAGTAGGAACCAACCCGTCTTCGAGAGGGTGTATTTATCGTCGGCGGTCAAGACCGTACCAATCGACAGCGAAGCCTCCAACAGCACCTGTGCGGCATACTCCGAGAGGTGGCATTGGGTCGCAATTTCGCGTTGGGTAGCCCCCTCACGGTGTTCCGAAAGGTAGTCGAGGATGCCGAATTTGAGCATCAGGCGCGAGACCTGAAAGACCATCGGTGCAAAGGCAATCTCCTGGGCACGGCGTTGTGCCTCAAGGGCCGTACACTGCTCGTGGCCGTAGATGCGTTCGAGCTGGGGGGTAAGTTTCATCGTTTAGTTCCAGAATTTGTAAAAGTTAAACCATTGGCGGGGGTAACGCGCCATCAGTCGTTCGAGCGACGAGGTGTAGCGATTCAGAATAGCCTCGGCACTCCGCAGCTCCTCGGCGGGGACCTCCTCGAAGTGGAAGCGGTAGCAACGCCCCTTCTCACGCATCGCATAGTAGAAGACCACCGGCACCCGACAACGGGCTGCAATGCGGAACGGGCCGCTCGGAAAGCGAGCTTCACGCCCCATCAGCGGATGGGGAATGGCGGTCGCCTCCTCGTAGAAGCGGTCGCCGTTGAAGCAGACATACTCCCCGTCGGTAAGGGCCTTGCGGATGGCAATCATCGCCTCCAAGCCCCCCTCGTTGATGGGGATGATTTTGAAGTCGCTTGCGATGCCCTGCTCCTCCAAGATGCGTTTGATGGCCTCGTGTTCGGCATCGAGCATCACGATGTTGATGTGCTTGCCATACTTGCCGAAGAACGATGCGCCCGCCTCCCACAAACCGACGTGGGCACCAATCATCACCACGCCGCTGCCCGAGTTGATGATCTCCAAAAAGCGGTCGTACTCCTCAAAGGCGAAGCGGTAACGCTGCTGCATCCCTGCACGCAGGGCCATACGGTCGATGAGCGTAAGGCCGAAGGTGTAGTAGTGGCGGTAGAGTTGCCAGGCCGAGCCAAGCCACCCCAAGCGGCGGGTGCGACGGTTGTAGTCCCAGATGGCAGCCGTAGCCTTCGGGGCAAAGGGGATGAAGTAGAGGGCCACAAAGGCCAGCACCACATAGGCGGCCCGTATGCCCAAGAGGCGAATCACACGCACAAAGAAGAGGTAGCCAAAGCTGCCTCCGCGCGATTTGCCGCTCCACGCCCTTCGTTGCTCCTGTGCCATTCTTGTTGCTTGGTTTTGGGGACTTGTTAGGCGTTGAGTTTGCTGTCGAGCAGGCGGTAGAAGTCGGCAAAAGTCTTCACGCCCACAAAGTCGGGACCCTTGAGCGTCACGCCGAAGTGCTGCTCCACGAGCACCACCACATCGACCAAATCGAGGCTGTCCAGACCCAACGTCTCCTTGAGCGACGCCTCGGGGGTGATGGCCGACTCCTCAACCTCAAACTCTTCGGCCAAAACCACCTTGGCCTTTTCGGTAATCTCTGCTAAATTCATTGTTGTGTTTCGTCTATTATTTTGTGTAATTATTTGATTTTGCGAACAATAAGGGTCGAGTTCGTGCCTCCGAAGCCAAACGAGTTGCTCAGGAACGTATCAAACTCCAACTCGACACGCTCCCTCGGGATGCGCAACACGGCCGAGGCCTCGTCGGGGTTCTCGAAATTGAGGTTGGGGGCGATGAAGCCGCCCTGCATCATCAGCATCGAGTAGATCACCTCGCTGGCACCCGCCATCCACATCTCGTGGCCCGTCTGCGACTTGGTCGAGGTGACATAGGGCCCCTCGTTGCCAAAGACCTCGGCAATGGCACGTGCCTCGTTCTGATCTCCCAGCGGGGTCGAGGTGGCGTGGGCATTGACATAGGCAATTTGGTCGGGCTGCAGGTCGGCATCCTTCAAGGCCATTCGAAGCGAGCGCACCGGCCCATCGACATTGGGCACCGAGATATGCTCGCCATTCGACGAGAAGCCGTAGCCGATCACCTCGCCCAGAATCTCGGCACCACGCTCAACGGCCGAATCGTAACTCTCCAGAATGAGCGTCGCTGCACCGCCGCTCGGCACCAAGCCGTCACGGTCACGGTCGAAGGGGCGGGAGGCACGGGTCGGCTCCTCCTCACGAATCGAGAAGGCCGACAGGGCATCGAAGTTACCCACCGCATAGCGGTTCACCTCCTCCGCACCACCGCAGATGACGCACTGCTGCAGCCCCTGCTTGATGAGCAGGTAGGCCATACCGATGGCGTGCGAGCCGCTGGCACAAGCCCCCGAGATGGTGAAATTGACCCCTCGGAGGTTGAAGATGGTCGAGAGGTTCATCGTCAGCGTGGAGTTCATCGACTGGAAGATGTTGCCCGAGCCGACCAGGGCCGTCGTCTGCTTCTCACGGATGATGTCGATACCCGTCACCACCGCCTCGGCACTGCTGTCGTTGCCGTAGAGGATACCCACCTCGCGCGCGTGTAAGAAAGCCTCGTCGATGCCTGCTTGGGCCAACGCCTCACGGGTGGCCATATAGGCATAGGCTCCCTGCTCGGGGAGGCACAGACGCTGACGGCGATCCAACATCCCCTTCAGGTTGGGGGTCGGAATGATGCCCGTCAAGGCCGAACGGTAACCCATCTGTTTGCGTACGGGGTCGATGCCGATGCCCGAGCGACCCTCCCAAAGGGCCTGCTGCACCTCCTCCTTCGAGGTGCCGAGCGAGGACCAGATACCCATCCCCGTAATCACTACTCTGTTTGCCATAAGTCGTATGTCGTTTCTTTTGTTTTTCGGTGTTTAGGTGTAAAGTCCGCCATTGATCGAAATCACCTCGCCCGTGATGTAGCCCGCCTCGTCGGAGCAGAGGAAGGCCACCAGCGCAGCCACCTCATCGGCCTCGCCAAAGCGACCCGACGGAATCTGTTTTTTGAGCGTCGCCTCGTCCAGGTCGGCCGTCATATCGGTGCGGATGAAGCCCGGAGCCACGGCATTGACCGTCACCCGCTTCTTGGCCACCTCCTGTGCCAGCGCCTTCGTGGCGGCAATCACGCCCCCCTTGGCCGCCGAATAGTTCGTCTGGCCGGGCAACCCTTTGATGCCCGACAGCGAGACGATATTGACAATGCGGCCCCACTTATTCAAAAGCATATTTTTCAGTAGCGGCTGCGTGGCGTTGTAGAAGCCGTCGAGCGAGGTGTGTAGCACCGCGTGCCAATCCTCCTCGGGCATCCACATCAGCAGGTTGTCCCGACGGATACCCGCATTATTGACCAAGACCGAAATGTAGGCCTCGGGGTGGGCTGTATGCCACGCCGCAAGGGCCTCATCGACCGCCGCACGGTCGGCCACATCGAAGCGCATCAGTTCGGCCTCACCACCCGCCTCCTCGATAAGACGGAGGGTCTCGGCGGCAGCCGTTTCGTTTTGCAGGTAGTTAATCAGCACCGTATATCCCGCACGGGCCAGACGGCAGGCGACGGCTCGGCCGATACCTCGACCCGCACCCGTCACAAGGGCATAGCGTCTATTCATCGTTAGCAAAGGGGGCTTTCGTTCTTCAGGAAGGTGATCAGTCGCTCAATCTCTTCGTACTTGGGCGTATCCTCAACAAAGCAGGGCACCAACTTGCGTACACGCTCGTAGAGGTTGCGTGTGGCGGGGGCCAGCTGCTCCTTCATTCGCAGGCAATCGACCGCCTGCACCAAGGCCATCAGGTGGATTGCAAGCACCTGCAGACTGTTCTCCACCACCCGACCGCACAGCAGAGCCGAATTGGTACCCATCGAGACCACATCCTGGTTGTCGTTGTTGTTGGGAATCGAGTGGACATACATCGAGTTGGAGAGGGTCTGGCACTCGGCCGTTGTGGAGGTGGCCGTAAATTGCGAGGCTTGCAGGCCGTAGTTCAACCCCAGCACACCCAGATTGACGAACGGAGGCAGGATGCCGTTGATGCGGTCGTGGAAGAGGTAGTTCATCTGACGCTCGGCCAGCATCGTGAGTTTGGTGATGACTATTTTGAGCTTGTCCATCTCAAGCGAAACGTAGTCGCCGTGGAAGTTGCCACCGTGATAGACCGTGCCGTTTACGGGGTCGATGACGGGGTTGTCGTCCACCGAGTTCAGCTCGTTAATCAAGACCTCCTCCGCACGATTCATCGTATCGAGCACCGGCCCAAGAATCTGCGGAATGCAACGCAACGAGTAGTAGGGCTGCACCTTGTGTTCGAAGACCTCCTCGCTGTGGCTGCGATAAAGCTCCGCTTCACGGGAGCGCAGCGCACGGCTTCCCTCGGCCACACGACGCATACGGGCGGCAATCTGCTGCTGCCCTGCGTGGTGTTTGAGGCCGTTGAGGGTCTCGGACATCAAATCGTCGTACGACGAGGCAATCTCGTTCATCAGCACCGAGCAGCTCACGCTCCAATCCAGCAGGTGGCGGGCACGCATCAGGTTCACCAGACCGATGCCCGTCATCACCGCCGTGCCGTTCGTCACGGCCAACCCCTCACGCACGTGCATCCGTAGGGGCGTCAGGCCCTCCTCACGGAAGACCTCCTCGGTCTTGCGACGAGTGCCCTTATAGAAGACCTCACCCTCGCCAATCAGGGCCAGGGCGATGTGCGAGAGTTGCACCAAATCGCCACTTGCCCCCACGCTGCCGTGTTCGGGAATGACGGGGTGGATGTGGCGGTTCAAGAGTTCGACCAGCAGTTCCACCACCTGGGGATGCACACCCGAGCGGGCCTGCATAAAGGTCATCAGGCGAGCCGTCATAGCGGCACGCACACAATGTTCGGGCAGGGGACGGCCTGCACCGGTGGAGTGGCTGCGGATGATGTTGTATTGGAGGGCTGTGAGGTCCTTGTCGTCGATGCGCCATTGGGCCATCGGACCAAAGCCCGTATTGATGCCGTAGATGACTTTATCCTTCGCAAAGTCGCACAGGAAATGGTGGCAGGCGGCCACCTTCTGAAGGGCATCGGCCGAAAGCGCAATCGGCTCACGGGCGATGCAAATGCGTTCTACCTCGTCGAAGGAGAGTGTTTGGGTGATGGTGATCATAGTTTCACGTTTCGCTAATAGGTCACAAAAATAAGACATAAAAAGCGGAACGACAAACTTTTTGTTCTTTTTATGTAATAAAAAGACAAATCGAAAGGGAGTTGAAAGTTGAAAGTTGAAAGTTGAGAGTTGGGCTGCGCGACATAAAAAAAGGCCTATGGGGCCTATGGGACCTATGGGGCCTATGGGGTTGATGGGAATGATGGGAGTAACACGACCGAAATATCTCTGGTGGTCGCCCTGCTCGCCAAGAGATTCTTCACTGACGTTCAGAATGATAACCTTTGCCTATAGGTCTTATAAGTCTTATAGGTCTTTCCAAAGAACAAAAAAAGGGTCGTAGCCAACGCCACAACCCCAATTTTTAATTTTTAATCTTTAATTTTTAATTCAACAAAACAAGGGGATACGGTTTCCCGCTCCCCTTCACGCCGCTCTTGTGAGTGGTGTTATTAGTTCTGCTCCTGAGCCTCCGCAGCCTCCTCAACGACCGGAATCTCGGCCTGAGGAATCGTCGTAGCCTCCTCTATCACACGCTCCTGCAGCGCAGCAGCATCCTTCGAGATCGAGGTGTTGTTCGTGCCACGCTCCATAGCGGTCGTAGCCACCAGGCTCAACACTACGATGGCGATAGCCATTGCCCACGTAAACTTCTCCAAGAAGTTGGTCGTCTCACGAACGCCCATCACCTGGTTCGAGGCACCGAAGTTGGCAGCCATACCGCTCTTGGGGCTCTGCACCAATACGGCCAGGATGATCAATACGCTGGCAATCAGAATCAAAACAATGCAAATCGTGTATAACATAGCGTTAAACGTTTAATTTTGTTGTTCTATTTTTTCAATTAGCTCGGCAAAGTAAACACTTTTTTCGGGATTTAGCAAACTTAATTTGCGATAAATTGCCTCTGCCTCGGTTTTCAGTCCCTGCTTTAGGTAGATTTCGGCCAGCTCCTCGCTCACCAATTCGTCCTCCTCGTCCAGGTCGGCTTCGGTCCGTATCTCCTCCTCCACATCGCCCTCTTCGGCCACGATACGCAGTTCGTCTTTGCGCAGGAAACTATCGATCATATCGTCCGTTGTGATGTGGTGCAGCGTCTCGGCATCGTAGCCCTCACGAAGGTAGGAACTCTCCGAACGCCAGAGGCTTACCACCTCCGAAAGCGGTGCTCCCTTCATTCCGTGCAGGCGGGCAGCCTCCGAGGCGGCACGAAACCAGGGATAGCCCTCCAACACCTCCCGAATCTCCCCATCGGCCAGGGACAACGCCCCCTCACGGGTGGCAAAACTGAGTTTTGTGATGGCCATCCGCTACCAATTTGAGGCCGAAGCCATAAAGATATCCGTGACAATTTTATCGACAATCTCGGGAATGAGCGTACCCTCCACTTCGGTCAAGAGCTGGGTCGAGTCGTAATCCTCGTAGGCCGAGAAGGTCTTATTGAACGACATCGTCTCGTCGATGGCATTCGTGAAGCGCACCTTCACGGTGATGGTCAGGCGGTTCAGGACGGCATAGTCGTCGCTCGACACCGAGGCGGTCACCGAGGTGTAGTTCGTAATCTCACCCTCGAAGGCGAAGTCGCCCCCCTCCTCAACCTGTTGCAGGCGGGTACGACGCGAGAAGATGTCGATCAGGGCATCCGTGAGGGTCGAAGACAAGATGGGCGAGACCATCGTGGCGTTGTTCGGGAAGTAGGCCACCGAGAAGGTCTTGGCATCGGGCGGAATCGAGGCACCCGAGAGCGAGTATTTGATGGCTACACCGCAACCGCTCAGGAGCAGCGTAGCGGCCATAAAGGCGATGATTCGTTTCAGCATAGTGCGTTATTCTTCTATTCCCAAATCCTTGATTTTGCGGTAGAGGGTGCGCTCCGACATAAAGAGCTCTTTGGCTGTCTCGCGGCGGCGACCCCCGTTGCGACGCAGCGCACGGATGATCTGCTCACGCAGCACTTCGTCCTTGGTGCGGGGTTTGTCGCCCATCTCCTCCACCTCCTCAACCGGAGCAAACTCCTCCTCGGCATAGGGGTGGGACGTCGGGTGTTGGTGCGGAGGCTGCGGCGAGGGCAGGTAGGCCTTCACCTCGCTCGGCGGAGGGGTCACGGCACCCGCTCGGTGCATCAGTTCGGCCACCATTCGTTTCAGGTCGCCAATCTCGGCACGCATATCGAACAGCAGTTTGTAGAGCAGTTCACGCTCGTTGGCAAACTCCTGACCCGCAGTGTGTTGTGAGCCTGCGGCAAGGTGGGTCGATTGGCCCGAGTCGGGCAGGTAACGACGCAACACATCGGCCGTAATGAGGCGGCTCTGCTCGATGGCCGAGATCTGCTCGGCGACATTTTTCAGTTGGCGGATATTGCCACGCCAATAGTAGTTTTGCAGCACCTCACGGGCCTCGTCGTCAAGGCGGATGGCGGGCATACGGTACTGCACAGCCACATCGGCAGCGAATTTACGGAACAGGAGCGGAATATCCTCCTTGCGCTCACGCAGGGCGGGAATCACGAGCGGCACGGTCGAGAGGCGGTAGAACAAATCCTCACGGAAACGTCCCTCCTCGATGGCCTTTTGCAGCGTCACGTTCGTGGCAGCGACCACACGCACGTTGGTCTTCTGGACCTTCGACGAGCCGACACGAATAAACTCACCCGACTGCAACACACGCAGCAGACGAGCCTGCGTAGCGAGGGGCAACTCTGCCACCTCGTCCAAGAAAATCGTACCTCCGTCGGCCTCCTCGAAGTAGCCTTTGCGTGCCTCGACAGCCCCCGTGAAGGAGCCTTTTTCGTGGCCGAAGAGCTCCGAATCGATCGTACCCTCGGGGATGGCGGCGCAGTTTACGGCGATGTATTTGGCGTGGCGGCGTGCCGAATAGGTGTGGATGATTTGGGGAAAGAACTCCTTACCCACACCGCTTTCGCCCGTCACCAGCACGGTCAAATCGGTCGGAGCGACCCGTATGGCCATCTCCAATGCCCGATTCAGCAACTCCGAGTTGCCAATGATGCCGAAGCGTTGTTTTATGGTTGTCAATTCCTCCACTTATCTCTCTGTTTTTAGTTGTGCAACAGCCTATTGTGCCATCGGAACAGCAAGCGAATCGGTCTGCTCGGTGGGCGTCTCTTCTGCCTCCTCCACACTCATCGAGTTGGAGTACATCCCATAGCCGATGGCCAGCAAAGCCAAGAGGGCAGCCACAATGGCCACCAACAAGAAACGATCGACCTTGGGTTTTTGTTGTGTGGGGCGGGCCACACGGCGTACTCGGCGGGGTTGGGGCAATTCGTCCTCCTCGTCCTCCTCCATAAAGGGGTCGCTGTCGTCGAGGGGTTCGTGTTGCTCCTCGTCGTTATCCTCGATCGGCTCGTTCAGTTCGGCTTCGGTCTGAATCTCCTCTTCCACCTCCTCCTCTTTCGGCTCTTCGGCGGGCTCCTCGGCGGGCTCCTCGGCGGGCTGCGCAGGCTGGATGGGGCGGCGAGGCTCCTCGATACGCTCAACGTGACGCACCTTCTGCACCTGCTCGGGCTCGATTTCGAGGGCTACATCGGGCAACACCGTAGTGAGCGGACGGTGGTCGAAGCGCATCGTACCATTGCCGGCAGGACGCAACACCCCAAAGCCCTGCATCTCGAACTCGCGCCCACTCTCGATGGCGTGGCGCACCTCGAAGACAAAGCGGTTCAACTCGCCTGCGGCGGCAAGTACCGTCATCCCTTGCTCGACAAGCAGGGCCTGCAACACCCCGTCGTCACGGCTCATCAGTTCGGTAAAGACCACCTTGCGAGGCTCCTCCTTGACGAGGAACATACCCAGGCCGGGGATGACCAATCGCTTGTGGGTGTCGAGGTATTGGGCTATGATGCGGACAATCACGTTCATTTCGTTCGTTTAACTCTTTTCAGGCCTCAAAATTACCGGTTTTCGCCGAAAAAAACAAAATTCGCGCACCTTATTTCAAAATAATAACACAAAGTGTTGCAAAAGCGGAAAATAATCGCCTACTTTGCATCGATAAAAAAATGACAATCCAATCGAGTTACTTTTGCATTTTTTGGGCAATGTAATCGAGTCGGATTGTTTTTTAGGCGACAAACTCCCCAAAACGGATTATGAAAGACAAGTACATCGACCTGATCGAACAGACCTTCGATTTCCCCCAAGACGAGTTCTCGGTGCAGGACGGCGAGCTGCAATTCTACGACATTCCCTTGATGGAGCTCATCAAGCAGTACGGCACGCCCCTCAAGGTCACCTACCTGCCCAAAATCTCGCAACAGATCAACCGTGCCAAGCGTATGTTCAACGTCGCTATGGCCAAAGCCGACTACCGAGGCTCGTACAACTACTGCTACTGCACCAAGTCGAGCCACTTCTCGTTTGTTTTGGAGGAGGCAATGAAAAACGACATCCACCTGGAGACCTCGTCGGCCTACGATATTCACATCATCAAGGCCCTCTACGACGGCGGCATTCTGGACAAGGATCGCTACATCATCTGCAACGGTTTCAAGCGTCCGCAGTATGTCGAGGGTATCGCCCAGCTGCTCGACGAAGGGTTCGAGAATACCATTCCCGTAATCGACAACAAGGAGGAGATTGACCTGTTCGACACGGCCGTGTCGAAGAAGTGCAAGGTGGGCATCCGCATCGCCTGCGAGGAGGAGCCGAAGTTCGACTTCTACACCTCGCGTCTGGGTATCCGCTACAACGACATCGTCGATTTCTACAAGGCTAAAATCAAGACCAACAAGAAGTTCCAGCTCAAGATGCTGCACTTCTTCATCAATACGGGTATTCGCGACACGGCCTACTATTGGAACGAGTTGTCGAAGTGTATGAACGTCTATTGCGAGCTGAAGCAGATCTGTCCCGAGTTGGACAGCCTCAACATCGGCGGCGGCTTCCCCGTGAAGAACTCGCTCGACTTCAACTACGACTACGAGTACCTCACCGAGGAGATCATTGCCCAGATCAAGAACATCTGCCAGCGCAACGATGTCGAGGAGCCCAACATCTTCACCGAGTTCGGCTCGTTTACCGTCGGCGAGAGCGGTGCAGCCCTCTACTCGATTGTCAATCAGAAGCAGCAGAACGACCGTGAGAACTGGTATATGATCGACTCGTCGTTCATCACGACCCTGCCCGATACGTGGGGCATCAACCAGCGATTCATTATGTTGCCCATCAACAACTGGGACAAGGAGTATCAGCGTGTCTTCTTGGGCGGTCTGACGTGCGACTCGGAGGACTTCTACAACGCCGAGGTCCACACCAACGCCATCTTCCTGCCGAAACTCGAGCAGGGCAACACGCAGTACATCGGCTTCTTCCACACGGGTGCCTACCAGGAGTCGTTGGGCGGCTTTGGCGGCATTCAGCACTGCCTGATTCCCGCACCGAAACACGTCATCATCGACCGTGATAAGTCGGACAACGAGTACTACACCCGCCTCTTTGCCAAGGAGCAGTCGTACCGTTCGATGCTGCGCATTCTGGGTTATTAGTCAATTAGCGACAACCAAAAGCGGTGAAACTGACGTTTTTAGGCACAGGTACCTCGCAGGGCGTTCCGGTCATCGGATGCCGTTGTCGGGTCTGCACCTCGACCGACGCAAAAGACAAGCGACTGCGCACCTCGGCATTGGTCGAAGCAGAAGGGGTACGCCTCCTCATTGACGCAGGGCCTGACCTCCGTCAGCAGTTGCTGCGTGCCAACGTAAGCCACCTGCGGGGGATCCTGCTGACCCACGAACACAAAGACCACACGGGCGGACTGGACGATGTGCGTGCACTGAACTTTGTCGATTACCCCGAGGCGGTGCACCCCGTCGAGGTCTATGCTACGGAGCGAACGCTGAAGATTGTGCGCAAGGACTACGACTACGCCTTTGCCGAGGATAAGTACCGAGGTGTGCCGCTCATCCACCTCCATACGATTGACCCTGCCCGACCGTTTTGCATCGAGGGGGTGGAGATTATCCCCATCCGAGGGCAACACTCCGTAAGGTTCGAGACCACGGGCTTTCGCATCGGCAAGTTGGCCTACCTCACGGACTTCAAACTCCTCGAAGAGGAGGAGTTGCAGAAACTGATGGGGGTCGAGGTGTTGGTGGTCAATGCCCTGCGCCCCGAGCCGCACGACTCGCATTGGAATTTGGAGGAGGCTTTGGCCATCATCGGGCGCATTGGGCCTCGTCGGGCCTTTTTGACCCACTGTTCGCACGAGATGGGGTTGCACGCCGAGCGTCAAGCACGGCTACCCGAGGGGGTAGCGTTGGCCTACGACGAATTAACGATTGAAATATAAGATTTACAGAAAAAGCATACTATGAAAAACTTTACCAATAAGACCGTTATCGTGACGGGGGCATCGTCGGGTATCGGCGAGGCGTTGGCTCGTGAGTTTGCCGAGTTGGGTGCCAACGTGGTGATCGGCGCACGCAGCGTGCAGAAGTTGCAACTCATTGCAGGTCAGATTCGTGAGAAGGGCGGCAAGGTGGCCTACTGCGGTTGCGACGTGGTGAAACCCGAGGAGTGCAAGGAGTTGATCGACACGGCCGTGAAGGAGTTTGGCGGCGTGGATATTCTGATTTGCAACGCCGGTTTGTCGATGCGTGCCATCTTCGACGAGGTCGATTTGGAGGTGCTGCACCGCCTGATGGATGTCAATTTCTGGGGCACGGTGAACTGCTGCAAATATGCCCTTCCGTATCTTCAGCAGGCCAAAGGCTCGATTGTCGGCATCTCGTCGGTGGCAGGTCTGCACGGTCTGCCGGGCCGTACGGGTTACTCGGCCTCGAAGTATGCGATGACGGGCTTCTTGGAGACGCTGCGCATCGAGAACCTGAAGAAGGGGTTGCACGTGATGGTGGCCTGTCCGGGCTTCACCGCCTCGAATGTGCGTTTCTCGGCCCTCACGGCCGATGGCTCGCAGCAGGGTGAGACCCCCCGCAACGAGGATAAGATGATGACGGCCGAGGAGGTGGCCAAAATTGTGGTGAAGGGCATCCGCCGCCGTAAGCGTCTCTGTCTGATGGAGATTGAGGGTCGTGCCACCCACTTTGTGAAGAAGTTTGCCCCCGCCTTCTTGGACAAGATGTTCTACTACGTGATGTCGAAAGAGCCCAACTCGCCCTTCAAATAGCGTGGAGAGGTAGGCTGCGCAAGCTGAAAAGGGATATTAAAGAATTTAAGGAAATTAAAGATTTTAAGGAGCTTAAGGTTTTTAGGTCCGCTTCGTTAATCTCTTTAAGTTCTTTAAGTTCTTTAATATCCTTATCTAATCTTTCATTTTAGAAAAGGTACGTTTCGGTCTTGACCTTCTCGACCAGGCGGAAGATCTCCTGCCAAGCCTCCTCGCCAAAGGTCGTGCCGACCACCTCGATTACCTTGCCGGCCGTGATGGCACCCACCGTGCCGCATTGACGCAGCGTGAGGCCCTGGCACAAGCCCGCCATAAAACCTGCGGCGTAGAAGTCGCCTGCACCCGTCGTATCGACACGCTTGGCAGCCGCCATAATGCCGACGTGAATCACCTCGCCGTTGCACTTAATCAGTGCCCCCTTCGTACCAATCTTTACGACCGCCAACTCGCACATCTCCGAGATACGCTGCAAGGCATTGACCGGCTCACCCTCGCAGGTGAAGGTCTTGGCCTCGTCCTCGTTGGCAAAGACAATATCGACATACTCGCTCACCAGACGACGCAGGAACTCCAAATTCTCGGCCACCACGTTGAACGAAGCCAGGTCGATGGCCACCTTCAGACCACACTGCTTGGCTACGGCGACAGCACGCTCGATAAGGGCGTGGTTCTGCACCAAATAGCCCTCGACATAGAGGCAGTCGTACCCCTCGAAGATGGCCTCATCAATCTCCTCGGCCTCCAACTCCAAGGCGGCACCCAGGTGGGTGACCATCGTGCGCTCGCCATCGGCCGAGACCAACGACACACACTTACCCGACTTCTCCTGACCTCGGAAGATGCAAGGCTCGATCGAGAGATTCGTGAGGGCCTGAATGTAAAAGTCGCCCGTCGTATCCTCGCCCACCTTGCCGATGAAGCCCACCTCGCAGCCCAAGCGTGCCATAGCACGGATGGTGTTGCCTGCCGAGCCACCCAACGAGAGCGAATAGGGCAAGCCTGCCACAGATTTCGAGATTTCGGTTTGCAGGTCGGTATCGACCAAACTCATCGACCCTTTGGCCAACTTAAAGCGGCTCAGCACATCGTCCGAGCGAAGATTGACCAACATATCGGTCAGGGCATTACCAATGCCGATTACACGTTTCATTGCGGTTTGGGTAAGTATTGTTTTGTAGGTTTCTAAATCGAGAGAATCTTGACCAACTCCAGGTGCTCACGCACAATGTGCTTGCGCTTCTGCAACGCCTTGGCGATGGGCACGTAGGTAATCTGACCGTTCAGGATGCCGATCATCACGTTGCGCTGCCCCTCCATCAGGGCCTCGATGGCGGCATCGCCCATACGCGAGGCAAGGATGCGGTCGCGAGCCGTCGGCGAACCACCACGCTGGATGTGGCCCAGAATGGTCACACGGGCATCGTACTCGGGAAACTCCTTCTTCACACGCTCGGCCAAAGCCGTAGCACCACCCGTCTCGGGGTTCTCGGCCACAATCACGATGGCCGAATTTTTGCTCTTGCGGAAGCCGTGGTTAATCAGTTCGCCCAGCTGGTCCACCTCGGTCTCCATCTCGGGAATGATGGCCGCCTCGGAGCCCGAAGCCAGGGCACTATACAGGGCCAGGTAACCTGCCGTGTGGCCCATCACCTCGACAAAGAACAATCGCTCGTGCGACGAGGCCGTATCACGCAGTTTATCGATGGCGTCCAAGATGGTATTGAGCGCCGTGTCGTAGCCGATGGTGTGGTCCGTGCCGCCCAAATCTCGGTCGATCGTGCCGGGCAGGCCGATGATGGGTACATCAAACTCCTCGGCAAAGCACTTGGCACCCGTCAGCGTACCGTCGCCACCAATCACCACCAGCGCATCGATGCCCGCCTTGGTCATATTCTCGTAGGCCTGACGGCGACCCTCGGGGGTGGTGAACTCCTTGCAACGGGCCGTCTTGAGAATCGTACCGCCCAACTGGATGATGTTCGAGACGTTGTGCGAGTCGAAATTGACAATCTCGCCCGTCATAAGGCCCTTATAACCACGCATAATGCCCTTGACCGTATAGCCGTGGTAGATGGCACTGCGTGTCACGGCACGAATGGCCGCATTCATACCCGGGGCATCACCGCCCGAGGTGAGTATTCCGATACATTTTACTGTTGCCATAACTCTGGTTGATTAGCACATTTTGTGCAAAGATACAAAAAAAGGGGGAAAGTGAAGCCTTCCCCCATATAAATAAGTCACAAACGTACGGCTACTTCGTCACTCGCTCCAGCCACTTCACCATACCGAGCATCACACCCATCGAAATGAGGCATACGACGAGGAAGACGCTCCAGCACTGCCAAATCGGCCAAGCGTTGTACATCAGCGGACCGACCCACAGCATCAGGTTACCTACGGCCGTAGCACCGAGCCACAGACCCTGGCACAGACCCAAGAGGTGCTTGGGAGCCACCTTCGATACGAACGACAGACCCAGCGGCGAGATGAAGAGCTCGGCGACGGTCAAGAAGAAGTAGATGGCAATCAGCACCCACCAGTGGGCCTTCGAAGCCATCTGCTCGGCGATGGGCATCGCCTTGAAGGCATCGGCCGAAGGATAGCCTGCCACGAACGAATAGACAGCCAGGAACAAGAAGGCCAGACCGGCAATGAACATACCGATGGCAATCTTCTTGGGGGTCGAAATCTCCTTGCCACGACGAGCCAGCGCACCAAAGATGGCCATAATGACGGGGGTCAGTACAATCACAAAGAAGGGGTTGATGGCCTGCCATACCTCGGGAGCCACCGCCGACGAATCGACAAAGTCACGGGCAAAGAACGAGAGCGACATACCGTTCTGGTGGAACGAGAACCAGAAGAAAATCACCACACCCAGCACGGCAAACAGCGCATACAGACGCTGCTTGATCTCCTTGGCAGCGGCAGCCTTCTCCTCGGGGGTGTACTCCACCGAAGCCACCTTCTCCTTCTTCGAGGGGGTGGGGAACATCTTCTGCGAGCAGACAAAGATAACGAGCGAGATGAGCATAGCCACCACCGAAGCGATGAACGAATAGTGGATACCCTCGTTGAAAATCTGCAGGTACTGCTGGCACGAAGCGGCCATATCGGCGATGTTGCCACCGGCAGCGGTCATCAGCTGCTCCAGGTTGGCCAACGCCTCGGGGGCCATTGCAGCGGCACCATTGATAAACTCGTGGCAGAGGGCGGGCAGCTGGGCGTTGTAGAACATACCGTTCGTCTCCAACCACCACTCACGCAGCAACGGAGCTACGAAGGGGGCAATCAGACCACCCACGTTGATGAAGACGTAGAAAATCTGGAAACCCGAGTCACGCTTGCTCTTGGCCTCACGCAGGGCAGCCTCGCCCTGCTTGGCCGCCTCGGCCTCCAGGTTGTCGTACATCTGACCCACGATGGCCTGCAGGTTACCCTTGAAAAGGCCGTTACCGAAGGCAATGAGGAACAGGGCCAGACAGGTCAGGGCCAAGAGCCAGGTGGTGTTACCTGCCGTGGCGAGGATGGGAATCGAGAGCAACACATAACCCGACGCCATCACCACCAAACCCGATTTGATGGTACCCTTGTAGTTCTGGGTGTGGTCGGCGATGTAACCGCCAATGAGGCCCAGCAGGTAGATACCTGCATAGAAAACCGAATAGATCGTGCCGCTTGCCGCCTCGCCCAAGCCGAACTTCGAGCAGAGGAAGAGCACCAACACAGCGTTCATAATATAGTAGCCGAAACGCTCACCCATATTACTCAACGCAGCGGCCAAAAGGCCTTTGGGATGTCCTTTGAACATAGCAAAAAATTTAGGTGTTATAAAAAAATTTCAAGTCGTACTTTCCAACGAGGACAAAGATAGGAAAAAAAATTAAAAATTAAAGATTAAAGATTAAAAATTGGGGGTTGTGGGGCGTCACGACCCTTTTTTTCTTTGTGGGAGGTGGTGGGGTGATAAGGAAATTAAAGATTTTAAGGATATTAAAGAGCTTAAGGTTTTTAGGTCAGCTTCGTTAATCTCTTTAAGTTCTTTAATCTCTTTATCTAATTTTTCATTACACATTACACCCATTACAGGCATACGCACCCCTGTAATGAGTGTAATGGCGTAATGAGTGTAATGGTGTAATGGGCTACAGCACGCTACACACACGCACCAACTTACTTTCGGGGTCATAGCTCACCAACCCTCGTTTCACGGCTCGGGTGATATGCACTCGGGCGGTATTCTCCGACCCGATTCGTTCGGTCAGTTTGCGGGTCAGCACCTCGCGTTCGATGCAGCCGCCGTACAACTCCTTCAGCACCGTAACCACCTCATTACGAGCCTCCTCATTCGGTAGGTCACAGGCCGAGGGGACCCCTTCGT
>JAFSDP010000017.1 GCA_017436185.1 Alistipes sp. | reverse complement strand
CCTTGAACAGACCCTCGAAGTCGCCACGCTGCATCGGCAGCAGCTTGTTCAGGGCTACGCGACGGCCGGCCTCATCGTCCGACAGAATCATCTCACGGATAGCCTTGATACGGTCGCCCTCGAAGAACATATGCTCCGTGCGGCACAGACCGATACCCTCGGCACCAAACTCAAAGGCCTGGGCTGCATCCTTCGGCGTGTCGGCGTTGGCGCGTACCTTCAGTACCGAGTACTTGCCGGCCAGCTCCATCAGCTTACCGAAGTCACCGCTCAGGTCGGCAGCACGGGTGGCAACCTCACCGAGGTAAACCTCACCGGTCGAACCGTTGAGCGAAATCCAGTCACCCTCCTTAACTACTACGCCGTCCACCTTGATGGTGCGAGCCTTGTAGTCGATCTCGAGCTCACCGGCACCCGATACGCAGCACTTACCCATACCACGAGCCACTACGGCAGCGTGCGAGGTCATACCGCCACGTGCGGTCAGAATACCGGCAGCATCCAACATACCCTTCAAATCCTCGGGCGAGGTCTCGATACGTACCAGGATGGCACGCTGACCCGTCTCGGCCAGCACCTTGGCAGCGTCGTCGGCGAAGAATACTACGGGACCCGTAGCGGCACCCGGCGAAGCGGGCAGACCCTTCGTGATGACCTTGGCCGAAGCGATGGCCTTCTTATCGAATACGGGGTGGAGCAGCTCGTCGAGCTTGGCGGGCTCGCAACGCAGTACGGCCGTCTTCTCGTCGATCATACCCTCACGGAGCATATCCATAGCGATCTTCACCATAGCTGCACCCGTACGCTTACCGTTGCGGCACTGGAGCATCCACAGCTTACCATCCTGGATGGTGAACTCGATGTCCTGCATATCGCGGTAGTGCTCCTCGAGGCTGTTCTGGATGGCATCCAGCTCCTTGTAAACCTCGGGCATTACCTCCTCCAACGAGGGGTACTTCGAGACACGCTCCTCCTCCGAGATGTTCTGAGCCTTGGCCCAACGACGCGAACCCTCGATGGTGATCTGCTGCGGCGTGCGGATACCGGCAACCACGTCCTCACCCTGAGCGTTGATCAGGTACTCACCGTTGAAGATATCCTCACCCGTGGCGGCGTCACGCGAGAAGGCTACACCCGTTGCCGAGTTGTCGCCCATGTTACCGAATACCATGGCCATAACCGATACGGCCGTACCCCACTCGGCGGGAATGTTGTTGAGCTTACGATACAGGATGGCACGCTCGTTCATCCACGAACCGAACACGGCGCAGATGGCACCCCACAGCTGCTCCCAGGGGCAAGCGGGGAAGTCCTTGCCGGTCGAAGCCTTCACGGCAGCCTTGAACGAAGCAACCAGCTCCTTCAGATCCTCTACCGTCAGGTCGGTATCCTTCGTGATACCGCGCTTCTCCTTCTGCTTCTCGATGATCTCCTCGAAGGGATCCTGATCCTCCTTCGAAGCGGGCTTCATCTCCAATACCACGTCACCGTACATCTGTACGAAGCGGCGGTACGAGTCCCAAGCAAACCAGGGGTTACCGCTGCGCTTGGCCATCGCCTCGACAGCCTCGTCGTTCATACCCAGGTTCAGGATGGTATCCATCATACCGGGCATCGAAGCACGGGCACCCGAACGTACCGACAGCAACAGGGGCTGCTGCTTGTCACCGAACTTGCAACCGGTCAGCTTCTCGATGTTGGCCACTGCACGCTCTACCTCGGGCTTGAGAAGCTCAACTACAGCCTCCTTACCCTGTGCGTAGTACTCGGCGCAGGTGTCCGTCGTAATAGTGAAACCCGGAGGTACGGGCATACCGATGAGGTTCATCTCAGCCAGGTTTGCACCCTTACCACCCAGCAGCTCACGCATCTTACCATTACCCTCGGCCTCTTTGTTACCGAAGGTGTAAACTCGTTTTACGTCTGCCATAAAATGTGTTTTGTTAATAAAAAATTATAGAAAAATTGTCTGTTATTTTCTCGTTTTTTCGCTCTTTTGCCTTGCGCACGCACGCATAAATACGCACACACGCTTTGCAGAATGCGAAATTAGTAAAAAAAAATGGTTGTTGCAAGCCTTTTCTACTCAATCCTGCACCAAACGGGCAGGTTTCTGCCCACACCCCCACGGTAAGATGCTCCCTGCCAGGTCGGAAGGGGTGTGGCGGAGGTAGGGTCGAGCCACTCGCGACGAATGAAAACTTCGGCCGGAGCAGTGCCCAGCGAAGGGGAGGTGTAGATGAGTTCACCAAAGTACCACCCTCGGCGCGAATAGCGGGTGCCGTAGCCTTGACGGCGGGGATGCGCCGTGCGCTCGACCAGTCCCCAACGCTCGCCTCGAAGATAGCCCGTGCGCCCTGCCACAATCAGCGGGCGATGGGGATGGCGGTCAAAACACGCCTGCACTTCGTCGGCGCAGCGTCGTCGGTCGCCCACCAAAAGCAGGGTGACGGTATCACGCCGAAGGCGGGCCTCGATACACAAGCTCGTCGGTCCTGCCTCGGCCTCCAAAACCTCCAGCTTGTCGCCGTAGTAGAGCAGCGCAAAATCCATACCGTCCGAGGCGTTGAGGGTGGTGTGGTAGTAGCTGTAATCTTGGCGCGACGAGCGGACAATATCTCGTACAACCGCCTCATTCTCCACGCCATAGAGGGCTACGATCTCCAGCCCCATCGAGTCGATGACGGCGGCCACCTGCTCCACTTTGTGACGATAACGTGCCGTATCCCAACGGTTTGGCCCATCGGGAGTGTAGGGGTCGTAGTAGAAGAGCGAGGGGAGGGTGTCGCAGAGGCGATCCACATCGTAGTAGGCCATACGCAACTGCCCCGATGCCGAGATGCACCCGAGAAGCAGCCAACACAGCAGCACGACCTTTCGTACCATCTTTGCACTTGTTTTTAGGCCCGAATGACGCCCGAGGCGAAGAGCTCGTCACCATCGTAGAGGGCGGCAAATTGACCTGCCGTGATGCCTCGTTGCGGCTCATTGAAGAGGATGTAGTAGCCCCCTTCACGCCGTAGCAGCGTTGCCTCTTGCAGGGGTTGGCGGTAGCGGATGCGCACCCGACAGCGACGCTGCTCGCCCATCGCAAGGGTGTGGTCGGGATTGACCCAATGCAGCTCTTCGGGTAGGATGCAGAGGGCGGGTCGCCAAAGGCCCGGGTGGCTGTCGCCTTCGCCCACATAGATGACGTTCTCTTTGACATCGGTCGAGAGGATGAACAGCGACTCCTTGCGGCCGCCAATACCTAACCCCTTGCGCTGACCGATGGTGTAGTAGTGGGCTCCGTTGTGGGTGCCGATCTTCTTGCCGTCACGCACCGTGAAACGCCACGGAGCGGCCAACTTTTCGAGTAGTTCGTCCGTAAGGGGCGTGGCTGCATCGTAGGTGGGACGTAGTGAGAATTTGGGCCATTCGGCCTTGATTTCGTGAATGTTACCCACCTTCTTGGCCAACTTTTGTTGCAGGAATAGCGGCAAATCGACCTTGCCCACAAAGCAGATGCCCTGCGAATCTTTGCGCTTGGCGGTGGCCAATCCCTGCTCGGTGGCGATGCGGCGTACCTCGGGTTTGAGCAGATGGCCGATGGGGAAGAGGGCATAGCGCAACTGCTCTTGCGAGAGTTGGCAGAGGAAGTAACTTTGGTCTTTGTTGTCGTCCGAGCCGGCCAGCAGGCGGTAGCGAACGGTGCCGTCGGGGAGGGTGTAGCTCTCTTTTCGGCAATAGTGACCCGTAGCGACATAGTCGGCGCCGAGTTTAAGGGCCTCCTTCAGAAAGACATCGAACTTAATCTCCCGATTGCACAACACATCGGGGTTGGGGGTGCGCCCCGCCTCGTACTCCGAGAACATATAATCGACCACACGACGGCGATACTCCACCGAGAGATCCACCACGTGGAGGGCAATGTCCAATTTCTTGGCCACCAACTCGGCAAAGACCCGATCGTCGTGCCAGGGGCAGTCGCCCTCGAGTGTGCCGGTCGTGTCGTGCCAATTGACCATAAACAGGCCGATGACCTCGTGGCCCTGCTCCTTTAAGAGGTGAGCCGCCACCGAGGAATCAACACCTCCCGAAAGTCCGATAACTACCCGTGCCATAGCGTGTTGCGATTAGTCGATAAGCCCCTGAGGGATGACAAACTTGATGGTTTGGTGGTCGAAATCGATGCCGCCAATCATCTCATCTACGGCAGGAATCAGCACCTCCTGCTCGTCGATTTCGACCTCGAACAAGGGGTTCTGCTCGTTGTCGTAGTAGTCCGTCAGACGGCCCTTGAGACGACGTTTCGTGCCCACCTCAATCAACTCGGCACGGAAACCGATCAGATCCTCGAGGTAGAACTCGTCTTCGTCTCGCTCCTCGTCCTGAAGCTCGAGACAGAACTCCTTGCCAATCAGCTCCTCGGCACGACGCTCCGTATCCAAATCCTCGAATACCACCGAGGCTCCTTGTGCCCCCACCGGCTCGAACGAGGCGCACCACAGGGGTACATCCAGCCCGTCAATCTCGACAATGAGGGGCATCGTGTCGGGGTTAAAATCCTCGGGAAAGGCATCGTAGAGGGTGAGGCGCAAACCGCCCCCCGTGCCAAAGAGTTTATTGATGCGACCGCAGCGTGTCATACCTTGTAAAATCAAAATTTAGAATTCAACATTCAAAATTAGTGCATTTTGGCAGAAAATGCAAACATTGTCGAAAAACAAAGGGCGTTCCCCA
This sequence comes from Alistipes sp., assembly GCA_017436185.1. The sequence continues at coordinate 544 of JAFSDP010000017.1, read as the reverse complement.
CAAAAGAACAAAGGGCCGCTCCTCGGAAAAACAAAGGGCCGCTCCCGAATGGGAACAGCCCTTTTAGACTTGGTTGCGTGCGGATTACTCCTCCGTAGCAGCCTCCTCCGAAGCCTCGGCGGCAGCCTCAGCAGCGGCCTCGGCAGCAGCGGCCTCAGCGGCAGCCTTCTTCTCGGCGATAGCCTGAGCACGCTCCTCCTTGATCTTGGCCTCGGCAGCCAGACGAGCCTTCTCGGCCGACTTGGCCTCCGAAGCGAGCTTCGAAGTCTTGGCCTCGATCTTGCCGGTCTTGGCCTCCATCCACTTGTTGAAGCGGGCCTCAGCCTCAGCCTCGGTGAATGCGCCCTTGGCAACACCGCCCAAGAGGTGCTTCTTGTACATTACACCCTTGTACGACAGGATTGCACGGCAGGTGTCCGTAGGTTGTGCGCCTTTGAGTAACCAACCCAGTGCTTGCTCGAAGTTCAGGTCGATCGTAGCAGGATTCGTGTTGGGGTTGTAGGTACCCAACTTCTCGATGAATTTACCATCACGTGGCGCTCTG
>JAFSDP010000016.1 GCA_017436185.1 Alistipes sp. | reverse complement strand
CAGAGCGCCACGTGATGGTAAATTCATCGAGAAGTTGGGTACCTACAACCCCAACACGAATCCTGCTACGATCGACCTGAACTTCGAGCAAGCACTGGGTTGGTTACTCAAAGGCGCACAACCTACGGACACCTGCCGTGCCATCCTCTCGTACAAGGGTGTACTCTACAAGAAGCACCTGCTGGGTGGTGTAGCTAAGGGCGCATTCACCGAGGCTGAGGCTGAGGCTCGCTTCAACAAGTGGGCAGAGGCCAAGTCGGGTAAGATCGAGGCTAAGACCTCGAAGCTCGCATCGGATGCCAAGTCGGCCGAGAAGGCTCGTCTGGCTGCCGAGGCTAAGGTAAACGAGGAGCGTGCCAAGGCTATCGCCGAGAAGAAGGCTGCCGCTGAGGCTGCTGCTGCCGAGGCCGCTGCTGAGGCTGCCGAGGAGGCTACGGAGGCTGCTGTTGAGGAGTAATTCCTTGACCGCTTACCGAAAAAGAGGCTGTTCCGAAAGGAGCGGCCTCTTATTTTGTTTTTTTGTTCGAAATTCACTAATTTTGAATGCTGAATTCTAAACTTTGAATTTGTCATGACGCTTTGTGGTCGCATCAATAAACTCTTTGGCACGGGCGGAGGCCTGCGCCTGACACTCTACGAGTCGTTCCCCGAGGATTTCAACCCCCAAACCACCCCGCTCATCGTCGAGATCGACGGGCTGGAGGTGCCCCTCTACTGCGACGAATTCGACTATGTGGGGGCTTCGGGAGCCTCGGTGCGCTTTGCCGACATGGACACCGAGCGCCGAGCCGAGGAGCTGCTGGGCAAGGAGTTCTCGATCGAGCTGGAGGCCGAGGAGCGCGAGGAGGATGAGTTCTACCTCGAAGACCTCATCGGCTTCCGTGCCACAATCCTCGAAATGGGCACGGAGCGCACCTTCTCGGGCGAGGTGGCGGACTACATCGACAGCGAAATCAACCCCCTGTTCGAACTCGACATCGAGGGGCGCGAGGTACTCGTTCCGGCGGTGGACGAGATGATCGGCGGCATCGACTTCGAGCGCGGACAGATCAAATTCATCCTCCCCGAAGGACTTATCGATTAACAAGTTATGGCGCGCGTAGTAGTTGGACTTTCGGGTGGCGTGGACTCCTCGGTAGCGGCCTATCTGCTCAAGGCGGAGGGGCACGAGGTGATCGGCCTCTTCATGGTCAATTGGCACGATACGACCGGCACGCTGGAGGGCGACTGCCCCTGGCACGACGACCGCGTATTTGCCGAGCTGGTGGCCAAGAAGCTCGATATTGCGCTGCGCGTCGTGGATCTCTCGGAGGAGTATCGTCGGCGCGTGGTGGAGTACATGTTCGCGGAGTACGAGGCGGGGCGCACCCCCAATCCCGATGTGCTCTGCAACCGCGAAATCAAATTCGACGTCTTCCTAAAAGAGGCGCTCAAGCTCGGTGCCGACTATGTTGCCACGGGCCACTATTGCCGTAAAACGACCACTACCCTCCCCGACGGCACGGAGCGTTACCACCTCCTCGCCGGCTCGGACCCCAACAAAGATCAAAGTTACTTCCTCTGCCAACTCACGCAGGAGCAGCTCCGCTACGCCCTCTTCCCGATCGGTCACCTCTTAAAGCCCGAGGTTCGGCGCATCGCCACCGAGCAGGGGCTTGCCACGGCCAAGCGCAAAGATTCGCAGGGCATCTGCTTTGTGGGCAAGGTCGATCTGCCGACCTTCCTCCAGCAAAAGCTAGCCAAGAAGGTTGGTAACGTCCACGAAATCAAGCAGGAGTGGCCGAAGTTCGACCGCCGTCCCCACTATACACCATCCGATGATGAGCCAAGCGATGAACTCCTCGAAGCACTCGCCGAGGGGTGGCACTACACGGTGCGCGACGGCAAGAAGATCGGCACGCACAACGGTGCCCATTTCTACACGATCGGGCAGCGCAAGGGGCTTGGCATCGGCGGGCGCAAAGAGTCGCTCTTCATCCTCGCCACGGATGTTGCCGAGAATGTGATCTATGTGGGCGAGGGGGATGGCCACCGCGGTCTTTGGCGACCCGCGTTGAAGATTGAGCGTGAGGCGATGCATTGGGTCGATCCCGATCGCGCTATTGCGGAGGGCGATACGCTCCGCTGCCTGGTGCGCATCCGCTATCGCCAGCCGCTGCAACAAGCGACCCTCTACCACCGTGCAGGGGGCTTCTACCTACTGTTCGACGAACCGCAACGCGGCATCACGGCCGGCCAATTTGCCGCCCTGTACGACGACGAGGAGCTGATCGCCTCGGGGGTGATTTGCGAATAGATTCGCAAATTCAAAATTATTGCGGTCACAATAAAGCGTGTCAGCCTTTTGGTTGCCAATGGCAACCGATTTGAAAAAGAGAAATCCACCTTCCCAAGCAAGGCTTGGAGGTGGATTTCTCTTTTTCAAAGCCACCTAAAGGCGGCTACAAAAGGCTGAAAAAAGATTTGACAAAGCCAATCAATATAAAAAAATATAGACAATCCTCCCAAACCCTCCTTTGATAAGGAGGGCTTAGTCGCTTCGCTCCTTGGGTAATACTATGAACGGTTGGGGAGCTGCGACAAAATTCTATCCCTCGCAAAATGTTAGGCAGAACTAACATTGCAAGGTATACCGATGCATATAAAATGGCATGATATTTAGCTTTGTGGGAAAGAAAGTATGCCATGATTTCGCCAATCGATCAATACATTATTGATGCTGTCCGCAAGATGCGACGCGAGCAACATATCTCGCAAGCGATGTTGGGAAGCTGGATTGGTGTATCGCGTGGTTTCATCGGGCAGGTGGAAAGTCCGAAATGCGATGTAAAGTACAGCCCGACACACCTCAACGAAATTGCCAAATATCTTGGTTGCTCGCCCCGCGATTTTCTACCCGAAAAGCCGCTCTAACCATGTGGCGTATTCTCCTATCACTCACACTGATTACCATCACGCAACCCCTCGTTGCGCAACTGCGGTTTGCCTATTACGATGTCGATCGGCTCTATGATACCGAGCCGTCGCTCTTCTACGACGATACGGAGTTCACGCCCGAGGGGCGCTATAAGTGGGACTCGACACGCTACGAACGAAAAGTAAATCAGGTTGTTGCCGTCATCGACTCGCTCCGATGCGATGCCGTGGCGCTCTATGGTGTGGAGAGTGAGCAGGTGGTGCGCGATATCGCCCTGCGCCTAAAGGGCGACTACACCTATCTCCACCGCACAATTAACTCCTTCGACGGCATGGACTTTGCCCTGCTCTACCTGGCCGATCGGCTGGAGCCCCTGCATGCCGAGGCACAACGAGCGGCCCTGATCATCGAGGCGCGCATCGGCAGGGATACGGTCAATCTTGTGCTATGCTCCGAAAGTCGCTTTGCCGACCTGCACATCAAGGAGCTGATCGAGCGCCATCCCGAACGGGGCATGCTGGTAGCAGGGAAGCTCTACAACCTCGATGCTACAGCCTACGGGCTGCATGACTGCCTCGCCGCGGCGGCTCGTCGCGGACAGGGCAACCGCATCTACCGCGGGCGTTGGCGGATGCGCGATCGCATCTTCACACGCTCGCCCCTCCGTGGTCATGAGGGGGCAGTAGTGATTCGCCGCGAGTGGCTCGATGAGCGCACCGCAGAGCCGCTTCCCACCTACAGCGGCAACCGCTACACCAAAGGTGTAGGGGCTTACCTGCCCCTCTGGTGCGAAATTGAGTAGTTTTTTCTTGCACAGACCAAAAAAATATACTATATTCGCAATCCGCAGTTTGTGGAGCAAGATTTTTAGCAAAAAGATAAAAACAACAAACAATTTTCAATATTTTTTTAATAACACTATCATTTTATGGCAGACGTAAAACGAGTTTATACCTTCGGTAACAAAGAGGCCGAGGGTAATGGTAAGATGCGTGAGCTGCTGGGTGGTAAGGGTGCAAACCTCGCTGAGATGAACCTCATCGGTATGCCCGTACCTCCGGGTTTCACGATCACGACGGACACCTGCGCCGAGTACTACGCACAGGGTAAGGAGGCAGTCGTAGAGCTGCTCAAGCCCGAGGTAGAGAAGGCCGTGGCTAACATTGAGAAGCTGACCGGCCGCAAGTTCGGTGACAAGCAGCAGCCCCTGCTGCTGTCGGTACGTTCGGGTGCTCGCGCTTCGATGCCCGGTATGATGGATACGATCCTCAACCTGGGTATGAACGACGAGGCTGTAGAGGCTATGGCCAAGCTCAGCGGCAACCCCTGGTTCGCATGGGACTCGTACCGCCGTTTCGTACAGATGTACGGTGACGTAGTACTCGAGATGAAGCCCGCTTCGAAGGAGGATCAGGATCCCTTCGAGGAGATCATCGAGAAGCAGAAGGAGAAGCGCGGTATCACGAAGGATACCGACCTCACGGTAGAGGATCTGAAGGAGCTGGTAGCTTCGTTCAAGGCCGCCGTAAAGGCTTCGACCGGCAAGGACTTCCCCGCTTGCCCCTGGGAGCAGCTTTGGGGTGCTATCTGCGCCGTGTTCGGTTCGTGGATGAACGATCGCGCCATCCTGTATCGTAAGCTCAACAACATCCCCGCCGAGTGGGGTACGGCCGTATCGGTTATGGCCATGGTATTCGGTAACATGGGTGACAACTCGGCAACGGGTGTAGCCTTCTCGCGTGACGCCGCAACGGGTGAGGACATCTTCAACGGTGAGTACCTCATTAACGCTCAGGGCGAGGACGTGGTTGCCGGTATCCGCACGCCGCAGCAGATTACGATCGAGGGTTCGCGTCGTTGGGCCAAGGCTCAGAACATCTCGGAGGAGGAGCGCGTAGCCAAGTATCCTTCGCTCGAGGAGGTAATGCCCGAGGTTTACAAGGAGCTGGACGCTATCCAGAACCACCTCGAGGATCACTACCGCGATATGCAGGACATCGAGTTCACGATCCAGGACGGTAAACTCTGGATGCTGCAGTGCCGCAACGGTAAGCGCACGGGTGCTGCCATGGTGAAGATCGCTATGGATATGCTCCGCGAGGGTATGATCGACGAGAAGACGGCCGTACTGCGTTGCGAGCCCGCCAAGCTCGACGAGCTGCTCCACCCCGTATTCGATAAGAAGGCCATCGCTTCGGCCAAGGTGATCACGAAGGGTCTGCCCGCATCGCCGGGTGCCGCTACGGGTCCCGTTGTATTCTTCGCCGACGATGCTGCCAAGGTTCTGGCCGAGACGGGTCAGCGCGCTATCCTGGTGCGTATCGAGACCTCGCCCGAGGACCTGAAGGGTATGTTGGATGCTGCCGGTATTCTGACCGCTCGCGGTGGTATGACCTCGCACGCAGCCGTAGTTGCCCGTGGTATGGGTAAGTGCTGCGTATCGGGTGCCGGTGAGCTGGAGATCGACTACAAGGCTCGCACGATCAAGGTTGACGGTGTAACGGTTAAGGAGGGCGATTGGATTTCGCTCAACGGTTCGACGGGTGAGGTTTACCTCGGTGAGGTAGCTACGCGCGCTGCCGACCTGAGCGGTGACTTCGGTAAGCTGATGGAGCTGGCCGGTAAGTACTCAGTACTGAAGGTTCGCGCCAACGCCGATACGCCGAAGGATGCAGCCCAGGCCTTTGAGTTTGGTGCCGAGGGTATCGGTCTGTGCCGTACGGAGCACATGTTCTTCGAGGGCGACCGTATCAAGGCTATCCGTGAAATGATTCTGTCGGACGATGAGGCCGGCCGCCGTGTAGCCCTGAACAAGCTGCTGCCGATCCAGCGTGGCGACTTCGAGGGTCTGTTCAAGGCCATGAAGGGTCACCCCGTGACTGTACGTCTCTTGGATCCCCCCTTGCACGAGTTCGTACCCCACGATCTGAAGGGTCAGCAGGAGATGGCCGAGGAGATGGGTGTACCCGTTGAGAAGATCATCGCCAAGGTAGAGGCTCTGGCCGAGTTCAACCCGATGCTGGGTCACCGTGGTTGCCGTCTGGGCAATACCTATCCCGAGATCACGGAGATGCAGGCACGTGCCATCATCGAGGCCGCTATGAACGTGAAGGCTACGGGTGTAGATGTACACGTTGAGATTATGGTTCCGCTGGTAGGTAACCACAAGGAGCTGCGCTACCAGAAGAACATCATCGACAAGACGGCCGAGCAGGTATTCTCGGAGCGTAACGATAAGATTGACTATATGGTAGGTACGATGATCGAGGTTCCCCGTGCAGCTGTTACGGCTAACCAGATCGCCGAGGTAGCCCAGTTCTTCTCGTTCGGTACGAACGACCTGACGCAGATGACGCTTGGTTTCTCGCGTGACGATATTTCGAAGTTCCTGCCTATCTACCTCGAGAAGGGCATCCTGAAGAACGACCCGTTCCAGATTCTGGACCGCAACGGTGTTGGTCAGCTGATTCGCGAGGCCGTATTCAAGGGTCGTGGTACGCGCGACAACCTGAAGTGCGGTATCTGCGGTGAGCACGGTGGTGAGCCTTCGTCGGTAGAGTTCTGCCACTACGCAGGCCTGAACTACGTGAGCTGCTCGCCCTTCCGCGTGCCTATCGCACGTCTGGCTGCGGCACACGCCGCACTAAATCAGAAGTAAAAAGTGCTTAATTATCAGTAGATTAGGCGGTAGAGTGACCCCACAAGGGCTTCTACCGCCTTTTCTTAAATACGCATTCTACACGCTTTTCGTGCAGAATGACACCGAAAAACTTACACCAAACTTACACCAAAACGAGGGGTGCTTTACACCGAACTTACACCAAAACTTACACCTATAACTAATTGATTTATGGCTACTTTCAAAGTGTGCGTTAGAAAACAGCGCAAAGATGGCTTTTATCCCGTCTATATTCGCATCGGACACGGAGGCGATGTTAAGTATGTGAAGACGGGAAAACTCGCATCGAAATCGGCAGTCTCGAAGCAAGGAGAGGTAAATGACCCCTATATTCAGAAGTATTGCTCCGACCGCATCGTCGAATACGTTGAAATGCTCAATAAGGTGGACACGAGGAATTGGAGCCTTACCGAGGTCGTGAGATACCTTGAGTCTGGTGAGGCAGAAATCTCGTTTAGTCTTTTTGCTCGTCGGCACATCGACCAACTCATCAACAAGGACCAAGAACGCACAGCCAAGAACTATTCGCTGGCGTTGAAGAGCCTCGAACTCTTTGCCGGCACGAACAAGGTGAACTTCTCGCAACTCACATCCACGTTCATTAACGCTTGGATTAAGTCGCTTGCGCACACCCACCGAGCAAAGGAGATGTACCCGATATGCCTACGTCAAGTATTCAAGAGTGCCCAGCTCTACTACAACGACTACGACAACGGCATCCTGCGAATCAAGAATGATCCGTGGCGAGTGGTGCAAATTCCGAAGTCGGAGCGACCACAGAAGTTGGCAATCACCCCACAGGAGTGTCGTGCATTTTTCTCTGCTCCGATCCCAGAAAGCAAAATGAAGTCGCCCATTCCGGAGCTTGGGCGTGATGTGGCGTTGATGACGCTATGTCTCGCAGGTATCAATACTGTCGATCTCTACCGAATGAAGAAAGAGGATTATCGCAATGGCATCCTCGCCTATAAGCGTGCAAAGACCCAAAAGTTCCGCAGAGACGAAGCATACTTCGAGATACGAGTACCTGCAATGCTTCAGCCGACAATCGAGAAGTACCTCGCCCCCGAAGGTGATGAATACCTCTTCGTCTTCCGCAGTCGTTACTCTACCTCCGACTCCTTTAATGCCAATGTAAATTTAGGTATAAAAAAAATCTGCGAGTCGATGGGTATGGCAAAGGAGGATCGTTACTCGGCCTACACCTTTCGCCACACTTGGGGAACGATCGCCCAGAACGATTGTGGCGCATCTATTGCTGATGTAGCTTTTGCGATGAACCACGCAGCAGGCCACACGATCACTCGTGGTTATATCAAAATTGACTTCACCCCTGCTTGGAAATTGAACGAAGAGGTTGTTAATCTCGTATTCTTTACGAATATCGAGTCGAGCAGAGATAGAAAGGAGGAGGAGAATGTATTCGAGCGGTTCTCTCCCAAATACCTCATTCACGGCCGGGTTTATTTCCGAGGTGAATGTTTTGGCGAGGTGGAGGATATTGGCTACAACAACATCGACGAGGTCATCAATGCACTATGGTCATTCGTGCCCGACTATATCCCAGACCGAGCGATGCTGCAATTCAAAATCCGAAATGTAGATAAGCAACAAGAGGTCGTGTATGAGAGAATGAAGCGACACAAATAAAAGAAGCACCCTTTTCCGGGTGCTTTTCTCTTTTCTATTGTAGAAAGTGGTAGATACCTATATATAATAAGACTACGACTCTTCGCCCGACAACTCTCGCAGTCGATCCTCGATTGTGAGGTTGCGTTGGTCGTTAACTTCGGCAGATACAGCCTGCATCTTTGGCATTACATATTGAGTCAGTCGCTCGGCAATCGCCAATCTATCCTTCGGCTCAAGGGCCATAAAATCCTCGCTCATCAACCCCGATGAGCTATATGTATTGAGCAGGTCGGCAATCACCGCCTTGCTCATCGAGGTGGCCTTGTTCGGTGTTCCTTTCACCCTGCCACCTGTCTTGGGGTCACCTTTCTTTTTCGGCATACGAAGTCAGTAAATAAATAAAATGATGTAGCAAAAATAACCCCTTAAATTGCGGTCAGAATTATATTTATTAACTAACACACATATCCCTATGATAGGTAGTGCTATTGGCGCAGGAGTTAGTGCCGCTATGAAGATTGGTGGCACCATCGCAAGCAATGCAGCCGCTCGAAGATCGGCTCGAAGAGCAAGAAAAATAATCGCAGATCAGCAGAAGGAGAATCAGGATTGGTTCGATCGTCGTTACAACGAAGATGCGACCCAACGAGCAGATGCTCAACGCCTTTTGACGATGACACAGGAGGCAATGCGCAACCGCAATCGTCAGGCCGCAGCTACGGCAGCCGTGATGGGTGGCACCAATGAGTCGGTGGCCGCAGAGAAAGCAGCATCGGCACGAGCAATGACCGACACGGCCAGCCAAATCGCAGCCGAGGCCGCAGACCGCAAGGACACCATCGAGCAGCAGTATATGGCAAACAAGGAGAGCCTGAATAAGCAACTCATCGATGTGGAGATGCAACGAGCAACAGCCGCACAAAAGTCCGCAGAGGGTTTGTCTTCAGCAGGTGAATCGCTTGGTAGCGGTATCACATCTTTGGTTGACGCATTCTCGAAGAAGTAGTATGGTATGAGTGTAAAGGATGAGATTTTGAACGGTAAGCCGAAGAAGACGGCTGCCGCAGCACCTGCTCAACAGCCCCAAGCCGAGCAGGTCGTGAAGCAACAGACGCAACCTGTTGCCACCGCATCGACTACCCAAACCCTCGATCAAGGGATGAAGGGAACCGTTGCCCCTGCTACTGCTACACCCGGATTGGCCAAGCGATCCAATCGTGAGATTGTCGATGAGATTGCTCGTCGCACCACCGGCTACGAAGAGCCTACCGCAGAGGAGCTGCGCAAGGAGAAGAAGCGCAAGGCGATACAGCAACTTATCTTGTCGCTCGGTGACGGCATCTCGGCCATCTCCGATATGCACACGGCAGTTAAGTATGGCCCCTATCAGGAAAAAGACCCCAAGAATTCGCTTTCTGCCGCCAACCAAGCTCGTTGGGAAAAATTCTACGCAGATCGGGAGGCTCGTCGCCAACGTTACCAGACGCAGTTCGACAAGCTGTGGGCCGATCATAAGGCAGATGAGGCTACCGCATATCAGCGTGAGCGTGACCGTCTTGCCGATGAGCGTGCAGCTCGTGCAGAAGCAAGAGCGGCTGCGCAATTCGCTTGGCAGAAGGAGAATGCCGAAAAAACGAGAGCACACGCAGATGCGGCACGAGAGGATAGTCAGGAGTTTCAGGCAGAACAAGGTGCGAAGGCGAGAGCGCACGCAGCAGCCGAGAGCACAAAACAGCGTGCAGCACAAGAAAATATCGCCAGAGGTAGATATGCTCAACAGGTTGCGAACAAACTCCGACAAGCTCCGATTCAATTTGCCGATGAAAAAGGCAATCCGATATCTATCTACGGAAGTGTTTGGAAGGGTTCGATGCAGCAGGTCTTCGATCGGATGGTTGATGCAGGCATAGGCAACACGCGCAAATTGAGTCAAGACTTATTCAAAGCATTAATGGCGAAGAAGACTGCACAGCAGAAAGACGACTTTATTAAACAGAATTGGACGAAAGACCCCTCGGTTAAGGAATATATGCTCTCTTTATCGAAGATTGACCCCGTAAAGGAATATGGTATCGACTCATATTTGGATGGTGACACCTATGGAGGCAGCGATGCCGACTATGATGTAATGTACAACCCTGACGACAATTAAGGTAATAACATAACAATCAATAATATATGCCTATATTTAATGTTAATGGCAAACGCTACAAAGTTCGAGAAGAGGACATTGCCAAGTTTGCCACAGATTATCCTGACGCATATACCGTTATCGAGGATCAAGGTGTCCGATATGGCGTGAAACCTGCCGACTATAAGGCTTTTATTACCCCAAAGGGTACAACCCACTCCCCCACCGCATCGCACGCACCGGAGGATTTCTTGGATGCCGACCTTCGAGACCCTGCACAGGTCGAGCAGAAGCAGTTGGAGGAGCGTGAGGCCGAGTTCGAACGTGACATCAACAGATTCGGCGTTGATAACATTCCTTCGACCCAACAACCCCAACAGCCTGCACCCGTAGAGCAACCGCAGAAGACGAATCTTGCAAGCCTTGTACCGGGGCCGATGGGTACAATCAACTCACTCTATCGCTCTGGAGCAAATACCCCAACGCCTGAAGCCGAGCAACCCACCATTGACGAGCAGGAGCTGGCCGATATGTCGGCTACCCGTGAGCAGGTTGCAGGGATGCAGGATTTTGTTCAAGGCAAGATAAATGATAATCGAAGTCTTGGAGATTTCGTTCCCGGCCAAATGGGTATGCTGATGACAATGTCTCGTGCAAACACGAAGCGTCGCAAGGATTTGGATGCCTACAGTGCGGCCAACGACGCTTTGCGGAACGCACAACGCATCATTGACGAGGCAGACAGAAATGGTGCAGATGGGAGTGGAAACGAGACTTCATTTGTTGGTGGCGCATTGCGAGGTTTCGGCCAGAAGGTGTTCGACCCTACAACGTGGGATATGGGTCTTTCGGAGATGGCGAACAGCGGCACACTCCTTGAAGCCCTTGACGTAGCTGATAGCGGTGGCGAACTGACCGAAGCACAACGCACTTTGCTTGATGCAAAGGCTGTTGAGATGGCAACCAATGCCTACTTTGGCTCGTATCTCGGATATGGCTACAAGGCAGGTCAAGTGTCGGCGGAGTCTATTCCTTTTATGTTGGAGATGGCCATCAACCCTGCTGCCGCATTGGGCAAAGGGGCATCGGCAAAACTCACACGCTATGCGCTGAAGCGTTACGGCAAGGAGGCCATCAGAAAGAATGCGGCAAAATATCTTGCAACAAAAGCAGCTACACGAGTGGGCGCAGATGTGGTTGGCGCAGCAACGATGACCGCTACTACGGGTGCTTTAGGTACAACGGCAGATGCTCTGCGTAGAATGTCGGGCGACATTGAGTATGATCTGGATGAGAATGGCCGACCGATATATGGAGGCCATACGGAAGGTGATGATGCACTCCGAGCGTGGTATGATGCTATTATGGCAGGCACAATTGAACGTGCATCCGAAATGGCCGGTGGCTATATTGCCCCCATCGGTAAATATACAGGTCTCTCTAAATTGAGTGGGGATGTCGTCCGTAAGATTACACCTAACGGGGTGTTGAAAACCATCGATAATATGAGCTACAACGATGCCGTGCAATTCATCACGAATTTGGAACGAAAGGCCCAATGGAATGGTGTAGTCGGTGAGTTTGGCGAGGAAATCTATGGCGGCATTCTTAATTCGTATCTCGTTGGAGATCAGACAAGAGACACAGATGAAAATACGGGTATCTTCAACCGAGAAAACCTGATAGAAACATTCCTCGGTGTAGGATTGATGGGCGGTTTCTTCTCTACCGTGAAGACGGGAGCCTATGCGGTAGAATATCCTCGTGCCAAGCGTCGTCTGAAGCGTGCCGATGTTGATGCCATCAATGCTTTCGGCAGTGCCGATTTGTGGGGAACATTCAAGGAGCAGCTTGCATCGACCGATGCGCTGACTCGTGGAAAGGCCGTGCGTGAGATTCTCGCAGATGCAAACCTTACCCCCGAACAGAAGAAAGCAGCCGTAACCTATGTTGGTGAGTTGCAACGAATGGATGGCGTGCGTATCGGCTTGCTGAAGCACCAAATTGATGCGGCTACACCTGCCGAGGAGGTAGAGGTAGAGCAATCGTTTGAGAATGGCTATACCTTGCAAACTCCGCAGGAGAAGAACGATGCAAGAACGATGCTGGAGGAGTGTGCCAATGCTGTACGCAGACTCTATGCTCTACCTGAAGATACAGATGTAGATGAGTTCTTGGGCGAGAATCCCCTTGCAAGCCTCTTGGAGAGTAAAAAATTAGGGCAGGACGATAGCGCAAATCAAATCGTGCTTAACTACCTGAACGCCAAATCAACCGTAGAGGGTATGTATCAGGCGGTGCGTGACGATATCGACGGCAAGATAGCCCAGAGCGATGCGCAGGTGGATAGCCGAATCAGCCAGACCGATGGCAAAATTCACCCTGCAACAATGAAGCAGGATGACCGAGCCGTCTATATTATGTCTGGCGAGGTGGTATTGCTCGACGATGGCACGATCGACACAGCCAACTCAAGCGAGAGCATCATCGTAAAGGATGCCGAGACGGGCAAAATGGAGTTCAGCGATCCTGCGTCGTTGTTGAATGTGGGTGAGGTTGAAGATGCCGAGCAGACAAAGGAGGCTCTGCGTGAGCAGATTCGCCAGAGTGTAGCCGGCCAAGCCGAGGCCGAGATTCTCGGTACGCTTGCATTCGCACAGGGTGACACCTATGTTTTGACCGATGAGGAGGGCGTACAGCACCAAGCGCAGATTGTTGCCGACAATGGCGATGGCACCGTGCAGGTGGCGTTGGATGGCGCAACGGAAGCTGTACAGATGCCGAAGGAACAGGTGCAAGCGATGAACGATGCCACCAATCGTGGCCGTGCAGCCGCCTATATTGAGCAGCAGAACGCCCAACGTGAGTCCGCTATGCAGGAGGTTGCCGAGGAGCAACAACCCATCGAGGAGCAACCCATCGAGCAAACGCAAGAGCCGCAGGTGGAGGAGAGTGCATTGTCTCGAATTCCTACGGATGAGAATGGCAACCAACTCTTCGAGCAAGCACCTGCACAAGATACTTGGTCGGCCCTTGTCGAGCTGAACGATGGTGACACGACCGAGGCTACAGACACCGCACAGCAGATGCTCGATAACGCCAAGAAGGAACTCGACAAAGCAACGAGCGTAAAGCCGAAGGGTGGCGCAACCGTTGCCGAGATTCAGCAGGATAAAGCCGAGCGCAAGGCTCGTATTGCCGAGGCACAGCAGAAGGTGGACTATTGGACGGAGGTGCTGAATGCGCAACAAGCAGTGCAGGAGCAAGCCGTTCAAGAGGTTGCACAGACCGAGGAGGTTGAAGAAACGATCGCTCAAGAGCCAAACGCAGGAATTCCACAAACGAAACTCAATAATGAGGAAATTGATGCAATAGTGTCATCTATGGAGCAAAATGCGGCTATTGCTCCGGAGATTGAACTTACTCCCGAAAATTGGGTCGCAGAGTTCGGTGAGGATGGCGTTATTGAGACCCCTATAGGTGAGGTAAAGATGGGCGAGAATCAATACTTCAAACTCGCTCAAAAGGGAAGAGAGAGCAAATTAGGTATGATTAAACCTACTCTTCAAGCTCCTGATATAATTGTCGAGGAGAGAAGTTCTGCGAAAGATGGTCAATTAGCGGAGCGTAATTCTTCCTATGTATTTGTGAAAGCGTTTACGAATGCTGATGGCACGAGAACTTATAAGTTCACGTCGGTAACAATACGAAAAGAAGGTCGTGAGGTGGTAATATCCAACCAAGAAAAAGAGACGCCCAGAATTAAGCGTCTCTTAAAGGAGGGAATGCTGACCTACATTAGTGAAGCGACCTTGCCATCCGAACCCACTCATTCGACACAAGGAGACCAGCAGACTATACCAAGTGGGGCAACTCTTTCTGACAGCAAAGATACAACATCCGAGCCGAAAAATCAAGAGGTTGAGCAAGAAATTTCGCAAGAGGAGCAAATCGCACCCCAAGAGGTTGCAGAGCAAACACTACCTGCGACCGAGCAGACTGCACAAGAAACCCAAGCCGAGGCCGTTCCGACCCAAGAGCAGACCGAGCAAGAGGAGCAGAAGCAACGCAAGCAGCAACGTGTGCGAATCAAAGTGAAAAAGGATGAGGAGGCTCGTCGTAAGCCTCTGCGTAAGCGTGCGCAAGCGTGGGCAAAGAAGGTTGGTGTAGAGGCTGTTCTCATCGAGCGTTTCGAGGATGTCGAGAATGAGTCGGCACGCAAAGCCATCCAAATGCACGAAGAGCAGAAGAGTGGCCAACGAATCCCCGGATGGTATTCGGGTGGCAAGGTATATATCTACCTTCCCCACGCCACCGACATTTCCGACCTTGACCAGACCTATATCCACGAGGTGGTAGCGCATCACGGAATGAAGAAGATGCTGGGCGAGGAGGGCTACAATCAATTCTGCCTCAAGGTGTGGGATATGATGGAGCAGACGCTGACCGAGCGAGAGCTGAACCGTTGGTTGGCCTATCCGGGTGTGAAAGGCGACAAGGCCAAAGCAGGCGACGAGTATATCGCTCACCTTGCCGAGACTACCGAGAGCCTGACCGAGTTGGATCAGAGCGTATGGGATAAGATTGTGGAGCTGATTCGAGATGCTCTCCGCCAATTGGGTGTTTCATTGGAGGGCGATGCTGTGGCATTCGACCCTTCGGTGGAGTTCACCAACAAGCTAATCGTCGATGCCCTGCACGCCAGCAAGCGCAACTTGAAGCAGACTGCGAAAACCGCAACCACAAAGGAAAAGGCGAAGACAGCAACTCCAAAAGCACAAAAAGTCTCCGACCCCAAAATCGAGGACTTTGGCGAGAAGATTGGCGGTGCGAGAAAGGATGTTGCTCGTGGGCGACTGCGTGATACAGCCAAGCTGTCTATGAAAGACCTAACGACGCTCAAGGACCCCGATAAGATTTTGTCTCGTAAGGACATCGTTAAATTTATGCAAGAGGGCCTAATGACCGAGCAGGATGCTATGACGTTGATGGCATTGAATGCCGCAGCTCGTAGTAAATGGACGGTACGAAAAGGTCGGATACTGCAAAAATATCGTGATGTGGCCCTGCAATGGGAGCGAGGCGAACAGGTAAAGGTAGAGGTCACGGATGCCGAGATAGACGCATATCTGGCGGGTATGAATGAGAGTTGGCGTTCTCAACCAAATGCACGAAAGAAAGCGCAAGCAGATTTGCTGCATAGCATTCTTGTGCCGTTTGAGGCTTACCATTCCACCTACGAGAAGTTAAACTACCCTTCCGTATATCGAAATCTGAAGGGCACCGTCATTAAAGAGTATCATAGCGGTAAGTATTTTGTACAATCCGAGTTGGGTGCTCGTCGTGGTATGGTGTTCAACTCACTGCAGCAGGCCATTGACTATGTGGAAAAGGCGTACCCTGTGGTTTCGATGGAACTGTCCAAGCCAAAGAGCGGCAAAGCTGATTCGTCGGAGAAGGTCGGGCACCTGCACGTTGTTAAGGATTCGTTATACGGCTACCGAATCAAGAGCCGCAGCATTCCTGGCAACATCTTCCTTTCGGGGCATTTCAGAACGAAAGCAGAGGCTGAAGCCTATTTGCAAGAGAATGCAGAGACCCTGCGTAGTCGTGAGGAGCAAATGATATTCACCTTGATGGGGTCTGATATTGGTGCGGTAGAGCGTTCCGGTGTCGATTACAGACAAGGTCGTGACATTACACCCGAAGAGTTCCAAAGCACCTTTGGCTTCCGAGGAGTGGAGTTTGGTAATTGGGTACCGCAGGCTGAACGACAACTCTACTTAAATAAGACCTACGATGCCATTATGGACTTCTGCAAGGTTGTCGGCATTTCCCCCAAAGCATTCTCGCTTGGTGGGCAGTTAGCTCTTGCCTTTGGCTCTCGTGGCAAATCGAAGGCAATAGCCCACTACGAGCCGATGAAGATGGCAATCAACCTTACCCGTATGAATGGCGCAGGATCGTTGGCTCACGAATGGTTCCACGCATTGGATAACTATCTGGCTCGACAAGCTACGGGCAATGCACTCGATATGGCGACGGATAAGCGTAGAGCTGAACGAGACATTGTAGCCAATACGTTCAGTCAGCTTGTACGACGAATGGCGACATTGGACTACTCGACTCGTTCTCGAAACGCAGGTGCGTATTGGAATGAGGTGTGGGAGCGTGCTGCACGTCTCTTTGAAACCTATGTGTATAACGAGCTTGGCGGCCAACAGACGATTTCGCCCCTGCTGGTTCGTGAGACCACGCTGTTTGACGATACGTTGGTAGAGGATTTCGGCCAAGCCTACCCTTACCCTTCAGCCGAGGAGAACGCAATTATGAAGCCCTACTTTGATGCGTTGTTTGGCGCATTGGAGGAGCGCACCGATGAGCAAGGCAACTCGATATTGTTCCGCACCGTAGAGAACGACAAAGCCCGTCAATTTGCAATTATCGAGCGTTCTAATCCGATGCTCGACGACTACCACACAGGCATTCGCTCGGTAGAGGATATTCGCACTTTTGATGAGGCTGTTGCCGAGGCTCGTACAGCCGCCGAGCAAGGTGGATGGGAGGAGTTGGCATCCTACCCCGACATAACCAACGATATGTTGGAGGAGGCACAGCAAAGCGGCAGAATCACCATCTACAGCAGCAAGCCTATCGCCAACGGTACGTTTGTAACGCCCTCATTGATGCAAGCCTCGGACTACGCCGGTGGTGAGGAGGTCTATTCAAAAGTTGTGCGCACCTCTGATGTAGCTTGGATTAACACCGACGAGGGACAAATGGCAGCCTCGGAGGATGTGCGTTTCCGCACGACCTATCACGGCACACCTGCAACCTTCGAGCGTTTCGACCATTCGTTTATGGGGTCGGGTGAAGGCAACCGAGTGTTCGGATGGGGAACGTATGTGACCGAGGAGAAAGGCATTGGCGAGTGGTATGCAAAAGTGCTTACCGACCCTATCAATGAGTTCAGCACCGAAAGAAGAGCCATTATCGATGCTAAAATAGAGTTGGATAAGGCGGAGCGGTTCGCTGAAAGCCTTCGTGAGGAAATACAATTCGCAAAAGACAATATCGCATTCTTCGAGGAGCGAATCCGTAATGGTGCAACAGGTTACGAATTGGAGGAGGCTCAAGAGAACATCGAGAATAGCAAAGAGAATACACTTTACAACGAACAAGCCTTAAAGAATGCCGAGGCTAAAATCGAAAGCGCACGAGCTGCCGTTGCGCAGGCTCAAGAGGTATATGAGAGAGCACGAGTAAGAGGCAATGTATATCAGGTTGAGATACCCGACGACAATGGGTACAACTATCTGTCGTGGGAGGGTCGCCTGACCCCCAAGCAGATGCAGATGATAGCCTCACAAGCAGAGAAAGAGGGTTTGACGGACCTCTTCTATCGTGATGAAGACTCTGGCGAACTTGTCTTCAATGGCAGTATGACAAGCGGAGAGTTTGAATACAAAGACTTGGAGCGTTCACTTGGAAGCGACAAGGCTGCATCGGAGTTCCTCTCTCGTGCTGGATTCACGGGCATAATGTATTTTGGCGATGGTGGCAATCAAGATGTTCGCAACTATGTCATCTTCAACGATGCAGACCTTGAGATTAAGGAGCGCACCTCTTTCCGCACGGTACCGACGTTCTTGTCGAATGCGGCAGTAGCGTTGGAGGGCATCAAGCAGGAGAAGGCTACGCCACAACAATGGTTGGCAATGCTGAAGAAGGCAGGAGGAATCAAGGCCGGAGAGGACAAATGGATTGGCCTCTCGGAGTGGCTTGAGCAGTCCGAGGCCAAGAGCCTCACCAAGCAGGAGGTGCTCGACTACATCAACGAGAATCAGATTCAGATTGAGGAGACTACTTATAGCAGCAATAGTGCCGTAGAAACTACGCCTGAGTTTAAGGCTTTACAGGAGGAGTTCGAGCAGATCGCCCAAGGCTATGAGGATGAGGTACGTCGTAATATCGATGAGTATGAGGCGAAGTTGGCAAAGAAATACAACCTTCCTGAAAATTATTTTGATACTACGGTATTGAATAGCGACGAGAGCAAAGCCCACTCCTCACTATCGAGAATAACTGCAGAAGAAATATACAATGCCGCTTGGGTCGATTTGGTGGACAGATATGGCGATGACTTTGAGATAGCTTTCTGGCGTGGCTACGATGGAATTCGAGTAGATAATGCCGAGGTGGCTTGCATCCTGCTCGGCCTCCCCATTGACAGACCTATCTATCACCTTCGTGAGGATTACACCACGAAAGGCCTTGAGGGTAATCGTGAGATCGCATTGACGGTGCCGACTATCGAGCCGTGGAACGAGAACGATGAAGTTCACTTCGGTGATGCAGGCGAGGGCCGTACTATCGCTTGGATTCGCTTTGGCGAGACTACCGACGAGGATGGCAAGCGTGTGCTTGTTATCGATGAGATTCAAAGCAAACGACATCAAGATGGTCGTGAGAAGGGTTATCGTCCTTCGGATGTTGATAAATACCTCAAGGACAACAATATCGAAGTTGTTGAGACAGGCGAGTTCTATGAGTTCTACCGAGATGGTGAGTTGGATAGAAGATTCTCAAAGGGTCTGCTCCACTACAACATCAAGGCGGCCAAGGATCTTTATGTTGCAGGATACGAGAAATCGGACATCCCCGAAGTCCCATTTGAGAAGAATTGGGCAGAGCTGGCGATGAAGCGTATGCTTCGCTATGCGGCAGAGCACGGCTTCGACAAGGTGGCTTGGACAAAGGGCGATCAGCAGGCCGAGCGATACCATATAGGCAATGTGGTCACTCGTATTCTCTCCTACGAAGGACAGGACAACGGACAGGAGGTAAAACACGTTGAGATTCATCTGACCGATAGAAGCCGCAGACGAATGACTATTGACAATAATGGTGTTGTCGTCAGCAGCGAAGAAGATTTTGTCAATGCAGGAACTCCTTTTGCCGATGTTGTAGGAAAAGAGGTGGCAAGAAAAGTTCTCAATGGCGAGGGCGAAGATGCCACGCTCGTTCTGCGTGAAAGTACAGAAGGTGTGGGCGATGCCATTATGCAGTTGATGAAAAAATATGGTGTGTCACGCCCTGCAGATTTGTACGCCGTTATAAGCGCAGAGGATAAAGCCACGCTTGACGCTTACCATACCCAAAAAGAGGTCACGGCAAAAGAGATTGATGCCGACGGTCTCCGTATTGGTGGTGAGGGTATGCGTGCCTTCTACGACCAGATGTTGCCCTCCTTTATGCGCAAGTACGCCAAGAAATGGGGCGCAACGGTGCAGGATGTAACGCTTCCCAATGTCGAGGAGGCAGGGCGCACGATGCACTCGGTCGATGTCACCGACTCGATGCGTGAGAGCGTGATGCAGGGCCAGACGATGTTCCGTGTGGCAGATGCGAAGAATTTATTCAAGGAATTGGAAGAGCGTTATAAGAAGCTCGACAAGAGCGACACGGAGGCTCTCAATAAGTGGCGAGACGAAAAGGCTGCCGCAATTCAGAGTGTATTAACAGCTATTTCTGATGAATTGGGATTTGAGCCTCCAATTATGGTTTTTAACGGAGGAATTGATACCCAAGAGATTGCAGATTATATTGTATCAACTTATAAGGACGATGTTGGTGTCGATGTTGATAAGGATTGGGTGAAATCCTACATCGAAAAATCCAAAGCCCGAGGGTTATATTGGCCTCAAGCAGGTTTCATAACCTCTGATGTGTCAAATTACGATGAGTCCAACGATGTGTTCACAGTATCGGCTACACTGATGCACGAGAACACACACCATTTGGTAGGTCTCCACTTTGATAAGCGAGACCTTGAGGCCATCTGGGATGAGGCTGTAAAGGCGAACCACCCACTTGCTTTGTTGGTTGAAAAATTATACAAAGGAGAGTCGAATGCGAAAAAGGGCAATGAGCTTCTTGCATTTGCAATTGGTAATATAACCAAAAACTTCCGAAATGATTTGTTCAACTACATTAAAGGGAGAACTGTTTCCGAAGAAAATCTTTTGGATAAATCCGAATATTCGCTACCTTTGGGTAGATTTGCATTGAGTGAAATTCTTAACATCTACAGAAATGACTTACGAAGAAGCAAAACAGAAGTTGGAAGAGGCGATAGGAGCGCCAATCGAAGAGATTCACGAGTGGATCGATTACTACAAGGACGAGGAAGAATCCGAAGAAAAGCAGTAAAGGAAGCGGCCGAGCTGTTCGCTTCGCAACTCGGCACGCCAATCAACATTGTCGAGCGAATCAGCGATATTACCGCCCCGAATCCGAGACTGCAAAGTCGCAAACGAGCAGCAAAGGGTTGGTACGATGCTACCACGAAGCAGGTAGTTGTCGTGCTTCCTAACGCAGTGAGCGTAGAGGATGTTCGTGCGACCATATTCCACGAAGTGGTAGGCCACAAGGGTATGCGTGAGACGGTTGGAGAGAAGCGTTACAACGCCTTCTTGGAGAAGGTCTATCGTGGTGCTTCGCAGACCATCCGTGAGCGCATCGCTCGTCGTGCTGCCACGCTCGGTTGGGACTTCAACCTTGCAACGGATGAATACCTTGCAAGCCTTGCAGAGCAGGGATTTGAGGAGCGTGAGAATCGCAACTTCTTCGAGGTTGTGCGTGACCTGTTCCTCGACCTGTTGAGCGATGCCAAGATTGCTTTGGGTTATCGAATCAATGACAACGACATACGCTATATGCTGTGGCGCACCTATCAGATGCAACGCAGTAAGGGTGCTATGGCCGTAGCCGAGGATGTTGTGATGCAGCAACGCCTCGGTGTCGGTGAGTTCGATACGAGATTCCGTGTGGCAAGTGATGCCCCCATCACCTATGACAATTTCTATGAATCGACTGAAGCAGTCTTTACTCAAGTAGAGAGACCAGACCGACCTGCCGATTATGTTTCGAGAAGCGGTTCAGAGTATTGGTATGGCAACGATGAACGAGGCGATTATGTGATTAGAGGTGCCGACCATTGGAGCGACGTAGGTAAATCTCAAGAGGCAATTGAGAAGAAAAAGGCTTTGGTGGAGGATGCTTACATACAACGAAACGACAATAAGGTTATTAGCTGGAGACCCAGACGCTACACGTCGTGGGATCGGTATGTTGATATGCGAGGGTCTCGCAGACCTGTTGCTTCTTGTGATTGGTCTATTGTCGTAAGCGACCAAGATACACGAAGAGAGCATTCGGTAAAACACACAACACTTTACGGGAAAGCCTATCTATCGGAAATGGAACGTATCGACAATGACGACATACGCTTCCGTGAGACAACTTCCCCCTCCGACGACGTGCGGATGCGTGTTGCGCACACCCCATATCGGGAGACGTTAATTCGCCAGCAGTATGAGGAGCGCATCAAGAGCGGTATGTATCAGTCGATGGAGGCTATGCAGGATAGTATGCAGAGTCTGCACGATACAATGCTTATGATCCTCAAAGAGGAGGGATATGGCGATATGTACATCGAGGATGTCGCAAGTTTCGAGAATGCCTACATTGGCGAGAATCGCTTATCTTCGACAAATCTTGCCGAGGCTAATGCGTTTGCCAATACGGTATTCCAACGATTGGTTGATGCGATCTCCGCAATCGCTCCTAACGAGGAGGCTCGAACCGAGCTGATCGACTATATGTTCGCAAAGCACGGATTGGAGCGTAACGAGAAGATGGCTGAACGTGAGGCCAAGCGAGAGTATGACCAGCAGGAGAGTCGAATTGCGTCAAAGGCTATCTCGGCAAGTGGAGCCAAGACGATGACGGAACTGATTGCCGAAAAGCGACAAAAAGACTATGCAGGTCTGACGGCTCTTACGGGCAAAAAGCACGTTTCGGATGCGGAGAAGGAGGCTCAACGAATGGTCGAGGAGTATGAGAACTCGCACGAAACAGACGAAATCTGGGAGCGAGTACAGGAGGTGCGCAAGGCTATTCTGTCGAAACTCTATGAGGGTGGATTGTTGAGCAAGGAGCAGATGGAACAAATACTCGATATGTACGACTACTACATCCCTCTGCGAGGCTTTGACGAGAAGACCGTGACCGACCAATATGCTTACCTCACAAGCACCAGAGGGTCGTTTAGTTCTCCCATCAGAAAGGCCGGTGGCCGTGAATCGAAGGCCGATGATCCCTTTGCAAATCTTTCGGCTATGGCCGAGAGTGCGATTTTGCAGGCCAATAGAAATATGTTGGTAAAGCAACGTTTCTTAAACTTTGTGCTTCGTCATCCGAGCGATCTTGTAAGCGTGAACAGGCTGTGGCTGCGCTACGATGAGGCCAACCAAGAGTGGGTGCCCGAAATGCCCAACATCTTGGAGACCGATTCACCTGAAGAGGTGGCACGAAAAGTGGCCGAACACGAGCAGGCTATGAAGGAGCTGTCCAAAGCCTATCCGGATCGCTACAAGGTAAGTGGCGACCAGACATCGATGCCTTATAAAGTTCCATCAAAGGAGACGCTCAAGGAGCATCAGGTAATTGTCAAGCGCAATGGTGTGGACTATGTGCTTACAATCAACGGAAGCCCTCGTCTCGCACAAGCCTTGAACGGCCTAACTAATCCCGATAATGACATATCGGGTGCAATTGGTGCTGTTTTGAATGCTGCGCAATGGGTTAACCGAGGATTGAGTTACGCATACACGACACGAAATCCTGACTTCCTTTTGTCGAACTTTATGCGAGATATGCTTTATACCAACCAGATGGTGTGGATTAAGGAGAGTCCGAATTATGCGCTCACGTTCCACAAGAACTACCTGAAGGCTAATCCTGTGCAAATGAAGATTCTCTACTCGAAGTACAGAGAGGGAACGCTGGATATGAGCGACCCGATGGAGGCGATGTTCTACAAGTTCGTCATCAATGGCGGAGAAACGGGATATGTGAATCTGCGAGATGTAGAACAGCACAAGAGCGAGTTGAAGGAAAAGCTGGACCGTTCTGGAGGAAAGTTAAGTGTACAAGAGGGTTGGCAACTTCTCGGAGATAGACTCGACGAGTTCAACCAAGCCGTTGAGAACTGCGCCCGTTTTGCCGCCTTTATGACATCGCAGCAGATGGGCCGTAGCCTCGATCGATCGATTTACGATGCGAAGGAGATATCCATAAACTTCAACAAGAAGGGTGCCGGCGCAAAATTTATGGGAGCCAATGGGCAAACGGCACTTGGCAATGCGGCTGCATTTACTTCGGGATTTGGTCGTTCAATGTATATCTTCTGGAATGCGGCTATTCAAGGTACGACAAATTTTGGCCGACAGGTTAAACGCCATCCTGCCAAAGCATTTACAGCCGTTGCATCGTGGTTTATATTGGGTGCGCTGATGGCCTATCTCGGCTACGATGATGACGATGAGGATGCAAAGAACTCGTACTTCAACAATCCGGAATATGTCCGCAGAAGCAACATTATGTTCCATCTGGGCGACGGCAATTTTGCCAAGATACCACTTCCGATAGAAGTTCAAGCCGTTTATGGTCTTGGCGAGTTAATGGTTTCGGCAATGTCCGGCAAGGAGGATTATAGCGATGGTGAGTTGGCCTCGGCCATTGTTGGTCAGATGACAAAAATACTTCCGATTGACTTTATGGAAGGTCGAGGTGGATTCCACGCATTTATCCCGAGTGCGGCAAAAACCGCTGTTGAAGCCTCCACTAACACAAGTTGGACGGGATTGCCGATTTACAAGGATACGCCGTACAACAAGGATATGCCCAATTGGACGAAAGCGTATAGTAGCACTAACAAGTATCTTGTCAACCTTGCGGCAACACTCAACGAGTTGAGCGGTGGTGATAAATACACAAAGGGTGCTATTGATCTCAACCCCGCAATCATTGAGTATCTCCTGAATGGTTATTTTGGCGGCTACTTTGCTACTGCTGACAAGCTCACCAAGACGGCAGAGATGGTTGTCGGAGCAAGAGACTTTGACCCTCGTGGCGTACTTTTCTTGAACCGTGTGCTTGCAAAGAGTGACGATCGCACCCAATATCGTGCCGTTAACAATAAGTATTACGAGGCGAAGAAAGAGTACGAAACGACAAAGCGCAGACTGCGCAACTATGAGCACGACACCGATGAGGGAATCTTTAATTTCGCAGAAAAAATCAATTTCCTCTACAATTCGGAGGCTTACAGAAGAATGGAGTTATTTGATATCTACCGAGGCGACATCGAAGACCTTGAGAGAGAAATCAAAGAGGCCACATCGGATGAGGAGAAAGAGGCTCTCAATGCGGAGTTGATGACGTTGAAATCCTTGACGGTCGATGCCATTTACGGCACCGAAGAGGAGGATGACAACGATAGCCGTTAATAAATAAAACGGAGCAGAGGAGTGTGGTGGTTACCTTTGAACAGGTAATTACCACACTCTTTTTTATGGCAGCGAAAGAAAGACTCATACCATTAAGTAAAATACGGCCCAAGACTTCGATAGACACCGTGAAAGCGGCCAAGTCGATGGGTGACAAACGAGCCTTCTCGATTTTGATGGAGGCCCAACGGCATTGGGACAATATGTTCCGTTTCCGTGAGGAGCGTGAACGCAATAAACGATATGCCTATGGTGACCAATGGAAGGACATTGTCACCGTCGATGGCGTGCAGATGACCGAGGAGAAGTACATCCAATCGCAGGGCAACATCCCTTTGAAGAACAACCTCATTCGCAGATTGCTGCGCAACGTGCTTGGTGTGTACCGAGGTCAGGCGAAAGAGCCTACCTGCGCAGCTCGTGACCGAGACGAGAAGAAGCTCGGAGAAACGATGTCGGAGGTGCTGAAGTACAATATGCAACTCAACAGACGCTCGGAGGTCGATGCCCGAACAATGGAGGAGTTTCTGATCGGAGGATTGGTTGTCTATCGAAAGTGGTATGGATGGAGAGATAACAAACTCGACTGTTGGACGGACTATGTCAATCCCAACAATTTCTTCATCGACGGCAATATGCGAGACTTCCGAGGTTGGGACTGCAACATTGTAGGCGAGATTCACGATGTGAGCTTTGGCGATCTTTGCTCGAAGTTTGCCAAATCGACAAAGGACTACGAGAAGTTGAGCCGTATCTATTCGCACGCACGGGACCGTGATGCCATTGCATTGATATACGAGGAGTTTGGCTACTCCTATATGAAAACATTTGATTTTCTCTATCCGCAAAACGATTCTCGCTGCCGTGTGATTGAGGTGTGGAGAAAGGAGAGCAAGCCCCGTTATCGTTGCCACGACTACAACAACGGTGACGTGTACAAGATTGACATTGAGGACTACCACGAAATGGTCGAGGTGGTGAACAACAATCGTATATCGCAGGGTACCGCATTGGGGATGTCCGTCGATGACATTCCGTTGATTAAGGCCGAGTGGTTTATCGACGATTATTGGTATTTCTACTACCTCTCGCCCTTTGGTGACATTCTGGATGAGGGTGAGACTCCCTACGAGCACAAGAGCCATCCGTATGTCTTCAAGGCTTACCCCTATATCGATGGCGAGATTCATTCGTTTGTGGCTGATGTAATCGACCAGCAGCGTTACACCAACCGACTGATTACGTTGTACGATTGGATTATGCGTGCAAGCGCAAAGGGTGTCTTAATCTTCCCCGAAGAGTGTTTGCCCACGAATATGTCATTGGAGGATATTGCCGACGAGTGGAGCCGCTTCGATGGTGTCATAGCCATCAAGACCAAGAATGGCGCACCTCTTCCGCAGCAAATATCCAACAATGCAACCAACATCGGTATTTCGGAGTTGTTGAACATTCAGCTTAAATTCTTCGAGGATATATCGGGTGTAAATGGTGCATTGCAGGGCAAACCCGGCTATTCCGGTACGAGCGCAAGCCTCTACGCACAGCAGACGCAGAACTCGGCAAACTCGCTGCTGGATATGTTGGAGAGCTTCAGTATGTTCATCGTAGATGGTGCGTACAAGGATGTGAAGAATATCCAACAGTTTTACGACAGCAAACGAGTGTTCAACATCCGAGGCAACGGAGCGCAGATTGAATACGACCCGAAGAAGGTGCGTGATGTAGAGTTTGATTTGAGCATCATCGAAAGCACGACAACTCCCGTATATCGACAGATTGCCAACGAGATGTTGATGGAGCTGTGGAGAGCAAATCAAATCTCAATCCAACAGTTGTTGCAGGTCGGTGACTTCCCCTTTGCAGACGAGTTGTTGCAAAGCCTACAGAGCCAGCAGGAGCAATTGGAGCAGGGTCAAACCCCGAATGGGTTATCTCCCGAACTTCTTGCCCAAGTGCAGCAAGGTGCAAATATGGATGCCGTCAACAGAGGTTACAGCACAATGCGTGCAGCATAAAGAAAAAGAGGAGTTTCGCTCCTCTTTTTTTATATCGTAGCCTCTGTCATAGGTCGTCTGCTTCTTGTTACTGCAAGAGGTTGGTGTACTCGGTTTACGATTACGGGCATATCCATCTCGTAGTAGCAGATATGTAACCCTATGGCTCGTGTCATAAGCAGGTCGTCGTGCTTACCGGCAATGGCCGCATAAACACTTCCCTTCTTTTCGTAGGTGAGGTATTCATCCAAACATCGCTCGTCTCGTTCTACATATCCCGATTCTCGCACCATCTTTACGAGCGTTGAGATAATCATCGGTTTCGTGCGTGTGTTCGTGTGGAATCCCAACTTTCGTGGTGCTTTCTGCTTGATGTCCTCTTCGCTCTGCTTACGAGCGTAGAGATTGTCGTAAACGCCCTTAATTTGATTGAGGATATAAGCCGATTGGTCGCCATCTACATTGCGCTCTCTATCTTTCGTCTCTGCCGTATTACTCTCAATAACCAATAAGGCATTGTCGTAAAAAGCCGCTATTTGAGCCGACTTCCACGCCAAGAGGTCCATATCGATATGGCCGTACCATTGTGCCACGATAGCAGGCTTTCCGCCCTCCATCATAAACATTCGGTCAATAACGGTAATCACCGACCAATCCGCCTTCTTTGAGCGGCCACCAATATCGACAATCGCCAAGTATCGATTAACTACTTTTACGTTCTCATCAATCTCCGGCAACGACCACACCCATAGAAGGCCTTGCCTATCCTCCGAGAAACGCAGATTCTTTAGGCAATCTTCTCCGGTATCTGCATCGCCATAAACATCGCCGATATACTTCGGTGCTTTGCAAGCTCCTCGCAGTAATTCGACTTTGTACCTATCAAATACTCGTGCACCCGAATGTACAAAAGCCTCCACATCGTCTGACGGGTACTCCGAGGCCATTTGTCCGTGATCGTTATACTTCGAGCGTTCCTGTATATACCAATTGATGGCTTCGAGCGTAGCACCCTTTTCCCATAGCCACCACAAATAACGGCCACTCTCTTCACGATTCGAGTTTGCATTCTCATTGTTGCGATTCAGCCAAAGGTTGGTTGCGAATGTTTCCACATCCTCTATCGGCATTGAGTATTGATCGATGTCGAACCACGAAACGAACATCGCCTCAAATTGCGACTGCCCACGCTTGGCAGCATCATACTCTCGTTGGAAGAAGTTACCCGTACCATTGGCTGTACTCTCGTACACGATCATCGTATAAGGTTCAAGCAAAATGCCAGAACAAGCCGAGCGGACAATGTCTTCCGGACTCTTTCCGTCGGTCTTCTTCCAGATGCCTACCTCGGAGCAATGCACAAGGTTATAGTCGCCACCACGACACGAGTCGGGTCGCTCTGCTGTACCGAGTTTGATTTTGCAATTTCGTTGTGGCACTCGGTGTATTGCTCCCGACTTACCAACACCGACAAACTTCGACTCGTTCTCATCGTACTGCGCACCCATCTCATAGAGCAACGAGGTGGGATAGGACTTAATCATACGGTCGAACATATCCTTAATCTCATCCGATGCCATACCTTGATGGGCAATGATGAGTGAATTAAGACCAACCTTATGGACGAGTTGCAACCAAGCCATATAGAGCTGCGATGTGGTTGAACCACCCCATTGTCGAGCCTTGAGAAGAACTATGCGAATCGGCTTGCCGGCCCTTCGCTTTTTCTCCAACCTTGCAACAAATCTTCGTTGTGGGCGAGTGAGCCGAAAGAGCACATCTTCGCCACCACCTTTATTCTTGATATAGACATAGGTTGCGGCCCAAAAGCAGAAGTCCTCTTTGTTGCGTACACGAACAAAAGCCTCGATAACCTTTTGCTTCTCTTCATCGGTGTACTCTACATTAAGTGTGTCGGTGATAAACTTCTTGATGGACCCTGCGGCCAAAATCTGTTTAACAAGCGGCACCTTGAGCATTTGCACAGGGAGGTACTGCGTGCGTATTGGGAAGTCCGGTATCTCGACCTTCTCACGTTCACCAACTGCACCCTCTCCCGTGTAGGGATTGAAGGGTGCATTGATGACAGATATTCGTCGAGTATTCTCCGATAATATGTTGCCTGTCTCGGTTCTCATACCTCCTTGTTGTCGTTTTCATTCGCTCGATGGGGCGATTGAAACCTACGAAGTCTGCGCCTGAAATAAAATTTTCGAGCCTTACAAATGATGACTTTGGCAGACCCTGCCGTGAGGTAGAATTGCGGTGCAGGCTCTTGCACCACCTGAAAAACAAGTTGGCTTAACGACTCTTCCGGATGAGCCGACTGCAACAACATCACACGCCGATATATCTCCTCATACATCGCTCTCTTGGTCGGACGCATCTTGGGGAGTTTATTCCCTCGTGACATTTCGGCAATCACAATCGATGCCCTTTCGGGACTCACCCAAAATCGTTTTGAGGGCATTTTTACAACCGCATTAAAGACTCGTGGCAGATAGATGTTTCTGCACAGTGAAATCTGCTCAAGATAGGCACGCATCAAGTCGTCGTCTCGCTCTTGTGCGTACTCAAAAACGCTTCCTCGACTTTTCATAACTCACTAACATAGTGGAACTAACCTCCCTCAAAATTAGTTTTTCACTCGGTTAATAAATAAAAAGACAACCCGATTTTGAGGGTCTATTTTTGTCAAAAAAGAAACACGAAACACTTCGTATATGGAAAGCATTGAAAATAACCAGACTAAAACAAAACGGGATTTGGTGTTGGAGCGAATGAAGGCTCGACACCCCGAAATGGATTTCGCTGATGACGAGGCCCTTTTTGGGCGAATTGGCGATGATTACGACGATTACGACAAGAAGATGTCCGACTACCAAGACCGTGAGAAGTCGCTGGCTACGATGTTCACCTCCGATCCTCGCTCGGCTGCATTCCTGATGAGCTGGCGTGATGGCGATGATCCTGTAGTCAATCTCGTGCGTCAGTTCGGCTCGGACATTCGAGAGGCTCTTGATGACCCCGAACGACAGGAGCAGATTGCTGCCGCCAACAAGGAGTTTGTTGAGCGTGTAGCAGAGAACGAGAAGTTGGAGAAGCAGTACCAAGAGAACCTCGCCACCTCTTTCGAGCAGATCGATGCCTACCAGACCGAGAAGGGCTTGGGCGATGATGAGCTTGATCGACTGATGGAGAAGTTAGGCCAAATCATCGCCGATGGCATTATGGGTAAGTTCTCGATTGAGACCGTCGAGATGCTACGCAAGGCCATCTCGTATGACGATGATGTTGCTACGGCAGCACACGAGGGAGAGGTAAAGGGGCGCAACGAGCGCATCGAGGAGCGTCTGCGCAAGCGAAACCAAGATGACGGTGTCGCTATGCTTGGTGGCTCGAATACGACCGCAGCCCGTCCCAAGAAGTCTGAATCAATCTTCGACATCGCAAGAGAGGCACGATAATAACCTTTTAACACTAAAATAATATGGCAGAGATCGTAGATGTAAATGTTACGAATGGCACCGTAGGTGTCGCACAGGGTTCGGCAGGCTTGGAGACCCAAGCACACGGCAACCCTGCAACTGTTTCGGCGGCAGCCGAAGCAACAGGTGGTGTTGCGGCTGGTAATTTCATTCAGCCCGACATTGACGATGAACTTTTTCGGTATAACTCCGATGACACGCCCCTTATGAGCCTTATGCTCAAGGCAAAGAAGGTGAAGGTAAACAGTCCGGAGGTTGAGCACTTTATGATTGACGAGCCTCGCAGCTACGTCACTACCGGTGCTACCCTCGCCTCTGGTCAGACGCAGACGGTGCTTGCTTTGGAGAGCCGTGACAAGGGTCTGCTCCAGCCTTACACGACGGTGCTTGTGAAGGGCGTTGCAGGTGGTGACGGTCAGGAGCTGATGCTCTTTGTTGTTGGCAAGGACGATTCGACGCTGAATCCCATTGTTCGTGCTGCAAATGGTGTTGCCGCAGATGGTGTCGATGAGCCTACCATCCCCGAGATTCCTACAGGCACGAAGATGATCATCCTCGGCAATGCGCTCTATGAGACGCAGAAGGAGGTTGCTCCCGACCTGTTTGTTCCGAAGCCCACGCTGATCTACCTCCAGAAGCGTGGTATGAATCAGGTCGTCAGCGACTACTTCGATAGCCAGAAGAAGCGCATCCCCTTCTCGAAGGCAATCATCGCAGAGCAGGCTATCGCCAACTTCAAGGTGCGTGGCAACCGCACGCTGTGGGCAGGTCGCAAGTCGAAGATCAAGGTAGATGCCGGCAAGATGGGCGTTCAGTACGTCTATACGACCGAGGGTATCCGTTGGCAGTTCAAGAAGGAGTTGCAGCACACGGGCAAGTGGACCTTCGAGAAGTTCCTCGCTCTGGCCAAGATGTTCTTCACGGGCGAGGATGTCCCCAAGACGGCGTTGCTGCTTGCAGGTAAGAACCTGCTGGAGAATATCCAAAGCATCGACTACTCGAAGCATCCGGAGGTACAGATCACGACCAAGACCAACTATGTAGGTTGGCAGGTAACCAACATCCACACCGTATTTGGCGACATCGAGGTGAAGCGTGAGCCGACGCTCGACCGTCTGGGTTGGAGCAACAGCGGTGCCCTGATTGGTGAGAACCGTCTCGTACACTATGTGTACAGCAACGAGCATTCGTTCAACGAGGCTATCGAGGGCGAGGAGGCAAAGCGTAATGGCTTGCTCGTTTGGGATGGTTTGGCTCTGAAGGGTTCGTGCCACATCTGGATCGACGGCGAGGGCGAGGAGCTTGCTGCCGGTGCAACCGACTATATGATGTGGGATCAGGCTACTGCTCCGGAGGCTCCCGTAACGGGTGCTGTGTACTACCTGCTGGTAGATTGCAAGCTGGGCGGTCAGCAGGCTTATGCCGGTGAGCTGTGGAAGTACGACGGCAGCAAGTGGACCGAGTTTACCGGTGAGGTGTTTGCGAAGTAGTTGCATCACATCGAGGTAAACAAATCTTCGGGGGAGGGGTAATCCCCTCCCCTTTTTTCAATACTAAAAACACCAACTATGAAAGTCTTAAAAGTGTATGGCGTGAAGAGCCTTATGGAGTGGCAATGTGTGATTCCTTACGGAAAGACGAAATTCCACTTCGCATTTACCGATGGTGCTACGACGAGTCAGGGTGTTACGCCTGCACGTTTTCGCACTACCAACCCCATCTTCCAACGTGTAATCGAGAGCAGCTCGTACTTCAAGGCAGGCAAAATCATCTTGGAGAAGCGTGTCGTTCTTGAGGCTGACGCTGATGCTCCTGCTGAAGTAGCCGAGAAGGAGACCCCTGCCGAGGTTATAGAGGTTAATGTCTCGTGCTTGGATGACGCAAAGGATTACTTGAGCGAGAAGTTTGGCGAGAGCCGCACGAAGATGCGCACCTCGAAAGCGATTATTGAGCTGGGCGAGGCACACAACATCAAGTTCGTAGGTATCTAATAGGGTCGCTATGCAGTTCGAGGTTGAGCAAATAATCAAAGAAGTTCGTGTAGCCCTTGACCGCAACAACGACAGCGCACCTCTCATTGCTACGGATGACATCGACACGCTCACGCTCGATGAGATTATCGAGAGTAAGATTGCCGAGGCTACACGCATTGTGGAGGTGAACGCACCTACATTCCTGCTTGAGGGAGGTAAGGACTTTGCGAACAGCGTCGATTGGCTGGGTGAGGTCGGCAAGAGTAGTGGCCGCATCCACCTGCCCGATGATTTCCTGCGCCTTGTCAGCTTCAAGATGAGCGATTGGGTCCGTGCGGTGTCGGTAGTCATTACCGATGACCATCCGTTGTATGAGATGCAGTCGAGCCGCTATCCGGGCATCCGAGGTTGTCCGCAAGACCCCATTGTAGCCATTGTCACGCAGCCTATAGGTCAGGTGTTGGAGTTCTATTCGTGCGATGGGGGCAAGGATGTCTTCATTCAACGTGCGAGATATATCCCTATCCCGAAGATCGAGGATGGCCACATCGACATCAGCGAGAAGTTGCGCCCTGCCGTAGTGCATTACGCTGCCGCTTTAGTGGCGCAGATCAT
Organism: Alistipes sp.; assembly: GCA_017436185.1. The sequence goes on along the minus strand of JAFSDP010000016.1, from coordinate 27,768 downwards.
CGGCCAAGCAGATTTGGCTACCTCTCTTATGAACATCAGTAACGAATTGCAGAAATGATTGACCCGAATATAGACATCAACAACCTCGGAACATTCGATAGCATCGAAGAGGTGTGGGCAACCTTCCCCGATGGTGGCCAAGAGGGTGACTACCTTTTCATTGGAGACAAGCTCTATCGATGGAATAAGTACGATTTGAGTTGGGGAACAACGGGTTCCACCGAGACAACGACGAAGCAGAACCACACCTTCTATGGCGAGTTGGATGTACACGACGACTTCCACGTTGGTGGCGATGCGGTCTTCAATGGCGATGTGCGTGTGAAGGGTACGCTCAAGGCTATACACGTCAAGCAACCCAATATGGGTTTGTTTGCATCCGTGCAAGCATTGAAGGATGCTTATCCAAAACCCGAGGTGGGGATGTGGGCAACGGTCGGCAATTCGATTCCTGCACCTATCTACCGATGTGATTCAACAGGCGTATGGACTGCCACAGGAGAGTTGGGAGGTATCGACAATGTCGATCTGAATGACTACTACACAAAGGAGGAGGCAGACGAAACGATGAAAGAGTACCACGTTGTTCTCTCGGAGGAGGATTACGAAGCCCTCGAAACAAAGGAGGATAAGTTTTACTTCGTAACCGAGTAAGGTATGTCGATATTCTACAAGGGCAGGGAGATCGCTGCTGTCTATTACGGCAAGAGGGCCATAGCCGCAGTCTATAAAGGATCGAGGCTTGTATGGCAAGCATTGCGCTCCTGCTTTGGTGCAGGTTTTTGGGCAAATGACAAGCCGTGGGTTGATGATGAAGGTTGGAAAAACTACGATTGAAAAAGATGAGCAAGAAGGTTAGTTATAACGAGATACAAGACTCCACCATTGATTGGGGTATGGACGAGGCAACAGGCTTGCCTTTCTCTGGGCAGTCGGTCCAGAACTTCCTCCGCAAGCACACGCAGATGGCTGTGGACAATAGAGAAGACAAGTTGGCTGCAGTAGCGTGGGACCCTGCTACGATGTCGCATCTAACATTCAATTCTATAGCGAAATACGAGGAGTGGTTGAATACGGGCGACAACTCGCTTGCCAAGCAGATCATTCCTTTCCAAATCGCAGGTCGCCAAAAGCGCATCCGTATCGCTACGTTGGATGGCAGTACCACTTTCTACTACACAACCGAGAACACGACAGCAGAGATTACGGTATCCATTCTTGTTCAGTCAAAAGAAATTGCCGATGTAGTATGGGAGGATGAACAGCAAGACACCTTTGTCACAGTAGCGATCGACCGAGGTAATAGCGGCAGATGGACAGACATTGTGTCCAATAAACGTGTCCCCTACGGAGAGAACTACACCGTAGATGTTCGCAACTACCTTGCAGCAGGTCAGAATCGTGTGCGATTCACGGCTATTGACGAGGCCGGAGAAAAACAAGAGTCTGTGACCTTCTATGCAAATCTTACTTCAATGTACCTGCGCCCCACCGAGTTTGCGTGGTATATCCCCTTCATCGAGGGTCAGCCCTTCAGCTTGGGAGGTATGTATATCGGTGGTAATCTCTCCAAGACACTCAAGATTCGTGTCACGGATGAGGTGAACTACGTTGCCGAGTACGAGGAGAACATCGGCACGGCCACCTATACCAATGTGGCCTACTACTTCAACAACCTGAAGTTCCCCGATGCCGGCACAGGTGTTTATGGCGTAGAGTTGTGGTTGGAGGCCGAGGGAGTGCAATCGACACATCTGAAGTACAACATTATGTGCGTGCGTGCCGAGGAGCAGCAAACCGCACAATTGGTTGCCATCTCCAATATCCCTGCAAAAGTCAAGAACTACGACACGAATATCCTTTTCTCGTATGCTTGCTACAATAAGGGTCTTTCGGAGGCAACCCCCAATGTGTTGGTGCAGTCGATCATCAACAACCAACCCACAACTATTGTTGACGAAACACTCACCGTCGCTACAGGCGTAGAGCATAATTTCGTGCAGGCTCTTGAGATCGAGACCAACGAGTCCAACCTGAATTTGTCGGCCTATATGACCTATGGCAACGAGCAGGAGGCATATTATACCATTGACAACTCGTTGGCATTCCCTCCCGTAAGCAATGGCCTTGCGATCTACGTCAATCCCGTAAACCGAAGCAACGCTCAAGAGAACAAACAATACATCATCAACGAGTACAATGGCGAGGCTGCGTTGGCAACGTGGTCGAATGTGGCATTCATTGACGGTATGGATGGATGGACAACCGATGGCGATGGCCGTAAGTGTCTGCTCATTCCTGCTACCTGCTCGGTAGAAATTCCCTACACGCCGTTGCTCGATGCCGTGAAGACTCGCTCGTTGGAGTTTGCCTACAAGGTCACCAACACGGCTGATTTCACGGAGGATATTCTCACCATCGCATCGAGTGCTGCATCCAACTTCATTGGTGTAAAGATTAAGCCTACAAATGTGCTTCTGCACTCGAAGCTCAATTACACCGACGACATCAAGCAGTCGTACAACACAAAGGATGAAGAGTTTGTTCACGTCTTCATCACGCTCGTGCAGAACTACAAGCAGATTGCTAACCTCGCACAGATTTATGTAAATGGCGTGAAGGCTTGTTCCTTCGAGTGGAGTAGCGGTGACAACTTCGACACCTCGGCAACGGTGAAGATTGGCTCGAATACGGCAGATATCGACCTCTACAAGTTGCGTGTGTACAACACCGGTTTTGAGTGGCCTGCCGTTGTGCAGAACTACATCTCGTGTCTGCCCGACTCGGAGAGCAAGAAGGCGGCCTATGAGCGTATCAACTCGGTAACCTTTGGCGGTGTAATCGACTACGACAAGGTCGTAAATGGGGGCTTCAACTACTTCCTGCTTCGCCTTCCCGAAGGTGCGAAACTGCCCTCGGCTCTGTCGAAGGTATCGGTGAAAGGGTGCCGACTCTTCGTGGACATCAAGCAGAAACCCGACTTTGTCATCAACGGCACCTACGAGGATGTGGAGACCGAGGGCCAGGGCACAACGGCTATGAACTACTTCCGTTGGAATCTCCGTTGGAAGACCGACTCGGTGCGTATCACGGCCAAGAAGAACTTTGCATCTTCGATGCACTCCCACAAGATGGGCGCAACGGCATTGTTCAACGACCTTAATCGCCAAATCGTAGGCCCGAATGAGGCCGATGGTCGTGTAGCAGTTGAGCAGTTTGCAGCCTATGGATTCATCGAGATTCCTATCGAAGGTGCTGCCGGACAATATATATATGAGCCTATCGGCCTGTACACCATCGGACAGGATAAAGGCGACAAACCGACCTTTGGCTACAACCATCCCGACTACAAGAAAACGCTTATCCACCTTGAGGGTACAGACCACAACCCGAAGGGTGTAGGTATGGACTATCCGTGGGGTAAGTTAAGCGTTGTCACCAACTCGGATGGCGATGCAAACCTCGGTGTGTTGAAGACGGACGGCACGGTAGCAGCCGCTTGGGAGATTGGTGCGTGTGGTTCTGCCGAGACTGATGCCGAGCGTTTGGCTTACCTCAAGCAGGAGTTCTTCCCTGCCTACGATTGCGACTATCGTAACACCTCAATGATTCTCGGCCTCGATGGAGGTACGGTAGAGGATGCAAATGCCGTAGCCTCCCAACTTCGAGGTATGGATGCAGGAAATGGCTTCACGGTTGGCGATTGCCTTATTTGGTTTAACGGCGAATACAAGACCTACTACTACGACGTAGTCGAGGAGAAGTACCTGCCCGATGGCATTCACCTTCTCGAAGACCTCGGCATCACGGAGGAGTCGCTTGAAGGTCTTACGGTAGAGGAGAAGAACGCCACGATTTGTGCGCTGCGCAAGGAGCGTTATCGTGCCGAGATGGAGAACTATTGGCACCTGCGTGACAGCCTCTTCCACTACTGCTTCATCGTGCTCTTTGCCGCTACGGATAATTTCAAGAAGAATACCTATCCGTACAAATTCGGCACATTGGAGAGCGGTTCTCGTTGGCGTTGGCGACAAGATGACCTTGACACCCTGTTTGACATCAACAATCAGGGCTTGGCCAATAAGATTTACTCGCTGATGAATGGCGATAAGTCGGGTATCACGCACCTCTTCCGAGGCAACAACTCCTTCCATTGGCTCAACATTCAACAATACTACGATACCGAGATTCGCTCGATGATGCGTGAGATTATGACCGCAATGGCCAACCTCTGCCCGACAGGTTATGGAGAGTCGCTCATCGAGAAGTGTATCGGTTGCATCCGTTACTACTTCCGGGATAAGGCGCAGGGCTACTTACCTGCCTCGGCTTATAACATCGATGCCGAGTGGACCTATGAGGATGCGTGGGCTGCAATGGTTAAAGGACAGTACGACTCTCCCGGTGTCCATCCGCTTGGTCAGTCGTTGGGTAATCACGACGAGGCAGAGCGTGCGTGGGTAGAATTGCGCTTCCTCTTTATGGCCTCGATGTATGGTTTTGGTGCTTTTGGTGTGGGTAACGACCAAGACACCTCGACAGGTCAGATTGCATTCCGACCTGCGCAAGGCGAGAATGTCTTCAACCTCACGCCCATCGTGAATATGAATCCTACGATTCTTGTGGGCGACTCGGATAGCAAGAGTGCTAATGGCCGAGTGAACGCAGGCGATACGGCAACGATTGCCGTTTCGACCGATGGCGACACGAGTATCTACATTCAAGGCGTGGACTACTTGAGCGACATTGGCGACTTCTCGAAAATTAAACTCTATGCCGAGAACCCTGCCCTGTCGGTGCGAAGCAAGCGACTGAAGAAACTGAAGGTGGGTGACGAGGTTGCCGGCAACCCCGAACTTTCGACCCTCACCATCAACGACTGCCCCAGCCTTATGGAGGTGGATGCACGCAACATCCCGAAACTCGCAGGATCGGTGAGCCTGAAGGCGTGTCCTCGTCTGCAAAAGGCCCTGTTTGGTGGCTCTTCGGCCTCGGAGATTCTGCTTCCCGATGGGTGCAAAATTACCGAGTTTGAGTTGCCTGATACACTCCAGAACCTCTCGCTTGTGGGTCTTCCGATTTTGAGTGAGGAGGGATTGAAGTATAACACGCTTAATGCGCTGACCTATCTGCGTGTGGAGGGTAACCCCAACCTTGACGGCTATGCGCTTATGAAGGTTGCCTTGACGGGTGAGACCACCTCACTGAAGAATATCCGCATCATTGGCTTCGACTACTATGGAGATGCAACCGATATCGATCTCTTGGCAATCTTTGCCGAGGGAGGCTTCTATGGCATCGATGAGAATGGCAATGCAGACAATAGCATCATCCCCTTCTTGGAGGGTACACTCCACGTTAACGGCTCGGTATATGAGGATACCGCAAAGATTGTTTCCGACCTCTATGCCGGTCGCATCACGCTGGATATTCAAGGTGGCTACTATATTCGCTTTGCTGACCAAGCGGTGTTGGATGTTCTGTTGGCGAAAGGCGTTGGTGATGGCATTGGTATCACAACCGCAGATGCCGAGGCGGTGACGAGCATTTCGACGTGGTTCAATAGAAACACCGAGATTGTGAGCTTCGACGAGTTCGAGAAGTTTATTGGAGTGACGAGTTTGTCGGGTTCTGACAATGCAACAAATGCCGTATCATCTGGAGCATTCTACGGATGCACAGGACTTACTTCTATAACGTTTCCAGCTAATTTGCAAGAGATAAAAGGTGGCGCATTTATAAATACCGAAAATCTCGCTATTACAATCAACATTCCATCGCTTCGTACACTTGGCCATAATGTTTTCAAAAGCAGTGGAATTTTGGCGGTGGAAAATCTTGGCACAATCACAACGGTTGGGATAAGTGGTACGACTAATTGGGGCGGAGAAGGACTTTTTTACAAATGTCCAAACTTGAGATATGTAAAACTCCCATCTACAACAGAAAGCATTGCTGCTTATACGTTCTACTCCTGCACCGTTCTGGACACGTTGATATGTGAGGCAACAACACCGCCGACACTTGGGAACTCGGCATTGAGCAACACCCCCATCGCTTCGGGAACGGGCTACATCTACGTTCCCGATGCTGCGGTCGATGCGTATAAGGAGGCTACGAATTGGTCGCAATTTTCAGATGTGATAAAACCGATAAGTGAATACACAGAATAACTATGACACTCAAACACGAACAACTGCCCAAGATTGAGGGCAAAGTCTGGCGAAGAAAGTCGGATGGAATGATGACCGAGGAATCACTCCTCGGCTACACCTACTATCTCGGTGGCGTGAAGCTCGATGAGCCGCATTGGGAGACGGCCGAGGACTACGAGCTGATTGATGCGCCAGTAGAGGAGACGACCGAGGAGGGCGAAACTATAATTAACGAAGAGTAAAAAAATGCAACGAGTTGTACAAGAAAGAAACATCATCGGGAGCGCAACGGCTACGGTGATTGCGCCAATTGTTGATTTTTATGTCGGCCTCGCCCCATTCCTGATTTTGGCGATGGTGCTGATCGTGACCGACTGCGTGTTCGGTGTGAAGGCGGCCCGTGCAAGAGGAGAGCGGATTCGTCGGTCGAGGATGCTGCGACGGTCTATAAATAAGATGGTGGACTACATCTGTTGGATTACGTTGGCAGGAATGATGGGCTTTGCATTCGGCTCGTCGCTCCACGTCCCCGTGTTGTCGTATGTTCTCTTTGCAGTCGTCTGCGCCATCGAGCTGACGAGTATATTTAACAATTACTTCGAGTACCGAGGGGTGCACATTCACATAGATGTATTCAAGCTCTTTGCCCGTTTGTTTGGCCGGCCCGAAATCGAGGAGGCCATCACGGTCGAGGAGGAAGAGAAAAAGGAGGAGTAGTTATGGCAGATGCAAGAAAACTAATGCCGTTCATTTTGCGTTGGGAGGGCGGATTTGTAAACGACCCCCTCGACAGAGGAGGGGCAACGAACAAAGGTGTAACGATTGGCACGTTTCAGTCGTTCTATCCCGGCGCAACGGTTGAGAATCTAAAGCGCATCACCGACGACCAATGGCTCAACATCTTCCGTGCCGGCTATTGGGTACCGTGGCAAGCCGACCAGATAAAGAATCAAGCCGTTGCAAATATCGTTGTTGATTGGGCGTGGGCAAGCGGCCCGGGGACGGCCATTCGCAAGGTGCAGGAGCTTTTGGGCGTGACGGCTGACGGTATCGTTGGGCCGAATACGCTCAATGCCATCAACAGCCGTGATGCCGAGGAGTTGTTCGACCGCATCAAGGTGGCACGCTACGACTTTGTAGATGCCATTGTGAAGAGAGACCCTTCGCAGATACGCTTCATCAACGGCTGGAAAAACCGTATCAAGAGCATAAAGTATGAGAAGTAGCAACATTATGAAAAGTGCGCTATACATAGTTGGCTTGGTGGTGGCCTTCTTCATCGGCCAGTTCTTCGCCCAGCCCAATGTGGTGGAGGTGGAGAGGGTCGAGTACGACACCATTGTCCGCACAGAGGTGGTGGCCGACACAATCGAGCGTGTGAAGGTCGTCTATCGCACCCTGCCGAGCGTGGAGGTGGTTCGCACCGACACGTTGGTAGTTCGTGACACGGTGTGGGTGGCCGTGCCGATTAGTCGATACACATTTTCCGATAGCTTCTATCGCTGCGAGGTGGAGGGGTACGATGTCTCGATGAAGTGGATGGAGGTCTATCCGAAGACGGTCTATCGCACGCAGGTGGTGACGAAGCCGAGCCGATGGGGTGTCGGCGTGCAGGTAGGCTATGGAATGAGCCGAGAGGGGCTATCGCCGTATGTGGGCGTGGGAGTGAATTATAACCTTATCAATTTTTAAGCTATGAAAAAGATTTACGAAAAAGTCCTCGGTTGGTTTCGAGGTATCGGCATCGACAAGTATTGGCACTTCATCGCAGGGTTGGTGATTGCCGCACTCTTCCACATCGCATTCGGCTTGGAGGTCTGCATCCTGCCCGTGATAGTGGCAGGTTTTGCAAAGGAGGCTTACGACTTCTTCCGCACCTACAAGCTCGATTGGTGGGATTTGGCCGCTACCATCCTCGGTGGTTTGGTGGTGCAGGTGTTTGTCTATCTGTAAAGTATTTGAAGATTTTTGAAAAACTTTCAAATTTTCAATATGAACGACCTGATTTTCATTTGGTGGGAATACTGATATGAAACACCACATCAAAATACTGCTCATTGTCACGATGCTACTGCCGATGATTCACGACCTGCAAGCGGTCGCAGAGCCTTCGTGTGCAGTCGTCGCCGATGGGGGGCAGTATTTCGATGATTCTACCGATGAGATGGAGTGGCAAGCTCCCCCGAAAACCCTTTCCCTTTCTATTCTTCTCAAAGCGACAACCCTTCGTCGCTTCACGGTCATCCGTGTTAAATGCTTGCGGCTCTTCCGCCTCAAGCCCATCATAAAGTCTGAAGCTGCCCGACACTCCGAGATGTGGACGGGCGATGTCTCCTCGATGCGTATTTGATTATAGGTAAGGCCTCGTTCTCACGAGGCTTGGATAACTGTGCCCATACAGTAATATATTACCACATTCGAGTTGTAAAGCAATACTTTGATATTACTATGTGCAAAATATACAAGGAGGTTCTGCGCCTCGTTTCGGAGGAGACCGAGATTTCCACTATCCTTATTCAATCTAAATCACGCCTCGAAGATGTCGTATCTGCTCGACAAATGGTAGCCTACTTCTGCTCCCGATCAGGGATGTCGCCCCGAAACATTGCCGATAAGCTCGGCATCAGCCGGCAAGCGGTGTGTCAAAAGATTGCAACCATCAACGACAAGCGAATGCTCAAGTCGTTTGAATTTAACTTCAAGCGGATCGAGGCGGAGTTTGTCAAACTCTTCCCGGATGGGTGCAAGTAATTTGCAAGAAACTCGCAAGTAAGTCGCAAGAAATCACTTCCATAGCCGTCGTCCATTCCCGACCTTTGCAATGTAATCAATGCGCAACGATTGCTTATTGTTTAACATTAAAAAAGAAAGAAAATGGAAAAGACAATTGTATTCCCCGATGGGGCAAACAGCACTCCGAGCCTTGATCCCAATCTGGTGATGGCTATGAACAACGGCGGTATGGGCGGCTTTGGCGGCGGTGGTTTCGCTTGGTGGTTTGTATTCCTGCTGCTCCTCCGCAATGGCGGTTGGAACGGTGACGGCAACTGCGGTCAGCAGTATTTCGCCAGCGCATTGCAGGGCAACGCCAACGCAATTCAGAACCTCTCGACGCAGCTTGGCTGCTCGATTGGCCAGATTCAGGAGGCTCTGCATCAGGTGCAGGGCCAGATGCAGTCGGGCTTCTGCGACGTAAAGGGTGCGATCAAAGACCAAACCATCGCTATCACCTCTCGCATCGACGCTCTGGAGAAGACGAATCTTCTCGACAAGATCGATGCACTGCGTGAGAAGAATGCGACTTTGGCAACGCAGCTCAACCTTGAGCATCAGAACAGCTTTACGGCAGGGGTTGTAGGTCAGGCTATCGCTCCCGTAACGGCTTCGTTGAACGATTTGAGTCAGCGTTTGGCCGCTATCGAGTGCAACCAGCCTCCTGTTGCCAAGATTCCGTACATTCCGGCAGCAGGTAGCTACATCCCTGTAAGCTACAGCACTCCCGTGCAGGTTTCGACCGTAGGTTGCGGTTGCGGTTTTGGTGGCTATTAACCAATAAGGAAAGGAGGTAACTATGTTCCCTGCTATGTATAACCCTTATTGGTGGATGCCGCATCCGCAAGTTGTCAGACCGAGTGGGTCGCAGATTCCACGCTTGGATGTGGGTGGCATTTATGAACTTTCGACCAATGCAGTCGAGGTTACGGATGAGACGGTGGATTATGGAATCAACCCCTACTGCTATGCTCAACTACCGTGCGTGTCGATTGTGCTGCTGAAGGTTCACGCAGCCGCCCCTGCCGGAGGTGAGGCGTTGCCCGTAACGATTGTGATCCCTCACAATGGGCAGACTACTCTTGCGACCACAGGTGCTGCAACAGGTACGACAAAGGTGCCGGTGCTCGACAGCCAAAGTACACAGATTGTTGGCAGCGACGTTTCAAGCATTTCGGAGCGTCTCGCCTACATCAACAAGTACACAGGTGTAATCCGCTTCTTGGAGTTTACATCGGGTACGGCTGCTCCTGCGACCACAACCCCCGGAACCACAACGTAAAATCAATTAAAAGTTTAACTTATGTTTCATAATCTTCGAACAGGCACTCCTTTGTATGTGCTGGATAAAACCACACCTCAAGTGGTCATTTATGACGTAGTAAACGTTTCGGCCATCCGAACTAAAATGGATGCTACCACACAAGCTATGTGGCCTCCGAGGACCACCAACGTTGTAGATATAACGGTGAAAAATGAGAGCCAGAACGTCACCTTTCGGGAGGTCCCTGCGGACTTAACCGTCTTTGACTATGGCGAAACAGGCGTAGTTATGAGCGAAAACCGTGAAGCGATATTGGCGGAGATCGAGAATTTCAAGAGCGCAAGCCAAAGGGCTTTAAGCGAAGTCGAGCGTCATCGAAAGAATGTAGAGTTATGCGACTCTATGTTGATGGCTCTGAATCCTAAAGCCAAAGAAGAGGCAGAACGAGCAAAGGAGTTCTCGACAATCAAGGGGGAGGTAGCCGAAATCAAGAGGATGATGGAGGAGATGTTCAAGACGATGAAACCCAAAAACGACTAACTATGGGCTGGAGAATGATGAGAATGCGTGAAGGCCACGAGTCGAAGGCAAAAGAGATCGCCTACGAGATTAAGGAGATGTTCGAGGAGCTTTGTGAAGCTATCGAGGAGGAGAGCTTCGGCCAGCGAGACTTCGATGGTGCGATGGGTGGCTTCGGAGAACGAGGAGGCTACGGACAACGAGATGGTGGTTATGGTGAACGCCGCCGCCGTCGCTAACGAACAATCAGGGGAGGAGCGTTTCGCCCCTCCCCTTAATCTTAACAACTATGGACAGATTGGACAGCTATGAAAGAATGCCCGAAGCGATGACAGCCTACTTGTCTAACTACGGGTGGCACTTCTCAAAGAAGATGTGCGATTGGGCGGTGTCGATGATGAAGCCTCTTGCCGCTCCTATACAAAAAGAAGAGTTGGAGGCTATGTTTGAAAAGCAGAATATCAAACTCGAAAACAATGTCGGGTACGATGCTGTGTATGTTGCTAATATGGCCAAAGCAGATCATCCTCGCTCGATTGGCGAACAGCATATTGCTGTATTCGTCAAGGAGTATATTGATGATCCTGATGGCTACGAGGGTCTTCCTCTCACTCGATTCTATGCGGATTGCATAGGCTCCGGAAGACCAATCATTTGGGAAGATATGATGTAATGAATGTTACGGATGTATATATACGGAGGTGTCGATGGTGGGTGCGGATATACTATGCCGTCACCTGCTATCGCACCGAGCGTATATTGTCCGATTTGAAGTCGCTCGACTGCAAAGAGAAGATATACAGAAAAGCAAAATTACATCTATGGCGAGGCAACCTTGACACAGGACTCACCTATACCAATAAGCGATACAGAAGGAGTCTGGTTGTGGTAGGGTTGTCGTCCAGCCCTGCACAATTTCTTAACTCTTTCGAGCACGAGTTGAGACATTTGGTCGATGATATAACAGATGCGTGCGGAGTCGATGCACACGGAGAAGAAGTTGCTTATCTTACGGGCGACCTGAACGCATTGTTATTCGACGACGTGCACTCTTTTATCTGCTGCTCTCACAATTGTAACTGCAAAAACGATGGAGAACATTGATTTCTTTGTGCGACAACTCACCGAGGATGTGCCTGACTATCTATTCTATATGATAGTAGAGGGTGCAACTTTCTTTGTTAATAAATAAAGAGGATGGTTGGTTGTGGGAACATACCTTTGCGATATGAAGGATGTTACGCTTACTATAAATAAGGCCGATGTGTACGACGAGGTGGCCAAGACCACAAGCTATGTAGGTGCGAAGCTGCAGGGCGAGGAGGGCGCATACAATCGCATCTTCACCAAAGATGCAGACCAACTTATGCTTGAGCGGTTTTGGGTTGCAGCGTGCGATGGAGCAACTGCGCCACTCAAACACTACATTTCGGAGGTAAGCGACCACGAGGTAAAGCGTGAAGTTGATATGAGCAACAACTACACGGCTACATTAAGCCTCCCTGATGCCTTTGACGACACGCTCGTCAAGAGCATTCAATCGTCGCTCTTCAACTACTTTGTGCTCTTCGTCACGAGCAAATGGTTTCGACTTGTGAACCGCTCGGAGACTGACTCGTATTTAGAGGAGGCGGTTAGTTTCTTGGATGATGCCGTCACGAAAATCTACCACCGCACACGCCCTGTGCGACCCACTTACACCGAGAGTACGCTATGATTAAGCAAGAGAAAAGAAAGACGATTAAGATAACGCTTCACCGCAAAGAACTCCTCTATGACATCAAGAACTATGCCTATATCGAGGGCGATCTGATACAAGAGGGAACGGAGCCGGCACGACACTATGTATTGGACATAGCCGAGCAGGGCAACATCGACCGAGTTAGCCGAGTGCTTAACCTCGCCTATGCGGCGACCGTAGAGGCCTTATACCCCTATAGCAAGGTGGAGTGTGATGAATTGGAGGAGCGTGATGATATCCTCACCGAGCCTTCGGAGTATGTCTATACACTCTCCGTTCCGGAGCAGTTCTCCAAGACTACGGTGACGCTGCTTGCAGGATTGCTTCACGAGTTTTTAGTGTGCCGAGTGCTGACCGATTGGTTTAGCATCACCAAACCCGAAAGCTCGGTGAATTGGGGCAACAAGATGGATGAGGCACACAGCCAGATTATGGAGCGGCTCAACGCTCGAATGGGAAGAATAAGAAGAACTCAAACGCCCTTTTAAGGTGGCGGTTAGGTGATTAGTTTTTTTGTATTGTTGTTGGGGAGGGCGCAGAACAAACTGCGCCCTTTTTCTATCTCGGCTGATTGTTGTCCTTCGGCTCGAACTGCACCGTGCTTCCGAAGATGCGATCTTTAGCTCCGAGCTGGAAGAAACCGCCAATGCGGAAATACTTGTAGGGAGTTCCTCGGAAACCACGCATATAGTGATCAACGGAGGAGGCTACCAAATGCCACGATCGCAGGTCTCTCGATCCCCACAGCACGCTTCTCAATGCACCTTTATTGAAGTAGCCACGCTGAATCACCGTGTTTACGGTCTTCAGAATATCTTTTGTCTCCATCTTTAGTGGACGAGTTACAAAGTAACCCTGCACGTTCTCGTGGTTGATGATCGAGAAGTCCACGACACCTATACCCGGCACCTGTGCATAAGCATTGGGGTACGAAGGGATGCCCTTCCAGATGTCGCTGTACATCACACCCCACCGCTTGCTCTTCAGCGAGAATACATAGGCATATTGTTTCTGCTGATTATAGACGATGATTCGTTGTCCGGTGTAGTCGTAAATCATCCCCGTGTTTAGCCCATTGAGAAACTCCAAGAACGGCTCTTTTCGGATATCTTCATCGAGTTGCAACTCTTGCGCCGCAAGCTCACGACCATAGGGCAGGTCATAAAGCGACATCGACTCCTCGCTATTGAGAATATCGGATATGCAAACCGTCTCTGAACCGGAAAGGAGCATAATGCCTCGGTCGGTCGCAAACAACACGGTGTTATCCATCTGCGTGATGCTGTTGGGATTGGTGCAGACATCTCGTGAGATTGGCTGACGAGCCGAGTACGAGCCATTGGCTGCAACCTCCAAAGCCCACACGCCCTCCGTGGTGAATGCGTACAAGGGGAACTGACCAAACTGACCCTGCGACAATGCTTTGGCGGCAGAACTAATGCCTATAACCTCACCATTACCAACAGCATTAACTCCCAACAGGGGAAAGAAGAACGGGTTGTTAACCTCGGAGGTGTAGATTTTGTTTTTAGCATCAAGCAGACCATCGCTTGCCACAGGTGTTTCCTGATAATTATTTACATCTCCCTTTAGCGAAAAATATACCGCACCATTCAAGAACGAGTGAGGCTCAAGGAAGTACCTTCTATTCTCTTGATTGTCGAAGTTGTCGCCACCGTTAGCATAGACTCCGATGACAAACCCCATCTTTTCGGCACTCGTATCGGGGTAATATAGGTAGTAAATATCATTAGGGTCGGGCGACATTAGTAGGCTGCTTCTCTTACGCAAAGTAAATAGTCCACCATCCGTTTTCAGGTGGGTGTATGTCGAAATATACTCACCGGCTCTTGATGCGCTCGTTAAGAAGTTTGGTCCAGCGTAAGTAATCGATTCAGTAAAATACTCGTGGCCATTCACATAGCTTACCATCGAGGACAGATCAAAGCCCTCAAATAGTTTGCGTTGAACTCCCGATAAGTTCATTCGGCCATTATAACCAAGTGCACGTTTGGCAATCAGCGTATCGTGGCTCTGATAGTCATCCGTCATTGCCTCTCTATTAGCCAATGCTTTAAGTATCCCATCCTCAAACTCGACCTTCTTTCGTGTGAGTGACAAATCCTGAATGTCAATAGAAGTCAGGAAATAGAAACTTGCGCACTCTCTTATTTTGCTCAACATCTCACTTTCGTCAAATCGAGGTAGTTCCACAACCGTACCGGGTGTAGGAATTGGTTTATGCGTTTCATCTTCGCTCGACAGATGTGCGGTGTCAAAGGCAGCCAACTTTGATATATCCCAACTTTGATAGTGTTGTTTTATGGCATATCCATCATTGGCCGTCGGAAAGGTTGTTCTTTTAGGGATAAACTTACCCACAAAGTTTCCGGGCGAATACTCGCCTCGCCCAATGAGTATTCGTTTGCAGTAGCCACTTTGGTCGTAGGTAAAGATAGGTGCGGAAATAAAAATGTCGATTGATTTAATTATGTCTTTCCACTCGGCCAAAGTAGTCCTCTGGGCTTCATCTATTAAGGCACAATAATCCAATTCGGCGGCGATAGTACAAATGTCAAGCGATATGCTTGATGCACCGACACCCTCGGTGTCGTAGTTGTATGCAAAGACCTTCGGATTGCTCTGCGTACAAGGCAACATCAATATGGGCGCACTATGATGAGTCAGCGAATCATCATACATACGATATGCGTATCGAACAAAGAATGGGAATATAAAGCGATTGCTGTTAGTCGAAACCTCCTCGACAAAACGATTTACTTTCGCCAATACTTGGTTGGTAACCTTTACCTTATTTTCATCGGAGAACTCCTCGCTATTGGATGTCTCCAACTTATTAAATTTAACCTCAAACCGCTTGTGCGTATCTTTGCCAGACTCGTAATCGAGGTCGGTATATCGGCGCAATTCTCCCTGCAAGCCAAACGAGATGGGACATTCGGGCATCTGTCCCAGATTGATGTACTTATCTTCTACGCCCTTCCACAAAGCGTAGAAGATACCCTTCGATGTCAGCACCACCAGCGTGTTGCCAATGGCCGTCACCTGATGGATTTCGGCATCGTAGGTGCTGATGAGCTGCGGACTACCATCCTGCTGCGCCCAGAAAATACCCATTGCCCCATCCTTAAAGATGAAGTTGGTGTAGGTGTCACCCTTATGCACAAACATAAGTTGGTGATCACCCTGAATATCCATCACCTTCACAGGCGGTTGGATAGGCGCAAGCGACCCCTCGTCGGGCATCAGCCCAATAACATCTGCCAAGTCTCCATCGGGGCATTCGTAGTCCGACGGCGTTGCGGAATAACCGCTATATTTGATCTCCGAAACCATAAAAAACCTCTATATCGGCAAATATAGAGGTCGTGTTTTTATGGTTCGTTTTATCTGTTAACCCACCATGTTGAGGCGGATGATGAGCGGCACGGCTACTCCGAGCTGCGGAAACTCCTCACGCTCACCAGCAGGGATTCGGGCCAACGGCGAGGCGGTAGCTCGAAGTATGGCATCGCACAACCGCTTGCTGTAGGCTCGGAAGTTCTTCGATTTTGGCTTCGATGCGTAGCATTGCGCTTCGTGCCGGCCAATCACATCGGATGCCTTCGAGCGGATGTAGAGGTAATACTCCCCATCTTGCACGCCCACATCGACCACATCCCCATCATCAAGATGCAGCATCTTGGCTACACGAGACGATATGTCGATGCGACCATTCCGATAGAAGGTCACATCAGGTCTGCGAGTTTGTTTTAGTATGCTGTCCATTGTCTTCGTATTTTTTTAGCCACCCCATTATAATTCTCTTATTTTGTCTTCAAATCGTATATGCTGTTCTATCGTAAAATTGAGTATGTTCCACCACCATTCGGATACATCTCTTCCGCTAAATAGATAAACAAGTGGAACAATGATAAGGTACGAAATAGCACCCAATATGATAAACACAAAAAGCTGATATGTAATGTGAACAACATACCATAATGGCCACATCAAAACAATCAACAATCGTTTACAAAACTCTTTCATAGTTAACGCTCGTTTTTTCAGATTTTCTCGCCATTTCTTCTTTAAGCATTTTTACCAACATATCTTCGTCCAATGTTCCGGTAAACTCCGAAACACAGAAATGTGCGTTTGATTTCAACCACCCACAAACATTGGCTATAGCCTTATTGTATCCCCATTCCGCCCCATCCACAAAACCTGTTGTAAGACCATTATCGTAGTCCGCTTTTGCAGAAATGGAATAATCCAACTTGGGAATTTCAGCAAGCCGTCTGTCAGCATTCTGAACAGCAGCTACCTTTACCTCGGTGCAGATTTCGTCGTGTATCATAATTACTCTTCGTTAGTTAAAATACTTACAGTAAAAATTATTCCTAATATGACCCCAAATATGAGGCAAATGCTTGCCACGACTGTTACTTCACTCATATCACTCCCTCCTCTTTGAAGTGTAAAATTTCAGTAAATAGAGCATCTATGAGTTCGACATCATACACATACGCTTGCGAACCATACGACATATCAACATACTTAACTGACCAATTATCAAATTTTGCTATTATGGTAAGTGTAAAATAGCAATTATTTACCTTTATGGATTTAGGCAAGAACGAAAGCAACTCGCCAATGGTATAGCGCAATTGATAGACCAATGCCTTGTTCTCCTCTCTTATTGGTAATGCGTTCTTCGGCTTCTCAAACCCCAGCTCAATGAGCTTGGCGGTCTGCTCGGGCGTTGTGTATTGTTTCATATTATCTATTCATTTCCATTTTCAACTCTGCTATTAGTGCATCTGCATAAAGCACTGCTCTGTGTACTATATCTTCTCTTTGTAGTTTATATTTATAATCTTGAGAGCTACCTCTTTCGATATATCTATAATCGTCATCGTTAGAATTGGCGATTATGCCCAACATAGCGTCTTTTGCAATCTCATACCGCCTTTGCTCCCAATCAATCTGGATATTCCCGAAAGCATTCGCACTTTCACCTATGACCTTTACTGTTTCCGATACTATGCTACTCATACCTACAACAATTTATCATCAAGCCATTCTATTGGCCCGAAAATTATCTTTAAGTCTGCTACCCAATCTGCCTGGTAGCATTCGCCCGTGAGAACGAAACTTATGGGTAGGATAACGATGGCCCACACGGCCTCCACCGCATACTGCAACACGCACAATGGAATGAATATCACACCCAAGAGGGCAATGAATAGTAGTCGTTTTAATGGTTTCATATTCACAAACTTTTTAACTCTTCTTTGGTGGGGAAAAGGTTATATTCGTTTGTCCGTATTGGAACTTTCCACCCATCAATCGGGACAACCTCATACGAAATGGAATAACCACTACTCTCAATACTTATATAGATACCTATGATTTTTACAGGTTGCATCCGACACAACCCCATTCCTGCAAGCACCTCATCCCCGATGTTGTACTTCGTTTCGATTTTCATAGTTACTCGTTTAGGATTTCAATTTCTTCTTCAGGAAAATCCATCAAGGAGAACGGCACAAAATACTTTGTGTCACATACACCAAAAACGATGTGATCCCCTCTGTTTATCCATTGCACCGTGCCAACGATTTCCTTATCCACATTGTGGTGCCCAAACTCAAACTGCTGATAGTGCATCCGCACCTTATCACCTGTAAAGACTCGACGCCCATTTATGTCGTCTATACCTGTGTCTATCCTCCTTATCATAGCCATTTAACTTTAGTCTCTCCCTTGTAACCTTTTTTCCACACGAACCAGGCAAAGGCAATTGCTTTGTTTTTATACGTCTCAAAATCTCCATTTTGAGCGCATATCACTCGCTCCGAAAACACCCAAACCGTGTGGGGGGGGTAGTGTCAAAGAATACCCTGCGCTCCTTCCCTTCGAGGAATGTGAGCTTGAGGAACATCGCCACCTTGCGACCCTCACCAACTACAGCCAACGCTCGTTTCACGAAATCCAAAGCGTGTTTGAAGGGGGGATTCGTCACAATGTCACCATCCCATTCGGTGGGGTAAGGAAAGAGAAAGTCCAGCTCTTCAGTCGTCGGTGTGCGCTTCACAAGGTCGCTCGTGCGCACTTCGTGGCCGTGTGCTCGAAACACATTGGCCAGATGGTTCTCGCCTGCTGCCGGCTCCCAAATGCGGTGGGCAAACTGCTCCACCTCCAACAACTTCTCGGCTGCGATCGGGTCGGTGGCGTAGTAGTCTTCTGCTTGACGCTCTTTGAGCGTGTGGTTACTCGCTCCGAGCGTTGTGTAGATGTTGTTCATAATCTTATCGACTTTATCTTTCGGCATCGTTTTATTTTCTCATTCGCCACCAAATACTCGATATAACGAGTTCTCTGCTCTCGAAGCATCTTTTGAGCCTCGTCAAAATCTCGTGAACTTTGATAACGTATTAGTTTCTCGTTCCACATCTTTTCGCCATCGTCGCATAAGAAATACTGCGATTTAAGCTCCTCCTTATCGTGCATCCATCTATACCTACACCGAGGGTATTTGGGCCGTTCTTCGATTAAGTAAAACTTCTTCCTCGCCATTTGGCGGTACTTGCATAATAAGCGAACTTCCATCTTTATAAGTCATAAATAGTCCCAACGATGAACATCCTATCAACTGCCGCCATCGCACCAACGTCTGGAGAATCTACCGATTTCGCCTCGAACGGAGTGCATAACCCGAAGCCCTGACATTGCTTCGACCAAACAACGGCGAATCTCCGTAGGAACTTTTCGGGAACAGCCTCGCCAGCTTCGTAAGCGGCGACCATCGTGTTGGCAGGTAAGACGAGTATGTCACCCTCGTAAATCTCGGTACCTTTTTTATCGTACAGCCCCGTGAATTGTCCGATAGTCGCAGCATCGACAACCTCGTGTTCTGCTTTGACTTCTGGTTGCGAAGTCGTCACAAATTTCGGCATAATGAAATATACCGTTTCGGCGTCAAGATTGAATGGGCGATCAACCTCCACGAGGTTGCCGTACGCCCATTCGCCATTATGAATTAGGCGTCCACGAAATTTTATTGTTCTCATAGTTTTTCAAAAAAAATGATAGGGATTGGGCCGTCACGGATGAACCCCTATCGGGATAAAGTGAAGAAAAATCAACACGTTGTTGGGCTGTCATCCATCCAAGGTGTCGTGGGCCTTGCCGGGCTTGAACCGACGACCGTCGCATTATGAGTGCGCTGCGCTGACCAACTGCGCCAAAGGCCCTAAATCTCGTCTTTCCGAGTGTCAGTCTTTGATAAGGATTCGGCAATGAATTTATGCTCGGACCTTTTCTGCACCACACGCACTGATTTTAATCAGTTCTTGGATTACCTCTGCGCAATGCGTGTTTAGCATCCTTACCCCTACCCGTAGCCCGACAAGGCCACACGCTTAAATTCCTCGCAACGCAGGGATAAAGAGCCGATGTTGGGACTCGAACCCACAACCTGCTGATTACAAATCAGCTGCTCTGCCAATTGAGCTACATCGGCAATCCGTTAGCGACGGGATTTGAAGTGATCCAAATCCCAATCGGCCACCGCACTGCGTGCGTGTTCGTTGTTGTAGCTGTTGTTGCGCTCGTCGGAAAACAGGTAGTTGCCGAAGGCGATGAGGTCACGCTCGGTGTATTCGTAACCCTCGATGCGCTGATAGAGCGCATAGATTCCCAGCACCACGAGTGCGAGGAGACCACATCCTGCAAGGATGCAGAAGATGATAAAGATGGTGTGCATAGTGTTATTTTTTAGTGGTGAAGATTCGATCGAGTGCAAGTATAGCACCCACGAAGAGGGCGCACGCAACCACTACGATTGCTACGCCGATGAGGTGTTGAACTAACACGGCTTTTTCGATGAATCGTTGTTTACCTCCGGAAGGTTCTTCTTGAGATATTCAGAAAATGCCTCCAAAGGATTAGGGGTTACCTCCGGGAGTTGTACGTTTTTGCAGATGAAATCATACAACTCCTGTGCGGCTTCATAGTTCGCTTTACGACCACCATCACAAGCCGTTGTTGCCGTAAACTCAATTGCGTAATGCAAGGCATCTGCCTTCGACTGAAAGTTGTTGATTGAGGTGTAAGTTGTTCCTCCGTCAAGTCTCATCATAGCTCTTTTGTTTTTGTTTGTTTAACTTTATTTTCCAAAGCGGCCTCTACATCCGCCCAATACGGTTCGTTCAATTCTCGCTCGGTAAGTTCGGCTTTGTTGAAGCAATCACACGTTTGGCATCGAGTGCACTCGTCAGAACGTGAGTAATGCTTACAGAATGGGCATCCATATCCGCTATGCGCCAAACGCTCGGCAAACACCTTGAAGATGGCGTTCTTTTGCTTCTTTGTAAGTTTCATCGTCTTTGTCTTTTTTCTCGTCGTTGCAATCTCGATAATCGCTGTTTCTTTCGGGTGCGATTAGACCTTTGGGGAATAATTCCTGTCCGCATATATTTTTTGCGTTTGTATATTCTTCGATAAGTTTCAGTTAATTTAGCAATGGCGTACCCTAAATCACGGAATGAGCAAGACATCGCATTCATTCCAAACCAAACATCCATCATACTCTACCTATTGTCGCCGCTTCCGCCAATCTTCTGGCGTGCCTGTCGTGAGCGCAGCTTATCGACATTGGTTTGGGCCACCTCTTCGAGCGTGTAGCCAAGATCGTGCGAGAGTGTGGCGCAATACCACATCACGTCGCCAATCTCTTTCATAATCTCGGCTTTCTTTTCGGGGGTAAACTCTTTGTTGTTGTCACGGAGGATTTTCTTAACCTTGTCGGCCACCTCTCCGGCCTCACCCGTCAGACCGAGCGTCGGGTAAATAATCTTGTCAGGATAGATGGCCGTCTCAAGGGCGTGTTCTTGGTATTCGTTGAGTGTCATAGATGATTAAAATAAAGTTCTCAATGTATGTTGTTGTTCGATGCCGAGGATGAAGTCGCAGATGAAGTTTCGAGCGTAGTCAGGGCTAATCATCGACCGCTCCTCGGAGCAAATTCCTGCCTCTTGAGTCCATCGGCTTTCTGCTTGAGCTATCAACTTCTGCTCTTTATCTTTAATATAACTCTCTCCGTATGTTGGCTCACAGTTCCAAAACCAATAACCTGTAGGCTTTACATAATAATCTCCTCTATTCATTCTATTGTTGTCCTTAACAGTCGGAGGCTTTAAGAAGTAGTTGTTTAGAAAAGAGCCTGTAATCGGATTTTCAAATACAAGTCTCAGTTCGTGTCTTAAACAAACACCTACGAGTTTGGTTAAAAGCACTAAATACTCATTCCGCTTTTGTTGCCTCGCTATAATTTTATCAATAGCCTCAGCTTCAGTCAATGCGCGATAATTCAAGTAGTTAAGCGACTGAGCATATTGCGACATTTGGCAGAAGTAAATACACGGGAAGAACGCCATTATCAAATCCCCCCCCCGAATATCATCAAAGAGGCTCGGTCGTCCATCGTAGGCATCCTCAATCGCTTGGAATAAATCCACAACGTGGTCAGTCTGCCCGAAGTTGTTTTGGATGTCATAATCCTCGGCAGGGATGCCCAACTTTATGAACTCGTTTTTGAACGTGCCGCTTTGTTCAAAAAAACAATGCACTTTGCCGTCGATTTTCATATCCGCTTAATTTTTTCGATTATCCACCACCAAGCCGAGCATACGGCAATGGCGAGGAGGAATAGCCCCCACAAAATGGTGTTAATCAGCTTTCCCATAGTTCAAGTTCTTTTTCTACCCCTGCCAAGCGGAGGGCGTGTTGCAGCTCGTGGACGTACAATATGTTGTCGATTGTAATACGAGTAGGGCGATAGTCTCTTGCTCGATATGTAACTCTGACATCCCAATACTTACGCCCAAATCGGTATGCCGTACAGCGCATCTTTGGGTTGTTCCAGATGTATGTATCTCGCTTCACAAAACCGTTCTTCTCCAAGATTTCGGGAGTGATTGGGATTGGAGATATATCATCAATGGAGAATGTTGCAATGTCCAACACGCCATTGTGAGGAAGTACAAAAGTAGAGCAAACAAGCCTAACCCTCCGAGGAAAGCCAGCAAAGAGCACCCAATCCCCGACGGATAGGTTAGTAATTTTCATAGTTTTTTCCATATCTACTCCTTTCTACGTTGATAGTGTTCTCTATGATATGCTCGGAGTCGTTCACGCACTTCGGGGAGTTCCAAGTAGGCTTTCTTGCGTTGCTTCTCACGCTCTCGGAATTCGGGGTCGTTGTGATACTTCTCACGCATTCGTATGCGTTCACGTTCTCGTTTTCGATCTCGTCGTGCAAGGGCTTTGCGTTTCGACTCTGAAACGAAGTAGTATTTTCTCACCTCCTCGATATGCTCTTCGAGGTCCAGGCCACGATGTTCAAAGCACTCGAAGCACCAATTCAGATGGCCATCGGGCATTCTGCGGTTGGTTGGAAAGTGGTCGAGCGTAAACTCTCGACAGCACATAATGCAGCGTTTCGTTGTTGTCATAGTTCGTCAGGGATGTGATGGATGGCTTTATCGGTTTTCAGGAGCCAACAGGGTTTCTCTACGCCTCGCACCTTGATGGTGCAATAGTCTTTGGTTGTTGTGCCGTTCTTGTCACATTCGGCAAGCATTGCCGAGTACGAGAGGAGTTTCACCTTCAGCTTCACGCCCTGCTTCATAATGTCGGCAATCGTGAGTGTCTGATAGTTGAAGTTATCGATAGTCTCGTTTACGGCATACTCCAACTCCTCGGTCGTCATTCCTCGCTCTGCAATGCGAAGAGAGAGCAGCTCCCAGAAGGATTGGTTGCGTGCAGGGAATGCGGTAGATAGTTTATTGATGGCAAACAAGATGTCGGTCGGTGATGCTTTATCTCCACGAAACGGAGTAATCTCTACGCATCCATCAGCCTGTAACCTTTGCGGCAGCAATGCCTCTTGCGACTGCCTGTGCAAGGCTACTGAAGTCAGGCTCTGCTTGACCAACCCTTGCTGGTCTTTGGTTGTCTCTTTCATTGTTTTTAGGTTTTTTTCGTAGCCAATTACGGAAGTGCGTTTTGGCTTCTTTCATTTCTTTAACGTTTTCGACCATCCTCACGCCATCTGAAAATTCAGTTACGAGTTGGTGTAGTTCATCGAGGGAATGACCACTCACCGATAACACCGTCTCAACCCATCGGGAATCTTTTAGCAACTCCTCGGCAAGTTGGTCGGTGGACACCCACGTCCCGTCGGGTAGGGAGCTTTCTTTTTTGGCGCAACTTTTTTCTTTCGGGTCGAGGTCTTTGCCGAAAGGGTCTTCCTCCGAATGAGCATAATCCTCATCCTCACGCACGGGTGCGTGCGCATTACCATCGTGGTGGTTGGGGGATATAGGGGGTATAGTAATAGGGGGTTCGGGGGAAAGAGAAGAGGGGGACAAGGGGGTTGAAAACCCTATGGGGTTAGTTTGGGGTTTTCTTGGGGTTTTCTTGGGGTTTTCTTGGGGTTTCGTTGGGGTTTTTCGTGGTCTCCCACCGAGCTTCCCGAAATCCGTACCCTTCCGGCCATTCTCATAACGCTGATTGTTGATGTCGATTTGCGGTTTCGCCATCATCAGCATCGCCATCTCTATCGACCCCTCCTCGCAGACAATCTCACCCTTTGTGGCGTAGGTAAGTATGGCAATCAGCGCATCGCCCTGCTTCTCTTTGGGGAGGGCTGAAACTGCATCGAGCCACAAAGTGTAGAATGTTATGCTGTCACGTTTCATAGTCGTTTGATTTTATCGAGGTCTCCTGCGAGATAGTTTTCGATGATTGATATAAACTCGGTGATCGAGCGGAACACCACACAGATATAACCCTGCTGTGTAGCCGCCTCAATAAATTCTTTCTGCTTGTCGGACAGCCTGCCCTTTGGAGTCTTGCATTCCAAGAACAGTGCGCCGCATTCCCTTCGAGGGATAAGCAGAAGTAAGTCAAGCACTCCGGCCAGAACACCCTCGGCCTTCATCTTTGCACCAACCGCTTCGGTACGGTAACCTCCATTTGGAATGGCGAAAAGAAGATTTTTGAAGTGTGGGTACTGCGACCTAAACCACCTCACGCAGGCACATTGTATTTTATGTTCTTCGTTGGCCGAGTGCTTTCGAGGAGGGTTGGCGGCCACTTCAGCCGCCCTCCTCCGAAACTGCTCTTCGAGGGTAGCGAAGGTTATCTCGTCTTCCACCCCTTCGGATTCATCTTGTTGAGCAACGAGTCGCAGGGGATGAACTTCACCGACAGGTGCTGGGGGATCATCACCTCCGTACCCTTGCGAATGTTACGGGCCTTTTTCTCGGCTCGAACCACAATCTTGAAGGTGCCAAAGCCACGCATATAGATGCTCTCCTTCTCGGCAAAGGCATCGGCCATTGCCTCCATAAAACCCTCGACGGCACGAATTGCATCCGCCTTTGAGAGGTTTGCTTTCTCGGCCAAACGTGTGGCCAATTCCATCTTCGTCATATCAAATCCAATGTTTAATTTTTTGCATTTCTTTCTCGATCTCCCAGAGCCAACCTTTGTTGTCGGCATCAGGGAGTGGTATGTCGCACTCCTCCTCCGACCATCGCTTGAAGTTGTCGATGGCCTTCGTCATTTCTGCGGTGTCAAGGTCTCGGCTCGACCTGATGTACTCGACCTGCTTTCCGATGCGCTCATCGTATCGAGTCAGCACGAACAACTCTCTGTTGCAATACTTCTTGAAGTATTCTCGCTTAACCCAATCGAGCGTTTCGCCGGCACTCATTGCGAATGCTCCGAGAATCAGATGCAGGTAGGCGTTTTGTGGTATCGTGCGCTTCTGCTTCTTCTCGGTCAGCTCCACGACCGAACCCTTGACGGATAGTTCGTAGGCTCTATTTACGAACTGTTCCTTCTCGTAAGAGGAGGAAAGGTCGTACCACATTAGTTGTTGTTATTGCCATCGAGCATTCTGATCTCCGCAGCGTGTATGTCAGTCGAGCAGAAGGTCTTGCCATCCTTCTCGTAAGAGGAGTAGTGGATGCTACCCTCGACATACACCTTCGAGCCTTTGCGGATGTACTGCTCGATCACCTCGGCCTTTCGGCCAAAGGCTATAACGTTGTGCCACTCGGTGTTCTCACGAGGTTCACCGCTCTGGTCTTTCCAACGCTCGGTCGTGGCCATTCGGATTTTAGCCACCTTCGAGCCATTGTGATTCCTGATTTCGGGGTCAATACCAACGTGACCCACGAGGATTACTTTGTTAATCATAGCATTTCGATTAGTTTCGACTCATATTTTCTACGCACCTCTTGAGCTGCTTCCAACGCCTCGATGCACCGAGCGATAAACTCCTCGTCACGAGGAATGCGCAACACCTTTAGTTGCTGCGCCTCGTTCTTCATTCGAGGGTCGAATGCCACGAAGTCGAACCATTGGCGACCTGTCGTCAGCAGGTTCCCTTGAATTTGTGCGTAGTATTCGGGCTTGAACTCTTGCAGGTCCTTCGGCTCGGTCATCATCAGATATCTGACGTGAACGGCAGAGTTATAGGGGCATTTGATTTCAATGCCCCCATCCTCGCCAACCAAACCATCGGGAGAGCCTCCGAAGAAGTCGTTGTACGGAATGTAGCCACACGTCTCAACGCTCACGCCTGTGGCATCCTCGTAGCGAAACCGAGCCTCGCTCTCCCAATAGTGACCCCATCGAATCTCCTTCGAGTCGGCTTGCGTGTAGTTCAAGCAGTCACCATTGGTTAGCGTCTCGGCCAACTTGTCGAAGATGTAGGTCTCGGCAGTCTTTGACATTCCCGATCCCGACTTTGCCTTCGTCAGCAGTTTGTGCAGCTCCGAGGAGGTGAAGTTGAAGCACCTCGCCATCCTCCATTGAGCGTTGTTCTGGTGGATATTTCCGTACATAGTAGTTTATTTTTGTTCTGCCTCGTCGAGCATCGAGATAAGGTCATCGGCCTTCTTCACTTGCTCAAATTTCTTCTTCAGTTCGTCAGCCTCGGCCTTCGTGATGCGACCCTGCAACAAGGCTCTATTCACCTCGTCGATGGTCTTCAGCTCCTCTTCAACCTGCTCCTTGTAGGTGTCGGTGACATCCTCGTAGGGAACCTCAATAGCGGTGTCGTGCAGCTCCTCGACGGTCTGCATACCCATAGAGATTTCGGGTGCGTACACTCTTTGAAAGAATGCAGCAGCCCGATATTGAAGCATCAGCTCCGGCATCGTCAGCCACTTCGAGCCGCTCTTGGTTGACCAGCCCTCCTTCTTCGCCATATCGAGCGATACCCAAGCACCATAGACGATGGCACCCGTCGATTTGTCGGTGGCATAGGCTCGGCAACGCCACTTATCGGTGTTGGCATCCACCTGCTCGTATTGGATCGGCGTGAAGCGACCGCAGGTGTTGAGCGATGCGATCAAGAACTTACTGCTCCAACCCACGTTCCCGTGGACCACATAGAGGTTTTGCATCACCATCAAGGGCGACATCCCGATGCGGTTGGCCATCTCCAATGCAATGATGCAGTTGGCTACGGCTTCAGGGGTTTTGGCTTGTTGATATTGAATAGGCACCATCGTTGATGATGCCAAAGCAACGGCCATACGTTGAGCATTCTCGAAGTTGGCCTTCGACCCGAATACGAGCATCGTCGATTCGTTGGTCGGGGTAATGGCGGTAGTGTTGTCCATAGTTATTTTGTGTTTGCGTTGAAGAATTTTACAAATTCATCGTGCCCGTATTGCCCTTTCGTCAGCTCGATGACCTCGGCAATCGTGTAGCGATCTTTGAGCTGCGGCAGTGAGCTTACGAAACCCTTTGTTCCTGCGGCACACGCACCCGTAATTACTCGGTAGGCCTCGATGGCCTCTTCGAAGCTGACCTCTGTCTGCGTCGTCCAGCTCTCGTATTTCGACTTGTCTCGGTCGCTTATCTTGTAGATAAGGTCGTCTTTCGCCTCCTTGATAGTCTCACCGTGCGCCCACTTACCATTGCCATCAGTCACGAGGTAGGTGATCTTATCGCTTCCGATATTCTTCACGTGGCAGACATTACCCTTGCGCTCGATGAGTTGCTGGAAAATACCGTCGGCTTGGATAAACTTTCTCCCTCGCCACTCCCGCAACAGAGGTTCGGGTACCACTCTATTGACATTCGACGTGTCAGTAATCTGCGTACCTCGGAGGTCGAGATAGCCGCCAACGGTCAGACCTTCGGGCAACGAGGTAATCTGCGTACCTCGGAGGTCGAGATAGCCGCCAACGGTCAGACCTTCGGGCAACGAGGTAATCTGCGTACCT